>CASFHP010000008.1 GCA_949294555.1 uncultured Eubacteriales bacterium
GGAAGTGAAAGAATTACAAAGAAATTTTTAGAAGCGATACTAGATGAAGAACTAGAAGAAGTGGATTTAAGTAGAAACATTGTATTAAGAAGAGAAAATCTAGAAGATAAAATGGGTATATTGGATGTGTTAGTAAAAATTAATAATGAAGAATATTGTAATGTAGAGATGCAGATGGTGGAAAAAGATAAATTATTAGAAAGAATATTATATTATTGGTCAAGAATATATGGAAAAAATCTAAAATCAAGCAATGACTATATAGAGTTAAAAAAGACAATAGAAGTATTAATAGTAAATTTTGAAATAAAGAGATTAGAAGAGTTAGAATATCACAGTAGATGGAAGATAATAGAAGAAGAGAAGAGAAAACTGGTCTTGACAGAAGACTTAGAAATACATATAATTGAGATACCAAAGATATATAAACTAGCAGGAGAAGAGCAAGAGGAAGAATTAGTGAAATGGTTAGAATTTATAGAAAATCCTGAAAGTAAGAAGGTGGAAAAGTATATGAAAGAAAATAAAGAGATGAAAGAAGCAAAAGAAAAATTAAAAGTGATGAGTGAAGATGAAAGAATGCAAATATTGGCAGAGTTAAGAGAAAAGGCAATAAGAGATGAAAAAGCAGTGGAAAGATTTGGAATAAAAAAAGTTGCAAAAAAAATGAAGGAAAAAGGTGCAGATATAAAATTTATTCAGGAAGTAACAAATTTAACACAGGAAGAAATCGAGGAATTATAGACAAGATAGTAAAATTGCATGTAAATTTGTAAAAATTTTATAATATATTTCAGAATACCCTCAACATGAAGAAAGTTTGTATGTCATGTTGAGGGTTATAAAAAATTATTTAAAATGTCTCAAACAGAAACGTCCCCAATTGGACATCTTCCATAGCATACATACCAGGTTGTTGGTTAACAATAAATTCAGCAGCTTTTAAAGCACCTTCTGCAAAGACATTTCTAGAATAACTAGTATGTTTAATTTCAAAAGTCTCAAAATTACCAATAAATTGAACTGTATGTTCTCCAACAATGTTTCCACCTCTAATAGAAGACATACCAATTTCATTTTTATCTCGTTTTTCATGTTTGTCATGTCTGTTATATTCACAATGAAGCGTATTTCCCAAAGACTCATTAATACTGTCCGCCAACATTTGGGCAGTACCACTTGGACTGTCAACTTTTCTATTGTGATGTGCTTCAATAATTTCAATATCTGTGTTTTTTAAAAGTGGTGCTAGCCAAGAAACGATTTTTTTCATAATCATAATGTCAAAAGACATGTTTGCAGATTTGAATATAGGAATTGTTTTACTTGCTTCTTCAATAATTTTTGTTTGTTCATCTGTAAATCCAGTTGTTGCAATAACCATTGGTATTTTATTTGTTTTTGCATAATCTAATATATTTAATGTTGCAACAGGAAGAGAAAAGTCAATAATAACATCTGGCTTCACAGTGATATTTTCTATTTCTGTAAAGATTGGGAATTTTGAGTCTGAATAGCTTACTTTGTCAAAACCACCAACCACTTGCATATTTTCATTTTCTGCTATCAAATCACATACAACATTTCCCATTTTTCCATTACAACCATTTACAAGTACGTTTAACATTTTTATACCTCCATATTTTTTAGATTTATTACTTTGTATATTTGTTAGTTTATTTACTTAATAATTTCTAATTAATTTAATTTATCTAATTCCTCAATTAATTTTTGCTCTTTGTCACTACTTAATTTTGTAAGTGGCAATCTAGGAATTCCAAAATCAAAACCAATATGATTTAAACCAGCTTTAACAGGTATAGGATTAACTTCTGAGAATAAAGCGTTTATCAAAGGTAAAGCATCTAATTGCATTTTTGTAGCTTTTTCAATATTACCATCGAAAAAACTTTGAACCATGTCATGCGTATATTGTGGTTTTACATTTGATAAAACAGAGATAACACCAAGACCACCTAATGATAATACAGGTAGGACCTGGTCATCATTTCCTGAATAAATATATAGATTGTCTCCACATAGGTGGGCAATTTCAGCTACTTGTGATAAATTTCCACTAGCTTCTTTGATAGCAACAATGTTATCAATTTTAGATAATTCTAAACAAGTTTCTGGTAAGATATTCACACCAGTTCTACTTGGCACACTGTATAGGATAATTGGTAAAGACACACTTTCAGCAATTACTTTATAATGTTCAATTAATCCTTTTTGCGTACATTTGTTATAATAAGGTGTAACAATTAAAAGTCCATCAACGCCCAACTCTTCTGCTTTTTTGGAATTTTCAATAACTTTTTTGGTGTTATTACCACCAGTGCCTGCAATAATTGGTACTTTTCCATTTGCAGTTTTGACAGCGCAAGAAATAGTAGCGTCTTTTTCTTCTTCTGTCATGGTAGAAGATTCTCCTGTTGTTCCACACACGATAATGGCATCTACACCATTTTCAATTTGAAAATTAATAAGTCTTTCAAACTCTTTAAGATTAACACCATTTTCATCAAAAGGTGTACTGATAGCTGTTCCACAGCCTTTGAATAAAATGTTTTTCATAAAATCACCTGATTTTCTTTAATAGTAGATAAAAAATATATTTATATTTTTTATACATTGTCATTATATTACAAAAATAGCAAAAAGAGAATAGAAAATGAAAAAAACGCTTCTTAATCATGGTTATAACTTCAGGGTTTTACTTGATTAACTATAAAAAACAACGAATATATAAATATTTTTAAGAAATTCGAATGTGACCGGAATAGTTTTACAAATTCTTAAGATAAAACCGTAAAGGGTCCTGTTTTCGGGTATTGTTGCGGTTTTATCGTTAGAATTTGTTAAACGGGAATGGAGGGTAGCCGAGAATCTTAAAAATATTTATATATTCGTTGTTTTCTAATAAATAATTTTTTAACCCTGAAGTTATAACCATGATTAAGAAGTGGTTTATAAACAAATTTAAAATCGTATCATTAATAAACTAAAGAATACATAAGCATATCTAAAGGCTTTTCTCATGAACATTCTAGATTTTATAACTTCCAAAGTCTCAGAAACAGCACAATATTTATCCACAAACGTCAAAATCAAACCTTCAATAGAAGTTGGAAATTGTAGAGTTACTGGCCACATATGGGTTATAATCATATCTTTTTCTTTCTGGCTTAAATCAAATATTCGACTTGCATTTTCACAAGCAAGTTTACCATGTGTAAAAGCATGTAAGCCCTTTCTATCAGGTTGTCTAACTCTCCAATCATATAAAAACAAGTCATGTAACATAGCAGCTCTAGTTGCTGAAACATAATCTAAATGATATCTTTTACATATTAAATAACAATAATAAGAAACCATATAACAATGGTCAAAACAAGTTGTTTCATAATGTTGTCTATAATTTTTCATTTGTTGAACAGTTTCATTATTAATGAAATCATGTATAATATTTAAAAATTCTTTATTACTCAAAGTATTACATTCATTTTCAATTTTTTTCATAATCATACCTCTTACTATTCTATCATTTTTTAAAGTAAAGGTTCATTTCGTTAATAAATATATTCTCTACCTTTTATTATACTATAAAGAGTAAAAATAGTAAATTAAATTTTTCTTAAATTATTGAAGGAAAATGAGAAATATATTATAATGGTTTTAAGTTTATATTGTATAAAATGCAAATTAAGCTAATGTGCTTATATAAAGGGGATGAGATAAAAATGACAGCAGGATTTAAAATTTTTTTAGGTGTGTTATTAATCATTTTAGGCATTGGAATTTATATATACTTAAAAAGAAAAAAAGGAAATAGACAGGTAGATACATATAAAACAAATCAAATGGGAAATAATAGTACTAGAAATTCATTACAATATGATAGAAAACATAATGATTTTGTAAAATCAATGAATATTACCCATCCTGAAAAAATTGTCTTAGGTAATATTTTGATAAATGGAAAACAAGAAGAATTGTCTGCAAAATTAAAAGATAATGGATATATTTATTATCTAAATGAACAACCAATCGGGCGGATATAATCCCAATGTTATGGGAGATAATAGGATTATTTTTAGGGAAAACACATTAGAAAATGCCCTTTCAGACCAAATAAAAGATGAAATTGTTCAAGTAATTACCAAGTCTAAAAGAAAATTAGAACAGGAAAGAGAAAGACAAGAAATTGAAACAAAATTAAAAAACCAAAATTTTTATCAAAAAGAAATGGGATATCAACAAAGTATTGGTGTAAAAAAGGAAACGAGAGAACAACAAAATAGTCAAAACAAGATAAAAGATAGAGAAAAAAATAATCGAAATCAATTTCAGGAACAGATTAGAGTACAACAAAAGAAAAAAGAAAATACAATCAAAGATATTTCAATTAAACAAGAAGTAGATATGAATACAATGGCAACAGACATGGATACGATTGGAGAACGTTTAGAAGAAGCAGGAAAGATTAAAGGAAAAGAAAAAGAAGGAAAACTTGCTTTTGTAGAATCAGATGATTTGAAAAAATTAAAAGATGAAAATGGAAATCGCTTGCAGGGGCATTCTTCAAGATATGAGGCGGTTAGTATTGATAAACATGGAAATGTAAAAGCATTGGATTTGGAAGAAGATAAACAGAAAGGAACTAATCCAACAGAAAAAAATTATCAAGTAAAACAAAATAAAAATGAGAGCGTAGAAAAGGGAGATGTTTTAACAAGATTACAAGTGCAAGGAAATGAAACCATTGGAATTAATAAAGGACAATATGGTGTTGTGGAAGTATATCATTCACATGATAAAACATTAGGCGGAAAAGGTGTTGAGGCCAATAGAAGTTTAGATAGAGAATTGGAAACAAAAGATGCAAAAAATCCAGTGGAAGGTACAGACCAAGCTACACAAAAATTAGCACAAAAAAATCAAGATGGATATCGTTCAGTAGAAGAGTCTTATCAAGAGGCAAAACAACATGAAAACGCAAAAGGAGAACCTTGTGAAGAATTGAAGGTAGAAGACATAGACGGAAGTCTAAATACAGTATCACATAGTCACACAGAAGATATTGTCGCAAAATTGATGCAAAACGGAGAAATCAGCGATAAGTTTACGGAAAGAGAGATTAGAGAAAGAGTGGAAAATGCATGGAATAACAAAGAGGAAGATATGAGTACCGCAGATTTTGAAAAAAATATAGAAGAAGACATAGAATTAGATGCTGAAAACATGCGAGGAGAGCGAGGAAGATAAAATTTCTTAAAATTATATGAAATTTTGCTAAAAAAGTTGCATTATTTTGCCAATAATAGTATAATGTAAAAGGTGGAATAATATTATATAGAAAGTATATTTTAAAGAGAGGTAAAAAAATGGATTATTTATATATACTAAGAGAAGCTTTAGTATGGACAATAACAATATTTTGGTTGTATCAACTTGTTATTAGTTTATGTTCTTTGGTAAAATTAAAAGACAAACCTTTAAAAGTAAAAAAAGACCATCGTTTTATGGCAATTATACCAGCACATAACGAAGAAGCTGTGGTAGGAAATTTAATCGAAAGTTTAAAAAATCAAACCTATAATAAAGACTTATATGATATTTATGTAATTGCAGATAACTGTACAGATAATACCGCAAAAATTGCAAAAGAAGCAGGTGCGATTGTTTACGAAAGATTTGATGAAACTAAGAAAACTAAAGGTTATGCTTTAAATTGGTTTTTGCAACAAAAAATTGCAGAAGATGCACCATATGATGCTTTCTTTGTATTTGATGCAGATAATATTGTAGATAAAAACTTTATCAAAAATATGAATAAAAAATTATGCCAAGGTGAAGAAGTGGTACAAGGATATAGAGATATCAAAAATCCATCTGATAACTGGATAACAGCAGGGTATGCAATCTTCTATTGGCAAATGCATAGATTTTATCATTTAGCTAGATATAATGTAGGCTTATCTCCATTATTAAATGGTACAGGATTTATGGTAAAATTTGATGTTATCAAACCACAAGGTTGGGATACAGAAACCTTAACAGAAGATATCGAATTTTCTTTAAAAAGAATTATCAAAGGTAAAAAATTAGGTTGGGCAACAGATGCAATTGTTTATGATGAACAACCTACAGGATTTAGACAAAGTTGGTCACAAAGAAGTAGATGGACAGTAGGACATATCCAATGTATCAAAAAATATACAAAGGATTTAGCAATTGCAGCAAAAGAAAATAAAAAGATGATTAATTTTGATGGATTACTATATATTGTAGGAAGTATTCCAATGTTTATCATTACAATGGTATTATTATTTACAAACTTTGTCATGTATAATGCAGCATCTATTACAACAGCAGAATTAATCAAAAACTTAATTTGTTATTTAGTACCAACTTTCATATTGCCAATATTAGTTGGTATATTTGCAATGTGGTTAGATGGAAGAAAAATCAAACCAATGGCAAAAGGATTACTTTGTTATCCACTATTTTTACTAACATGGATATGTATCAACTTTAAGTGTTTATTTATTAGAAACACATCATGGGAGAAAATTAACCATGTAAGAAGTATAAAAATAGCAGATGTTTCTAACGGTAAAACACAAACTGAGAAGGAATTAGTATAATCAAATAAGTAAGTGAAAAAGATAAGTGGACGTTTTAACTGTTATTTTTTCATAACAATTAGGATTGCTCCACTTATTATTGTTGAAAAAGAAAGGAACTAAACATATGGAAAAATTGAAAAATATTAATAAAAAATACATACATATAGCAATTATCGTTATTCGGAATTATATTCATATTTTTATCAGCATTTCATGAAGATATATGGTTTGATGAAAGCTATTCTGTAGCCATTGCGAAACATAGTTTTACTGAAATATGGACTATTACAGGAAATGATGTACATCCACCTTTATATTATTGGATGTTACACATTTTATGGCTTGTTTTTGGAAATAATGTAATTGTATTTAGAGCATTTTCTGTTTTAGCAATTGCTATATTAGGTGTTTTAGGATATACCCATATACGAAAAGATTTTGGCGAAAAAGTAGGTATGTTATTTTCATTTTTAGTCTATTTCTTACCAGTTATGTGTACATATAGCCAAGAAGTTAGAATGTATTCATGGTCATGCTTAATTGTTTCATTATTGGCGATTTATGGATATAGATTATATAAAAATGTAAAAAATAAAGATAGCTTAAAAACGCAAAATAAAAACTTAATTATATTCGGAATTCTTAGTATAGCAGCATGTTATATACATTACTATGCACTAGCAGTTGCAGGCATTGTCAACTTCTTCTTACTAATTTATTTTATCCGAAATCGAAAAGAAAATGCAAAATTATTACGTAATTTTATTATTTTAGCAGTTATACAAATAATTTTATATATTCCATGGCTATTATACTTAAAAGGACAAGTAGCACATGTAGAAGGTGGGTTTTGGATAACATTTGGAATTAGTACATTAGTAGAAGTACCAAGTTTCCAATTTAGAAGACAATTAGATAGTACATTTGTATTTGATGCCAATACGATTATTGCCTTAGTAGCAGCATTAGCAATGTATGTATATATTGGATATAGAATGTACAAAGCTAAAAAAGAAAAAGAAGAAATGAAACCAGGCGTATTTGCTATCATTTTATATATATTAGTTATTTTAGCAGTGCTAGTGATTTCTCTTCTTATGAAACAATCTATTTTATTTGCTAGATATCTATTAGTTATAACTGGAATTTATGCTTTTGCCTTGGCATTTTTCATGGCAAAAGAAAAAAGAAAATGGGTAACAGGTCTTATCTATGGCATAATATTGGTATTAGGATGTATTAGTAATGTAACCAATATCATGATAAACTATGATGAAAGCAATATGAAACAAATTGAATTTTTAAGAGAAAATATTCAGCCAGACGATATTATTGTTTATTCTAACATTGGAAATGGTGGCGTTGTTGCAGCATTTTTCCCAGATAATAAGCAATATTTCTATAATGGTGGTTATTGGGATGTAGAAGAAGCTTACAAAGCCTATGGACCTGGAATGGAAACCATATATAATTATGAAGATATTTTAAAAGATTATCATGGAAGAATTTGGCTAATTGATTCAGAAAACTGTGGCTTATATAATGAATTCCCAAAAGAAGGTACAACAACGGTTATTGAGCCAACAGAATTTAGAACAAAGTATCAGAATTATATTTATACTATTGTGTTATTGGAAAAAGAATAGGGCTGGTTGAAAAATAATTACAATTTTGGCTACGTCAAATTTCATTTAAAACGCGGTTACATACAAAAGTATGCGCCCTTGCCTTTTAAATAAAATTTTCCTTGCATTCTTTTCCAACCAGAGTGTGAAATCTCTGGAGCAAAGTGACATTTACAAAAACGAGTATTGAGAAAGGAACGTAATAAATGCGAGGAAAAAGTGCAAAAGCATTAATCATTAATATTATTACATTTATCATTTTATGTATTGCCTTGTATTTGGCATACCAATTTTATCAAGGAAATAATTTTAATGATTTTATACGAAGTGAAGCACAATTACATACATCAGAATTTAAAAGAGATACAGAAGTGAAATATTCAGATGTGAATAGTTATAAAATTACTTCTACAGAATTCAATGATGCTATGTTTTCAAAAGTAGTACAAGTAGAACCAAATACACCCTATAGAGTTACTTGTATGATAAAAACAAGTGGGGTGACTGGAGACAAAACCTCATCAGGTATAGGAGCACAAATCGCAATATCAGATACAACAGAACGAAGTGTTGCCATTAGTGGAGATAGTGATTGGCAAGAAGTAGAATTTATCTTTAACTCTAAAAATAGAGAAACAGTAGATATCGCATTTCGATTAGGTGGAACAGAAGGATATGCAAAAGGAGAAGCATGGTTTTCAGACTTTAAAATTGAGCAAGGACAAGCAGAAGAAGATAGCAATTGGAATTTTGCATGTTTTATCTTTGAGAACACAAATGTCAATATAGACAATCAACAAATCAACATACAAGTAACCAACAACGATGTTACAGACATTAGAAACACTATAGATAGATTTGAAACAGCTTGTAATGAACTATCAGAAGGAAAAATGACAGCCGAATGTGATATTTATCAAATAGAAGCACCAATAACCTCTTTATCTTATGATGAAGAATTTGGATATTATGTATCTCCAGAGGATATCGAACAACAAATAAAAGATATTATAAATGAAAATAACTATGACCATATTTTTGCGGTTGTGAGACTAGGAAATGAAGAATATGAAGATGATATTGAAATAAAAGATTGGATAGGGTTAGGCTCTATGGATTACTATGGAATTGGATTTTCGAATATTCGATTGCCAAATAGTTCAAAGAGTTATATTTATAAGTATGATAGAAGAGTAAACCAATTTCCAGAAGAAGTATTTTTACATGAATTTCTACATTCTCTAGAAAGAACGGCAAAAGAATATGGATATAGTATACCAGCATTACATGATTACAAAAACTATGGATATGAAAACGAATATTTAATAGGACAAAGAGAATGGTATAAAGACTACATGAACCAAGCAATTGCAACATCAGAAGGTTATGTAGGTCTACCAAATGAAATATACACCTTAAAACCAGCAAAAAAATCTAATTTTGAATATGCATACACATTAGAAGAAGTATACCAAGAACCACAAAATTTCATAGAAGAAATTAGAGGTATATTTGCGAATTTATTCAGGAATATTAGATTGATATTTGTAAATTAGACAATTGGGGCCAGGTTGCTTTTTGTATCTTTTTTGTCGAAAAAAGTCGTAATACATTATATTTAGTAAAAGATGATACCTTGAGAAAGGAATGATAGAAAACATGAAAGTGTCAGAATTTGATTATGATTTACCAGAAGAACTAATTGCACAAACACCAATAGAAAAAAGAGATGAATCTAGGTTGATGGTATTAGACAGAAGTAAACAAACAATAGAGCATAAGATATTTAAGGATATTATAGAATATTTAGAACCAGGAGATTGTTTGGTTAGAAACAATACAAAAGTTATACCAGCAAGGATTTATGGAAAAAAAGAAACAGGTGCCCATGTAGAATTTTTATTATTAAACAATATAGAAGGCGATATATGGGAAAGTATTGTAAGACCAGGCAATAAGTTACATGTAGGCACAAAAGTAATTTTTGGTGATGGTCTATTAACAGCTGAAATTTTGGAAATTATGCCAGGAGGAACAAGAAAAGTAAAATTCACATATAAAGGCATATTTAATGAAATCTTAGATAAAATCGGTCTAATGCCTTTACCACCATATATTCATGAAGAATTAAAAGATAATGATAGATATCAAACTGTATATGCAAAATATGAAGGTTCAGCAGCAGCTCCAACAGCAGGATTGCATTTTACACCAAAGTTATTGAAACAAATAGAAGAAAAAGGTGTGAAAATTGCAAATGTTACATTACATGTTGGCATAGGCACATTTAGACCAGTAAAAGAAGAAAATGTAGAAGAACATCAAATGCATACAGAACATTTTTATATCAAACAAGAAGATGTTGACAAAATAAATGAAACAAAAAAACAAGGAAAAAGAGTCATTGCAGTAGGAACAACCTCTTGTAGAGTATTGGAAACCATTGCAGATGAACATGGAATGGTAAAAGAAACAGAGGGAGACACGGGAATATACATATATCCAGGATATCATTTTAAATGTTTAGATGGATTAATTACCAATTTTCACTTACCACAATCCACTTTGCTAATGCTTGTATCTGCATTAGCAGGAAAAGATTATATCATGAAAGCATATAATGAAGCAGTTAAAGAAAAATATAGATTTTTTAGTTTTGGAGATGCAATGTTTATCAAATGAAAAAACAAAAATAAGTTTGTCAATGGTGTCAATGGGGACGGAGATTTTGACAACTTAATAAAAGAATTAAAACTATATAATAAATAAGGAAAGAAAGAAGAAGTTGTCAAAATCTCCGTCCCCATTGACAACTTGAGGAGGAAACATGAAACCAGCTGTAACATATGAATTATTACATATAGATAAATCTACAGGAGCAAGAAGAGGAATAATACATACACCACATGGAGACATACAAACACCAGTATTTATGCCAGTAGGAACACAGGCAACTGTGAAGTCTATGACCCCAGAAGAATTAAAAGAAATGGTAGGAGCACAAATTATCTTATCAAATACATATCATTTATATTTAAGACCAGGACAAGATATTGTAAAAGAAGCAGGAGGACTTCATAAATTCATGAATTGGGATAGACCAATTTTGACAGATAGTGGAGGCTTTCAAGTATTTAGTCTAGGAGATTTGAGAACCATTTCAGAAGAAGGTGTTGAATTCAAGTCACATTTAGATGGCAGTAAACATTTCTTTTCTCCAGAAAGTGTTATGAAGACAGAGGAAGACTTAGGGGCTGACATCATTATGGCATTTGATGAATGTGTAGAATATTCAGCAACCTATGAATATACAAAACAATCTATGGAAAGAACCACTAGATGGGCAAAACGTTGTAAAGAGGCACATACAAGAGAAGATCAAGCTTTATTTGGTATTATTCAAGGAGGATTTTACGAAGATTTAAGAAAACAAAGTGCAAAAGATTTAATAGGATTAGACTTACCTGGATATGCTATAGGTGGTATAAGTGTTGGAGAACCAAAAGAAGAGTTCTTAAAAATGCTTAGATTTACGACGCCTTTAATGCCTGAAAACAAACCTAGATATTTAATGGGTGTTGGAACACCAGATTATTTAATAGAATCCGCAATTGCTGGAATTGATATGTGTGACTGTGTACTACCTACAAGAATAGCAAGAAATGGAACAGCCTTAACATGGAATGGAAAGGTGGTTGTCAGAAATGCAACATATGAAAGAGATTGGGGACCATTAGATCCAGAATGTGATTGCTATACTTGTAAAAATTATACAAGAGCATATATTAGACATTTAATTAAGGCAAATGAGATTTTGGGTGTTAGACTATTATCTATACATAACTTAAGGTTCTTGACTAATTTGATGGAAAGGGTTAGAATAGAAATAGAGAGGGATAATTTGCAAACCTTCAAAAATGAATTTTATAAAAAGTATGGCTATGAAAAATAAATGTGTATATTAATAGCTAACTATTTATAGATAGATAGGGGGAATACAAATGAATTTATTAAATGAGGACTATTCAGAAACTAAAAAAAATAAAACAAAAACACTAATTAAAGTAATTATTGTATTAATTGTTTTGGTTGTTATTGCTATTATTGGAATCATTTCTTATATGATGTATTTACAAAGAATGGAATTAAAAGTGCTTCTAAATGCACAACAAAATGATGATTTAAAAAATTTATTAGTTTTTGAAACAGATGGAACCATATATGTCCCAGTAAGAGCCATTTCTTCATTTTTAGGATATAGTTGTTATAATGGAGAATATACAGATAGATCCGAAGACAATAGTAAATGTTATGTACAAAGTGAAGTCGAAGTGGCAAATCTTACATTAAATTCTAATAAAATATATAAATTAAATTTATCTGGAAATGAACAAGAATATACATATGTATATATGGATAAACCAGTAAGAGCTATTAATGGACAATTATATATTACAACAGATGGTATGCAAAAAGTATTTAATACAACTTTTGAATATAATGAAGAAAGCAATACAATTACAATTGATACGATACCATATTTAACAAGTATATATCAAACTGCAGTTTTGGATTATGGTTATACCGGATTAAGTGATGTTCTTGAAAATCAAAAGGCAATGTTAAAAAATATGCTTGTTGTAACAAATGGTAATGGATATGGTGTTATTAATGGATTAGATGGAACAGAAATATTGGAATGTAAATATGACAATATTCTTTATCAACAACTTGTAGGTGATTTTATTGTTGTAAGTGATGGAAAATATGGAATTATTGGCACAGATCAAAAAACAAAAGTTGAAATAAGTTATGATAATATTAAACTAATAGATTATGATGCAGGATTATATTTAGTACAGAGAAATGGTCGATATGGCATTATTGATTTGAATGGGAATACAGTTATATACCCAGAAAATGACCAAATTGGTGTAGATATTTCTCGATTTGAAGAAAATAACTTGAAAACAGGATATATATTGGTAGATAATTTAATACCAGTTATGAGAGATAATAAATGGGGACTATTCGACTTACGTGGAAATCAAGTAGTTGCTTTTGAATATGATAGTTTTGGATATATAGCTAATAATAGTAGAGATGCTATCAATTTATTAGTTATACCAAGCTATAATGTAATTGTAGCTTGTTTAAATAATCGATATACATTATTAAATGCTTCTGGAGAACAAACTTTTAAAGCTTTTGTTGATGATATTTACATGACTAATAATGGTGGAGAAATACATTATACAATGATAGCAAATGATAGAACATATGATGTGGAGGATTATCTAGATAGATTAGGTGTACAACAAGTATCAACAAACAATACAACAAATACTTCATCAAATACAACAAATACCTCATCAGGAACAACTGATCAAACAGTTAATGAGACTGTTGAAGAAAATACTCAAAACGGAGAAGAACAGTCAAGCAATGAGGGACAAACTATTCAGGAAGTAGAAGAATAGAATGAGCTTACATCTAATTACATCGAATAAAAAAACTTGTTAGATACGAAAAAATTTATATATAGTTAAGATTAATTCCTATATAATAAAAAGGGTATTTGCTTGAAAAAAGGCAAATATCTTTTTTTGACCAGTCATACTAATAGAAAAAATTAAAAAAATAGTATATAAATATATAAGGGAAAAAACGTGTATCAAATTCAAGAAAGAGGTATATAAGTGAAAAATATACAAATAGTAACCAATGGAATTTATTTCCCGAAAAAGCAAATAGCAAATGAAGAATTGGAAAATAGATTACATTTAGAAAAAGGATATATCGAAAAAAGAACAGGAATTAAAAAGCGATATTATGCAATTGAAGAAACAATAGAAGACATGGCATTAGAAGCTGTAAAAAATGCTTTGTCTAAAACAGAAGAAAAGGAAAACATCGGATTAATCATAACAGCAACAACCAGTACAAATTTGCTAATGCCAGGAATATCAAATTATATTCAGAAGACATTAGAGCTTCCTCCTTGTATATGTTTAGATATACTAGCTGGCTGTGGAGGATATATTAATGCTTTTGATATTGCTAAACTTTATATAGATTCAGGAACTATCGAAAAAGCATTAATCATTGGCGTAGATAAACTATCTGAAATTATCGACAAAGAAGATGTTGGGACAGCAGTTGTATTATCAGACGGAGCAGGAGCAACATTGATAGCAAAAGATGAAGAAAATAAAAAAGAAAGAATATATGTAACCCACATGCAATCAGACGGAGAAAAAAATGAAATCCTAACATATCAATATGGTCAAAAATTATATATGAATGGAAAAGAAGTATATAAATATGCAATAACAAACACAGTGAAAAATATTGATGGATTACTAAATAAAGCAAAAATTTCATTAGAAGATATTAAATACATAATTCCACATCAATCCAATTTAAAAATCATGAAAGCAATTGCTACAAGATTACATATTTCAATGGAAAAAATGTATACAAACATACAAACAAGAGGAAACACCTTTTGTGCAAGTATTCCAATTGCGTTATATGATATGCAAAATGAAGGACTTTTGAAAAAAGGCGATAAAGTCATTTTATTAGGATATGGTGGAGGATTAAATACAGGAAGTATTTTGATGGAAATGTGATGTCCAATTGGACAAAGAAAGGATGAAGGAAAGATGAAAAAAGCTTTTTTATTCCCAGGACAAGGCGCACAAGTTGTTGGAATGGGAAAAGATATTTATGAAAAATATGAAGAAGCAAGAAAAATTTATGATGAAGCTTCTAAGATTTCTGGAATAGATGTAAAAAAACTTTGTTTTGAAGGTCCAGAAGAAGAATTAAACAAAACAGAAAATACACAAATTGCAATATTAACAACAAGTTTAGCAATTTTAGAAGTATTAAAATCAAAAGGAATACAAGCAGATATAGCAACAGGATTAAGTTTAGGAGAATATGGTGCCTTAATTTATGCAGGAATTATTAGTTTTGAAGATGGCATTAAATTAATCCAAAAAAGAGGATATTACATGGGAAATCTTTTACCTAATGAAACATTTTCTATGGCAGCAATTATTGGTTTAGACTCAGCAAAAATAGAAGAAGTTTGCAAAGAAATTGCAAAAGATAATCAATTTATTACAGTTGCAAATTACAACTGTAGTGTACAAACCGTTATATCAGGAGAAGATATAGCAATAGAGATGGCTATGGAAAAATTAAAAGAGGCTGGTGCAAAAAGAGCCATCAAATTAAATACAAGTGGACCATTCCATACGATTAAATTGGAAAAGGCAAAAGAAGCTTATGAGAAGGAATTAGAAAATATCGATTTTCATCTTGATACAAAGGTAAAAGTGATTAAAAATATTGATGGTACATATTACAATCCAAATGACAACATAAAGGAAATTTTGGCAAATCACATTATCAGTCCAGTAAGATTTGATAAAGCTATAAAATTAATGGAACAAGAACAAGTAGAAGAATATGTTGAAATTGGACCAGGAAGAACGTTAACAGGATTTGTAAAAAAAGATAATAAAGAAGCAAAAACAGTAAATATAAATAGCTTGGAAAGTTTGGAAAATTATCTAATATAAAAATACGTTTACTATTATTCATAGGTTTTATCTGAGTAGAGGTAATGATACTAGCCTATTATTTTATAAATTTTTCGGTTCAATACGATATTTAAGAATTTGTAACATAATTTATTTGAGCCTCTTTCACTCAGACCCTCACTACGTGAGTACCGTGAACATTCCTCAATAAATTATATAACAAATTCTAAAACATCTCCAATCACTAGTATCATTACCTCTATTTAGATAAAAATGTGAAATTTAATTAAAGGAAAGGAAGATAAAAATGGAAGAAAACAAAACCGTATTTGTAACAGGTGCTTCAAGAGGGATAGGAAAAGAAGTAGCCTTAAAATTTGCAGAAAATGGATACAATGTTGTTATTAACTATGTTTCAAGTAAAACAAATGTAGAAGAATTAAAAGAAGAATTTGAAAATAAAGGTGTAAAAGCCCTTATTATGCAAGCAGATGTAACAGACAAAGACGCAATTGAAACATTAGTAAAAAAGGCAATTGAAGAATTTGGAAGTATTGATGTATTAGTAAATAATGCAGGAATTACAAAAGACAATTTATTAATGAGAATGAGTGACGAAGAATTTGATAAAGTGATAGAAGTTAATTTAAAAGGAACATATGTTGTTACAAAAGCAGTTACAAAATATATGATGAAAAAAAGAAAAGGAAGTATTATCAATTTATCATCAGTAGTTGGTGTTGCTGGAAATGCTGGACAATGTAATTATTCAGCATCAAAAGCAGGAATTATAGGATTTACCAAAAGTGTAGCAAAAGAATTGGCTTCAAGAAATATCCGTTCAAATGCAGTGGCACCAGGATTTATCGAAACAGATATGACCGCTGTTTTGTCAGATGAAATAAAAGAAAATATACATAATCAAATTCCATTAAAGAGAATGGGAAGTGCTAGAGAAGTGGCTAATTTAATCTATTTCTTGGGTTCTGACGAAAGTTCATATATTACTGGTCAAGTGATTAATGTTGATGGTGGAATGGTTATGTAAAAACAAATTGAAAGCAGCATCTTGCACATTTTTGATATCAAATTCAAACTTCGACGTACAAAGAGTACGTCTTCAGCTTGAATTTGATATCAAAAATGCACAATATACTACTTTGAATTTGTTTTAAAACAGACGAATATGTATTATAAAAATGAAAGGAAGAGAAAGATGGAAAGAAGAGTTGTTATCACAGGTTTGGGAGCATTAACTCCAATAGGAAATACAACAAAAGATTTTTGGGAAGGAATAAAATCTGGAAAATGTGGAATTGATGAGATTAAGAGTTTTGACACAACAAATTTTAAAGTAAAACTAGCAGCAGAAATAAAAGACTATAATCCAGAAGACTATTTTGACAGAAGAGAAGCTAAGAGATTAGACAAATTTTCTCAATATGCTATTATTGCTGCAAGAGAAGCATGGAAAGATAGTGGACTAGATAAAGAAACAGAAAATATGGAAAGAGTAGGAATTATCATAGGTTCAGGAATTGGTGGGATTGAAACAACAGAAGTTGAACACGAAAAATACATGACAAAAGGACCAGATAGAGTATCTCCAATGTATATTCCAATGGGAATTCCAAACATGGCAACAGGAAATGTAGCGATTGAAATTGGTGCAAAAGGAGAATCTATTGCTATGGTAACAGCATGTGCTTCAGGTACACATAGTATTGGAGAAAGCTTTAGAATGATTAAACATGGATATCAAGATGTTGTTTTAGCAGGAGGAACAGAAGCAGGAATAACACCTCTTAGTATAGCTGGATTTACAAACATTAAAGCATTAACAAAAACAGAGGACAAAACAAGAGCAAGCATTCCATTTGACAAAGAAAGAAGTGGATTTGTCATGGGAGAAGGTGCAGGTGTTATTGTCTTAGAAGAATTAGAACATGCAAAAAAAAGAGGAGCAAAAATTTATGCAGAAATCGTAGGATATGGTGCTACATCAGATGCTTATCATATCACATCTCCTGCTCCAGGAGGAGAAGGTGGTGCTAGAGCAATGAAAATCGCCATGGAAGAAGCACATGTCAATCCAGAAGAAATTACATATATCAATGCACATGGTACATCAACACATCTAAATGACTCTTGCGAGACACAAGCAATTAAAACAGCATTAGGAGAAGAAAATGCAAAAAAAGTAATGGTAAGTTCAACAAAAGGACATACAGGACATCTATTAGGTGCAGCAGGTGGCGTAGAAGCAATTGTTTGTGCAAAAGCTATTGAAGAAGGATTTGTTCCAGCTACGATTAATTATAAAGTACCAGATGAAGAATGTGATTTGGATGTTGTTCCAAATGAAGGAAGAAAAGTAGATGTTAAATATGCAATGTCTAATTCATTAGGATTTGGTGGACATAATAGTAGTATTTTGTTGAAGAAATATGAAGATTAATAATTCATCATTCACAGCTATTTATTTGAAAAGCAAAAGTTATATTATCATATTTTATTCATTAAATGGCTGGCACTACGAAATATACAAATTCTAACATTATAAAGCAGGCACCTCTGAACCGCAAGTCTGAGATTCTCCTACTTGATAATGCAAGAATTTGTAATATTTCTCCATTAGCACATTTAATTTCATAAAATATGGTAATATAACTTTTGCTTAATTAGACAAATTTTTAACTGTGAATTATAATAATATAAAAATGGAGGTAGAAATATGGATTACAAAGAAATTAAAAAATTAATGGATGATATGGGAAATTCTAAATTAGAGGAATTAGAAATAGAATTTCCAGATGGTGTAAAGATTAGCATGAAGAAAAGTGAAAAGAGAGAAGTCATTGTTGAACCACATGTGATAGAAGCAAGTGCTCCAATGACAGTTCCTGCTGTAAGACCTCAAGAAGAAAAAGGAATGGTAACTGTAGAAGAAAAGAAAGAAGAAAACTACAAAGTAATAAAATCTCCAATGGTGGGAACATTTTATGCAAGTTCATCACCAGATAAAGATCCATATGTAAAAGTCGGAGATAAAATCTCAAAAGGACAAGTGGTATGTATCGTAGAAGCCATGAAATTAATGAATGAAATCGAATCAGAGTTTGATGGTGAAATCGTAGAAATCTGTGTTAAAAATGAAGATGTTGTAGAATATGGTACACCTTTATTTAAAATAAAATAAGACATAGTATAAGATAGCAAAGGTAATATATATAATATTTTTTAAGTTCTCCTGTTCATTACATTCAAAAAGAATTCATAATGCTTTCTCATGAGCCTCTTTCACTCAGACCCTCACTACGTGAGTACCGTGAACATTCCTCATTTGAAAGCTAAATGAATTCTAATTTTCATTCCAATCAAGCGTCGAAACTTAAAAAATATTATATATTACCTTTGCGTACGAAAAAAAATATATATAAATTGTGATATTGTAAAAGTAACTATAAATGGAGGTTAAGATAAATGTTAAGTAAAGAACAAATTAAAGAAATTATCCCACAAAGAGAACCATTTTTAATGATAGATGAAGTGGAAGAATATATACCAGGAGAAAGTGCCGTAGCATATAAAAATGTGAGTGAAGATGAATATTATTTCAAAGGACATTTCCCAGGAAATCCAATTATGCCAGGTGTACTAATTGTTGAATCACTAGCACAAACTGGTGCAGTTGCTATCCTTTCTATGGAAGAAAATAAAGGAAGAAATGCTTTATTTGGTGGAATCGACAAACTACGTTTTAAAAGACAAGTTGTTCCAGGAGATAGATTAAAATTAGAAGTAAAAATCATTAAGAGAAAAGGTCCTATTGGAATTGGGGAAGCATTAGCAACTGTTGATGGAAAAGTAGCAGTCAAAGGAGAACTAACTTTTGCGATTGTATAAAATCTAATAATGTAAAAAAATAAATTGCAATTTTAAATTGCAATTTATTTTAAATCATAAAAATTTTCTTAGAGTCCAATACTTAAGGAATAAATAACTAAAAATATAATAGCAATAAAACATTGTGAAGTCAATACTTATAGGACAAAAAATAGAGAATTTTAAAATTTTATAAAATAAAAAAATAGAAAACAGAAATAGTTTGTAAAGTTAGATATAACAAGCTATTTCTGTTTTTTTATTTATTCCTTAAGTATTGGACTCTAAGAAAAATAAAAGAAGTAAAAATGTAAAAAAGAAACAAAATAGAAAACGGATTGCTAAAATACAATTTAAGTGAAAAAGAGAAAATGAATAAACAGAAGAAGGAGGATTTTTGTAAGATGAAAAAACCAGAAAGGCAAAGAAGTAATGGGATTACTTTAATCGCACTAGTCATAACTGTGATTGTATTGTTAATATTGGCTGGAATTACAATAAGTGCCATAACAGGAGAAAATGGAATTATAGGAAATGCTGGAAGAGCCAAAGAAGAAACAGAAATAGCCAATGAAAAAGACATTTTGGAAAAAGCAACCGTGCAGGCAATGGGAAATAACAAGTATGGAAATATTGAAGAAGAAGAATTACAAGAGCAACTAGACAAAGAAACAGGAGAAGGAAAAACAGAGGCAAGAGATGTTGGAGAAGAGTTTGAGGTATTATTCAAAGAAAGTAACAGATATTATACTATTGATAAAAATGGAAATGTAGGAGAAGCAAATACATATGAAGAAGACAAATATCCAGGAGATATTACTGTTGGAAAAGATGGAGAAAAATTAGATGGAAATACAGAAGAAACAGCATATCAAATTTGGTGTATAGAAGATTTGGTGGCATTTTGCAACATGGTAAATGGAGAAGGTATAAGACTAGAAAATGGAGAAGCAGTACCAATAACATATAGAAATAGCTTTGCTTCTAAATATGTTGTACTAAAAGCAAACTTAAATTTTAAATCTAATTTGTCATATCAGAATAGTGAAAGAACAGACTTTGGGGATATTAATGGAAATACAGAAGATGGGAATACTTTGATAAATGAAATGACAACAGGAACAGGTTTTAAACCAATAGGAACAGGTGGTACTTTTGCAGGAAATTTTGATGGAGACAGTCATGAGTTAAAAAATATCCATATTAATTGTCCAGAAAGTACAGTAGGACTATTTGGAACAATAGGTGGAACTACTAATGAAGTGAATATACAAAATATAACGATTTCTGGAAATATGATAGGTAGTACGGGAGGTGGCATTGTTGGTTATGTGAATATGACTTCAGAAGCACCAACAGAAAATTTAATAACAATAGAAAATTGTATTAATAATGCAACAATAGAAACGACAGATACAAGTGGAGGAATTGTAGGATATCGATCAACCAATAATGATACTAGAAGTCTAATTATTGCAAATTGTATAAATAATGGAACAATTGAAGGAACAACTTCAGGAGGAATAATAGGAATGGCTTATAGAACGGTAAAGATTATTAATTGTTGCAATAGTGGAAATATAATTAATAATCAAAATACAGGAAGCTACATTGGAGCAGGCGGTATTGTTGGAACCAGTATGTATAAAATTGCTATTATTAATTGCTATAATTTAGGAAATATAGAATCAAAAGGAAATGCAGGAGGAATTATAGGATATTCGTATTGGGCAGAAAAAAGTATAGAAAATTGTTATAGCATAGGAAAAATATCTGGAAGTGTTGCTGGTGGTATTATAGGAGGGTTAAACTTAAGTAATGATTTACTAACTACAAAAAATTGCTATTATTTGAATACCAATATTTCAAAAGGAATTGGTGGTTGGAATTCTAGTGCAGAAGCATTGGAAGATATCCAAGGGGTTACAGATACGGAAATGAAATCAAGTGAAATATTAGGAATATTCAATCAATATGTAACAGAAAATAAAACAAAAGAAGGAATTGATTTAAAAAGTTGGATACAAGAAAAAGATGGATATCCAATATTTTAGTGAATTGACATACTGTATTGTGTTACAGCAATAATCTCAAAATAAATCAACAAATTTTAATAAAATAAAAAAATCCTTCCAAAAACTTGTAATTTTTCATAATATTGGTATAATAATAAATGGACAAACAAGAGAAAGGGAGGATTTTTATGTTAAAGAAAGTAGCAATACTAGCAAATGGTGGAGATGTATCAGGATTTAATGCTGTTATCAGAGCAATTAAGAAAACATGCGAAACAAACGGAATTGAATGTTATGGGTATATTGATGGATACAGAGGATTAGTAAAAAATAATTATATTCGATTAGATGGAAATGAAATTGCTTCAGGAATTTTGCCAAAAGGTGGTTCCATTATTGGTTCATCAACAAATGCAATTGTGTTCCATTACAAAGTAGAACATGAAGATGGAACAGTAACATATGAAGATTTATCAGACCAATGCGTAAAAAATGTAAAAGAAGCAGGATTTGACTGTGTATTTACATTAGGAGGAGACAGTACACAAAAATCTGCAAGAGACTTATTCTTAAAAGGAATTAATACAATTGGTGTGCCAAAAACAATAGATAATGATGTTGCATGTACAGATATTACATTTGGATATAATACAGCAGTTCATGTAGCAACTGAAGCATTAGATAGATTACACACAACAGCCGAAACACATGATAGAATTATGGTATTAGAAGTTATGGGAAGATTTGCAGGATGGATAGCCTTAGAATCTGCAATTTCTGGAGGAGCAGATGTTGCCCTAATTCCAGAAATACCATATGATATCAACAAAGCGGCAGAAGCAATTAATAAGAGAAAAGAACATGGAAAGAGATTTAGTGTTGTTGTTGTATCAGAAGGTGCACATCCAAAAGATGAAGAGGGAACAACACATTCAGCAGAAGGAATTGACAATAAAGCAGGAATCAGTGTTAAATTTGGAGGAGAAGGAAACAGAGTTGCCAAAAAACTTCAAGAATTAACAGGACTAGAATCAAGATGTACTATCTTAGGATATATGCAAAGAGGAGGAACACCAACAGCATATGATAGAGTATTGTCAACAAAATATGGTGCCAAAGCAGTAGAACTTGCAATGGAAGGAAAATTTGGTGTTTTAACCGTTATCAAAAATGGAAAATTAGACTGTGTACCATTAGAAATTGTTGTTGGAGAAAACAAAGAAATTGGTGCAGTACAAGGTGGTACAGCAGAAAGTAATGTAAGATATGTAACAATGGATGATGATTTAGTAAAAACAGCAAGAGATATCGGAATTTGTTTAGGCGATTAGGGACGTGTCGAAACGTTCCTTTTTTTATTACATTTATATTACATTTTTATTTTTTTATTGTGATAAAAAAATATTATTGGTATAATTTGGGTATAATAAAATACGAAGGAGGAATCGTTATGTTAAAATCAAATGTAGCATGGAGCACAAATGAAGATAGTTATACACAAGGAAAAGAGGCTGCTGAGAAAGCAGTCGTAGATTTAGTGCAAACAAAAGTAGCATTTTTATATACATCAGTAGATTGTGACGTAAACAAAGTTTTAGAGGGAGCAAAATCAGAATTGGGAACAGCCCCAATTATTGGATGTACTTCAAGTGCAGGTATTATTGTACCAGATGGATTTATTTCATCAGACCATGGATTTACAGGAATATTGGCTTTAGGAGACCCAGATACAGAAGTTGGTGTTGCAAGTTCTGAAAGAGGAAAAGACCCAAGAGAAACTGGTAGAAAAGTTGCAATGGAAGCTATGAAAATGGCAGGTAGAACAGATGCACCAGCATATTTCTATATGGTAGCTTCTCCTGCTGAAGAAGAATTCTATATTAAAGGAATTGAAGATGTTATCGGTAGAGTTCCAGTATTTGGTGGAAGTGCAGCAGATAACACAGTTGAAGGCAAATGGAGCATTTATACAAATGATAAAATATTTGCAGATGGTGTTGCAGTAGCATTTTTCTATACAGATAAAGAAATGAAAAACGTATACACAGGAGAATATCACGAAACAACAAATTCTGGTGTTATCACAAAAATCAAAGGAAATAGAACTTTAGTAGAAATTGATGGAACATCAGCACTTAAAAAATATTCTTCATGGACAGGCAAGAAAATGAAAGATTTAGAAGGAAACAACTTATTGGTTTCAACAATAACAGCACCTCTAGGAGTAAAAGATAGATTAGGAGATTTAATAGCAATCCGTCATCCAATGTATGGAAATGAAGATGGTTCTATGAATATAGGTGCAAACCTAGCAGTTAATACAGCTGTTATTCAAATGGAAGCATCAGTAGATGAACTTATCGATTCTACAGGAAAAACAATGAAAGAATTAAATAAAGAAATGAATGGAGAAGTAGGAGCATATCTATTAGTTCATTGTGGTGGAAGAAGATTAGGCATTGGAGACAGAATTGATGAAGTAGCAAAACAATTAAAGAAACAAGCAAAAGGTGTACCATTTATCACAATATTTACATTTGGAGAATATGGTGTAAAAGATCATGGAGCAAATACGACAGGAGGTTTAATGCTATCATTTACAGCATTTGGTAAATGAAGAGCAGGGGAAAAACCACAATCCAAAGAAAATTATGAATGTACAACTGAGAATTACAAAACAAAAGACGGAAATACTGTAGAAGTAACCGTTTGTAAAAATAAAAATCTTGATAAGAAGGAGGGAACAACAGTGAAAAATTTAATCGGATATGAATGGAAAGAAGCTTCAAATGGAGCAAAAATAGAGGTTGTAAATCCTGCAACACAAGAATTAATTGATACAGTACCAAATGTATCAGAAGAAGATGTAGATGAAGCTGTAAAAGTAGCTATAGTAGAACAAAAGAAATGGGAAAAAGTATCAATCTATGAAAGAGCAGATATATTATATAAATTTGTTGATTTAGTAGAAGAAAATAAAGAAAGACTAGCTGTTTTATTATCAAATGAAACAGGAAAACCAATCAAAGAAGCAAGAGGAGAAATTGCAAATGTTAGAATTGGTACAAGAGGATTTATTGAAAGAGCAAAACACTTATATGGAGAAAGTATACCAGCAGGAACAGAAGCTGGACAAGAAACAACAATGCAAATCACAAAAAGATACCCAATTGGTGTCATTGCTGCAATTATCCCATTCAACTTCCCAAGCGACTTATTCTGCCAAAAAGTACCACCAGCATTAATGATGGGAAATAGTATTATTGTAAAACCATCAAATTATAACCCATTAACATTAATTGAATATGTAAAATTAATGATTGAAGCAGGTGTGCCAGCAGGATGTATTCAAATATTAACAGGAGATGGACCAACAGCAGGACAAGCACTAGCAAGACATCCAGGAGTTCACTTAGTATCACTAACTGGAGGAACAGCAGCTGGAATTCAAACAATGGGAACAGCATCAAAAAATTTAACACATGTTATGCTAGAATTAGGTGGAAATGATGCCTTTATCTTCTTAGAAGATGGAGACATGGACTTAGCAGTAAAAGAAACCATTTGGGGAAGATTATATAATGGTGGACAAGTTTGTTGTGCAAGCAAGAGATTTTTAATCCACAATTCTAGAAAACAAGAATTCATAGATAGAATGAAAGATGTAATCGCTAATTTAAAAGTGGGAGACCCAATGCAAGAAGATACAGATATGGGACCAATGATTAACATCAATGCAGCAAAAAGAATAGAAGAACAAGTAAATCAAATGGTAGCAGAAGGTGCAACAATCGTTTGTGGCGGAAAGAGAGAAGATGCTTACTATTACCCAACAATTTTAGATAATGTAACCAAAGATATGGAAGTTGCAAAAGACATGGAAATCTTTGGACCAGTTATTTCTGTAATTGGATTTGATGATGTAGAAGAAGCTATTGAAATTGCAAACCAATCTTCATATGGATTATGTGGATGTGTCATTTCAAAAGATTATTCAAGAGCAATGAAAATAGCAGATAGATTAGAATGTGGTGGAGCAGTTGTTAATGGTGCAAGCTTCTATCGTTCATTCGAAATGCCATTTGGTGGATGGAAACATTCAGGAATTGGAAATGAAGGTGTTTTAACAACCTTGCAAGAAATGTCAAGAGTAAAAACAATTGTATTGAAAAATATATTATAATGTTCAACAAGGGAGATGATGATTTTTTCTCCGTCCCCAAATCATCATCTCCTGTTGAATATCTAAGAAAAGGTGAGATAAAATGGATAAGAAAAAGAAAATCATAATTATTTCAGTAAGTGTATTAATCGCTATCATTATCATTTGTGTAGCAATTTATTTCATAACAAGAAATGTAGCAGAAGAAGCGAATGAAAATAAATTAGCAAAAATGTATAATCGAATGATGGAAAATGAAACATATAGCATCAATTTTAAATTAGATGATAACAATCAATATACGGTTTCAAGAAAAGAAAATGTGGCAAATATTGACACATATAGTGATGGAACACACACAGCAGACATTATTCGAGATGGAAATACCATGTTACTATTGTATAGCACTAACAGATATTATACGTACCAAAATAATGAATTAGGATTAACACAATTATCAAACATGTTAGATAATATCATTCAAAGTCAAGAACCAGAAAAGGGCGAAGAAGAAATCAATGGAAAAAAATATCGCTATGAAGAATACAAAGGTGTTTCTGATTTCTTAATGAACACAGAAAATACGGTTTCTGAAGAAGAAACCAATACAAGATTTTATTTTGATGGCGATGATTTGAAATATATCAGAACAATCATGGGAGAAGAATCTGAACTTGTTCAAGTAGATACATCTTACCAAGTAGATGATAGTATATTTGAAATACCAGCAGACTTTGAAGAAGGCTAATTTTAGAAAGAAATAGTAGAAAAAAATGATTTTTCCTATTCAATAAAAAATGACGGACCAAAATTAATGAGTCCGCATTTTCCTTGCATTATAGGAACTTGCATTTCCAATAATGTAAAAAAACAAAATTGTTTAATTTGAAGTTTTATAAATAAAAAAAGTTAAGGAGGAAAAGCAAAATGTCAATGAAATTTGTTTTAAATGAAACGTCATATTTTGGAAAAGGAGCAAGAGAAGAGCTTGCAGGAGAAATCCAAAAAAGAGGATTTAAAAAAGTATTTTTAGTAAGTGATAAATCTTTAGTAGAAGCAGGTGTTGCAGCTAAAGTAGAAGAAGTATTAAATAAAGCAAATATACCATATGATTTATATGATGAAATCAAACCAAATCCAACGATAAAAAATGTAACAGATGGTGTTGAAGCTTGTAAAAACTCAGGAGCAGATTTAATTGTTGCTGTAGGTGGAGGTTCAAGTATCGATACAGCAAAAGGAATTTCAATAGTAATGACAAATCCAGATAGAGCAGATATTAAATCATTAAATGGAGCTTCTAATACAGTAAATAGAGGAATGCCAATAATTGCACTTCCAACAACAGCAGGAACAGCAGCAGAAGTTACTATAAACTATGTTATCACAGATGAAGAAGCAGAAATTAAAATGGTTTGTGTAGACCCAAATGACATACCAATTTTAGCAATTATCGACTCAGAATTAATGGCAACAATGCCAAAGAGTTTAGCAGCAGCAACAGGTATGGATGCTTTAACACATGCAGTGGAAGGATATATCACATTAGCACATAATGAAATGTCAGATATGTTTCATATGAAGGCTATCAAAATGATATTCAAATATTTATCTGCAGCCGTTAATGATAAAGATGATAAAGCAATTGAAATGATGGGAATGGCACAATATATTGCTGGAATGGGATTCTCAAATGTAGGTCTTGGAATTGTTCACTCAATGGCACATCAATTAGGAGCTGTATATGACACACCACACGGAATTGCAAATGCGATGTTGCTTCCAACTGTTATGGAATTCAATGGCGAAGTTTGCTATGAGAGATTTAGAGATATCTTAAAAGAATTAGGATATCCAGCTGATAAATATACAAAAGAAGAAGTTATTAAAACTTTTGTCAATAAAATTAAAGATTTATCAGAAGAAGTTGGCATTACAACAAAAATTACAGATTATGGAGCAAAAGAAGAAGATTTTGAAATGCTTGCTGAGAAAGCAATGAATGACCCATGTAAACCAGGAAATCCAAGAGATGTTGATAAAGAAACTTTTGTAGAGTTATTTAGAAAAGCAGCAAAATAAAAAAGAATGCATTAATGAAAAAAACTATGAGTGGAAGACATTTTATTTAGCTTAAGTTGACAAATTACAGAAAAATGACTATAATAATATTAGATATTATATTAGTCAGGAGATGAAAACATGAAATATATAAAAAGATTAGCCGAAAATGTAATTCAAAAACAAGAAAAAATGTTTAAAACAATATTAGTGACTGGTGCAAGACAAGTTGGAAAAACAACAATGTTAAAAAACATAAAACCAGATATTAATTATATAACATTAGATGATATGCTTTTAAATCAATCAGCAATGGAAGAACCAGAATTATTTTTAAAAGCTAATAAACCTCCAATTATAATTGACGAAATACAATATGCACCCAATTTATTAAGATATATAAAAATGGCAGTGGATAGCAGTGAAGAAAAGGCAATGTTCTATTTAACAGGGTCACAACAATTTGATTTAATGAAGGACGTTAGTGAAAGTTTAGCAGGGAGAGTAGGAATTTTAAACTTGTTAGGATTGAGCCTTAGAGAAGTAAAGGAAATTGATTTTAACGAGCCATTTATACCAACAGAAGAATATTTAAATAAAAGAGAAAAGTGTGTAAAGGAAATTTCTTATGATGAAATATGGAATATGATTCATAAGGGAGCTATGCCAGCATTATATCAAGAAGAAAGTGATGTTGACATGTTCTATGCAATGTATGTAAGTACTTATATTGAAAGAGATGTCAGAAGTTTAACACAAGTTGGAGATACACTTAGTTTTTTGAAATTTATGACGGCATTAGCAAGTAGAATTGGACAATTATTGAATTTGAATAGTATTGCGAATGAAGTGGGAATAACTATACCAACAGCACAAAGATGGTTATCTATCTTAGTAGCTTCTAATATTGTCTATGTACTTGAGCCATATTATAACAACATTATGAAAAGAGCAGTAAAAACACCAAAAGTATATTTTTTGGATACAGGATTAGCAGCATATTTAACGAAATGGAAAACCAGTGAAGTATTAGAAGCAGGGACAATGGCTGGAAATTTCTTTGAAAACTATGTGATTGTAGAAATTATTAAAAGCTATTACAATAGTGGAGAATTAAGACCACCAGTATACTTTTACAGAGATAAAGAAAAGAAAGAAATAGATTTAATTATAGAACAAAATGGCAAACTATATCCAATAGAAATTAAGAAAACAGCCAATCCATCAAAAGTTATGATAGAAAACTTCAAAGTGCTTGAAACAATAAAAGAAGTTGGAGAAGGCGCAATTATCTGTATGTATGATAAAATAATTAATTTAGATGAAAAAAATAAAGTAATTCCATATAAATATTTATAAAAAACACTTGTAAAATTAAAAAAAATGTGTAATAATATTAACATAAAAGAAAAAGACAATAAAAAAGAGGAGTAAGTTTACACATATTTTTAGAGAATAGAAGTCACTGGCTGGAAGCTTCTTAAATAATGATAAACCGAAGGTAGCTTTTTTGTTGATATTCTGAAAACGATAGTAAGAATATCCGTTTAAGCAACGTTAAAGGCTAAAGAGATATATAATTGATTTTGTTTTTATCCAAAAATATATAAAAATGAATGATTATATAATTAAGGTGGTACCGTGAATATTATTCGCCCTTATGTTTTGCACATAAGGGCGTTTTTGGTATTTATAAACTAAGTGAATGGAGGAATGATAAAATGGGAAAATTTCAAAAATTTGTGCCAGGAAGAGTGGACAAAGAGGCAGAAGAAAAGAAGAGATTAAGTGATTTAGAAATGTTAATCTTAAAACCACACACAGAAGGAATTGAAAAACTAACAAGAGAAGAGTTTAATAAATATATAGATTTAGATGTGGAAGCATTAAAGAAGACAAAAATGAATATAAAAACAATTATTATTGCGCAAGAAACACAAAAAGTTTTAATAGAACATAAGCAAGAAGTATTAAATAAAATTAAAGAAAAGGAGGAAAAAGAAGATGAACGATAAATATAATCCAAGAGATTTTGAAGAAAAATTGTATCAAGAATGGGAGGAAAAAGGATATTTTAAACCAAGTATGGATAAAACCAAAGAAAGCTACTGTATTATGATGCCACCTCCAAATGTAACAGGAAAATTACACATGGGACATGCATTAGATGGCACCATTCAAGATATTCTAATTCGTTTTAAGAGAATGCAAGGATATAATACTTTATGGCTTCCTGGAAGTGACCATGCTTCTATTTCTACAGAAATGAAAGTTGTTGAAAAATTAAAAAATGAAGGTAAGACAAAACAAGAACTAGGAAGAGAAAAATTTTTAGAAGAAGCTTGGGAATGGACAAGAATTTATGGTGGAACCATTCAAGAGCAACAAAAGAAATTAGGATGTTCTTGTGACTGGGATAGAAGAAGATTTACATTAGATGAAGGGCTATCTGACGCTGTTTTAGAGCAATTTGTTGATTTATATAATAAAGGACTAATCTATAAAGGAAAAAGAATGATTAACTATTGTCCAAGTTGTAAAACCTCTATATCAGACGCAGAAGTAGAATATAAAGAAGAGGCCTCTCATTTATGGCATATCCGTTATCAAATAACAGGAGAAAAAGATAGATATATCATTGTTGCAACTACAAGACCTGAAACTATGCTTGGAGATACAGCAGTTGCAGTTCATCCAGATGATGAAAGATATAAAGATTTAGTTGGAAAAACATGTATTTTGCCAATTATGAATAAAGAAATTCCAATTATTGCAGATGACTTTGTTGATAAAGAATTTGGAACAGGTTGTGTTAAAATCACACCAGCACATGATATGAATGATTATCAAGCAGGTTTAAAACATAACTTAGAGATTGTAGAAGTATTTGACGAAGATTACAAAATGGGAGATTTAGTTCCAGAATATAAAGGAATGGATTTATTAGAAGCTAGAAAAGCAATTGTCAAAAAGCTTGAAGAAATTGGAGCTTTAGTAAAAACAGAAGACTATACCCATAATGTAGCAAAATGTGAAAGATGTAAAACAACCATAGAGCCTAAAATCTCTGAGCAATGGTTTGTTTCTATGAAGGATTTAGCAAAAAGAGCAGCAGACTCTGTAAGAAATAATGAAGCTAGATTTATTCCTAAAAAATATGAAAAACAATATTTTAACTGGTTAGATAATATACAAGACTGGTGTATATCAAGACAATTATGGTGGGGACATCAAATACCAGCATATTATTGTGAAGAATGTGGACATATTAATGTTGCAAAAACAGCACCTGAAAAATGTGAAAAATGTGGAAGCACAAAATTACATCAGGATGAAGATACATTAGATACATGGTTTAGTTCTGCATTATGGCCATTTTCAACTTTAGGTTGGCCAAACACAGAAACAGAGGATTACAAAACATTCTATCCAACAAGTGTCTTAGTTACAGGATTTGATATTATTACTTTCTGGGTATCAAGAATGATGTCACAAGGGTTAGAATTTACTGGCCAAGCACCATTTAAAGATATTTTAATCCATGGAATGGTACGTGATAGTCAAGGAAGAAAAATGTCTAAAACTTTAGGAAATGGTATAGACCCAATAGAAATTATTGATGAATATGGAGCAGATAGTTTGCGTTTTGCTGTTATATCAGGAACCACAATGGGAAATGATATTAGATATATGCCAGAGAAACTAGAGCAAGCATCAAATTTTGCCAATAAAATTTGGAATGCAACGAGATTTATTAGAAATAACGAAGTGAAAGATGAAGATATCATTGATTTCCATACAAAGGTATATGATAAAGAAACGAAAAGATACAAAAATGATTTATTAAAATTAGAAGATAAATGGATTATTAACAAATTAGAAACCTTGATTACAGAAGTAACCAATAATATGGAAAATTACGATTTAGGAGTTGCACTTGATAAAGTATATAACTTTATTTGGAATGAATTCTGTGATTGGTATATTGAAATGGTAAAACCAAGATTGTATAGTAATGATTATGAAGAAAAAGTAAAGGTTTGCTATGTTTTAGATTATGTATTTGGTATTTCAATGAAACTATTACATCCATTTATGCCATTTGTAACAACAGAAATTTATAGAAACTTAGTAAAATACAATGACAAAGAGTTAATGGTGTCAAAATGGCCACACGCAAAAACACAAAATCAATTTAAAGACGAAGAAGATTTTGTTGAAAGATTAAAGTCAATAATAACAGAAATCAGAAATACAAGAGCAAATATGAATGTACACCCAACTAAAAAGGCAGAATTGATTTTTGTAACTGAAAAATATGAAAAAGAAATAGAGGAAGCAAAAGAATTCTTATTAAAATTAGGATTTGGAAGTAATGTTCTTATTCAAAAAGATAAGACAGGAATTAAAGATAATGCAATTAGCATTGTAGAAGATGGAATAGAATTATATATGCCATTTGAAGGATTAGTAGATATGGAACAAGAAAGAAAAAGATTACAAGACGAAAAGAAAAGGCTAGAAGGAGAAGTAGCAAGATGTGAAAAAATGTTATCTAATCCAGGATTTATGAATAAAGCACCACAAAGTAAAATTGATGAAGAAAAAGCAAAATTAGAGAAATATAAAGATATGCTAGCAAAAGTAATGGAATCATTAAAATAAATGTGAATGGGGACGAGCGATGATTTGGGGACGGAGCAAAAATCATCATTTCTATAAAGATTTTTTATAAAACTTTTTATAGAATAAATGATGATTTTTGCTCCGTCCCCAAATCATCTTCCGTCCCCATTAATATCCATATCTTCTAAATTTTTAGAACGTGCATATGGTTTTGGCTCATCTGTTATTCCTAATAGATAATCAATAGAAGTATCATAATAAAGTGATAAATTTATTAAAATCCTTGTAGGGATGTCATTTTCACCTGTTTCATATTTTGAATAACCTGTTTGTGACATGTTTAAAATTGTCGCAATTTTTTTTTGTGTCAAATCATGGTCTTCTCGTAATGAACGAATTCGTGTGTAAACTTTAAAAAATTTGTTATTCATATTTTTACCTCCTTTAATAGTGTCCCCATTTATTTATTTTTAAAATGAAAATGAAAAAAGTTCTTAACAAAACTGTGAAAAAAACCTAAAAATGAGTAAAAAAAGAGTTTATAAAAATATTTTAAAATATTAAAAAATTACTATTGACTTTTAACCTAAATTAGGTTAAAATATAAATCGAATAACCTGAAACAGATTAAAATACAAAAGTGCGATACAAATAAAATAGCCATACATGTTTCAGGAACGAGGCTATTTTATGCATTATTCTTAACTATAAATATAGTGGGGGAGACAAACACAATAGAAAAAATAAGGAGGTGAAGGAGGAAGATGTGAAAAGAGTTATATATCGTCGAGGAAAAAGAGCGACCAAAAAGAAAATAAACAAGAAAAAACTATTTGGGCTAATCCTTCTTTTTGCAGTCTTTGTGATTATATGCATTGAAATGTATAGTAAAAAAGAAAGCAATGCACATGCAACTAGCGACACTTCGGTTGAAATTACAAATGAAACTACGGACAATAACACAGTTTCTGAAGAAGAAAAAAATATTGTAGATGTGGATATCCCTGATACCGTAGGCGGTTATAATGTCTTAGGTCAATTGGTACTAGAAAAGATAGGTGTAACACAAAATATTTTGGATAGAACTGAAGATGATTCTTTAAAAGTTGGGGTAACAAAATTTTATGGACCCAAGATTGATCAAGCTGGAAATTTTTGCATATGTGGTCACAATTACGCAGGTATCTTGAAAGATTTGAAAGAAATGAATGAAGGAGATGAATTTTATATCATCTCAAAAGATAAAAAAGAAAGAGTGGATTACAAAATTTATGATATGTATTCATGTGAGCCAACAGATTTATCTTGTTTAACGCAAAACCAAGACGGAAAGAGAGAAGTAACTCTGATAACATGTGATCCTGGGGGATTAACGAGGCTAATATGCAAGGCAAGAGAGATGTAACGTTAAAAAATGTATTGATAAAAGTACATAAGATTATAAAAAAATAAGAAAGGAAAGTGAAAAAAATGAAAAAGAAAATATTAGGAATAGTAATAACATTAGTAATAATGATGGGAATGATGGTAAGCCAAGTAAATGCTGCCACAATAAGTGCAAGTAATACAGAGGTAAATAAAGGAGATGAATTGACAGTAACCGTTAATTTAGATAATCCAACACAAGCAATCGATTTAGTTTTAACTTATGATGCAAATAGTTTTGAATATGTAAAAGGTTCAGTAACTTCAAGTATTGGAGACTTAACAGTAAATGACACAGTAGCTGGAGAAGTAAGATTATCAGCTGCAAGTGCAACAAATTCAACAACATCTGTAACATATACATTTGTTGCAACAGAAAACACAGATGCAGCAGCATTTAATGCTAGCGGATTAGTAACAGAAAGTGGAGAAGAATTTACAGTTGATTCTGTATCAGTTAGTGTTGTAGAAGCAGAAGAACCAACACAACCAGAAAATCCAGAACAACCAACAAATCCAGAACAACCTTCAACAGAAAATCCTGGAGAAACAACAAATAACGAACAAAATGGTAGTGAAACAAATACAGACGCTCCATTAGTAGATGAAAATGGAAATGTTATTACAAAATTACCACAAACAGGTGTAAATGTTTATACAGTAATTGCAGGAATTGCAGTAGTTGCAATCGCAACAGTTTTCGTGGTTAGAAAAGTTAGAAAATAAGGAGGAAAAGAAGTTGAATAAGAGATTAAAAATAGTATCATCATTAGCATTAGCTGGAATGCTAGTAACAAGTAGTTTGGGTATGAACAAAGTATTCGCTGCAACAGCAGAAGATAATTATACAACAAATCCAGTAGCTGTATATAGAAATTTAGTAGAAGGAAAAACAGTTGTACCATTTGTATTAGTAAATAGAGATGATGTATTAACTGTAAAAGATGTTGTAGAAAGTGATATGTTCAGCGGAAAAGTAGAAACAATCAATGGAACAGCAATTTCTTCACTAGACACTTTAGTAGGTACAGGAGATAAATTTACAACAACAGACGGAACAGAATATACAATTGTTGTATATGGAGATGTTGATGGAGATGGAAGAATTAATGCATTAGATGCTTTACAAGTAGAAAGAAGTAATGTAAATATGGTTACTTTAGATGATGTACAAAGAGAAGCAGCAGATGTAAAAAATGATGCTAGAGTAAATTCATTAGATTCTTTAGCAATTAAGAGATATGTTGTAGGTTTAAGTGAAAGTGTAATAGATACATTACCAGAAAAAGAAGAAGTAGTAGAAGATTCTAATTACACATTAAGTTTAAAAGATGCTAGCTATGTAAACAGCACAAATGTTGAAGGAGCTACATTAAAAATGGACTTGAAAGAAACATTAGATAAAGCTACAAATCTAAAACTTGTTGTATCTGATGGAGAAAATAAAGTAGAACAAAATGTAACCGTATCAGCACATACAGATTATATGGAAATCGCTTTATCATCTTTAGCAGGATTAAAAGATGGAACATTAACAGTTGATTTATATGATGGAGAAACCATTGTAGGAACTGTTCAAGTTGTAAAAAATACAGTAGTTCCAGATGCTACAAATGTAAATGCTAATCGTACAAGTACAAGAAATGCAACACTTTCTCTAGAAAAATGTGGAGCAAGTGATGTAACAAAAGTAAAATATGTAGTTAAAGGAATGAATGATGCAACACCAGCATTAACAGAATTAACAAATTCTGTAGATGTTCAAAATGGAAAACTAACAGATGCTCAAATTGCTGACAATCTTCAAACAAATACAGCATATAAAGTATTCTATGTAGTAGAAAACCAATATGGTTCACAATCTGCAATTAAAGAAGCAGTTATTGCAAGTGATGCTGCAAATGTAGAAGCAGAAAAAGCATTACAAGAAGTTGTAGCACCAGATTTAACAGAAACTGCAGAAGCGAAATTTACTTGGTCAGAAACAGGAAACACATATGTTGCAACATTATACAAAGATGGTTCAGCAGTTAGTGAAAAAACTGTAACAGCAAGTGAAGTAGACTTCTCAGCAGAAATGAAAGCAAATGGAACATATAAAGTTTCAGTTGTTGTAAAAGGTGCAGATGATGGTTCATCTACAAATTTTCCTGCTAAAGAATCAGCAGAAGTAACAGTAAGCACTTTAAAAGCAGTTGAAGATTTAAAATTTGAAAATAGAGAAAATGGAAAAGTTGTATTATCATGGACAAATCCAAATGGTAAAGATGACTTCAAAGCATATGACATCGACTTATATACTGTTGATGCAGAAGGAAAAGAAACAAAAGTGCAAGATGTAACTTGTAATAAAGTAAATGCAAATAATGAACTTGTAAGCGAAGTTGAAGTATCATTAAATACAAATACAATTTATGTTGCTAAAGTAAAACTTGAAGCAAATGATAATCAAGCAGGTGTATTAAGCACAAATTATGTTGCTTCAGAGCAATTCTATAAAGTTGCAGCTCCAAATATGGATACAGCAACAAAAGGTTCAACAAGCGTTACATTCACAATTAATCCAATTAATATTGCTAATAAAGAAGTAACATATAAAGTTGAAGTATATGATGTAAAAGTAAATAATGATGCAACAGAAGCAAGATATACATTAAATTCAACAAGAGATGTTACAGTAAGCAAAGATAACAAAATTACAGTTGATGGTTTGACATCATTAAATACATATGCATTCAAACTAGTTGCCACAGTTGATGGAAACGAAGTTGAATCAGAATATAGTGATGAAATTAGAACATTACCAACAATTGAAAACTTAACAGTTGATACAGCAGTAGAAGCTGGAAAAGCAAATTCAGGAAAAATTGCTGTTGATGGTAATAACCTAGTAATCAATGGAGAAGCATTTGATACAACAGAAATTACAGAATTAGCAACAGCTAAAACAGTTCTTGAGCATCTTGAAGTAGGAGATGTTGTAACAATTAATGATAATGCTACAAATGTTACAGTGAACTTAGCTGGTGCAGCTTCAACAACTACTGTTGCAGAAAGAGATTTTGGTGATTTATCAAATGCAACTGTAACAATTGAAAACAACCAATACAACAAAATCATTAAAGGAACATTTAAAGCATTAACATTAAATGGTAATGGAGCTATTTATACAGTTAATGATGTAACAAGTGAAAATCCTATTGTTGTTGCAGATGGTGTAGAAGTTGTAGGAGATAAAGCTTACACAGTTCAAGCTGGTGCAAATGTTATCATAAATGATGTAAAAGTTAGTGCAACACAAGAAACTGCAATCAGTGCTTCTGGTAAAACATTAACAGTTACAGCAAATGAAAGTGCTAATAACTTAGTATTTGAAAACGCTTCAGACGAAGCAGCTACAATCGTATTTGATGGATTAGATAACAATACATCAGAACAAAAAGGAACAATCACCATTAAATCAAATGGTGGAAAAGTTACTGTAAAATCTGATAAAGTTAATGTAAGTGCAAATATGAATGTTGAAGTTAATAACGGAACAGTAGATATTACTGCACCATCATTAACAGGAGATAAAACAGTTACAGTTTCTGCTGATGAAGGAAAACAATCATCTGTTATCGCTCAAACAGAAACATCTGCTCCAGACGCAGTTAAAGCTAAAGGAACAGTTGAATTAAAAGCATATACAGATGACCAAATTAAAGAAGTATTTGGCGTTACAGACCAAGATGAAATTATTGCAATTAGCGAATATATTGATTCTTTCGGTTTAAACGGAAAAGGTGCTACAATCACATTTACTACAACTGATGAAGGTAAAGAAGCTGTTATCATCACAGTGAATGGTAATGTTGCAGATGTAGACATCAGTAATATTAAATAAGGTCTCCACCTAAAAATTCATATAAATTTGAGTGCCTATAAGGTACAAAGATAATAGAAGATATCATAAGATATCTTCTATTATTTTTGTACATAATTGGAAAGTCATACTGATTAAAATGTCATAAGCAAAGAAAATATTAAAAAGGCCCGCTATTGTTCTAACATCTTTTCAGCAAAATAGTTACAATAAATTAAATAAGTATGTTATAATAAAGTCGAATATATAAAAGAGGTGAGAAGGTTGAAAAATAATTCTTTTCCAACCAGGTTTGTGCCTTAAGAAAGGAATGAGATAAATTATGCAAAAAATTCTAATTGTTGAAGATGATAAAAAATTAAGACAAGAATTAGAAACGTTTTTAAATAAAAATGGATTTCTAGCAAAAGGACTAGAAAAATTTGATAATACCATTTGCGACATCATAGATGAAAAAGCAGATTTGGTATTATTAGATATCAACTTGCCATATATGGATGGAGAATTTGTATGTAAAGAAGTAAGAAAACTATCTAATGTACCAATTATTATGGTAACAAGTAGAGATAATGAAATAGATGAATTAATGAGTTTAAATTATGGGGCAGACCAATATGTTACAAAGCCATATAATTTACAAATATTACTTGCCAAAATAACAGGATTACTAAAAAGAAACCAAAATTCAGGAAGAAATCCAGAAAAGATTGACTGTAATGGATTTGTCTTAAACATAGCAGAAAGAGTTATAGAAAAAGAGAATCAAAAGATAGACTTAACGAAAAATGAATATAGTATTTTATATTATTTAAGTAAACATAAAGAAAAAGTAGTATCAAGAGATGAGATTATGGACTATTTATGGGAAAGTGAAGAATTTATTGACGACAATACACTAAATGTAAATATAAAAAGATTAAGAACAAAGTTAGAAGAATTAGGATTAAAAGATAGAATAGAAACTAAAAGAGGGCAGGGGTATATATTAAAATGAAATTTAAGGATTTTATAAAAGATAAAGTCATATTAATTGTAACTATCATATTGGCATTAATCAGCATAGAAATATTATTGTTGGCATATCCTATTGGAATAGTTGTAAAAATATATATTACAGCTATTATTGTTATGGTTGTAGCTATTTCGCTATTATTAGAATATAAAAGAAAACAACATTTTTATAATCAATTAAAAGCGAATATGGACGAGTTAAAAGAAAAGTATCTAATTTCTGAAATTATCAAAACACCTAATTTTATAGAAGGCAAAATTTTAAAAGAAGTTATACAAGATACAGGAAAATCTATGCTAGAAAATGTAAATTACTATAAAAATATTCAAGAAGAGTATAAAGAATATATAGAACTATGGATTCATGAAGTAAAAATACCAATTGCAGCAAGTAAAATGATTATTGAAAACCATAAAAATGAAATAACAAAAAGTATAGATGAAGAATTAGATAAAGTAGAAAACTATACAGAACAAGCATTGTATTATGCAAGAAGTAATGCAGTCGAAAAAGATTATATTATTACCAAAACCAACTTAAAAGAAATTGTAAATGGAGCCATATTAAAAAATAAAAGTACATTATTAAATGAAAGAGTTGTCTTAGAATTAAAAGATTTAGAGCAAGAAGTTTATACAGATAGTAAATGGGCAACATTTATTGTTAACCAAATTATACAAAATGCGATTAAGTATTCAAAAGAAGAGAATAAAAGAATAGAAATATTTGCAAAATCAAAAAATGATAAAGTCATTTTATATATAAAAGATAATGGAATCGGTATCAAACAAGGTGAGATCACAAGAGTATTTGAAAGAGGATTTACAGGAGAAAATGGAAGGAGAATAGGACAAAAATCAACAGGGATTGGTTTATATTTGTGCAAGAAATTATGTGATAAATTACGCCTTGGTATAGAATTAAATTCTAAAAAGGATGAAGGAACAGAAGTAAGAATTATATTTCCTAAAAATAGTTATACGAATTTGAAGTAGTTTGGATAAGAGTATAATGCTGGAGAATGTTAGGGTGTGAAAATAAATAAAGTATTTTATGAAATGTTATTGACATAATTTTAAATATGTTATATAATGTAATCAACTATCAATTGATAGTTGATTACATTAGGAGGTAAAAAAGTGGCAGAAGGATATCAAGCAACCAAAGGAAATGTAGAAATTTTTCTAAAAGAACTAAAAGAAATACTAGAAAACCCTAAATCAAAAGTGAATATTATTCCAAGAGAAGATAAGCCAATAGAATATTCAACAGATTATTGTTTAACAGATTTAGGCATGAATAAAGAAGATATAAAAGAAGAATTAAAAAAATTGAAACTTGATGAATATGTGGAATGTTGTCCTGATAAAAGAAACTTAAAATCAAGAGATTATTATATATTTTGTAAAATATATAATCAGAAACAAGTATACATAAAAATAAAAATACAAAGTTATGATAATAAAATTATATTATGTATGTCATTTCATTATGCGGAATATGAAATAACTAAATTTCCATACAAGGGAAAGGAGGTAGAATAGATAAAATGAAAGAATTAAAAAAAGTAAATATGTTTTGTTCTATTTGTGAAGAAAAACATGATGTTAGTTTAATTGAAGAAGAAAGAGAAACAATTATAAAGGGAGAAAAGATTAAATATAAAGAATTACATTATAAATGTGATAAATATTCAGACAATAATATATTTATGTCAGATGATCTGTGGAATATCAATTTGATTAATAGTTTAGACGAATATAGAAAGAAAAAAGATTTATTAACATCAAAAGAAATAAAAGAAATAAGAGAGAAATATCAATTAACACAAAGTGAAATGGCATATTTATTAAATTTAGGCGAGATTACTATAACAAGATATGAAACAAAGCAGATTCAAGATGCTAGTGTTGATAATATGATTAGAGAGTTGAATGATAATCCATTATTTGCTTTAAAATTATTAGAAAAGAATAAGAATAAGTTTAAAAGATACAACGAAATAGATAAAAATATCAAAGATGTAATTGATAAAAATATTATTAATTTTTTAAATGAACAAGAATTAATTGCAAAGTATGTAAAATATGATGAGAAATCTATTATAAATGGTAATACAGTCTTAGATATAGGAACTTTAACAAATGTATTAGGATATATTACTAAAGAAATGGGACCAACGAAAAAAGTTGTATTAATGAAGTTATTATGGTATATAGATAGTTTGAGTTATAAAAATAATGGACATACAATTACAGGATTGGTTTATGAGCATATGCCATATGGAGCTTTGCCAATAGGACATAGAGAGATTATTGAATTATCATCAATAAAATCGGATTTGTTTATCAATGAAAGTGAATATGAGGAATATAGGATTCAATTTAATGAAAAATATAAAATAAAAAAACTGAAAAAAGAAGAAAAAGAAATTATAGATAAAGTTATCCATAAATTTAAGAATTATAAAAGTTATGAAATTTCTAATTATATGCATAAAGAAAAAGCATATATGGAAACAAAGGATAATGAAATTATACCATTTTCATTCGCAAAAGAAATTAATGAATTTTAAAATGTTATAATAGTTTATAGGTAAGATACAAAATATCTTGCCTTTTAATTTATGCATAGAAATCTTTGATTTCGTTATGCATGCTTTTCTTATTACGAAAGAAAAATTGTTAGATTTTTCTGAAGTAACAAGGTTAATTTTCCTTGGACTGTGCATATTTGCGAAGCAAAATGCACATAAAGTGCGTCGAAAGCTATGCTTTCGTTAACGCACAATTATCTTACAAAAATGTAATGTAAATGTAAGATTAATCAATGGAAAGAAAAAAGAATAAGCCGTATAATAAATATAAATAAAAGATAAATAGAGGTTTACAAGCTTGAAAAATAATTGCGTTTTGGCGTTGTTAGACTTCATCCAAAATCAAATCAACGTGCAAAAGCACACCTCATTGATTTTGGACTTGGTTGCCTAGCCAAAAGCACAATTCTTTTCTAAGCAATTTGTGCCTAAAGAAAGGAATGAAACTAAAATGAGTCATGTATTAGAAGTTAAAAATATCGAAAAATATTATGGAAACAAATCCAACTTAACAAAAGCAATTGCAGGAATTAGCTTTAATGTAGAAAAAGGAGAATTTGTTGGAATCATGGGAGCATCAGGTTCAGGAAAAACAACTTTACTAAATTGTATTTCAACCATTGATAGAGTCACTGCAGGAAAAATTATGATTAACAATCAAGATATTACCAAATTAAAAGGAAATCAATTAAACAAATTTAGGAGAGAAGAATTAGGTTTTATCTTTCAAGACTTTAACTTGCTTGATACTTTAACAGCTTATGAAAACATCGCATTAGCACTTACCATTCAAAAGGTAAATCCTCATGAAATTGATAAAAGAGTAAAAGAAGTAGCTGAAAAATTAGAAATATTAGAAATTTTAAATAAATATCCATATCAAATATCAGGAGGACAAAAGCAAAGGGTAGCGTCAGCAAGAGCCATTATTACAAATCCCAAAATGGTACTTGCAGATGAACCAACAGGAGCCTTAGATTCAAAATCTGCAAGACAATTATTAGAAACATTTGAACACTTAAATAAAAACTTAGGAGCAACGATTTTAATGGTTACACATGATGCCTTTACAGCAAGTTATGCAGATAGAATTATCTTTATTAAAGATGGAAAAATCTTTAATGAGCTTGTAAAAGGAGAAGATACAAGAAAACAATTCTTTGAAAAAATCATCGAAGTACAAACACTTCTTGGAGGTGATTTGAACGATGTTATTTAAATTATCTATTAAAAATATGAAAAAGAGCTTTAAAGACTATGCCATATATTTTTTAACATTGGTATTAGGTGTTGCCATCTTCTATATGTTCAACTCTTTAGATAGCCAACAAGCAATGCTTGAAGTTTCCCAATCTACAAGAGATATGATACAACTCATGATTAGCATGTTAGGAATGGTATCTGTATTTATTGCCATTATCCTTGGATTTCTAATTGTCTATGCAAATAACTTCTTGATAAATAGAAGAAAAAGAGAATTTGGAATTTATATGACATTAGGCATGGGAAGAAGACAAATATCACAAATTATATTAATAGAGACCATACTAGTAGGGATTATCTCTTTAATCGTTGGTATTTTTATAGGTGTATTTGGTTCTCAATTTATGTCTATATTAGTGGCAAAACTTTTTGAAGCAGATATGAGTGAATTTACCTTTGTATTTTCAAAGGATGCTTGTATCAAAACATGTATCTATTTTGCGGTTATGTATCTAGCAGTTATGATATTTAACACATTTACCATTTCAAGATATAAATTAATTAATTTGCTAACTGCTGTTAGAAAAAATGAAAAAGTCAAAATTAAAAATCCAATTATATCTATATTGGTATTTCTAATTTCAGCAGTATTATTAGGATATGCATATTATATTGTTACAGGAGGCATTTATGAATTAAATACAGAAGAAAAAATGCTAGTACCAATTTTAATGGGAATTGTGGGAACAATAGGTGTATTTTGGTCTTTATCAGGATTTATATTAAGAATTATCCAAACAAGAAAAAAGATATATCTAAAAGGGACCAATATGTTTGTATTAAGACAATTGAATAATAAGATTAATACAACAGTTGTGTCAATGACTGTAATATGTTTAATGTTATTTATGACAATCAGTGTGTTGTCTAGTAGTTTATCTATTCAAACAACATTAGATTCAGAATTAGAAGAAATGACACCAGTAGATGTCAATTTATATAAAACAGCAAACTTACCAGAAAGTTATGAAGATTCTTATACAGGTAAGATGATATATCCTACTGAAGAACAAATTGAAGATTCCAAACATCCAATCACCTACACACTGGAAACTAATGGTTATGATATGAAACAATTAAAAGATATTGTAGAAATTCCAATATATGCAATTCCAGAATGGACTTTAAAATATAGTCTAGGAAATTATTATGAAACAGCAAAAGCACAATTTTCAATGCTTATGTATGATACACCAGAAGAAGTTATAAAAATATCTGATTATAATAAAATTGCAAAACTCTATGGGGAAGAACAATATAGCTTAAATGATGATGAATATATTGTGCTTTGTGATTTTGATAACATGATAGAACTAAGAAATCAAGCATTAAAAGAAAATTCAACGATAGAAATAGAGGGAAAAACCTTACATGCTAAATATGATGAATGCAAAAGTGGATTTATAGAAATGTCTGCAAGTCATGTAAACACAGGAATTATATTAGTACCAGATAGCTTTGAATTAAAAGAAGAATGGAAAGAAGAACAATTTTTAGTAGCAAATTATAATGCCGAAACAGATGAAGAAAAAGAAGAAATAGAAAAAGTGTTTACAGGAGAAAATGCGGCATTATCTACGAATTTAAATGAAAAAGGCATAGAACTAGAAGGTATGACAAAGATTAGTATAATAGAAGCAAGTAAAGGATTAGCAACCATTATTATATTTATTGCGATTTATTTAGGTGTTATCTTCTTAATTGCAAGTTCTGCAATTTTAGCATTAAAACAATTAACAGAAAGTTCTGATAACAAACAAAGATATATGATATTGAGAAAAATTGGTTGTGATGAAAAAATGATAAATCAAGCTCTATTTAGACAAATATTCATATTTTTCATGTTACCATTAGTCTTAGCCATTATACATTCTATATTTGGAATAAAATTCATATTATCAATGCTTGCTACACTAGCATCTCCAGATGAATTATTACCTTCTGTTGTTGTAACAGCAGTGATTATTGGTGTGATATATGGATTGTATTTCTTAGCGACGTATATAGGAAGTAAGAATATCATCAAAGAGGAGGATTGAAAAATGGAAGATATTAAAGAAAAAATCCCAACGATTATTGCGGTAATTATTAGAAAACATGCCTCTTGAAGAAAAAGTTACAGAAATAAAGGCAAATTATTTTGAATAGAGTTACTAGAAATAGTAGCTCTAGTTTGATTTTTTTATTAAATTATTACTTTGTGGTAATTGTAAAAAAATAAACTGTTATGATAAAATAAAAATGCTTAATTGAGATTGATAGGAGGATTATTTGACGATGTATGACTATGTATTGCAATATGGTTTTGACAAAGAAACAGAACAATTTGTTCAAAACATAAAAAACTATTTAAAAGAAAATAAAATTAAAGATGAAGAAAGAAATTGGTTACCACATATAACAATTGATTTATATAACTGTAAAGACCAAGAAACTTTTATAAATAAATTAGATAACATTATAAGTAACATAAAGAGATTTAATGTTAGATTTATAAATTTGAATGATTTTAATGGTAAAATATTATATATTGAACCATTTGACACAAAAGAATTAATTACATTAAAACAGATTTTTAATAAAGCATTATATGAATATAGATTAGAAAATACAAGAAATCGAATATATAAACCACATATAACACTATGCAAAAATGATGATATAAATCAAAATACTTATGATTTAGCTCATAATGTATTTCATTCATTTATTGGAGAGATAACAGATATATGGGTATATAATCAGAATATGGAATTATTAAAAGAATATGAGTTAAAGTAGAGGTTATTTATGAGAATTGGAATAGATATTGATGGGGTCTTAACAGATATAGAGCAATGGCAATTAGATTACGGAAGTAAAGTTGTATTTGAAAAATACCATAAAGGAATTGTAAATCCAGAAGGATATGACATTAAAGAAATATTTGATGTAGATAAAAATCTAGATGATGAATTTTGGAGAAAATATTTATTTGATTATGCCAAGAATGAACCAGCAAGAAAATTTGCAAATGAAGTAACCAAAAAATTAAGTAATGATGGAAATAAAGTATATATTATAACTGCAAGATTTTTAACTGATAGAGATACAGATGAAGGTCAAAAGATGAAAGAAATCGTAAGAAACTGGTTAAAAGAAAATGAAATTTACTATGATGAAATTATATTTAGTCCAGATGATAAACTAGAAATATGCTTAAATAATAATATTGATGTGATGATAGATGATAAAGTAGAAAATATAAATGAAATATCAAAACATATACCAGTAATATGCTTTAATGCAGGATATAACAAAGAATGTAAAGGAGAAAATATTTATAGAGCTCATTCTTGGTATGATGTATATAATAAGATAAAGAGAAAAAAGGAATAAAAGAAGATATTGAAGAAATAAATGATACAATAGAAGAAATTGAAAAGCTAGATGATGGTCATATAAAGATAGAGGCAGTTGGCGCAGAGAGTAAAACAGAAGCATTAGCAATACAAATTGTTGCAACACTATTTTTAGCTATATATCTTTTAGTAAGTTTTTTAACTGGAGCTTGGCATATTACTTGGATATTATGGATTGTATTTATATTTGTTGAACTAATTATAAAATTGATTTTTAGTATGAAAGGGGAAAAAGAAAATAATGAAAAATAAGGGAGTTAAAATTGTACTTATTATAATATTAGCGATAATAGTTATAGCATTAGTTAATTTTATGATTTATGCAATTATAAATAGAAATAATGATTATAGTGTAAAATTTTCTTTAATTGCTTTTGGTGATAATACAGAAAAAATATTTGAAAAAGAATATGAACTAGAAGAATTAGATAAAATTAATGTAGATGTTTTATCTTCAAATGTACTTATTGAAAAAGCAGATATAGATAAAATAAAAGTTACAGCTTATGGAGAGAAAGATGAAAAGATCAATGAAACAATTAATAATAATGAACTTTCAATTACAAAAAGTAAAACAAAAGTATTTATATTCGCAATGTTTTATTGGTGTGATGAAAAAATAATAATACAAGTTCCAAATGATTGTGATGAAGAATTTAATATACAAACATCAAGTGGAGATATAGTAGCACCTAATTTAGAAAATAATGTTATTAATTTAGAATCATCATCTGGAAAAATTGAATGTGGAAATATTAATACTGGTAATTTCAAAAGTTCTTCAGGAGATATTACAGTTGGAAGTGGTAATGAAATTACATTACAAGCAAGTTCTGGAAATATAAAAGCAGGTAACTTTAATAAATTATCAGCTGAAGCATCATCTGGTGATATTGAAGTAGGAACAATAAGTGAAGATGCAACAATAAAAACTGCATCGGGGAAAATAACACTTAACAGAGCAAATAAATTAAAAGCAGAAGCAATTTCTGGAGATATAAAAATAAATAGTATAGAAAATCATTGTGAAATATCTTCAACATCTGGAAATATCATAGTTGATACAATAAATATTATTGAAAATTCTTCAATAAAAGCTAATTCTGGTAATGTAGTTATAAATAATAAAAATGATATATATGTAGAAACAGAAACTAATTCAGGAGATGAAGATGTGAAAAATAATAACAGAATGGCTGAAATTGTATTAAAAATAACTACTACATCTGGAAGTATTAGAGTAGATTAATTTTATATAAATTATAGATTATTTTCCTCTTAAATGATATACTGTATCAAGAGAGAGAAAATATTTTCTAAAAAGGAGGATGCTATGAAAATAAATAAATGGAAAGTGTTTCAAACTATTCAATTATTATTATTTATAGGAGTTAGTATATTTCTTCTTACAAGAAGTGTTGATGGAAGTGGAACAACAAATACTTGGAATGTAAAATTAGTTAGTTTTGCTGTATGGTTAGGATTTTATCTTTTTGTATTAGCTCTTGAATATGGAATACGATTTTTGACAGTGATAAAGAAAAAATAAAAAAGTGATTTTAGTGGAGGGCTTTGATGAAAAAAATTTTAATTCACGGATCAGGACATAAAGCAGATAGTTGGAACAAAGTAATTGAATATATGAATAATGATAAAGATATACTATGCCCAAATTTAGATACAATTCTAAATGGAAAAGAAGCAAATTATACCAATTTATATTCTTCTTTTGTAGAATATTGTAATAAAATAGATGGAAAAATAAATTTGTGTGGTCTTTCGCTAGGTGGTATATTAGCATTAAATTATGCTATTGATTATCCAGAAAAAGTGGAAAGATTAATTTTAATTGGAACACCACATAAAGTCCCTAAAGTAATGTTTAGTATTCAAAATGTTGTTTTTAAACTTTTACCGAAATCTATCTTTAAAACAATGGCTTTTGATAAAAAGAATACTTTTATTTTAGGGAAGACAATGAAAAAATTGGATTTTAGTAATAGCGTTCATAAAGTTCAATGTCCAACTTTAGTTATTTCGGGAGAAAAGGATAGTGCTAATATTAAATCAGCATACTATTTATCAGAAAATATAAAAAATGCAGAATTAAAAATTATTGCAAATACGGGACATGTTGTAAATGAAGAAAATCCAAAAGAATTAGCAAGTATAATAAGTGAATATTGGAAATAGAAAAAGAGGATTGGTTATATTTTATCTTAAAATTCAAGGAAAATGAACTTGTATAGGTATAAAAACAGTTTGAAATATAGCTGTTTTTTGTGTTTTTATAAACTATTTAGATAAATGTCTAAATAACTATTGACATTACAAAATTGAAAGAGTAAAATCTATTTAGATAAATATCTAAATAGTGAAGGTGAGTATAATGGGAATGTCGGAAACATTAAAAGCTATATCAGATCCTGTTAGAAGAAATATACTGGAAATGTTAAGAAAAGGAAAGATGACAGCAGGTGATATAGCAGACAAATTTAATATAACAAACGCATCAGTATCTTATCATTTATCATATTTAAAGAAAGCAGATTTAGTAAAAGAAGAGAAATATAAAACTTATATCTATTATGAACTAAATACATCTGTTTTTGAGGAGATACTAGTTTGGATTTATCAATTTAAGAATGAAGACAAGGAAGGGGATAAAAATGATGAAGAAGAAAATTGATTGGAAGATTTTAATTATAACAAGTTTAATATGCTTGATACCAATAATATTTGGAGTAATATTATATGACCAGTTACCAGAGCAAATGGCAGTACATTTTGGAGTTAATAATGAACCAAATAGCTTTGCACCAAAAGAATTTGCTTTGTTTGGTATTCCACTATTGATGTTTATATTGCAGGTATTTTGTTGCATATCTAGTGATTTCATGGAAGAAAAAAAGCAAAATAAAAAATATATTACAATTTATAAATGGATAATACCAATAATTGAAATGGTGGTTTATTTAACAATGTTAGCTTATGGAGCTGGAATAGAATTAGATATGCGAATGATAGTATGTATTACATTAGGAATTGTTTTTACGCTTATAGGAAATTATATGCCAAAAACTGAACCTAACAAACTTCAAATGAATTATATAAGAGCAGATTTTTGGAAAAAGGTTAAAAGACCAGCAGGATATTTCTTTGTAATAATAGGTTTGGCATTTATAATTTCAGCATTTTTAAATTCAATGGTGTCTTTAATATTATTAGGAATTATTATAGTTGCTGCTATTTTAATTTCAATATATTCAATATATTTATTTTATAAGAAAAGTGGCTTCGCCTGATGTGCATTTTGCTACGCAAATATGCACGATCTAAGGAAACTTAACCTTGTTGCTCCGGAAATTTCTAGCGAAATTTCCTATGCAATAAAGATAGAAAGTAGGGGGAAGAAAAATGATTGAAATAAAAAATGTTTCAAAATCCTATGTAAAAGGAAAAAAGTCAGTAGATGACTTAAATCTTGAAATTAAAAATGGAGAAATATTTGGATTTTTAGGACCAAATGGAGCAGGAAAAACAACAACAATAAGAATGATAACAGGAATATTAAATATTGATGAAGGAGATATTTTAATAGATGGTAAAAGTATAAAAAAGGAGCCATTAGAAGCAAAGAAAAACTTTGGATTTGTACCAGATAGTCCTGATATGTTTCTAAAATTAAAGGGAATAGAATATTTAATGTTTATGGCAGATGTTTATGATGTACCACAAAACAAGAGAAAGGAAAAGATAGAAGAACTTACTAAAAAATTTGGAATATATAATGAGCTAAATAACCAAATACAAAGCTATTCACATGGTATGAGGCAAAAAATAGTTATATGTGGAGCTTTACTTTCAGAACCAAAGAATTGGATATTAGATGAACCAATGACAGGACTAGATCCGAAATCATCTTATGATTTAAAAGAAATGATGAGAGAACACGCAAAGTCAGGAAAAACAGTATTCTTCTCAACACACATATTAGAAGTAGCAGAAAAATTATGTGATAGAGTAGGAATTATAAACAAAGGAAAATTAGTATTTGTAGGAACTTTTGAAGAAATGAAACAAAAATTCAAAGAAAACGCATCATTAGAAGATTTATTCTTGGAAATAACAGAAAAATAATATTGGAAAGGAAGAAAGAATATGGATAAAGTAATAAAATTAACAAAAATATTTCTTAAAAATTCCTTTTCTAATATGGATGCAAGAATGGGAATTTCTACGAAATCAAAAAATAAAATTTTAATTTATGGAATACTATTCTTATATTTTGCAGGACTTATTATATTTTTAGGTTATAACTTACTTGATGGCTTAATTGCAATACATCAAGAAACAATATTTGTTGGGATGATTTTATTTATGATATTTGGATTAGCAATTATTCAAACTATATTTTCAAGTATAAATATTTTATACTTTACAAAAGATAGCGAATATTTATTACCATTGCCTTTAAAACCTTATCAAATTATACTTGCAAGAACAAATGTAATGTTAATTGCTGAATATTTAATTATCTTTTTACTAGGCTTTATTCCTCTTGTAATGTATGGAATATTAACTGGAGCAGGAATAATTTACTATTTAACAATGATTTTTGCAGTTATTTTAATACCAATATTACCAGTATTATTTATTAGCATAATAGTAATGTTCATAATGAGTTTTGCGAAACTTACAAAGAACAGAAATAGATTTCAGTTATTTGCTACATTATTGGTTTTAGCAATTATTATAGCCTTATCAATTTCAACAAGTGGAATGCAACAAGATTTAACAAATGAAGAAATGGCACAAATGGTAGTTAAGGCAAATGGAATGGTAGAATTAATTAAAGGATATATTCCAACAATAGATTATTTAATGGAAGCATTAACAACAAATTCTCTATTTACAGCAATAGTAGAAGTTTTAAAAACACTAGGAATTACAATAGTAGGATTTATTATATATATGCTAATTGCTCAAAAAATATATTTTAAAGGTTTAGTAGGTAATCTGTTTGGAGGAGGGGCATCTAGCTCAAATAAAAAAATAAATCAAAAAGAATACAGAAATAGTAAATTATATAAAAGCTATGTTGGAAAAGAATTTAAGAACTTGGCTAGAAATCCAGTATTTCTAATGCAATGTTTAATACCAGCAATTTTAATACCAATTGTCATGGTGGTTGTAGTTTATGCAGGATTAAATAGCGAAGGAATGGGACTAGAACAAATTACCCAGATGTTACAGCAAATGCCTACAAATACATTCTTAATTGCTTGTGCTATTTTAGGAATTATACAATTCTTTACAATGTTTATCTATATTTCAATTACAGCAATATCAAGAGATGGAGAAAATGCAGTATTTATGAAGTATATACCAGTATCACTATATAAACAATATATGTATAAAATAATTCCAAATATTGTCATGAATATTGTGACAATAATTATCACACTTGGAATGGCAGAGTATATTTTACATTTACCAATAACAACCTTAATTGCATTATTTGTTGTTGCAACTATAATGGGAATTTTGCAAAGTATAGCAATGATTATTGTAGATTTAAAAAGACCAAAATTAAATTGGGATTCTGAATATGCAGTCGCAAAACAAAACTTAAATCTAGTTTTTCCAGTATTACTTGCAATGCTTAATATTGCAATAATGGTAGGAGCAGTCTTTTTATTAAAAGACATAAATGTATATTTAGGAATGGGATTATTAGGAATATTATATATAGTAGCAACAGTTGTAACAAATAAATATCTATATAATAAACAATATGAATTGGCAAATAAAATAATATAATTTTCATAGATCAGTTTTTAAACTGGTCTATTTTAATACGTTAAAAATATTAAACATATATCTTGTTTTTAATTTTATAATATGTCATAATGTTACCTGGAGAGAATAAAAAGGGAAGGAGAAAGTGATGATTAAAGTAGAGCATATAACAAAGAAATTTGTTAGAAACAAAAACAAAAAAGAAAAAGAAGTTTTTTTAGCAGACAATGACATCACCTTTGAGGCAAATGACGGAGAAATTATTGGGATACTTGGACCAAATGGAGCAGGGAAAACAACGCTATTAAGAATGATAGCAGGAATATTAGAACCAACAGAAGGAAAAATTACTTTTGATGGAAAAAATTATAAAGATAATGAAATTGAAATTAAGCAAAATATTGCTTATCTATCAGGAAATACAAAAATATATGATACATTATCAACTTATGAATTATTAAAAATGTGTTGTGATATATATGGAGTAGATAAGGAAAATAGCGAAAAGAGAATAAAAGAAATTACAAAAGTATTAGAAATGGAACAATTTTTGTATAACAAAATTGCAAACCTATCAACAGGTCAAACTCAAAAAGTAAATTTAGCAAGATGTTTAGTTCATAACCCAAAATATTATATTTTAGATGAAGCAACAACAGGATTAGATATTATATCTAGTCAAATTATATTAAACTTCATAAAAGAAGAAAGAGAAAAAGGAAAAACAATACTATACTCTACTCACTACATGGAAGAAGCAGAAAATATATGTAATAGGGTAATCATGATGAATAAAGGAAAAATTATTAAAGCTGGAACACCAGAAGAAATTAAGAAGGATACCAATACAACAAATTTAAGAGATGCGTTCTTTGCAATGATTGGAGGTGTTTCAGATGAAGAATAATTTATGGAATATATTAAAAAAGGAGCTTCGAGAATTATTTAGAGATAAAAAGTCTTTAGCCATGATGCTTGTTATACCAATATTTATACCACTTTTAGTTATCGGAATGTCAGCTTTATTTGAATCACAAATAAGTAAAGATGTAAGTGAATATAATAAAATTGGTTTCGCATACGAAATGACAGATGTAGAAAAAAGTATAGCAGAGGAAATGGATATAGAAATTGTAAATGGAAATGATGAAGAACTAAAACAAAAATATGATGAAGGAGAAATTGACCTTTATATTACAAAACAAGACAATAAATATATTATAAATACAGATGGTTCTGATAATAGTACATTTGCAAGTGGTTTAATGGAAACATATTTTAATACATATAAACAATACTTACAACAAAGTTATTTACAAGAGAATAACCTAAATCCAGATGAAGTATTAAATATAATTACAGTAGAAGAAAATATGATTGAACAAGATAATTACTTTGCAAACTACATTAAAAACTATGCTTTCTTGTTTATAATGATGGCAATAACAGTATCTGCTACATATCCTGCAACTGATACAACAGCAGGTGAAAGAGAAAGAGGAACATTAGAAACATTACTAACATTTCCAATAAAGAGTAAAGATATCATTGTGGGAAAATTTTTAGGAGTTACAGTATCTTCAATTATTACAGGAATAATAAGTTTAGCGTTAGCAATCGTATCTTTGGTGGTTACAAAAAATATGTTTTCAATATATGACGGAATAGATGTAATGTTTTCACCAATTACAATAGTATTTGCAGTAATAGTAATTATTGCATACTCATTCTTTATAAGTGGACTATGTATTGCTATTGCAAGTACATCTAAAACATTTAAAGAGGCACAAAGTGCATTAACACCTCTAACATTTATATCATTCTTTCCAGGGATGATTGCATTTATGATGGGTATAACTTCAACACCAATACTTTCAATAGTACCATTCTTAAACTTTACATTGATTTTTACAGATATAAACAATGGAACGATAGATTTGTTAAATATTGCATTAATGACAATATCTACAATTGTTTATATAAGTTTAGTATTGGCATATATCATAAAACAATATAAATCTGAAAAAGTATTATTTGCAAAATAAAATTATAAAATATTCTATATTTAGTAATAAGTATAGAATATTTTTTACTAATTTATATATAGAAGAATAAAAAATAGGCTAATATAAAAGTCTAAATGTTGGTTCACAATTAATTTATTTAATTACAAAATTTTAAGAATATTTTAAGAATAAATAATAGCAATAGCAATAAAAAATTGATATAATATAAAAAATAATATTAAAAGTATTTATCAGAAATTAGGCAATAGTTAATAAAACTATATATAAATGTTTTAGCAAAAAGTTAAATAACTATGCAAGAAATCACACACAAATTTATTGATGTTTATAGAAAAGGAGAATGGAACATGAGTCTAATCGGAAACATCTTATGGTTTATTTTTGGAGGTCTATTTAGTGGACTTTCATGGGTATTGTCAGGAATAATATGGTGTATAACTATCGTTGGAATTCCATATGGTAAGCAGTGTTTTAAATTTGCATCAATGTCATTTGCACCCTTTGGAAAGGAGATTGAATATGGAGGAGGAGTTCCATCATTATTTGCCAATATAATTTGGATTATCTTTTTTGGTATTCCAATGGCAATAGAGAACTTCATATTTGGTTGTATTTGGTGCATAACAATTGTTGGAATACCATTTGGATTGCAATTTTTTAAGATTGCCAAACTTGCTTTAGCACCATTTGGAGCAAGAATCGTTTAGAACATAAGGAACAATGAAATTTTGGGATTTTAAAACATCAATTTAAGTCTAGTGTGATTTTAAGGGAGGGTAGCAGATGCTATCCTCTTATTTTTAAGAATTTTTATAATTTATATTGACATATTGTTATAAAGTGTTATAATAAGAATATAACAGATAACAACAGTAAGGAGGGAAAATATGAATATAATAATTAGTAATAATAGTAGTGTTCCAATTTATGAACAAATAGAAAATGCTATAAAAGAAGCTATATTTTCCAATGAATTGAAAGAAGAAGATATGTTACCATCTGTAAGAAATTTAGCTAATGATTTAAAAATTAGTTTTTTAACAGTTAAAAGAGCTTATGATGAATTAGAACAAGCAGGATTTATAAAAACAGTACAAGGAAAAGGAAGTTTCGTTGCTCCTAAAAATTTAGAAATAATCAAAGAAGAAAAGCTAAAAGAAATTCAAGACCATATAGAGAAAGTTTATAATATTTCAAAAATAGCAAATATATCAGAAGATGAAGTGAAAGAATTATTTAGAATGATATTTGAGGGGGATTTTTAGTATGGAAAATAATATTGAATTACAAAATGTTTCAAAAAAATATAAAGATTTTGAACTAAAAAATATTAGCTTCAATGTACCACAAGGTTGCATTGTAGGATTAATAGGAGAAAATGGAGCAGGGAAAACAACCACTATTAAATCAATATTAAACATTACTAAATCAGAAGGAAGTATAAAGATATTTGGAAAAGATAATAAAAAGAATGAAAAAGAGATAAAGGAAGAAACAGGAGTTGTACTAGACGATAGTTTCCTTTCAGAGTATTTAACTGCAAAACAAGTTAATTCTATCATGAAAGATTTTTATAAAACTTGGGATGAAAATAAATATATAAGACTTTTAAAACAATTTAATTTACCAACAGATAAATTACTAAAAGATTTTTCAAGTGGAATGAAAATGAAATTAAAAATAGCAACAGCAATATCTCATAATCCTAAACTTTTAATATTAGATGAGCCGACAAGTGGTCTTGATCCAGTTGTAAGAAATGAAATACTAGATATTTTTAGAAAATATATTGAAGAAGATGAAAAAAGGTCAATATTGCTATCAACACATATTACAACAGATTTAGAGCATATATCAGATTATATAGTATTTATAGAAAAAGGAAAAATAATTTTCAATTTACCAACAGATGAATTGCTTGAAAACTATGGAATAATTAAATGTAGCAAAGAGGACTTTATTAAATTAAATGAAAAAGATTATATTGCTTATAAAAAAGGAAAATATCAATATGAAGTTTTAACACATGCTAAAAGTGTTATAAGAAGCAAGTACAATATTACAACTATTGATAAACCATCTATTGAAGATATAATGCTATTTTATATTAAGGGGGAAAAATAATTATGATAAAAGGATTATTAAAAAAAGATTTGTATAATTTAGCAACTTACAAGGCATCATTGATTATAATAATTTTATTTTGTGGAATTGCAATAATAGGAACGGATGCTGTTACTATTGCACCTACTGTGATTTGTGCAATAGTTGGTATGATTTCACTTTCAACATTTAGTTATGATGATATGTCAAAGTCAAATAGATACATTTTAACATTACCAACTAATAGAAAAGAATTAGTAAGAGAAAAATATATTTTAGCAATAGGAGCAACTATATTAGGTGGCTTATTAGGAATGTTACTAACTATAATAGTTGTAAATATCATGAATTATTTAAGACCTGAAGATATAATAAATCTTGATTACCAAAGTTTAATTATAGCAACAATGGGAGGTATTTTTGGAATATCTTTTATACAATCAGTTCAAATTCCTAGTATGTATAAATGGGGAGCAGAAAAAGGAAGAATCCAAATGTTTATATTAGTTCTTATTATAGTTGCAATACTTGGAGGAACATACTTTTTCATAAATAAAGCCAATATCAATATTGATATGGAGATGTTAAATAATTTTCTAACTAGATTTGGTCTAATAATATTAATTATAAGTACAATAATTATGTATTCAATATCATATAAAATTGCATATAAAATATATAAAAATAAAGAAGAATAGTTTATAAATAGAGTTTGTTTTTATAAAGGAGAGAAATGTTATGATAGTAAATAAAATGACATTAATAAGAATGAAAAAAATTGCCTATGAATTAAAACAAAAAGGTGCAACTGATGAAACTACAAGTATAACAATAGAAACAAGAGGCAAAGGGGAAGAAGCTGCTTTAAATTCACTAATTGGAAATAATTTTGTAGGAAGAACAGAAGATGGAAAACTTTATTTAAAACAAAGAGAAAAAGAGGAAAAACAAGAAGATATGGAAAGATAAATTATATAATATATAAAAATGACTAGCTTATAATCTGCAACAAGCAGTTTATATATAAATGTAGCAACAATAGTCTATTAAATAATTTTAAGGAGGAATGGATATGAACAGAAAGTTATCTTATAATGGAAAAGAATTATATCAAATGACGATTAGTGAACTGGAAACACAGCTAAAAACGAACCAAACAAGGATACTTATAAGAAGTTTGTTTTTGCTTTTAGTAACATTAGCTGCTGGATTTGCTATGCCGATTTTGGTTATTTTTCCAATTGCAGTTCTTGTGATTACAGACTACTGGTTATTACAAAATAACAAAGAAATTAGAAGAGAGATTGAAAGAAGATAGTTAAAGTTCGGTATGCAACTGGTTAAGGTTGTATATGTTGCTACATTAAAAAGAGTTCTAATTGATTCTTTTTCAATTAGTATAAAACATCCCCTTTTATTTTCGAGAGAATCATTAGAAATAGTGATTCTCTTTTTGCAGTAAATACAGAAGAAATCATAAAGAATATAGGAAATATATTAGAAATAGAACTAGAATAAATACCACATTATGATACGATAAATAATGTATTTGAAAAGATAAATATAGAAGAACTAGGAAAAATACAAAAATATATGGTAAATAGAGAATTCAATATACAACAAAAAACTAATGAGAACAAAAGTACTCATTAGTTTTTTGAACAACCGAAATAAAAAAACAATCATGATGCTAATATCTTTTTCAAAATTGATATTGCTATTTCATTGTTGCTACATTCTGAAAGAGCTTGTATTTTTTCTTCTTTACTAGAAACAAATCCACCAAAAGAGGTTAACAACTTTTGCATAGAAATATCTTGGTTTATTACTGCTATATCCATTGGGGTTAATGCAAAACTTTTACTTCCTATAGAAATACCGGTGAAAGGATCGCGGTATTCAACTCCACCATCGTATACAAATCTAGCATCCGCCTTTAATTTTGCATTAACACTTGCATTATATTTTAGTAAAATTTGTGCTGTCTGAATATCTTTATATAATGTTGCCATATGAAGTGGTGTTGTACCTTCGCGAGAGTAAAAGTTAGGAGTAGCACCTTTCTGCAAAAACAACTCTACAATATTAGTCTGTTTACCCAATATTGCACTAGAAAATGAATCGTTGTCGTCTTTTAAATCATCTTCTGATTCTAACAATATTTTTACAATTTCATAATTTTTTCCGTATACAGCAGCAGACAAATCTTTTTTTGTGATTTTCATGCCTTTATCTATAAAATATTTAGCACTCTCAAAGTTTCCTTTGTAGCATGATATAGTTAAATTTGTCTGCCCACATGCGATAGGGAGATTTATATCGGCTCCTTTTTCTATGAGCCAATCTGCAACTTCAGTTGTAAATTTACCATTCTCTGCTAACTTGTAAAGCAATGTGTACCCATAACTACTTTCAGTAATATTAATATCAGCTCCTGCATCTAAACAAATTTGACAGATTTGCAAGCTACCATTCTCACAAGCACTTAGAAAAAAATAAAAAAGATTATCTTTTCCGACGTTACTCAAACTCCGAACAACATTAAGCAGTTCTTGATACTGAATTGTTTTTTTACTCATAATAATTTGCCTCCTTAAAATAATTATTTTATAGTAACTGTCTATTATCAATCTGAAAAACAGGATTAAAAGAATTTAATACAAATATTTTATCACATTTTTGGCTTGTTTTCAAGCATTTTTTAGGTAGCGACTTTTTGATAAATTGATATTTAATAAATTTTTGCTTTAATAAGAAATATTGGTCAAAAATTCAAATTATTTTAGATATTTTATATCTTTTAACATAAAAAAGTAGATTATTTATATATTTTATAGTATTATTATGAAGACAAGTTTATTTTTGAAGAAGGGAGAAGAAAATTATCATTACAATCTAAAAGGACCATACAGCGAAAGATTTTTAGAAATTAATGAAGATAATTTTGAAGAATATATGAAAAGAAAATATAAATCAATTGTATATGTTGTATCAGGTGGAAATGAAAAAGTAATGAAATTTTATGAAAATAATGGATTTAAAATGACAGGATATACAATGAAAATGCAAACGGAGTAATAAATTTAAAATTGAACATAAAAGGAGAGTTTAATATGAAGCTAGTTGTAAAGAATTTAAAGAAAAGTTTTGAGAAAAAAGAAGTATTAAAAGATATTAATTTTGAATTTGAAAAAGGAAAAATATATGGTTTACTTGGAAGAAATGGAGCAGGTAAAACAACATTTTTTAATTGCCTAAATGAAGATATAGATATAAATGAAGGAGAATTCTATATCGAAGATAATGGTAGCAAAAGAAAAATGGAAGCTGAAGATATAGGATACGTTCTATCTACACCAAATGTTCCAGAATTTTTAACAGCAAGAGAGTTTTTAAAATTTTTCATAGACATCAATAAAAAAAGAATTAAAGATTTAAAAACAATAGATGAATATTTTGATTTTATGAAAATTGAGGAAGAAGATAGGGATAGATTATTAAAAGATTACTCACATGGTATGAAAAACAAAATGCAAATGTTAGTTAATATTATTGCAAATCCTAATGTATTACTTTTAGATGAACCTTTAACTTCATTTGATGTAGTAGTTGCTGAAGAAATGAAACAAATGCTACGAGAAATTAAACAAAATCACATTATCATATTTTCAACTCATATTATGGAATTGGCATTAGATTTATGTGATGAAATCGTTATCTTAAATAAAGGTGTTCTAGAGGAAGTTGATAAAAACAATTTGAATAATGAACAATTCAAAAATAAAATAATAGAAGCATTAAAGGAGGAATAGAAAGATGATAGAAACATTTATAACTTCCTTTAAATTGCAAAATACATATAGAACAAATAGCATTATTTATTCTTTAAAACAATTACCACTAATAAAAAGAATATTACCAAATAGCTTATACAAAAATAGAGGATTAAAAATATTTGCAAGTATCATTAGTATCTTGTGGGAAATAATAAATATTTTTATTGGAAAAATTTTATATATTTTATTAATGATTTTTACGACGTTAACCTGGTATCATACAAATCAAGCAGATACATTTATACATATATTTGTATTTCTAACATTTGCTGGAGGAATGCTAAATACATATATGTTAAATCCTACAAAAGATAAATATTATGCAATTATTCTAATGAATATAGATGCAAGAAAATATGGATTATCTAACTATTATTACCAATTAATAAAATTAGTTGTTGGATTTTTACCATTTACTATACCTTTTGGAACGATAGCAGGTGTTCCGTTATGGATTCAAATAGCATTACCATTTTTTGCACTAGCAATAAAACTAATCGTAATGAATTACAGCATATATGATTTTAGAAAAACAAACAAAGCATCAAATGAAAATTTACCTACAAAAATTGTATGGGGATTTGTAGCAGTTTGCTTGGTACTTGCTTATGGCTTACCTGCAATAAATTTTGTAATAACTCCAAGCATTTTCCTATGTGTATTTATTATCTCAATCATACTTGGAATATATAGTTTAGTGAAAATACATAATTTTAAAGATTATAGAAGAATGTATAAACAAGTATTAACAGAATCTAATGTATATATGCAAGAAAGAAAAGCTGGAACACAAGTGATAAAAGATACAAGTTTAAAACAAATAGAATTAGACAAGAATTATACAAGTAATAAATCTGGATTTGCATATTTTCACGATTTATTTGTAAAAAGACATAGTAAGATATTAACAAAAGCAGTAAAAAAACAATCTATTGTTATATTAGGCTTATTTATTGCAATGATTATTGGAATAAGTGTAAATGATACTTTTAAAAGTAAAACAAATGAAATATTGATGGTATATTTACCATACTTTGTGTTTATCATGTATTGTATAAATAGAAGTTCATCAGTTACACAAGTAATGTTTATGAATTGCGATCATAGTATGCTAACATATAGAATATATAGAACACCAAAAGTTATTTTAGGAATATTTAAAGAAAGATTAAAAACATTGATAAAAATAAATCTTTTACCAGCAGTATTAATGGGTGGAGGATTAGCATTGTTATTATATTTATCTGGAGGAACAGATAATCCACTTAATTATGCAATATTATTTATATCAATTATAGCAATGAGTATATTCTTTTCTGTTCATTATTTGGTAATGTATTATTTATTGCAACCTTATAATGTAAGTACAGAAATGAAAAGTAGTACATATAAAGTAGTTCAAGGTTTAACTTATATTGTTTGTTGGTATATGATACAAATTCAAATGCCTATATTTTCTTTTGGTATAGCAACAATAGTATTTTGTATAGCATATTGTTTAATTTCATTATTCTTGGCATATAAGTATGCACCTAAAACATTTAAGTTAAGAGTATAAAATATTAAGTGAGAGTGATTTATTGATAATTACTCTCATTTATGATATTATCTAGGCAATAAGTAGAATTTTTAAGTGAGTGGTAGCAATGGATAATAATATAGAAATAGAATATTTAACACCAAATCATTATAATATGGCAATTACTTCTAATATAGAAAAAGAGTTAGATAGAGAACATGAAATATATACTGAAGAACCAGAAATAAAGGATTGTTTAGTAATTAAACATTTAGTAGTGAAAAAAGAATATAGATGTCTAAATATTGCAACTCAACTAATAGAAAATCTAAAGGAATATTCTAAACAGAATAAAATAAAAAATCTATATTTATGGACTACTCCAGATAATAAAGTGGCACTAAAATTTTATAAAAAAATAGGATTTTATAAAATGGGAGATTATAGACCAGCAAATGGAACTTTTCAAGGATTAAATAATTTTCATTCAATAATGATGGTTTATAAAGTGAAATAAAATATAAAGGAGAAAGTCATGAAATTGAATAATATAAGAGCAATATTTTTTGATGCAGATGATACGATAGTAGACCATAAAGAATGTGAAAGACAAGCATTATTATTTTTATTTAGTAAAATAGACAAGGAATACAAAGAACAATATCAAAGTATTTTTAGACCATTAGATAGAGAATTATGGGATAGTGCTGAACATGGATTAAATACTATTCCAAAGAAAGATATACCTGAATATAGATTTAAAGAATTTTTTAAACGAATAGATTTAAACTATAATGATTATAGAAAAGCAAATGAACTTTTTAAAGAAGGATTAGCAAATTCAACAGCTTTAACAGAAAATGCTTATGAGATAACACAATATTTATATTGCAAAAATTATAAATTATATGTAGTTACGAATGGAATAGTTGAATTACAAAAACCACGAATTAGAAATAGTAAAATATCAAAATTTATTTCTGATATTATTGTGTCAGAGGAAGTGAACAGTTGCAAACCTGATTCTAAAATATTTAGAGTGCTATTAGATAAAATAAATATGAAATCAAATGAAGTAATTATGATTGGTGATAGTTTAGAAAAAGATATACAAGGGGCGAAAAATGCTAATCTAAAAGCAATTTGGTATAATCCTGATAATAAAATAAATAACACAAAGATTGAGCCATATTATCAAATTACAAATTTAATACAATTAAAAGAGATATTATAAATAATTAAATGAATCGAGAAACAAATTATAGAAAAGAATGGAGATGAACTAACCATGGCAAATGAAAACAAAAAAGATTTTAATGCTATGATGCAAGATAATAAGGATATGCCTAAAACACAAATTATAACTGATGAAAAAACAATTAAAAGATATGGTGGAACTAAAATGTTTTTTGCACCACCACTTTATTATGATGAATTGATGAAGAAAGTGCCTAAAGGAAAATTAATTACAGTAGGTCAGATGAGAGATTATCTTGCAAAACAAAATAATGCTGATTTTACTGATCCTATGACAGCTGGAATATTTGTAAATATTATAGCTTGGGCAAGTTATCAAAGAAGTGAAGATATAACACCATATTGGAGAACATTAAAAACAGATGGAGAATTAAATATTAAATATCCAGGAGCAATTGAATTGCAAAAAAGATTACTAGAAGAAGAAGGACATACAATTATTTCAAAAGGAAAAAAGAATATTAAATACTATGTTAAAGACTTTGAAAAAAGTTTAGTAGAATTATAATAATGTGAAAGTGAGAAATATTATGAAATATATAGCGTTATTACGAGGAATAAATATAAGTGGCAAAAATAAAGTTCCAATGAGTGAATTGAAATTAGAATTAGAAAAAAATAAATATCAAAATGTTTCTACTTATCTTAATTCTGGCAATGTTATTTTTGAAACTAATATAGATAATAAAGAATCTATAATGGAAGATATTTATAAAATTATCAAAAGTAAATTTAATCTTGAAATACCTGTTTTTGTTATGACTGCATTTGAACTTGAAGATATATTAAATAATAATCCTAGCTGGTGGGGAACGGATAATAAGGAGATATATGATAATTTGATTTTTATTATTCCACCTACAAAATATGAAGAAGTATATAATGCTATTGGAAAACCAAAAGAAGATATAGAAAAAATAAAAAAATATAATAATTCTATATTTTGGTCGTATGATTTAAAAAATTATAGAAAATCAAATTGGTGGAACAAAACAGCAAGTACAAATATTAGTGATAAAATTACTATAAGGACTGCTAATACCATGAAAAAAGTATTAGAAATATGTAAAAAATAATATAGTGTTTTATAGAAAAATAGTAAAATTTGTAGGGGAGACTAGAATATGAGATTAATTAATAAACAAGATTTAGATAAATATAAAAAAGAAGATTATGTATGGTATGCTTGTTATGGATCTAATATAAACTATGAAAGATTTATGTATTATATAAATGGTGATATAAAAGGAAAATATAGTACAATAAATGGTTGCGAAGATAAGTCAGAACCAATAGAAGAAAGAAAATATATATTTGAATGTCCTATTTATTTTGCTGGGAATAGCGAAAGGTGGGATGGAGGAGGTTTTGCTTTTTTAGATTATGAGCATGAGGGAAAAAGTTATGGAAAACTATATAAAGTAAAAATGAACCAGTTTAAAGGAATATTAGAACAAGAACAAAGATGTAAATCATATGATGCAATATTATTAGTTGATTATATTGAAGGCTTGCCCGTTTTTACTTTTACGGCTCAACATAAGTTAAATGATTTATTGCAAAATCCAAGTATTCAATATGTTGAAGTGATAAAGAAGGGATTATTAAGTTTATATGATAACATGGACAGCAATCAAATAGACGCTTATTTAAAAAATTAAAATATTTAAGTAGACAAATTTTGATGAGAGTAGTTATATTGATAATTACTCTTATTTATGATAATATGGAGCAAATAGCAATAGTAATTTGAAAGTGAGATCTAAAATGGAAAATGTAAAGAGAGAAGAACTAGAAAAATTAGTTGGAATTGATAAAGTTAATACTTTTTATAATATTGTGAATGAAATAACAAAACTTTATGATATGGAACAAGTATGGAATAACGGTGGGAAAAAATGGACTTATGAATATAAATTTAGAAAAGCTGGAAAAACTTTATGTGCTTTTTATTTTAAAGATAATACATTGGGATTTATGATTATCTTTGGTAAAGACGAAAGAACTAAAGTTGAAGAAATAAGGAATGAACTTTCATTTGATGTACTAGAAACTTATGATAATGCACAAACATATCACGATGGAAAATGGGTTATGTTTAATGTAACTGATAATGCAATATTAGAGGACTTAAAAAAATTACTTTTTATAAAAAGAAAACCTAATAGAAAATAATATATGTTATGTGAAAAAATTTATATGGGGGATTGTTTATGGCTGCTTTAACAGTAATTCCTTTAATAGGAACATTAGGAATATTATTTATAGGATTTAATGTAGTAATTATTACATTACTAATATTAACAATAGTATTTGGAGTAATAAGATTAGTAAAAAAGAAATTTACAAAAACATTTATCATATTGCTAGTTCTAACAATTATTCTTGCTTTTATAGATTATAAAATTATAAATAATTTTGTGAATTATGATGAAATACAAAGACAAGAACAGATAAAAGAAGAAGGAGAAGAACTAATTGCTATAAAAGATTATGATTATAATAAAGTAGAGCAATACCTAAATAATGGTTGGAATCCTAACGAAACAACAAAAGCTATATATTATGCAATAAAATATAATCCAGATGAAAACAAAGAAAAAGATGAATGGAGTATATTAGAATTGTTA
>CASFHP010000009.1 GCA_949294555.1 uncultured Eubacteriales bacterium
GAAAACAATATATTTTCTTTTCGACATAATTCGACACAAAAGGGACAAAACCCAACCTGGCCCAAATTGTCTCAATTTTTTTTATAATTCCTATATCAATTCTTGACAAAATAGTATATAATATAACTTGGAGAAATATAAAAATAAAAAGGACAAAAAAATGGACATCAATATAGACCAAGAAAAAATAAAAGCGTTAACACCTTCTAAATTCAGATTTACAAAAAAAGAAAAAATAATCATGCTTATCATTATCATTTTAATGATGATTGGTATCGTTATTACATGGATAAATTCTATACAAATTATGAAGAATAATGCAGAATATGAATTAGCTTATCAGCAATACCAAGAAGCTATACAAAAAGAACAGGAAGAAGCAGAGCGAAAAAGAAGAGAAAAATTACCCAATTTAACAGAAGTAGGAAAAGAAAACATACAACATATTTATAGTTCAGATACAAAACGAGCTTTTTTAACATTTGATGATGGACCTTCTAGTAATACCAATCAAATATTAGATATATTAAATCAAAATGGAATTAAGGCAACATTTTTTGTATTAGGTTCAAATGTTGAAAAAAAGCCAGATGTTGTGAAAAGGATGTATGATGAGGGACATTTTATTGCAAATCATGGATATTCACATGTGTATGAATCCATTTACCAGTCGCCTGAAAATGTTTTAGCAGAATATAACCAATGTAATCAAGCGGTAAGAAATGCTATTGGAGAACAAGAATATAATTCTCATTTATTTCGATTTCCAGGAGGACTAGTCGGCGGAAAATTTGCAGATGTAAAAAATCAAGCAAATGAATTATTATTACAAAATGATATTGTTCATGTAGACTGGAATGCATTAAATGGAGATTCTGAAACTACAAAACCTACCGTAGAATATGAAATGCAACGATTACAAGAAACAGTAGAAAATAAACAAAGTGTTGTCATATTAATGCATGATGCTGAAGCAAAGAAAGTGACTGTGGAAGCATTACCTTGCATGATTAACTATTTAAAAGAGCAAGGCTATACATTTGTCAATTTTTATGAAATTATAAAGTAAGCATACATAACGAAATCGAAGATTTCTATACAATAAAATAAAACAGAAAGGAGCCAGTGCTTTGCCAAAGAGAACAGGAGAAAAGATTGTTGATGAAATGAAAGAAAAATTGGATTACTTAGGACTAAATCTAGAAGAAGCAAAAAACCAATTTGAAAATTATGAACCATTAAGATTTAGAGTACCAAAATTTTATGATGAAAAACAATATAGACAATATCGATATATACCAATAAAAGATATTCAAATCTTGCTAACACCAACGAATCGATTAGACGATATACAAGAAAAATATAAAAAAGCAAGTCCAATATCTGAATATTTAGACACAGAAGATGAAAGAAATTATTTAAAACACACCACATTTTTAAGGATGTTAAAAGATTTTAAAATAGAAGATGTTGAAAAAGTACAAGAAGAACAGACAAAGCTAACGAAAAAAATTCCTTTTAAAGTTAAATATGAAGGAAACTATTTGTGGCAAATCTATTATGCAGAAGATATAGACCAATATTTTATGCTTGTACCAACAGAAGATACAGATTATTCGACATTTTTCTTTTTATTAAAAAAACAATTAGAAAAAAAGAAAACAGGAAAAATATTTGTACCTATCCGAAATGTCACATATAGTACGACTTATTATAAAAAAGCAGAATTTGAGGACTTAGAAAATTATTTATGGCTATTTACAAAAGATTGGCCATTAATTTATGAGGTATATGATAAAAGCGAAAAATTATCGATTCATATTGTAGGAGAAACTGAAGTATACGAAAAAATCAGAAGTCCTTATAAAGTCAAAATTAGTAGTTTAGTAGAAGCAAATCAATTTTATAAATTGTTAAAAGCAATGTTTATTCTACAAACAGAATTGCCACATTATTTTGAATTTAAAACCAATATTACAAAAGGTGGAGAACTAGAATTCTATAATAATGATTATCAATTAGAATATGAAAATATTGCAGAATGGATAAATGACGAATATCAGATAGGGATAGAAAAGCAAGAACTAATGGGAGAATTATTAGAAGAAAATAAAAAGAAACTTGATAATTTAAAAGTGATTGCAGCGTCTCAAGAAATAGAATATCTAGCAAAAGAAAAACAGATTTCGACATTCTTAGAATGTAAAAAAACATTTTTTGGTAAATTTAAGTATTATTTTAAATATAGTAAAAAGAACAAGAAAAACACACTTAAAGGTAATGCTCCAGAAGAAAATGAAGAAGTGAAAACAGAAAAAAGTGAGAAACAAACCACAAGTGAAAAACCAAAAAGGGATATAAAGAAAAAAGAAAAATATACAATAGAAGAATTAATAGAACTATACAAACAATATGAGTTAGACGAGACAGAACTAAAAAATATATTAATGGATATCAATGCATTAAAATTAAAAAATAAAAATATGGCTAAAAAAATAGAAAATGCAACGAACTTTATACAAGAAATTGATAACCATAAAAGAAGTATATTTGAATTTTGGAAATACAGTAATAAAGATGAAGTCGCAACATTAGCAGAAGGCGAAAAAGAGGAAGTAAATATCATAAAAAAAGTGACGAAAGTATTTGACTATCGACAAGACTTAGAAGATTTTGGAAAAACAATGGACCAAGTAGAAAGAAAAGCACTGACCAAAAGTGAAACAGATAGTATATATTTAACAACCACAAACATTTTACCACTGCTAAATAAAGTAAAAAATAATGAGGTATTGCCAAAAGAAATTGAAAACAATTTAAAAGAATTAAAAAAAGAAGCGAAAGAAGAAAACGCATTAAATGAAATAGAAGAATTTGATATATTTGGTGGTATGGCACAAGATGCTACAAAAGTTTCAAAAATTGCTAATAAAAATCATAGAGAAAACGCTAAAGACAAATTTAATATTTTAGAAATTAACAAAAATACGAAACAGATAGGCTATAAATTGGCACTAGAAACTGTTGTTGATAACATCAAAAAAGCATTAGACAAAGTGGTTATTATAGATGATTTACCAATTTATAAAATATTGGATGATGAAAAGTTAGAACCAAAAAACATCAATGTTTTTAATATTAACCCTGAAAATGAAATTCATGAAACAATAAAAGATAATGTTAACAAATTTAATTTATATAAAATTAATGTAAAAAGAGGAATGAATGGGATTAGTTATACCAATATCATATATTATGATAATCAAAATAAAACTTTGCCAGTGGGACAAGATATATCAACAAAAATATTAGTGGATTTATCAAAAGTGGACTTAAAGTTAATTAATAAAACATCTTTTAAAATGACAGAAATTGAAGATGAAAAAGATGATTTCTCAAAAGTAACGGTAAAAACATTTCATGTTTTTGAATATGATGTGATTTTGAAAGAAGATAAAACGGCAGAAGAGGGGATGAATGAAAAACAAGAAGACAAATCTGGTGAAGAAGATTAATAAATTATAATAATTTTTAGAAGTTTTAAGTTCCAGTTCAGTATTCAAATTATGGAAGGTATATATATTATATTTTTCGCTATCTATACCTTCCATAATTTGAATACTGAACTGAAATTGTTTTAACAAAATTTTTTCCAAAAACATACTATACAATAAAAATGTAGGAGGAAGGTATGTTTAAAAAATTCTTAGCAGGAATTATCATATTTATCTTTGTATTTTGCATTCAAATCAATCATACATATGCATTAACACCAGCATCTAACTTAAGTTATGAGGGAATTGATGTCAGTAATTGGCAAGGATATATCAATTATGCAGAAGTTAGAAATGCTGGTATACAGGTTGTGTACATAAAAGCAAGCCAGGGGACAAATATAAAAGATGCTTATTTTGATATTAATTATGAAAATGCCAAAGCAAATGGATTGCGTGTCGGATTTTATCATTATTTAACGGCAACAAATACAGAAGAGGCAGTGGAACAAGCAAATTTCTTTGTATCAGTCATATCAGGAAAAACACCAGACTGTAAATTGGTATTAGACTATGAAACTTTCGGAGGCGTTGGCAGAGAAGAAATCAATACCATAGCAAGAACCTTTATGGAACATGTAGAAGAACTAACAAATAAGGAAATCATACTATACAGTGATTTATCAAATGCCAGAAGTACATTTGATACGAGCTTAGCGCAAGATTATGAATTATGGATTGCTTATTATGATGATAGAAATAATTTATTAAATATTGAAACCAGTTGGAACACCTATATAGGAATACAATATACAGATAGAGGAACTGTAAACGGCATTAGCGGTAATGTAGATAGAGATTTGTATACAGAAGAAATCTTTTTAGAAGAAACCTCTGAAATTTCAAATAATAGTGGAAATACCACACCAGTCAACACAGAAAGTGTGGAATATACAGTACAAAGTGGGGACACCTTAAGTGCCATTGCGAGAAGATATGGAACAACTGTACAAGAATTAGTAGATATTAACAATATCCAAAATCCAGATTTAATCTATCCAGGAGAAAAATTAAGAATACTTACAAATTCGAGCATACCAGGAAATGAAGAAAGAGGAACAGGAAGTATTACTTATACAGTACAAAGAGGAAATACTTTATCACAAATTGCAAGAGCATATAATGTAAGTGTAGAACATATTGTGGAATTAAATGATATACCTAACCCAAATTTAATTTACCCAGGACAAAAATTAAGAATTACAGAAAGTGATGTGACAGATTTATCTCCAGTAGATAATTCTATCCAAGTATATTATGTCGTAAAACAAGGAGATACTTTAAATGGAATTGCTAGAAGATTTGGAATTACATTAAATGAAATATTACAATATAACGATATAGCAAATCCAAACTTAATCTATCCAGGACAGACAATTAAAATTGTGTAAAAAAATTATTAAATTATTCTAGACTTTTTCTAAGATATGTGCTAATATATATTGGTACATATCTTAATGAGTTATCATTTAGATATTGTTAATACGTTTTTATGCCGATGTGGCGGAATTGGTAGACGCACTGGACTCAAAATCCAGCGGGAAACCATGTGGGTTCGAGTCCCACCATCGGTACCATGTAAATCGTACTGTTTCTAAATAGTTACGATTTTTTTATTTAAAAAAGAGCATTGGAATTAAGGTAAAAAAATTACCTAATTCAATGCTTTTTTTGCAGTATGGCTTGTAATTTAAAGGAAAATATTGTAAAATATTGCCAACCTTTCACTTAAAGGTAGAAAGGGGGGATACCAATGACAAATTCCGAATTGATTTTGCGATTAGTAGAAATGCTTCTACAACAAAAGGAAGAAACTATGAAAGCAAAGGAAGAAAAGAATGAAGACTAGTCGTATACAATACATAGTCGAAACAAGGTAGAGGTTACAGTTTACCTTGTTTTTTACACAAAAAAAGTATGTGCAGTTACAGATACACATACTTGATACCAAATGACATTTTCCGAACTAAGAATGCATTTGCTTAAGCTAACTATATATTAGCATATAAATTGGTAAAAGTCAAATTATTTTTCTAAATTTTCCAAAACATATTCAATAATTTAATTAATAACATTATGGTATCATTTTTTTATTTCTATAAATAAAATTATTAAATATAAATAAAAGAAACAACAAACAAAATTTTGAAAAAATAAATTTCGTTTATATTGTAAAAAACAAAACTTATTGATATAATTTATAAAAATACAAAGGAGGATTTTTTTATGGAAGAGAAAAAAGAATTAAAAATCAAATTTAAAACGGCTGTTATAGCTATTATAATAGTAGCTATCATTTTAGTCGCAATATTTGCTGTAGTGATTAATAAGGAGAAACAAGAAACAGAAGGAAATACAATAATAAGTGAAGTAGATTCAAATGAACAAATACTGGAATCTGATTTCTCACTGAAATTTTTAAAATTAGAAAATGAAAAACAAAACATGGTATATAGTCCATTGTCCATAAAATATGCATTAAATATGTTAAATGAAGGCGCAGCAGGAAATACCAAAACGCAAATTGAAAACGTAATAGGTGATTTAAATTTAATAAAATACAATACAATAGATGAAGTATTATCTTTAGCGAATAGTGTGTATATTAGAGATACATTTGCCGAATATGTAAAAGAGGATTATAGGAGAACCATAGCTGAAAAATATAATGCGGAAATCAATTATGATGCTTTTAATGATGCAACAAATATAAACAAGTGGATTGAAAATAAAACATTAGGGATTATACAAAATATGTTAAATGATGAAGCAGTACAAAATGCGAATATGCTTCTTATTAATGCATTAGCAATTGATATGGGATGGGAAAATTCTTTTGATACAAGTGATACTTACGGAGAAGATTTTTATTTAGAAGATGGAAATACAATGACAGCAACTATGATGCACAAAGAAACAATGGGCGATAGTGCATCATATTATAAAGATAGTGATATTACGGCTTTAACAATGAATTTACAAGAATATGATAATATGCAATTTGAATTTGTTGCCATCATGCCAGAAGAAAATTTATCAGATTATATAGAAACACTAACGATAGAAGATGTAAATACTATTTTAGAAAATACAACCTTGGCGTCAGATACACCATATGGTGTAGATATTTCTATACCAAAATTTTCATTTGATTATGACTTGCAATTAAAACAAGATTTAATGGATTTAGGAATTACAGATGCTTTTGACGAAAATTTAGCAGATTTTTCAAACATGGCAAATACGGAACTTTGTGTGGAAGATGCTTTGCATAAGGCAGATATTGATTTTTCAGAAGAAGGAATAAGAGCAGCGGCTGTTACAGCATTGACTATGAGAACAACTGCGATGCTTCCAGATGATGATCAACCAGAAGAAATCAAAATTGATAAGCCATTTTTATATTTTATTAGAGATAAACAAACAAATGAAATCTGGTTTGTAGGAACAGTGTATGAGCCAAATTCTTGGGAACAAGATATGGAGGAATATAGATAGATAATAAAGAATATTTATATTGTCATATAGAAGAATAAGTGATAAGATATAAGCAAATCATAATAAAAGGGGAAAATTAATAGAGCAAAATTGCTCAAAAAGGAGGAATTTTCTATGAAAAAAGATTTAGGTGTAAAACCTTGTGTATTTCCTATGCCAGTATTAATGATTGCAACATATGGAGAAAATGATAAGGTGGATGTTATGAATATGGCATGGGGAGGTATTTGTAACAATAATATGGTAGCATTAAATATTTCAGAAAGTCACAAAACAGCTAAAAACATTAAAGAAAGAAAAGCCTTTACATTAAGTGTTGCAGATATAGACCATCTAGAAGAATCAGACTTTTTTGGAACAGCATCTGGCAATACAATGGAAGACAAATTTGAAAGAACAGGAATGCATGCTATAAAAAGTACAAGAGTAGATGCACCAATCATTGAGGAATATCCAATTACATTAGAGTGTAAAGTTGCTGAGTTACAACATGAGTCATATGGTTTCAGAGTTTTAGGGGAAATCGTTAATGTTGTAGCAGATGAAAAGATTTTAGATGAAAATGGAAAAGTAGATCCTACCAAAATTAATGCTTTTGTATTTGACCAATTTCAAAATGGATATTATAAAATTGGAGAAAAAGTAGGACAAGCTTGGAATAGTGGAAAAAAATTTATGAATAAATAATAATGTATATTAAGTAAATAGAGTTACTAAAAGGTAACTCTATTATCTGTTACAACAGTTTAATCTAAAATTCCTCGAAGGCATATATATTATATTTTTCGCTATCTCAACACTTTACATACTCTAACTAAATCAATTGGTATTTATTTTAAGGATGAAAACTTTTGAAAAAACTATTGACTTAAAGTAAACTCTAAATGATATAAGGTAAGTATGTATAAATGTGAAGATGGTTTCACAAATATAAAAAGAGGGAAAGAAGAAATGGATTATCGAATCAATCGTAGAACAGGAGATAAAATTAGTATCATAGGTTTAGGTGCTAGTTCTATTTCACAAGCAGGAGAAAAAGAAGGAATTGAAACTTTAGAAATGGCATTTGATAATGGAATTAATTATTTTGATTTAGCAGGTGGAGATGCAGAGTGTTTTCCATATTATGGGGAAGCTTTTAAAGATGTTAGAGATAAAGTTATGTATCAAATTCATTTTGGAGCTAATTATGAAACAGGAAGTTATGGTTGGACAACCAATTTAGAGAAAATCAAAAAATCTATTGCATGGCAATTAGAGCAATTAAAAACAGACTATATTGATTATGGATTTATTCATTGCATAGATGAAGAAAGTGATTGGAATGCATATAACAAAAATGGTGTATTAGACTATATCAAAGAATTAAAAGAAAAAGGAATTGTAAAACATATTGGCATTTCTTCGCATACACCAGAACTAGTACATATTGCATTAGATACAGGATTAATTGATATGGTCATGTTTAGTATTAATCCAGCATATGATTATGAAAAAGGTACATATACTAATGGTAGTGTCAATGAAAGAATGGAACTATATAGAAGATGTGAAGCAGAAGGTGTAGGAATATCTGTTATGAAAGCATTTTCTAGTGGACAATTATTAGACGAAAGAACCTCTCCATTTGGAAAAGCACTTACCAAAATTCAATGTATACAATATGCATTAGATAAACCAGGTGTTTTGACTGTACTTCCAGGAATTAGAGGAAAAGAAGATTTAAAAGAAATTTTAACATTTAATGAAGCAAGTGATGAAGAAAAAGACTATTCAATGATTAGTAAATTTACGCCACCAGAAGCAACAGGAAAATGTGTATATTGTAATCATTGTGAGCCTTGTCCAATGGGATTAGATATTGGGTTAATCAATAAATATTATGATTTGTCAAAAGCAGGAGATATACTAGCAAAAGACCATTATAAAAATTTAGAAAAAACGGCAAAAGACTGTATTCAATGTGGTCATTGTAATGCAAGATGTCCATTTAAAGTGGACCAAATGGGTAGAATGAAAGAGATAGCAAATTATTTTGAAGAGATGTAAAATAGGTGGAAAAACTTGAAAATCCATCAAAAATCTGATATAGTAATCCTATATAATAAAGATAGGAGAGGTAAAATGGAACAAGAAGCAACTAAAATTAATTACGAAACAATAAGAGGATATCTACAAGAATTGCAAAATAAAATACCAGAAAAGGAAACGGAGACACTAAGGAAAATAAATTATTTAACACAAATATTAGATGAATATAAAGAAGGAAATACTTCTACGACAGAAAATATGGATAATGAAGAAATTGCCAAAACGAAAGATGCTTTAAGGTATATTTCTGCACATTATGATGGAACAGAAGAAAGCATTAAAAGAATTAAGAAAAGATTAGAAAGTCCAGAAAGAAGATATGATGAATTAGTGTCTTCTATCAGAATATTATCTAGGAAAGAAGAAGAAAATAAGAAAAAATGGGAAATGATGGATAGGTATTTGCAAGCTGTAAAAGACCAGAGACATTTACCTCAAGTTATGGAGAATGAAAGATTAGAAAGAGTAAGATTTGAAGAAATACTTGCAATTGTTGATAAAAACTATGATGGAACAAATGAGAGTGTAAAACAAATATGTGATGATATTGAAAAAAGAGAAGATATGGAGGAAGTATTAAGGCATCAAATAAAAAAAGAAAAAGAAATAGAAAGATAAATTTTGATATAGGAATTTGTTTTTCCTATACCAAAATTTTTAATTTTTTCAATTAAAGGATTTATGCCTTAACAGAAAAATGATGAAAAAGATTGTTGTAGCAACAAATAATGCAGGAAAATTAAAAGAAATAAAAGAAATATTAACAGGATATGAATTGTTATCCTTAAAAGATGTAAATTGTAATATGGAAGTCATAGAAGATAAAGAAACTTTTGAAGGCAATTCTATGAAAAAAGCACAAGAACTATCAGAATATTTACATATGCCTTGTATTGCAGATGACAGCGGTTTATGTATAAATATCTATGATGGTTGGCCAGGAGTACATACAGCAAGATTTTTAGGAGAAAAATCAACACCAGAACAAAGAAATACATATATTTTAGAAAAAATGAAAAATCTAAAAAAAGAAGAGCGTAAAGCAAGTGTAAAATGTTGTGTGACATATTATGAAAATGGAAATTACTTAGTAGGAAAAGGAGAAATCAAGGGATATATTGCAACAGAAATGAGAGGAAAAAATGGATTTGGCTTTGATAGCATTTTCGAGTTAGAAGATGGCAGAACATTGGCAGAACTGTCTACCGAAGAAAAAAATCAAATCAGCCACAGAAGACTTGCTTTGCAAGATTTGCTCTCTAAAATGAAATGATAAATAATTGCAATTTATAATAAAAGGTATAGAAGCCTTACAATTACAACTATTAATATATAAAAGCTCAAAGTTATATTATAATATTTTATTCATTAAATGGCTGGCATTACGAAATATACAAATTCTAACATTATAAAGCAGGCACCTCTCACAGCAAGTCTGAGATTCTCCTACTTGATCTACTTGATAATGCAAGAATTTGTAATATTTCTCCATTAGCACATTTAATTTCATAAAATATTATAATATAAGCTTTGAGCTTAAAAATTCTAATTTGTAAATTGTAAGGCTTCTATACCTTTCATTGTAAATTGCAGATTTTTTGATTGTATTTGCCTAGAAGTAATGATATAATTTAAAAAAAACAAAAAGGAGACTATATAAATGGCAGAAGTTAAATGGACAAATGAACAATTGCAAGCAATTACAGAAAAAGGCTCTAATATTTTAGTTGCGGCAGCTGCTGGAAGTGGAAAAACAGCAGTTTTAGTAGAGAGAATTATTAACAAAATCATTAAAGAAAAAGTAGATATTGATAGATTATTGGTGGTTACATTTACAAATGCAGCAGCAGCAGAGATGAGAGAAAGAGTATTAGAAGCAATTTATCAGAAACTAGATGAAAATCCAGAAGACGAAAATTTGCAAAGGCAAATTACCTTATTAAATAAAGCAAGTATTTGTACAATTGATTCTTTTTGTTTGGATGTAGTAAGAAATAATTTTTTTGAGTTAGATAATATATCTCCAAATTTTAGAATTGCTGATACAACAGAGATTGAATTATTAAAACAAGAAGTATTAGATGATATTTTTGAAGAAAAATATGAGGCACAGGATGAGGATTTTGCAGAGTTAATCAATACTTATACAAGTTATCGTGATGATACACCATTAAAAGATTTAATTTTAAAAATTTATACATATATTCAAAGTAATCCATTTCCAAATTACTGGTTAAATGAGAAAATCGAGATGTTTCATCTTCAAGATTTAGAAAACGATTTTAGCCAAACACCATGGGGAAAAATACTATTAAAAGAAGTAGAAGAAGAAGTGATTGATGATATTCATACCTTGCAAGAACAACATCAAATTTTGCAAAAAAATCCGGACTTAGAAAAGTTTGCTAAAACAATTTATGATGACATTGAAAAAATGGAAATGCTAAGAAAAAATCTAGATAGTTGGGATAAGGCTTATGAAGTTTATACCAATTTTACATTTGCTACATGGCCAAGACAAAAAATTGATTCAGATGCTAAAGACCAAGCAAAACAAATTAGAGATGATGTAAAAAAGAAATTTTCTAACACGCTAAATAAAATTTTTATTTATCCTTCAAATGAAGCAAACCAAGATATTGTGGATATATATCCAACATTAGTCAAATTAAAAGAGCTAATATTTCAATTTGGAGATGTGTTTTCAAAAAGAAAAAGAGATAAAAACATGGTGGATTTTAACGATATTGAGCACTTGGCATTGGAGATATTGTTAGAACATAAAGATGGTAATATCGAGCCAACAGAAGTAGCAAAAAAATATCAAGAGAAATTTTTGGAAATTGCAATTGATGAATACCAAGACAGTAATATGGTGCAAGAATATATTTTAACGGCAATTTCTAATAAGCACAATATTTTTATGGTAGGAGATGTTAAACAAAGTATTTATAAATTTAGACAAGCCATGCCAGAGCTATTTTTATCAAAATATAAAGCCTATCAAACAAAAGAACAAAGAGAAGAAGGAAATGACTTAAAAATACAATTGTTTAAAAATTTTAGAAGTCGAGAAAATGTATTAGATTTTACCAATTTAATTTTTCAAGATATCATGAGCGAAAATTTAGGAGATATCTATTATGATAAGGAAGAATATCTGAATTTAGGAGCAAGTTATGAGGAAAACGGACAAAATTTAGAAACAGAGATTACAGTTATTGATTTAAAAGAACAAGAAGATTTGGCAGAAGAAGAGGAAGCACAGGAAACAGTTGAAACAGAAGAGAATGAAGAAAGATTAGAAGATATTCAAGTAGAAGCAAGGTTTGTTGCAAACAAAATTAAAGAATTGGTAGATAGTAAATTCCAAGTGTTTGATAGAAAGAAAAATGGTTTTAGAGATATCCAATATAAAGATATTGTTATTTTATTAAGGTCTACCAAAGTAAATGCACCAATTTTTGAAGAGGAAATCTTAAATTTAGGTATGCCAGTATTTTCAGAAAGCTCTCAAGAATATTTAGACTCTGTGGAAATTCAAACAATTATGAGTTTATTGAAGATTATTGACAATCCTATCCAAGATATCCCACTTGTTACAGTTCTAAGGTCACATATTGGAAACTTTACAGATGACGAATTAGTAGAAATTCGACTATCAGATAAATATGATAATTTCTACACAGCAATGCAAAAGGCAAGAATTAATGTAAGTTCAGAATTAAAAGAAAAAATTGATACATTTTTTGGAAATCTGGAGACTTGGAGAAAAGAAAAAGAATATTTAGCGCTAGATGAGTTTATTTGGAAATTGTATTCTGACACACATTATTATACTTATGTGGGGTTAATGCCAAATGGAGATTTACGACAAGCCAATTTAAAAATGCTATTTGAAAGAGCAAAACAATATGAAACAGCTAGTTTTAAAGGATTATACAATTTTATCAATTTTATAGAAAAACTACATGTAAGAAGTAATGATTTAGGAGCAGCAAAGTTAATTGGAGAAAATGATGATGTTATTCGTATTATGAGTATCCACAAAAGTAAAGGATTGGAATTTCCTGTGGTCTTTTTATCAGCAACTGGTAAACAATTTAATTTGTTAGATTTAAACCAAAATATATTATTACATCAAGAATTGGGGATAGGTGTGAAATATATTGATTATGAAAGACAAGTACAATATGATACCTTAACAAAGGAAGCTATCAGAAATCGTATTTTAACAGAAACTTTGTCGGAAGAAATGCGAATTTTATATGTGGCATTAACAAGAGCAAAGGAAAAATTGTATATAACAGGTCTAAAGAAAGATTACGAAAAAGAAATGGAAAAAATGCAAAATCAGGTTAATCGATACCGTAAAATAGACGACAAAATCAACTATATTTTGGTAAAGAAATATAAAAAATATTTAGACTGGATATTATTGGTTTATGCATATGAAAAAGAAAATACAAATACATTGCTAACATTGAATGTTATAAATAAGCAGGAATTGTTGAAAAATGTGGCAAAACCAAAAGAAGAAATTGTTGATGTGAAAGCAGTTTTGGAAAATACAGAAACATCAAAAGAAACAGCCCAAAAACTAGATAAGATTTTAGAATATACATATACACATCAATTGGCAACTACAATTCCAACAATGTTATCTGTAACAAAAATAAAAGAATTACAAAAAGAAAGACAAAGAGAAAGCGGTAAACACAATGTAGAATATGTAAAAGAGCAAACTATGCAGGAAGTATCAAAATTGGGCGAAAATAGTAGTGATATTAGCAATCTATTTGAGAAACCAAAATTCTTAAGAAATGATGAACAAGAAACCTTAACAGGTGCACAAAAAGGAACATTGGTACATTTATGTTTGCAGAGGTTAGATGAGAAGAAAACGTATGATTTAGAGGAAATAAAAGCTTTGATTGAAAATTTGGTAAATCGAGAAATTATAACACCTCTAGAAGCACAAAACATAAATCCATATAAAATTGTAGAATTTACAAAATCAAATATTTGGAAAGAACTACAAACTGCAAAAAAAGTTTATAAGGAACGACCATTTTTTATTAATATACCAGCAAAAGAAATTTATCAAGAACCATTGGAAGAAGAGGTTTTGGTACAAGGAATTATCGATTTATATTACATCAATGCAGAGGGCGAAATCGTTTTAGTAGATTACAAAACAGACTATGTGGAAAAAGGAAAAGAAGGAGAATTGATAGAAAAATACCATACACAATTGGAATTGTATCAAAAAGCATTAGAGGAAACATTAAAAAGAAAAGTAGATAAAACATATATTTATTCTGTGTATTTGGGGAAAGAAATCGAAATTGCTTGAAAATTATGTTGACTTTTGGTATAATAGGTATAGATTGGAAAATACTTTCTAAGCGGAATTAAAGATTTTAGAAATGAAATAAAAGATGGGAGAAATTAAAGATGGATAGAGTAAAAACCTTATTTATGTATGCTTCTTGGGTAATATTGTTTTTCATATTTTCTAATTTTTTAATCAATGTAGGATTAAATGCTACATATAAACCAATAGAAAGAAGAGACAATGTATCACAAGTAAATATATATCAAGCAGAAGCAACACTTGTAGATGGAAGAATTAGAGGATTAATCACAAATTCAGAAACAGATGATTTAAGTGGTAAGTATCTAGAAGTTGATTTTTACTCAGAAAGAGACGTGTATTTGGGGAGGAAAATTATAGATATTAACCAATTACAAGCAAATGAAACACAGAACTTTGAAATATTGTTTAAATTGGAAGATGTAGAATATTATTCAGTAAGTATTGTTGACGAGAGACCAGAGGGAGAAGAAATTGAAATCCTTCTAGACGGTTGGACAACAACAGATGTTGTAGTTGCAACAGTAATAACTATGTTGATATTCTGGTAGTGTCAGTGGGGACGGAGATTTTTGTCAATGGGGACGGAGATTTTGACAACTATTTAATTTTAGATTTATTTTCTATTAAAAATTTAAAATGTTGTCAAAATCTCCGTCCCCATTGACAAAAGCGTCAACCAACAGGTGTTACATGAATGGTTTTGTTATTTTTGTAAATGACCATTCCAGGTTTTGCACCATTTGGCTTTTTTACATATTTTACTTCGCAAAAATCCACAGGTACATTAGAAGAATTTTTGGCTTTACTATGAAAGGCAGCAATTTCTGCACATTTTACTAAAATTTCTTCTTTTGGAGAAGGTTGATTGTTCAATACTAAAATGCAATGACTTCCATGAATATTTTTTGTGTGAAACCACAAATCGGTTTTCTTGGCATATTTTAAAGTAAGATAGTCATTTTCCATGTTATTTCTACCAACTAAAAAGGTGTAACCTTCGATAGTATATTTGATAGGATTAAAATGAACGTTTTTATTTTTGGTTAATTTAGATTTTTTTACTTTCGGATTTCTTTTTTCTTTATATTTTTCAGTTCTTTCTTTAAAAACAGAACTTTCTGAAATTTCCTCGAAAATATTGGTAATATCTTCAATAGAAGTACAAGCTTCTAATTCATAAACAACACTTTCGATATAATCTAAATCTCGTATGGTTTCTTCTTTTTGTTCTCCAACAATTTGTAATGCATTTTTTAATTTTGCGTATTTTTTAAAAAATAATTTTGCATTATGACTAGGTGAGTAGCGTTTATCTAAAGGAATAGTAATTAATGCGTTATTATCATAATAGTTTTCCAAAGTTAGTTTGTCTGTATTTACATTTTGAATTCTATATAAGTTGGCTGTAATTAATTCTCCATATAATTTATAGATATCCATGTTGTCACATTCTTTTAATTTTTCATTGATATGCATTAATCGTTTATTATATTTTTTTAAAGTATCTAAAATTAATTTTGAAATGCTATCTCTATATTGCTTAAATTCTTCAGAAGTTTCTTTATGAAAATAGAAATCATCAATGAAAAAATTAAGCGAAAAATTATCATTAGAATTTTCATAAGATTTTTTTACTAATACATAATCTTTTGGTTTGCCATTGGTATCTAAAATAGTTTCAAAGCTTAATTGTAAGCTATCTGTAGCCGTAATGATATCTTGAATATATATATATAGTTTTTCTAAAATCGTATCTGTTATACTGCTAGAAGTATCTACATGTAAAGCATCTAAGGCATATTCAACAAAACGTTTGCTAATACCATTAAACGTATTTGAAATATCTACTGGTAGATGACTAACAAGTGTTTTTTCAAAGTCAAACTGTAACTTTGATTTAAAATCTTGGAAATTTGTCAATTCTAAAAAATTCAATTTATTTGTAGAAGGATATGTGTATTTTACGTGTGGAAGCATATCTCTGGTTGAAATATTGTCAGAAGAAATATGTCTTAAACAATCAATAATAATATTATTCTCATCAAGCAAAATGACATTACAATGTCTACCCATTAATTCAATAACCAATTTTTTGCTAATAATATCATCAACATCGTCAAAACCTTCAAATTCAATAGTAATGACTCTTTCTAAATTTGAAGAAATGATGTTTTTTATTCTTAAACCTAATAAATGTTTTCTAAGTAGCATACAAAAATTTAATGCAGTTTTTGGATTAGGTTTAGCATGTGTAGTTAAATGTAATCGGTAGTTTTGTGCATCTGTACAGATATTTAACGCATAGTTGTTTCCGTTTAAATAAAATCCTAAAATAATTTCATTTTTATTTGGTTCATATATTTTATCAATTCTACCACCAAGTAATGGTTGTAATTCAGACGTAATTGCTTTTGTAACAATTCCATCAAATGCCATAGTAAATCACTCCTTTGTTTTTTACAATTCACAGTTAAAAAGTTATTTTATATATCAACATTCTTATTAATACTCATCTATAAGCCGTGAATTGTAACCATATGATATATATAATACCATATTTTTATAAATAAAGCTATTGCTTAAATATTATTTTAATTATATAATAAACAAAATTAATAGGACACAAGGCAAAAATTTCTATGAATATATTCTGAAAAATGGAAAAACAAAAAAATGTATTAAAAACAAGAAATATGTCGAAAAATAGGATAAAAATATAAAAAAATATCAGAAAATGACTTGAAATTATGTAAATATGATGATAAAGTATAAGAGTAATTTATCTATTACTAGATAAGTTTTATTTCATCTATATTTTATTTCATATTTATTATCTAAAAATTCCAATCAAATTATTTTCATGAAAGGAGGTGCATATATGACGATAGATGACTTATGGACAAAAATGCAAGGTGAGTTTAATCAACAAAATGAAAAAATTGATAAAGTGATGAATGAAGTAAATACTATCAAAGATAGAATGCATAATATTGAAGAAAAAGTAGATGGTATTGATAATGAAATAGATACTATCAAAGAAAAAGTAGGCGATATTGATGTTATCAAAGAAAAAGTAAGCGATATTGATGTTATCAAAGAAAAAGTAAGCGATATTGATGTTATCAAAGAAAAAGTAAGCGATATTGATGTTATCAAAGAAAAAGTAAGTGAAATTGATTTTATTAAAGAAAAAATAAGCGATATTGATTTCATTAAGGAAAAGGTAAGTGAAATTGATGAGATTAAACTAAAAGTAAACAGCATTGATAATAAAGTAGATGTGATTGCAAATTCAAATATTGCACACATTTTATATGAACTTACAAGAATTAATACAGATATAAATAAAAAATTAGACACCGCAATAGAAGAAAACCAAGTAGAACATAAAAAATTTGAATATGAAATTTCAAAATTAAACATGGAAAGTAAATTTAAATATAATAAAGGATAGTAGCATATAAAAACACAAACGAAATAGTAATAGATAAAATCAAAGGAAACCAAAATAAATGGTTTTCTTTTTTATTTTTCTTGTTATTTTTATAGAATATATGATATACTATAACATATATTAAAGAAATGGAGAAATGAAAAATGTCAAAACCAATCGTAGCCATCATAGGAAAGCCAAATGTAGGAAAATCTACTTTTTTTAATTACCTAGTAGGAAGTCGTGTGTCAATTGTAGAAGATACACCTGGGGTTACAAGAGATAGAATATATGCAGATACTAATTGGAGAGGTAGAAATTTCACATTAATTGATACAGCAGGAATTGAACCAGAATCAGAAGATATCATATTATCTCAAATGCGAGAACAAGCAAATTTAGCCATATCAATGGCAGATGTTATTATATTCTTAACAGATATTAGACAGGGAATTACGGTAGCAGACCAAGAAATTGCGGTCATGTTAAAGAAATCGGGGAAACCGATTGTTTTAGTATGTAATAAAGCAGATAATTTTGAAAAAGATAGAGAAAAAATATATGAATTTTATAATCTAGGTCTAGGAGAACCCTATCCAATTTCTGCTAGTAATGCTATTGGAATTGGAGATGTATTGGATAAAATATATGAAAGTTTTCCTGAAAAAACGCAAGATGAAGATGAGGAAGACATCATAAAGGTGGCAGTTATTGGAAAGCCAAATGTAGGCAAATCTTCACTTATTAATAAAATATTAGGGGAAAATAGGACAATTGTAAGCGATATAGCAGGAACTACGAGAGATGCTATTGATTCTAGATTTGAAAATGAAAAAGGAAAATATATTTTAATTGATACAGCAGGAATTAGAAAGAAAAGCAAAGTAAAAGAATCTATAGAAAAGTTCAGCATTATGAGAACATTACTTGCTATTGAAAGGGCAGATGTCTGCTTAATGATGATAGATGCTTTAGAAGGGGTTACAGACCAAGATGCAAAAATTGCAGGAGAAGCCCATGAAGCAGGAAAAGGAATTATTATTGTAGTTAATAAATGGGATGAATATGAAAAAGAGACAGGAACATTGGAAAAGTACAAAAAAGAAATTTATAACAAATTATCATATTTATCTTATGCACCAATCATATTTATATCTGCGAAAACTGGACAAAGAGTGAATAAATTATTTGATATGATTAATCATGTAAATGAACAAAATAGTATGAGAGTATCAACATCTGTATTAAATCAAGTTATTAATGAAGCAATTGCAATCGTACAACCACCAACAGATAAAGGAAAACGATTAAAAATATTGTATGGAACGCAGGCAACAACAAGACCACCAACATTTGTTATATTTGTAAATGATAAACAACTATTCCATTTTTCATATGAAAGATATTTAGTAAATCAGTTTAGAAAGGAATTTGGATTAGAGGGAACACCTGTTAGAATTATTGTAAGAGAAAAGGTTGAAAAATAATTACATTTTGGCGAAGTGGCTATTTCACCAAAAATCAAATCTACGTGCAAAAGCACAATTATAAAAGGAGGATAAAAAATGGTATTAAATGTAGTAACAGCAATCATTGCGTATTTAATAGGAAGTGTAAATTTTTCAGTAATTATCAGTAAAAAAATGGCTGGATTTGATGTAAGAGAAAAAGGAAGTGGAAATGCAGGAACAACTAATATGCTTCGTTCTGTAGGAAAAAAAGCAGCAGCGATAACATTAATTTGCGACATTTTAAAAGGTGTGGTTGCGATATTAATCGCTATGTTTATTGGTTGGGCATTTCAAGTGGAAAACAAATCATTACTTGTACAAATCGCTGGAATTGCAGTAGTAATTGGTCATACATTTCCAATTTTCTTTGGATTTAAAGGTGGAAAAGGTGTGGCAACTTCTCTAGGGATTTTAATTATGAGCAACTGGCAAATCGGTTTGATTTGTTTAGTATTTGGTGTATTGTTAATTGCACTAACAAGAATGGTATCTCTAGGTTCTTGTGCAGCAGCTGTGTTATTCCCAGTGCTAACATTATTTATAACCGATAATTATATTGTTTCTGAAGGAAGTGGCTATTTGATATATAGTATTATTTTAGCTGTAATTGTTTTATTTAATCATAGAAGCAATATTAAAAGAATTTTAGCAGGAAAAGAAAATAAAATTAGTTTTAAGAAATAAAAATGCAAAAAATATTGCATCTATATATACTTTCTGCTATAATAATAAAGATATAATAAAAAAGGAGCACGAAAATGAAAAACTATTTGAAAAAAACTAACTGCATAAATATCTCAGCTGTTTTTTTAATAGTTGCTTTATTTTCAATTCCATTTTAAGTAAGGATTTTTGTTCCTTATTTTTTTTTGCATTCCAGAAAATGATACTTCATGAATGCAAAAAACAATCAATTACAATATATATAAAATATCATATATGAATGGAGGTTTATATGAAAGCATTTAACAAAAAAATTGTACTAGAAGATGGAGAAGAATATTTAGGATATGGATTTGGAGCAGACAAAGAAGCCATTTGTGAAATTGTGTTTAACACTTCAATGGTTGGATATCAAGAAATTGTTTCAGACCCATCATATACCTATCAAATGGTAGTAATGACATATCCATTAATCGGGAATTATGGAATTACAGATGAAGATTATGAAACCAAACAACCAACCATTGGTGGAATGGTAGTAAGAGAATATAATGATTTACCAAGTAATTTCCGTTATACGAAAACATTATCAGAATATTTAGAAGAAAATGATATACCAGGAATTTCAGGTGTGGATACGAGAAAATTAACAAGAAGTATCAGAAATAAAGGAAGTAGAAAGGTTATCATTACAGATATCACAACTAGTAAAGAAGATGCGTTGAAAAAATTAAATGCATATGATATTCCTAGAGATGCTGTGTCAAAAGTAAGTTGCAAAAAGAAATGGTATTCTAGAACAGCGGGTTACAAATATAATGTGGTAGCAGTTGATTGTGGTATTAAGTTAAATATCATAAGAAGTTTAAATAAAAGAGGTTGCAATGTAACAATTGTACCATATAACACAACGGCAAAAGAAATCGAAAGCTTAAAACCAGATGGGGTCTTTTTATCAAATGGACCAGGGGACCCAGAAGATGTAAAAGAGGTTATTAAACTTGTAAAAGAATTAAGAGGAAAATATCCAATCTTTGGAATTTGCTTAGGACATCAAATGATTAGCTTAGCTTATGGTGCGAAAACATATAAATTAAAATTTGGACATAGAGGTGGAAACCATCCAGTATTAAATCTAGAAACAGATAAGATTGAAATTACAAGTCAAAACCATAGTTATGCAGTAGATGAGAAATCTCTAGAAAAAACAGATTTAGTACCAACGCATAAAAATATTTTAGATAATACAATTGAAGGTGTTGAATGTAAAAAAGATAAAGTGTTTAGTGTACAATATCATCCTGAGAGTGCACCAGGACCACAGGATAGTGGATATTTATTTGACAAATTTATTAGAATAATGGAGGGAAAATAAAATGCCAAAAAGAAAAGATATAAAAACCGTACTAGTAATTGGTTCTGGACCAATTGTAATTGGACAAGCAGCAGAGTTTGACTATGCTGGAACACAAGCTTGTTTAGCACTAAAAGAAGAAGGATATAAAGTTATATTAGTAAACTCAAACCCAGCAACCATTATGACAGATACAGCCATTGCAGATAAAGTATATATGGAACCATTAACATTAGAATATGTTGCAAAAATTATCAGATATGAAAGACCAGATGCCATTTTACCAGGCATTGGTGGACAAACTGGACTAAATATAGCCATGCAGTTATATAGAAAAGGAATTTTGCAAGAATGTCAAGTAGAGCTATTAGGGACAAGTAGTGAAAGTATTGAAAAGGCAGAAGATAGAGAGAAATTTAAAGAGTTATGCCAAGAATTAGGAGAACCTGTATTAGAATCTATTATTGCAGAATCAGAGGAAGAAGGAATTGAAGCTGCTAAAAAGATTGGATATCCAGTTGTTTTAAGACCTGCCTTTACTTTAGGAGGAACAGGTGGAGGATTTGCAGATAATGAAACAGAATTAAAGGATTTAATTAAACATGCCTTAAAACTTTCTCCTGTAAATCAAGTATTAGTAGAAAAAAGTATTAAAGGATATAAAGAAATTGAATATGAGGTAATGAGGGATAGTAATGATACAGCAATAACCATTTGTAACATGGAAAATTTAGACCCAGTGGGTATTCATACAGGAGATTCTATTGTTGTCGCACCAAGTCAAACACTAACAAATAAAGAGTATCAATTATTAAGAGACAGTGCTTTAAAAATTATTAGGGCTTTAAAAATAGAAGGTGGATGTAATGTTCAATTTGCTTTAGACCCACATTCATTTAACTATTATGTCATTGAAGTAAACCCAAGGGTATCTCGTTCATCAGCACTAGCCTCAAAGGCAAGTGGTTATCCAATTGCTAGAGTTTCAGCAAAAATTGCAGTAGGTATGCGACTAGAAGAAATACCATTAGCAAATACCCCAGCAAGTTTTGAACCAGCCTTAGATTATGTGGTTTGTAAAATACCAAGATTTCCATTTGACAAATTTACACTTGCTTCAAATAAACTAAGTACACAAATGAAGGCAACAGGAGAAGTTATGAGTGTCGGAAGAACATTTGAAGAAAGTTTATTAAAAGCAGTAAGGTCATTAGAAACTGGTGTATGTCATATTTATCATAAGAAATTTGACGAGATGGAAACAGAAGAGATGATGACATACATAAAAGATGGAACAGATGATAGAATTTATGCTATTGCAGAATTAATGAGAAGAGATGTCGATTTAGGATTAATTTATGACACAACAAAAATTGATATGTTTTTCCTAGAGAAAATAAAAAATATTGTAGAAATGGAAAAAGTGTTAAAGCAAAATGTAGGTGATATTGATACATTAAAGGCTGTTAAGAAAATGGGCTTTAGTGACAAATACATTGCCAAAGTATGGAAGAAAAAAGAAGCAGATATTTATGAATTAAGAAAGAAAAATAACATATATCCTGTATATAAAATGATAGATACTTGTAGTAGTGAGTTTGAAAGCTATGTGCCATATTTCTATTCAACATATGAAGAAGAAAATGAATCAATCGTAAGTGATAAGAAAAAGATTATTGTATTAGGTGCAGGACCAATTAGAATTGGACAAGGTGTAGAATTTGACTATTCTACAGTACATGCAGTAAAAACAATTAAAGAAGCAGGATATGAAGCAATCATTATTAATAACAATCCAGAAACCGTTTCAACAGATTATACAACCAGTGATAAACTATATTTTGAGCCATTAACTGTAGAAGATGTTATGAATATTGTAGAACTAGAAAAACCAGAAGGCGTTGTAGCAGCTTTAGGTGGACAAACAGCTATTAACCTTGCAGGACCACTTTCAAAATTAGGTGTTAAAATCATTGGTACAGATGTGAATGCTATTGAAAAAGCAGAAAACAGAGACGCTTTTGAAAGAGTAATGAAAGACTTAAAACTATTACAACCAAGAGGAGAAGCTGTAACCAATATAGAAGATGGAATCAAAGTTGCAAGTGAAATTGGGTATCCAGTATTAGTAAGACCAAGCTATGTATTAGGTGGAAGAGCAATGCAAATTGTTTCTAATCAAAAAGCGTTAGAAAAATATTTGAAAACAGCTGTTGAAATCAATACAGAACAACCTGTATTAGTCGATAAATATATAACAGGAAAAGAATTAGAAGTAGACGCTGTATGTGATGGAAAAGATGTATTCATACCTGGAATTATGGAACATGTTGAAAAAACAGGAATTCACTCAGGAGATAGTATTAGTGTATATCCAACATTTAGTGTTAGCCAAAAAGCAAAAGATACAATCATAGATTATACAGTAAAATTAGGATTAGGAATTGGCATTGTTGGATTATATAATATTCAATTTATCGTAGATAAAAATGAAGATGTTTATGTAATAGAAGTAAATCCAAGGTCATCTAGAACAGTACCATTTATTTCAAAATCAACAGGTTACTCTTTAGCAGATATTGGAACATTAGCTATGCTTGGAAAATCTTTAAAAGAACAAGGAATAACACAAGTATACCCAAAAGAAAAAGAAAAATGGTATGTAAAAGCACCAGCATTCTCATTCTCAAAATTATCAGGATTAGATGCAACACTTTCTCCTGAAATGAAATCAACAGGAGAAGCTATCGGATATGATAAAAAATTAACAAGAGCATTATATAAAGCATTACAATCTACAGGAATGAAACTTGCAAATTATGGAACAATTTTTGTAACAATAGCAGATAAAGACAAAGAAGAAGCATTACCATTAATCAGAAGATTTTATAACTTAGGATTTAATATAGAAGCAACAAAAGGAACTGCTAAATTCTTAAAAGAACATGGTATTAGAACAAGAGTGAAAAAGAAAATTAGTGAAGGTAGTGAAGAAATCTTAGAATCTTTAAGAAAAGGTTATGTAAGTTATGTCATCAACACAAGAAACATTGACTCTATTGACCAAGAAACAGATGGAACATATATCAGAAGATGTGCAACAGAAAATAATGTGCCAATGTTTACAGCATTAGATACCGTAAGAGCAGTACTAGATGTGTTAGAAGAAATTACACTTGGAATATCAACAATAGATGAATAATGTCTCTATTTAAGACATTTCCACTTGAGACATTTTAGAAAAAATCAAGAGGATCTCCTAAAATAGGAATCCAAGAAGCAAAAAATCCAGCTCGATAAGAGTTGGATTTTTTGCTATTTTCTAATAAATGTCATGTCAAATGATATCCAACAATAAATGAAAAAAATAAAAAATTTCCTAGAGTTCATTACTCTAAGAAAATTTAGCTATATTCATAATAGCAATAAAACGTAATAAAGTCAATAAAAAATAACAAAAGATTTTAGAAAAATAAATATAAAAATACAACAAAAAATTAAAAAACAATATACTAAAAATGCCTTTATATCAACGCTTTTGTAGATTTAAATTTTCTTAGAGTAATGAACTACTAGTAAATAATTAATCAGATAAAAAAGAGAATATTATTAACAAAAGAAGGAGGAATAAAGGTTGAAGAAAATAAAAGAAGAAAAGCAAATGAAAAAGCAAAATAAAAGAATAGAAATAAGAAACGAAAAAATAAAAATGGAAAAAGGTATTACAATATTGGCTTTAGTCATAACGATAATTGTATTGCTAATCTTAGCAGGAATTACAATAAATGCGATAACAGGGGATAATGGACTTATAGGAAATGCAGGAACAGCAAAAGAAGAAGCAGAAATAGCCAATGAAAAAGAGATACTAGAAGAAGCAACAGTAAGTAGTATGGGAAAAGATAAATATGGCAATCTAAAACAAGAAACATTACAAGAAGAATTGTCAGATAATGATGTTGAAGTGACACAATCAGGAAACAATTTTATATGTAAATTTCCAAGTGAAAGAGAATATATAGTAAATCAAGATGGAGATATAACTGAAAAGAAAGGACTTTTGGCATCTGAAATATCAGCTGAAAATTATGGAAATTATGTTATGAACTATTCAGATATAGATGTGGCAGATGGGGGAGAAAGTCAAAAATCAGATTGGCAAATCTATTATGCAGGAAAAGTTACAGATGAAGCAGAAGAACATATATATTTAATATCTAGTAATTACATAAGTGTAGAAAGTATACCAGCATCCAAGAATAATCATACATTAACTAAAGGAAGTTATCCCTATTCTGCATATTTTCCGGATAATGTTTTTAATGATTATCCGAATGGGTCAGATGATGTGGCGGAAGAAACAAGATATTTAAATGGACAATATTACGAGTATTTAACATATAATAATACAAAAAGTACAAATACTAATATGAGAGTGGTAGCATATATGTGTGATACAAGTGTATGGAATAAATTTAAAACAGATAAAGCAGAATTTGCTATAGGAAGTCCAACAATAGAATTACTATTTAAATCATATAATAAAAAATATGGAACAAATTATTTAGCAGGAAGTTTAGAAAGTAATGACACATCAAAAGATAGTGAAGGAAATCCAGTAGAATCAGTTAATAAAACAGGATATAGAATAAGTAACAATGGAGGAGATAGTTGGACTACAGCTTATAATTATGGAATTATTACACAAGATACAACATATAGGCTTACATATGGAAATACTAGAGGAATATGGTTAGCATCGCCAGCTAATGGAGCAAGCACATGGAATATTATGAAAATTGATTCGAATGGGCAGGTTGATAATGATGGATACTTAGGGACACAGCAAGGATTTCGTCCAATTGTATGTTTAAAACCAGATGTACAACTTGAAAAAGTTGAGGATGGATATAGAATTGTAGAATAAATTCAAAAAATATTAAATAAAAATTTGAAAAAAACTTGCATTTTGGGTAAAAAGTGGGTATAATATATAAGGAAAACAACAAGAGCGAGAGAGTGGGAACAAATCCCACTCTTAAATTTTGAAAAAAGGAGGAAAACTTCTTGGCAAATATAGAAGAAAAAGTAGAAAACCTATTAAAAGAAACAATAGAAAATATAGGGTATGACTTATATGATGTAGAATATGCAAAAGAAGGGAAAAACTATTTCCTAAGAATCTATATTGATAAACCAGAAGGAATTGACTTAAAAGATTGTGAAAAAGTAAATGATGCAATATCAGATTTACTAGATGAAGCAGACTATATCAAAGACCAATACTTTTTAGAAGTTTCATCACCAGGAATAGAAAGGGTATTACGAAAAGATAAGCACTTAGAGCAAAACAAAGGAAAAGAGATTGCCATTAAATTGTTCAAGAAAGATGAAAATGGAGAGAAAGAATATCAAGGAATATTACAGAATTTTGATGATGAAACGATTACATTGGAAGATAATATAAAAATTGAAAGAAAGGGTATTGCACAGATTAAAACCGTATATAATTGGGATTGAAAAATAATTACAATTTTGGCTGTGTCAAATTTCATTTAAAACGCGGTTACATACAAGCGTATGCGCCCTTGCCTTTTAAATAAAATTTTCCGTGCCAAAATTTAATTCTTTTCCAATCTAGATTGAAAAAATGAGAAAGGAATGTGAAAAAATGAAAAGCAAAAGCAAGAATAAAGTAAGCGAACCAGCAATTGATAACAAAGAATTAATACTAGCTTTAGAAGATTTAGAAAAAGAAAAAGGAATTAAAAAGGAATATTTATTAGAATCTATTGAAACAGCATTATTAACAGCATATAAAAGAAACTTTGATGCATTAGATAATGTAAAAGTTGTAATGGACCCACAAACTGGTGCAACACATGTATATTCTATTAAAGAAGTAATGGAACATGCAAATGATAATGCCTTAGAAATTAGTTTAGAAGACGCAAAAAAGATTAATAAAGATGTCAATGTAGGAGATAGTGTAGAAGTGGAAATTGTTCCAAGAAACTTTGGAAGAATTGCAGCACAAACAGCAAAACAAGTGATTATCCAAAAACTAAGAGAAGCTGAAAGAGAAATTATTTATACAGAATTTAATGACAGAAAAGGAGAAATTGTTTCAGGAATTATTCAAAAAGCAGATAGAAATATTGTCGTAATGGATTTAGGAAGACTAGAAGGAATTATGCCAACAAAGGAACAAATGCCTACAGAAACATATCATGTAAACGATAAAATAAAAGGATATGTACTAGATGTAGAAAGAGGTGCAAAAGGTGCACCACAAGTTATTGTTTCTAGAAGTCATCCAGATTTTGTAAGAAAATTACTAGAATTTGAAATACCTGAAATTTATGAAGGGGTTATTGAGATAAAAAGTGTATCAAGAGACCCAGGATATAGAAGTAAAGTTGCTGTATATTCTCCAGACCCAAATATTGACCCAGTTGGTTCTTGTGTAGGACAAAAAGGGGTTAGAATTCAAAATGTTATTAATGAATTACATGGAGAAAAAATTGATGTTATTGAATGGAACGAAGACCCAGCAATTTATATATCTTCAGCACTATTACCAGCACAAATCTTAGCAGTTGATATAAAAGAAGATGAAAAATTTGCACAAGTAATTGTTCCAGATAATCAATTATCACTTGCAATTGGTAAATCAGGACAGAATGCAAGATTAGCAGCAAGATTAACAAACTGGAAAATTGATATTAAATCAGAAACACAGTTTAGAGAAATGTTAATGAAAGCACAACAAGAAGGAGAAGAAGCACAACTACAAGAAGAAACTGACGAACAACAAGATGTACAAGAAGTGCAAATGCAAGAGACAGATGGAGAAAAAGAAGAATAATTAACATTTTAACACATACAATAAAATGGACGACTTATGAGATATAAACATATAAAAATGGGGGTTTTTAAGTGAAAAAGATACCACAAAGAACCTGTATGGGATGTAATGAAAAAAAAGATAAAAATCAATTAATTAGAATTGTAAAAAATAAGGACAATGAAATTCATGTAGATAAAACAGGAAAAATGGAAGGCAGAGGTGCATATATTTGCAATGATGTAAAATGCCTAGAAAAAGTCATAAAATCGAAAAGATTAGAAAGAGTGTTAGAAACAAACATATCAAATGAAATTTATGAAAGTTTAAGAGGTGTCATTCTTGGTAAATAAAAAGATATTAGGTTTAATTGGATTATCTGCAAAAGCACGGAAAAATATCCTTTGGAGCGGATAGTGTGGAAAATGCAATAAAGAAAAAAATCGTAAAATTGGTTGTTGTGGCAGAAGATTCATCAAATCGAACAAAAGATAAATTTAAACGAATTTGTGAAGAATTTCATATACCAATTATTGAATTTGCAGATATAGAAACATTAAGTAAAACAATTGGAAAAAATAACAAAGCAATTATTGGTATACAAGATATAAATTTATCTAAAGAAATAGAAAAAATAAATAATGGAGGTGAAGCTCTTGGGTAAAATAAAGATACATGAAATAGCAAAAAAATTGAATTTAACCAGTAAAGAGGTATTGGAAGTAGCAAGTAAACTAAATATAGAGGCAAAAAGTCATTTGAGTGGGGTAGATGAAGCAGAAGCAAAAAGAATAGAAGAAGCACTTACCAAAAAAGCAAATGAACCAAAAAAGGCTACGGAAAATAAGGTGGAGAAGAAAGAAGCAAAGAAAGATACAAAAAAGGAAACAAAGAAAGAAACACCTGTTATTATCAGAAGAGAAGTAATTATTACAGAAGATGAATCTGAAAAAGCCAAAGAAGTTGTAAAAAAAGAGGAGAAAAGAAATAACAATATTGGTTTTGTAGAGAGAAAAGCAAATAAAGATTATAACATTGTCTATAGAAACAAACCAAATAAGCCAATGACGGTTAGTGAATTGTTTGGATTGAACAAACAAGAACCAAAAAAAGAAGAAGTAAAAAAAGAAGAGAAAACAGAAGCAAAAATTGAACCAGTAAAAAAGGAACAAGAAGTAGTAAAAACAGAAAATGAAACTGTTCAAGAAGAAAAATCTAACAAAGTTGCAGAGAAGGTTGTTGAAAAGAAGGGTATGAAAACAGAAACGAAAATAGAGTATAATACAAGAAATCATGATAACCATTATCAAAATAGAAATACAAATTTCAATGGTCAAAGAAGAAATAATACTACAAATAATGGTAATTTCAATAGAAATAATAAATTTAATAGAAATGGGAATAATGAGAGATATGGTGGTAAAAGACCATTAGATGAAAAAGGAATTGAGAAAAACATCAAAAATATTATGGCAACAGAAGTTGTAGAAAAAGAAACTGTTAGAGAATACAACAAAAGTATTGATAAGCAAAAAAATAATAATAAGTTTGATGAAAACAAAAATACAAAGAAATCTAAAAATAGAAGAAATTCTAATAATGCTAGCTTTGACGAAGGAAAATTGAAAACATTAAAAACGGCAAATCAATTGTCAAATATGTTTGATGACCAAGAAGGTGGTATGCTAGATTATTATGATTTAACAACAGAAAGAGGAAGACGTGGAAAGAAAAAGAAAAACCAAAATCAAGAAGAAAGAACAAAGCAAAAAATCTTCAAATTAACCAATATCGAAATTCCAGAAACCATTACCGTAAAAGACTTAGCGGCAGAAATGAAAAAAACGACAGCAGAAGTTATCAAAAAATTGCTAGGTTTTGGTGTTATGGCAACTATTAACCAAGAAATTGATTTTGATACCGCATTTTTAATTGCCCAAGAATTTGGTATTACAGCAACAAAGAAAGAAACCGTAACAGAAGAAGATATCTTATTTGATGAATCAGAAGATAGAGAAGAAGATTTACAACCAAGACCACCAGTTGTTGTTGTTATGGGACATGTAGACCATGGTAAAACTTCATTATTAGACGCTATTAGAAAAACTAATGTCATCGAAGGAGAAGCAGGAGGAATTACACAAGCCATTGGTGCATACATGGTAAAAATTAATGATAGAGAAATTACATTCTTAGACACACCAGGACATGAAGCCTTTACAGCAATGCGTGCAAGAGGTGCACAAATTACAGATATTGCAATTTTGGTAGTTGCTGCAAATGACGGTGTTATGCCTCAAACAGTAGAAGCGATTAACCATGCAAAATCAGCAGGTATTCCAATTATTGTTGCAATTAACAAAATTGATTTACCAGACGCTAATATTGATAAAGTAAAACAAGAATTAATGGCATATGAATTGGTACCAGAAGAATGGGGTGGAGATACAATTTATGTTCCAATCTCTGCTAAAAAACATCAAAATATTGACCAATTATTAGAAATGGTATTATTGGAAGCAGATGTATTAGAATTAAAAGCAAATCCACACAAACAAGCAAAAGGTGCTGTTATAGAAGCAAGACTAGATAAAGCCAAAGGTGCTATTGCAACTATGTTGGTACAAAGAGGAACCTTAGATGTTGGAGATACCATTGTTGTTGGTTCATCAATCGGAAGAATTAGAGCCATGACAAATGACAAAGGTAAAAAAGTAAAATCAGCAGGACCATCAACACCAGTTGAAATCATGGGATTAACAGATGTACCAGAAGCGGGAGATACTTTCTATGAAGTAAAAAATGAAAAAATGGCAAAACATTTAATCGAAAGAAGAAAACGTCAAGCAAGAGAAAAAGCAATGAATTCTGTAACAAAAGTAACCCTAGATAACTTATTTAGCCAAATGGAAGAAGGAAAACTAAAAGTATTGAATTTAATTGTAAAAGCAGATGTACAAGGTTCTGTAGAAGCTGTAAAACAATCATTAGAAAAATTACAAAATGAAGAAGTAAGGGTAAAAGTGATTCATAGTGCAGCAGGAGCAGTTAATCAATCAGATGTTACACTTGCAAAAGTATCAAATGCCATTATTATTGCATTTAATGTAAGACCAGACCATACAGCAAAAGAAATGGCAGAAAAAGAAGAAGTAGAAATCAAACAATATTCTGTTATTTATCAAGCAATCGAAGATGTAGAAGCAGCTATGAAGGGAATGCTAGCACCTAAGTATGAAGAAAAAGTAATTGGAAATGTAGAAGTAAGACAAATCTTCAAAATTTCAAATGTAGGAACTGTTGCTGGTGCATATGTACTAAATGGAAAAGTAGAAAGAAATGCAGGCGTAAGGGTTATTCGTGATAATATTGTTATCCATGATGGACATTTAGCTACCTTAAAAAGATTTAAAGACGATGTCAAAGAGGTTACAAAAGGCTTTGAATGTGGAATGCAAATTGAGGACTATAATGACATCAAAGAAGGCGACATCATAGAAGTATATGTTATGGAAGAGATTAAAAGATAAAAGGAGACTTTAGAACAGCAAACAAAAGGAGAAATAACTCTATAAAGGAGAGAAATGTATGAAAGGAAAAGAAAACCCAAGACTTGGGAGAATTGATGAAGAATATAAAAAAGAACTTAGTCAAATTATCGGATATGAATTAAAAAATCCAAATGTAACAGGATTGATAAGTGTTACAAAAGTAAAAGTAACCAATGACTTAAAATATGCAAAAGTATATGTTAGTATATTAAATTCAAAAAATATCAAAGATACATTGGCTGGACTAAAAAAATCATCAGGATATATCAGAAGTGAATTGGCAAAAAGAGTAAATTTAAGAAACACACCAGAATTAATCTTTGAATTAGATGATTCAATTGAATATGGTGCAAAAATTGATTCTATCTTAAAAGAAATTATGCCAAAGGAGGAAAAATAATGACCTTAGATGATATTTTAGTAGAAATGAAGCAAGCAGAAAAAATTGTGGTAATGGCACACGAAACACCTGATGGAGATGCCATTGGAAGTATGCTATCTATGAAATTGGCATTAAAGAAAATGGGAAAAGAAGCAGATGTGATTGTAAAAGAATTTCCAAGAACATTTGCCTTCTTACCAGGGGCCAATACAGTAAAAGAAAAAACAGATGTGGAAAAATATGATTTAGCAATTTCATTAGACTGTGCTGATTTAAAAAGATTGGTAGGAAGAGAATATTTTGAAAAAGCAAAGAAAACAATTGTCATTGACCATCATAGTACAAATATGATGTATGGAGATTTAAACTTTGTAAACCCAGTATCTCCAGCTTGTTGCGAAATTTTAGCAGGTATGTTTGAATATTTTGATATTCCAATTGATGCAGAAATAGGAAGTTGCATTGTTACAGGTATTATCACAGATACAGGCGGATTTAAATATTCAAGTGTAACAGCAGAGACGTTTGAATTTACGGCAGAATTATTGAGGAAAGGTGTAAACATATCAGACATCTATCAAAGGGTATTAGAAACAAGAAGAAAATCAAACTTTGAATTATTAAGAAGAGCTATGAACCGATTAGAACTTTTAGAAGATGATAAAATAGCATTTACATATATTAATAAAAAAGATGAAGAAGAAGTCCATGCAGAAGTAGGAGACCATGAAGGCATTGTAGAAAATGGAAGAAGTATAGAAGGCGTTAAAGTTTCTGTATTTATACGAGAAAAAGAAGAAAATCTATACAAAGTTTCTATGAGAGCAGGAAATGGAACAAATATCAATGTTTCTGACATTTGCTATATCTTTGGCGGTGGCGGACACCCAAGAGCAGCAGGTGCAACTGTAGCAGGAACAGTAGAACAGGTAAAAGAGAAATTAGTAAAAGAAATCAAAAAAGTGATATGAGACAATGAGGGACAGGTAGTAATCTGTCTCATTTTTGTCGAAATATGTCTAATATATGTAGAAGAAATAAAATAAGGAGTATAAAATGAGAATTAGATATAAAAAATGGGCAAGACCAGAACTAGAAGCAAGTCCTTTTTACATAGACAATCCAGAAGAAATGAAAGGAAAATGGAAAGAATATTTTGGAAATAACCATCCAATTTATTTAGAACTAGGATGTGGGAAAGGACAATTTATATCAGAATTAGCGTCAGAAAATTTAGATATTAATTATATTGCAATTGATTTAGTCGATGCTATGTTAGGCTTAGCCAAACGAAATGTAGAAGCAAAATACAAGGAAAAGAATATAGAACCTAAAAATATCGTGTTAACTAGATTTGATATAGAAAGAATTTTACTAATATTAGAAGAACAAGACCAAATAGAAAGAATTTATATTAATTTTTGTAACCCTTGGCCAAAGGGAAAGCATAGAAAAAAGAGATTAACACATACAAGACAATTGGAAAAGTATAGGGTATTTCTAAAAGAGAATGGAGAAATCTATTTTAAGACAGATGATGATGATTTATTCCACTCTAGTTTGTTATATCTTGAAGAGGCAGGCTTTGAAGTATTAAAGAAGACCTATGATTTACATACAGAGCCAATATTTGAAAAAAATATAGAAACAGAGCATGAAAAAATGTTTTCAGAACAAGGCATTAAAATTAAGGCATTGATTGCTAGAAAAAATGGAAAAAACACTTGAAAAATAAAAAAAACATGATATAATTATGAACATAATATAGAAAAAACAATAGTCAGGACACAATAAATGGCATAATATCTTAAAGAGAACCAAAGGTAGCTGTGAATTTGGTAAGTAAAAACTATTTATTATCCCCTAACTGTTACTAAACTGAAATCAAAGTAAGTATAGTCGTAAATCTGCGTTAAAGATAAATTGAGAGAATTAATTTAGAAACAGTATTTTGCAAATGAAATGTATTTAAATAATTTTCGTTAAAATTACAAAAATTTAATGCAAAATAAAAATGAAGATAAATTAATTAAGATAGGTGGTACCGCGGAAAATAAAGCTATTTCGTCCTAATGTGCAATATATGCATATTAGGGCTTTTTTGAATTCTAAGAAATTTGCGTTTCCTAGAATGCAAAAAAATAAATTGCACAGAAAAATTGCTACGCAATTTTTCGCGTCGACAAATCTTTTGACAAGGAGGAATATAGTATGAGAGAACTTAAAATTAAAGGAATTTACAAACATTTTAAAGGAGACTATTATATAGTAGAAGATGTAGCCATACATAGCGAGACAAAAGAAAAATATGTAGTTTATAGAGGGCTATATGGAAACAATGAATTATATATCAGACCTTATGATATGTTTTTATCTGAGGTTGACCACAAAAAATATCCAGATGTAAAACAAAAATACAGATTTGAGTTACAAGAAATAAAAAGTGTGAAAGCGTAAGAACAAAAAGAAAGCTTTTTTTAAAATTTTCGTTAAATCAAAAAGAGAACCAGAAATAAATGGTTTTCTGTACAATAAAAAATAAAAAGGAGGAATTTGTATGTACAAAAAAGTAGAATTGCAAAATGGTTTTGTCGGAATGGAAAATGATGTTGCCAAAATGTGGAAGGACAAAGACATCATAAAGAAAAGCCTTAATGGAAATGAAGGAAAACGATATTTTACCTTTTATGATGGACCTCCAACAGCAAATGGAAAACCACATGTGGGACATATTGAAACAAGAGTTATGAAAGACTTAATTCCTAGATATAAAGTCATGAAAGGGTACAGAGTTATCAGAAAAGCTGGATGGGATACACATGGCTTACCAGTAGAACTAGAAATAGAAAAAAAATTAGGTATTTCAGGAAAACAACAAATCGAAGAATATGGTGTTGAAAAATTCGTAAAACAATGTAAAGAAAGTGTTTTTGAATATGTTCATCTATGGGAAGAAATGACCAATAAAGTTGGATTCTGGGTAGATATGGATGACCCATATGTAACATATCATAATGAATATATCGAATCTGTATGGTGGGCTTTAAAACAAATGTGGGAAAAAGGATTACTTTATGAAGGACATAAAGTTATGCCATATTGTCCAAGATGTGGAACAGCTTTATCATCACATGAGGTAGCACAAGGATATAAAGATGTAAAAGATTTGACATGTGTTGCAAAATTCAAAGTAGCTGATGGACAAAAATTTGATAAGGACACATATATTTTAGCATGGACAACAACACCATGGACATTACCATCAAACTTAGCATTATGTGTTAATAAATCATACGAATATGCAGAAGTAAAAGCAAACATTGGAACAGATGACGAACCAGTATATGAAAACTATATTTTAGCAAAAGATTTGATAGAAACCGTATTAAAAGAAACACCATATGATGTTGTAAAAACATTTAAAGGCGAAGAGCTATTAGGCACAAAATATGAAAGACTAATGCCATTTGGAGAAGTAGAAGGGAAAGCATTTGAAGTCATTCATGGAGATTATGTCACATTAACAGATGGTACTGGTATTGTTCATATTGCACCTGCTTATGGAGAAGATGATAGTTTTGTTGCAAAACAAAATGGTATCACATTTATCAACTTAGTAGATAAAGAAGGAAAATTTGTAAAAGAAGTAGAACCATGGGCTGGAAGATTTGTAAGAGATTGTAATGAAGATATTTGTAAATGGTTAAAACAAGAAAATAAATTATTTAGCAAAGAAAAACATATGCACTCATACCCACATTGCTGGAGATGTGATACACCATTATTGTACTATCCAAAGGAAAGCTGGTTTGTTGCTATGAGTAAACTAAGAGATGAATTGGTTGAAAATAACAGCAAAGTAAACTGGTATCCAGAAACCATCAAAACAGGAAGATTTGGAAAATTCCTAGAGAATGTTATTGACTGGGGAATCTCAAGAGATAGATATTGGGGAACACCACTTCCAATCTGGACTTGTGAAGATGAAGAATGTGGACATCAAGAATGTATTGGTTCAATTGCAGAACTAAAAGAAAAAGGAATTGATGTACCAGAGGATATAGAACTTCATAAACCATATATTGATAATGTATATTTGAAATGTCCAAAATGTGGAAAGAAAATGAAGAGAGCAAAAGAAGTTATAGACTGTTGGTTTGACTCAGGTTCAATGCCTTTTGCACAATGGCATTACCCATTTGAAAATAAAGAAATGTTTGACAACAACTTCCCAGCACAATTCATCTCAGAAGCTGTTGACCAAACACGAGGCTGGTTCTATACATTAACAGCAATAGGAACAGCATTATTTGGAAGGACACCATTTGAAAACTGTGTGGTTTTAGGTCATGTTCTAGATGAAAAAGGACAAAAAATGTCTAAATCAAAAGGAAACGGCGTAGACCCAATGGAATTACTAAACACAGTAGGGGCAGATGCAACAAGATGGCATTTCTATACATGTAGTGCTCCATGGTTACCAACAAGACTAGGATTAGAAAATGTAAAGGAGACACAAAGAGGATTTTTAAGTACATTATGGAATGTATATTCTTTCTATGTGTTATATGCAGAAATTGACCAATTTAATCCATTAAAATATAAAGATTTCAAAGTGACAAATGTTATGGATAAATGGATCATTTCAAAATTAAATACATTAATCAAAGATGTAGATAATAAATTAGATACTTATGACATCACAGGAGCAGCATTAGAAATCGAAGAATTCACAGACAGTTTATCAAACTGGTATGTTAGAAGAAACAGAGAAAGATTCTGGAATCAAGGATTAAATGATGAGAAAATCGAAGCATATGTAACACTATACAAAGTATTAGTAGACTTATGCAAAGTATCAGCACCATTTGTACCATTCATGACAGAAGAAATCTATCAAAACTTATTTGTTAACTTAGATAAAACAGCACCTGAAAGTATTCATTTATGCTCATGGCCAGAAGTAGACGAAAAAGTAATCGATAAAAACTTAGAAAAAGAAATGGACTTAGCATATAAAATTGTAAAACTAGGAAGAAGTGCAAGAAACTCTGTAAATATCAAAAACAGACAGCCATTATCAGAAATGCTAATTTCAATTGACACACTTCCAGAATATTATTCAGACATTGTCAAAGAAGAATTAAATGTAAAAGAAGTAAAATTGGGAGCTGAAATGTCAGAATACGTAAACTTCGAAATCAAACCAAACTTACCAGTATTAGGAAAAGAATATGGTAAACTAATTCCTAGAATTAGAGAAGAAATTGGAAAGAAAAATCAAATGGACTTAGCAAATACGGTAAAAAACGGAGGCACAGAATACATTGAAATAGATGACACACAAATTGGACTAAACGCAGAAAACTTACTTGTAACAATGCAAGGAAAAGAAGGATTTGCATTTAGTGGAGAAGGAGAAATTGGTGTAGTATTAGACACAACCATTACACCAGAACTAGCAGAAGAAGGTGTCTTAAGAGAAGTTTTATCAAAAGTACAAAACATGAGAAAAGATAGTGGATTTGAAGTATTAGACAGAATCAACCTATATGTAGCAGGAAACGAAAAAGTAGAAACTGTTATCAAAAAATATGAAGAAACAATTAAACGTGATACATTGGCTAATAATATCTTCTATAACAAAGAAGGAAGAAACTACACAGACACAAATATTAATGGGGAAAACTTAAAAGTTGAGGTAGAACGTTAAAAATAAATTATGTAATCTAATTGCAAAATAGGCTTATATATGCTATAATAGGGCTATCTTATTAAATAGAAAGGAGGCATAGTTATGAACAAGACTATGCGGATAGAGCAAGGTGAATACAAGCTTCTAAAAGATGGTAGCATTGAGGTGATACTACCAGAAGGTGAGTTAGCTAGCAATAGCAACACTTCTTCACTCAGGACAATTGAAGAGATAGAAAGAGAAGAGGATGAAAGATATGAAATTCTCTATCAATTGTCTCAAAAATTGCCAGAGGGTGTTAAGCCCGAAGATGTGGAAAATGTCGAGGCATATCCACATTATATTCCAAAGGGATTTAATGTGGAAAACATTAAGTACAATGAAACAATTGAATTGTACTATTTACAGCAAGAGGGATACCTTCTCACATATGTTCCAATTTGTCAGTTAGAAGAGACGATAGAACGCTTTGAAATTTTTTTCAGTGAGGAATATATCATAGAGAGATGGCGGAGTACTTATACATGGTCAAGGAAAGTAGCACCACATGATAAAAAAATAGAAAATGAATTAGCAACACTACGAAGGCTACATGATACATTTGTGAAAGCATTATACAATAGGCCACTAGTTAAAGGAATATGGATTTTTACTTTCTATCCTACAGTGGATAGAAAGAGTAAAGAGGTAAAATTATGGCTACAACAAGGAAATAACAGAATTTTTACATCTAATGCGAACAACATACAAGAGACAATAAAAAAGTTAATGCCAGAAAATGGAAGTTGTATTATACTAAAAACAGTGTATTATTCAATGATAGCTGTGTATTTGAAAATGATGTTCAAACGGCTTGAAAACGGAGAAGATGAATTTTCTGAATCTGAATTAGCCATGGGAAGGAACAATCCCTATATGGAATTCCTAATGGGGAATGAGAATTGTTTTCGAAATTTATTGAAAAACAAAGAGTTTTGCCCATGGTATAACTCTGTAGAATGGGAATATGAAGAAGGTAGAAAAAAAAGATTGATTCGCCCAGGAACTTGGACATCAGGCTTTAGAAATGAGAGACTCGATGACACTGATTTGGAACTATATAATGCATATGCAGGGGAATTATTACCGATAGGCGGTTGGTTCGAGATATTTGTTCAGGATGATTTAAAAAGTAAGAAACATCCGCCTATTGGGCTAGTCAGAAGAACGACAAATACCAAGTTGCTAAATATAAGAGGATATTTGGATGGGCAGCTTCATTTCCTAGAAGACAAGGCGGTCGGAAATGAAATATCGTTATTTCGAAGAAGAACGACAATTGTCATGTTGCAGGAACCGGAGCAAAATCTGGTAAGCTAACTGAAAATTGTTCAATAAAAAAGACTATCTTTCGAGATAGTCTTTTTTATGGTATATGAAAAATCGACTTTTATCTTGACCATATATAAGATTTTTCCATATATAACAAGGTTAGGCTTCTTATAAAATTCAAATTTATTTAATAATTTCAAAAAGTGCCTTGAATTCAAGATATCTTTAAACATGAAACAAAGTTTACCAATTAGAAAAATTATTAAGATTATGACAAATAGCAACAAATTGTCATAAAACTATTGTAATAATAGATAGAAAATAATATAATACATAAGATTTAAAAAAACGCAGGGGCGAGTTCTTTTTAATGAAAAAGTGGGTTGGCCTAAAAGGAGGAAAAAGATGGGATTAAAACTAGAAAATGTTTCTAAGAAGTTTGTTGGCAAACAAGCAGTAGATAATATTTCATTTGAAGTAGATAAGCCTGGTGTGTTTGGTTTACTTGGTACAAATGGTGCTGGTAAAACAACAACCATTAGAATGTTATTAGGAATTATAAAAAAAGATACTGGTGAAATTACCTGGAATGGTAAAAAAGTGGAAAGAAAGAGCGTGAATTTTGGATATTTACCAGAAGAAAGAGGAGTATATCCAAAAACAAAAATTTATGACCAACTGATGTATTTTGCAAAATTAAAAGGTATGAATCAAAAAGATGCAGATGAGGCAATCAAAAAGTGGGCAAAAGTATTAAAAGTAGAAGAATATATACCAATGCCAGCTGAAAAGTTGTCAAAAGGTAATCAACAAAAAATTCAATTTATGACAGCCATTATTCATGACCCAGAATTAATTGTATTAGATGAACCATTTAGTGGTCTAGACCCAGTCAATTCTGAAATTTTAAAAAATGTTATTATTGATTTAGTAAAAGAGAGAAAATATATTATCATGTCTAGCCATCAAATGGCGTCTATAGAAGAATTTTGTACTGATATTTTAATATTAAATAAAGGAAAAACCGTTTTACAAGGTAACTTGAAAGAAATAAAAGAAGGATATAAAGCAAATCGATTAGAGTTATCAACAGATAAAAATATAGATGAATACATTAAAGAATTTAATATGGAAATAGAGTTTTCTAAAAATAATGAATATTCTATTAAAATCGATTCTGAAGAAAAAGCTCACCAATTGTTGGAAAGATTAGTTACAAATCATATAGAAGTTGATAAGTTTGAAATTAAGAAGCCAACACTTAATGATATTTTTATAGAGAAGGTAGGTGACTAATATGAGAGATTTAAGAACTGTTATTGCATTTTCAATTAAAGATATGGTAAAACGAAAATCTTTTATCATTTCAACATTAATTATTTTAGTATTAATTGTCATAGGATTTAATATACCCAATATCATGAGCATGTTCACAGATGAAACCGAATCTTCTGGAGAAACAAAGCTATTAATCGTTGATACTACAAATTTATTTGAAGGGACTTTGCCAAGTTTAAATTATATGGAATTAGGATATAATGTTCAAGTTGCCAACAATGATGTTTCCTTTGAAGATATAAAAAGTCGAATTGAAAACAGTGATATAAATGAAGCAATGATAATTGAACAAAAAGAAGATGGAACATATACATTACGATACATTGTAGAAAATATGACACAAGTAGCTTCTGTTCCAGAAGATTTAATAAATGCTATGAATACATTATACACCAATTTGCAAATTTCAAAATTAGGTTTAACGCAAGAACAAATTGCAAGTTTATCTCCAAACTTTGAATTTACAATTGAACAAACAGAAGAACAAGAAGTAAGTGGAAATATATTTGTGATTATGCTATTGTCCATAGTACTATTCTACGCAATATACTTCTGTGCATATCAAGTATCAAGTTCTATTACAACAGAAAAAACATCAAAAATTATGGAGACATTAGTTACTTCAACATCCCCAAGAACGATTGTGCTAGGAAAAACTATTGGTATTGGTATTGTAGGATTAATACAAATATGTGTGATTGTTGCTGTGGCATTGATATCAGCAAATCTATTCTTAGAGCCAGAATTATTAAATTCTGTCCTAGATATGTCTATGATGACACCATATTTAGCTATAATGACGATTGTGTACTTTATTCTAGGATATTTTGCTTATGCCTTACTATATGCCTTAACAGGTTCAACAGTAAGCAAACCAGAAGACATACAATCAGCAAATACACCAGTTGCCATACTTGCTGTTGTTGGATTTTACTTATCATATTTTACTATGATGAATCCAACAAGCGAGTTAAATCAATTTGCAGCAATTTTCCCAATTTCATCTCCATTTTGTATGCCATTTAGAATTATGATGGGAATTGCGTCAACTTCAGAAATTATATTATCAATTGTTGTATTGGTGATTACAATATTAATCATTGCACAAGTTGCAATTAAGATTTATTCAAATGCAATACTAAATTATGGAACTAGAATGACGTTTAAAGATATTGTGAAAGTATATAGAGATAAAAATAATTAAGAATAAATAGAATTTTAGAGAGACTAGTTTGTATAAAAATGCAAGCTAGTTTTTTTGGTATAGGAAATTGCATTTCACATAATGAAAAACAAAATTGTGAATAAGAATTCAGATACAGTAAAAACTAAAGAAGAGGTGAAATGATATGAATGATTTAAAAGACCATATAAAAAAAGAATTGGAAATATTAGAGAACATGATAAGCTTAAATAAGGAAAAAGAAGAAATAGAAAAACAAAGAAAAAAGTTAGACAACTTACTAGAAGAATATTTGAAAGACCTTGATTGAATAATAAATATATTCTAAACCAAAAGGAGCTGTATATAATGAAAATAAATTTATCACATAAAATTGCCTCAAACAATTTGACATGTTCCTAATACTATATGGAAATAAAATATACATGTATACGAAAATAATTCATTTATACATGTGACAAAATTTGATAAGATAAACAAAAAAATAAAAGGTGGTAGTCATGAGAAAACCAAGTACAATAAAAATCGGAAAAAAGCTTCAAACAATTAGGAAAAGTAATGGATATACACAAGAACAATTGGCAGAAAAAGTAGAGGTATCAGTTAGATATATTAGTGATGTCGAACAAGATAGAGCAAAACCTTCATACGAAGTACTTATCAAGATATGCAATATATTTAAAATTAGCTTAGATCAAGTTTTTAGCGAATATTTAACTATAACAGAAAATAAGAGTCTGGCATATCCATTAGCAGGTTATGAAAAATTATCTGAAACAGATAAAAAAACAATTGAACATTTAATTATGTATTTTAATAAAAAATAGGCAAGACTTCAAAATATGAAAAAATGTGGACGCTTAAAATAGATTTTTTCTTACTATTAAGAAGAGTATGTGTTAAAAAGATAAAATTTTGACACATGCTTTTTTAATTATTTGTGTATACTGAAAAGAAACTTTTAATTCAACTCTGATGATGTTTTTATGTCAAAGTACTTGACAGTTTACAATAATAAAGATAAAATATATACTGTAGGAAAAAATATATTTAAAAAAACATATATATTTATTTCGAACATTGAAAATTAAATAAGAAAGAGGTGTATGATTATGACTATTGTAATCATTATCGCCGCTGTCTTAATCTCACTTGCAATAGGATTTCTAGTAGGAATGATATACAGAAAAAAAGTTGCAGAATCTAAAATTCAAGGGGCAGAAAATGAAGCAAAAAGATTAATTGATTTAGCGAAAAAAGAAGGCGAAAATCTTAAGAAAGAAGAGATTTTTAAAGCTAAAGAAGAAATTATGAACAATAGAAAAGAATTAGATCAAGAGATTAAAGAAAGAAGAGGCGAAATACAAAAACAAGAAGCAAGACTAATCCAAAAAGAGGAAAATTTAGAAAGGCGTTCAGAAAACTTTGAAAAAAGAGAACAAGAATTAGAAAAAGACAGACTAAGTATCGAAAAAGAAAAAGAAGAATTAGATAGGTTACATGAACAAGAAATGGTCGAACTTCAAAAAATAGCATCTTTAAGTAAAGAAGAGGCAAAACAAAGATTACTTGCAGAAATGGACAAGGAATTGACAGCAGAAAAAGCAGCATTAATCAGAGAAAAAGACCAAAAGGCAAAAGAAGATGCTAATAAAAATGCAAAAGAAATTTTATGTTATGCCGTACAAAAATGTGCAGCAGATCATTCACAAGAAACAACCGTATCAATTGTGCCACTTCCTAATGATGATATGAAAGGAAGAATTATTGGTAGAGAAGGTAGAAACATAAAAGCATTAGAAACATTAACTGGAATTGATTTAATAATCGATGATACACCAGAAGCTGTTGTATTGTCAGGATTTGATCCATTAAGAAGAGAAGTTGCAAGAATTGCATTAGAGAAATTAATTGACGATGGAAGAATTCATCCAGCAAAAATTGAAGAAATGGTAGAAAAAGCCAAAGAAGAGTTAGATGCAACCATTAAAGAAGAAGGAGAAAGAGCTGTATTAGAAACAGGTGTCATTGGATTACATCCAGACATAGTGAGACTAATTGGAAAATTAAAATACAGAACAAGTTATGGACAAAATGTATTAAATCACTCAATAGAAGTTTCAAATTTAGCAAGAATTATGGCCGAAGAATTAGGGTTAGATGCAAAACGTGCTAGAAGAGCAGGGTTATTACATGATATTGGAAAAGCATTAGACCATGACATGGAAGGAACACACGTAGAAATTGGTGTGGAAATATTGAAAAAATATAAAGAAAATCCATTAGTTATCAATGCGGTAGAAGCACATCATGGAGATGTTGAACCACAAACATTAGAAGCTGTTTTAGTACAAGCTGCAGATGCGATTTCAGCATCAAGACCAGGTGCTAGAAGAGAAACATTAGAAGCATATATTAAAAGATTACAAAATCTTGAAGAAATTGCAGATTCATTCAATGGTGTTGAAAAATCTTTTGCTATACAAGCTGGTCGTGAAATTAGAGTAATGGTAAAACCAGAGAAAATTAATGATGACCAAATGACAATATTAGCAAGAGATGTGGCTAAGAAAATTGAAAGTGAAATGGATTATCCAGGACAAATCAAAGTTAATGTTATTAGAGAAACAAGAACAGTAGATTATGCAAAATAGAAAAAATTTTATATGTAAGTAAAAAGATAGAACTCAGATTTTAATTGGGTTCTATTTTTTTATTGAATAGGAAACCAATATGAAACTTTAAGTTACGCAACTCAAAGTGAAAACAAAAATTAATATTTTGCTTTCAAAAGAAAAAATACTTTTTCCTATTCAACAAAAAAATAACATTTCGCAGAAAAATTGCAAGTTTTCAACTTCAAGCTTGCAGAATTACGAGAAATATAGTATGATAGAAAAGATAAAGAAGAAAGAAGGAATGAAGTTGAAAATATTAGCGATTGGAGACATCATTGGAGAAACAGGAATTAAAGAATTAAAAAATAAATTATACCAATTAAGACAAAAAGAAGAAATTGACTTTGTAATTGTCAATGGAGAAAATGCAGCAGAAGGAATGGGAATAACTGAAAAAAACTTTAATGATATTATCTCTCAAAATGTTGATGTCGTTACGATGGGAAATCATACATGGGGTAAGAAAGAAATTTTTAAATTTATTGACCATCCAAAATTAATAAGACCAGCCAACTATCCAAAAGGTGTTGTAGGAAAAGGATATGGGATATATACATGTAAAAATAAAAAAATAGCAGTTATCAATTTAATTGGACGTGTTTATATCAACATTTTAACAGACAATCCATTTTTAATTGCAAAAGACATCATAAAAAAGATAAAAGAAAAAGTAGATATCATTATTGTGGACTTTCATGCAGAAGCAACGGGAGAAAAAGTAACTATGGGATATTATTTAGATGGTTCTGTTACAGCCATTTTTGGAACACATACACATGTCCAAACAGCAGATGAAAGAATATTACCAAAAGGAACTGCATATATTAGTGATATAGGTATGACAGGACCAAAAAATTCGGCATTAGGGATGGATGTATCAGTGACCATAAAACGATTTGAAACAGCATTACCAGAAAAATATAAAATGGCAACAGGAGAATGCATGTTAAATGGTGTTATATTTGATGTAGACGAAAATACAAACAAAGTAAAAACAATTACTAGAATTAATATGTAAGAAAAGCACATACAAAAAATGTCGAATTAAAAGTTTTATTGCGATGAAAACCTATAAATTTTTATAAAAAACACTTTACACGAATTTCCAGATATTGTAAAATACAAAATATAAGAGTTGCAACAAAAAAATAAAAATTATAGGAGGCAAAAGAAAATGGAAGTTTTAAAAATTTCATCAAAATCAAACCCTAATTCAGTAGCAGGAGCGATAGCTGGATTAGTAAAAGAATCAAACAAAGCAGAAATGCAAGCAATCGGAGCAGGAGCATTAAATCAAGCGGTAAAAGCAGTTGCAATAGCAAGAGGCTTTGTAGCACCATCTGGTGTAGACTTAGTATGTATACCTGCATTTGCAGAGGTAGAAGTAGAAGGGGAAGACAGAACAGGTATAAAATTGATAGTAGAATCAAGAGGATAAGAGAATAAATAACAGACTACGAAATGATAGTCTGTTTTGTTTTTGTCCATTTGGGGACGTTTCCTTTTGAGACATTTTTATGCAAAGTTCTGCTTGCTAATAAAAATAATAGAAACTTTATTTTTATATTTTTAAGAATACTAAACTTTACACAAAAATGTCTCAAAAGGAAACGTCCCCAAATGGACAAAATGGCACTTGACATTTCTTAGATATTGTGAAAAAATACAAAAAGCAAGTAAATAGCAAAACTAAAAAATAAGGAGGACTAAAAAATGGAAAAAAAGAGAGGATTTGAAATTGCAAAAGGGTATGAAGATAAAAATATTAATCTACCAATAAGAAAAACAAAATATAGTGCAGGATATGATATAGAAGCAGCAGAAGATACAGTAATTCCAAGTTTTAAAAAAGGGATGAACCCAACACTAGTAAAAACAGGACTAAAAGCATATATGCAAGACGATGAAATGTTATTATTATATAATCGTAGTTCTAATCCAAAAAAGAAAGGATTAATTTTATCAAATAGTGTAGGAGTAGTGGATAAAGATTACTATGGAAACCCTGATAACGATGGTCATATTATGTTTGCTTTTTATAACATAAAGGAGGAAGATGTGGTTATCAAAAAAGGGGAAGCCATTGGACAAGCAATTTTCCAAAAGTATTTAGTAACAGATGACGATGTAGCAGAAGGAGAAAGACTTGGAGGATTTGGTTCAACAACAAAATAACCATCAAAAAAACCATGAAAAAAATTTCCTTTAGAGCTGCAAGGGTTACAACGAAAATATACAAAAAAAATAACGGTATTTGCTTTGACTTTTACCGTTTTTTGTTGTATAATAAATATGGTTAAAAAATCCAATAAAGTTATAAAAAGGTATTGACATAACTTTATTATATTTTTCTGCCAAATAAATTAAAATGCTGAAAGGAGTGACTTACATGTTCAATGTAGGAGACAAAATTGTATACCCAATGCACGGGGCAGGAACAATAGATGCAATAGAAGAAAAAGACATCTTAGGACAGAAGCAATCATATTATATTTTAAAAATGCCAGGTGAGGTTAAAGTAATGATACCAACTGCAAAAGCAGAAGAAGTTGGGGTTAGAAATATAATTAATAAAGAATCAGCAGATAAAGTATTTGGAGTTTTAGAGCAAGACGAAACAGCTATGGATAAAAATTGGAATAAGCGTTATAGAGACAATATGGAGAAGATGAAGAGTGGCGATATTTACGAAATAGCTGATGTAGTTAGAAACCTAAGCTTTAAACAAAAAGAAAAAGGACTTTCAACAGGCGAGAAAAAAATGCTAAACAATGCAAAACAAATTTTAGTTAGTGAATTAGTATTAGCAGAACATGCCACACAAGAAGAAGTAGAACAATTAGTAGAAAATAAAATTAATACATCATTTATGATGTTTAGAGCAGAAGATGTATCAACAGAAAGTGTTGTAAACAAATTCATACCTTTTGAAGGAACAGGAACAAACGATAATTAAAAACGAGAATTAAAAGGTAACGGAATACAATATAAAGAAGCCTTGATTAGGCTTCTTAAAAACTGTTATCATCGAGTCTTTACAAAAATGTACTAAAAAATATAAAAAATTTTTGAAATCTATTGACAAACAGTAGAACAAATATTATAATAACTATTGTCGTCAAGATAAAACCAGTTCAATATGCAGATGTGGCGGAACTGGTAGACGCACAGGACTTAAAATCCTGCGGTTGAATAAACCGTGCCGGTTCGATTCCGGCCATCTGCACCATTAGAACACCAAGTGTTTCGAGAGATTGAAACTTGGTGTTTTAATTTAAAAAATTTTGTAGTTCTACAAAAAGTTCTACAAAATTTACAACATTTTATTTTTATAAAATCTTTATTTAGTGGCTTAAATAAGGATTTTTTATTTTCTAACATTTCTAACAATTTTTTATAATTCCATTTCTTCTTCATCATCTTCTTGAATGTCTTGTGTAGTTTTCGAAAAGTTTAAAGCATTTCCAATTACAATTGCTGAATTTTGTTTTGATCCTATATCTACATGAGTGTATATATTAGCAGTAGTATTATAACTAGAATGACCTAACCATATTTGAATATCTTTCATACTGACTTTATTTGATAATAATAAACTAGCACACGAATGTCTTAAATCATGAAAATGGATAGGTCTTAAATTATTATTTTTTAGTATTTGGTTAAATTTATGAGAAACATAGTCAGGTTTTAATATAGAGCCATCTGTATTTACACAAACATAACCATCTTTATTCAAATATGATTTTTTAAATATTTTTTTGTTATACTCTTGATTTGCTTTTTCTTCTAAAAGTAGTTCTTCAATTTCTGGAATTAGTGGCAAAGTTCTATAACTAGATTGATTTTTGGTTTTATCTTCTGCAACGATTTGCAACTTCCCATCCACTTTTGTCTGTGAAATGGTATGCCTTATAATAATTGTTTTGGTATCAAAATCAATAGCATCCCATTTAATACCAAGTACTTCACTTCGTCTAAGTCCATAATATGATGCAATAAGAACAGGTAATTTTATAGGGGTATCTCGTATTGCAACAAATAAATCGTTTAATTCTGATTTGTTATAATAAGTTGCAATATATTGTTCTTTTTTAGGTTTATCTACTTTATCTGCTGGGTTAGTTAAAATCAATTCACATTTTACTGCATATTGCAAAGCCTTTCTAATATTAGCATGATAGCGAAGAATGGTATTACCCTTTAAACCTAATTTATATAATTCTGTGTAAAAATCTTGTATATGATATGGCTTTAAATCTTTAAGTGAAACATCTAATTTTTTAAAATAATTATAAACTTTACCTTTTACAATTCTTTCATAACCAGCATAAGTTGTTTTGACAACTCTAGGTTTTATAATTTCTAGCCAATTTAGCATAAAATCACAAAACTTTATATTAGCCTTATTATTTACATCTAGACTAGAAAGAGTAGGTTTCTCATTTAGTGTTTTTTCATATTCATGTCTTATTTCTTCAACTTTTCTTTCTGCAAGTTTCTTATTATTTTTAACTTTCAGTTTAGTAGAAATCCACTTTCGCTGTATATTGTTAAATTCATCTTTGTAATATAAAACTGCATAATAAATATTTTTCTTTTTCTGTAATGTAGCAGTTACTGTAATCATAATGACCTCCTTATTCTTGTTAAAACGTACTTATTTTCAATTTTGATTTATTATGTATGAAATTATATTAGCTTTTGGAATTTTATACTGTCTGCCTATTTTAATAGCTTTAATTTTATTTTCCTTAATAAGCCTATAAACTAATGTTAAACTAATTCCACCTAACATTTTTCTCATTTGTTCAATGTTTATAATATCTGGGTAATTAGTAAACATGATAGAATATTGTTCTTTTACATCCATTTTTATTGTACCTCCTTCAATTTAATAAACTATTTTTGGAACATCTGCTGAAACAGTTAATTTTTTATCTATTTCAAATCTTTTCTTTTTATGGTTATATTTATAAGCACTAGCATTAAATTTTCTAAAACTACGATCTGAAATGTCAAAATAATAAGATAGTTCTTCGGCATCTTTTTTTAGTTGATATTTAAGAGCTTCATAACTATCCTTATTAGATTTTTGTTTTGCTTTTATGTATTCAATGGTTTGTTCCTTATGTTTTACTTTATTTTGTTGTTTCCTTTGAGTTTTTTCTTTATGATACCTAGAATCTTTTTTTATTACTTTTGTTACATAACTATTGCTGACATCAAGTTTCAAAGCAATATCAACAGGTTTTAAATGTTTAATATAAAATAAATCAATTATTTTTTCTTTATTTGACATTATGCACCTCCATAAAAATGGTTAAATTTTTGCTAATAAATTTTAAACATAATAATCTAAATGAATACTTATGGTTAAATACTCATTTTTAAAATTATATGTTAAGAGAATTATATAATCATAATTAGTAACAATCAATTCCGTTTTTTTTCCTTTTTTTCTAAAAACTTAAAAATACTTAAAATAAATTGTAAATAGATTGTAGCAGGGAATAAAAAATAAATCAATGAATGTTTTTTGAAAGATTTTTGAAAAAAATTGTGCAAAATAATGATAAACAAATACAAAAAAAGTAGCTATATAAGCTACTAAACAAATACATATAAATATTAATCTTCTTCTACATCTTTAAACAAGTTATCCGTAAAAAATTCGTTTAATTCAATGCCTAGTCCTTCACATATATGCAATAATGTAACAAGTTTAGGACTTTGACTTTTTCCATTTATAAAACTACTTAATGTAGAATATGATATTCCAGATTCCAAAGATAATCTATGTAAAGTTATATTTCTTTCATCTGCTAACTTTATAATTCTTCTTCTAACTGCTTCTGAAAGTCGCATAAAATCCCTCTTTTCTTAATTATAAAATGAGTATAGCAAAATTAACGAAATAACGCTGACGAAAAATCGTCAAAACAGTATTGAAATATCTCTTTATTAGAGATATAATGTAGGCGAAATATCGTTAATTAGAGGAGGTGTAGTATGTTAAAAATTGAAGATATTAAACAATATATAGATGATACTATGTTAGATACTATCTTTAGAGAAAGAAAAGAAGAATTGGATAAAGAGATGGAAAGAGAAAATTTAGAGTTTACTAATATAAAAAAAGAATATTCAATAGATTATGAAAAATTATTGGTAGCAATAAAAAATCTTCCACCTCATTTTCATAATACAAGAGAAGGAATAATAAAAGCATTGGAAAATTACTCTAGAAGAGAAAATCTAATAATAGCTAATAATAATGAAAAGTTTTATAAAGTTGGATTTTGTGATGGAATTAGAACAATATTAGAAAGTATAAAAAAAGACAACAGCAAATAACATTGAATTTACTGTTATTTATCAAGTTTTTTATTAAATACATCTGCTGATACATTAAAAACTTTAGCAAAAGCAAACAATTCAAAGTCTTGAACTAATCTATTATCATTTTCTATTTTTGAAATCTCTTTAGAGGTTAGTTCAACACCTAATAATTGCAATTTTTCTGCTAAATCTTGTTGAGATAAGTTGGCTTTTAATCTTAATTCTTTTAGAACAGAGCCAGATATATTTCTAAAGTTATTGTATTTGTTAATTTTCATATTCTCACCTTATTCGCTTTATTATAGATATTATTCTACTATTATTTTTTTATATACATATCTCTAATAAAGCGAATAAATTATAAAAACATATTGACAATTTATTCCAAATATGATATTATGGTAACTGTAATACGTTAATCGTATTATTTAGAGTAGTAATTAATACTCTAAGCAACTCGTTGAAATTTTATGGAAAGGAGAATGCACTATGACCAGAATGGCACGGACAAATTACTGGAATCCCAGTGTAAAATACATTGGGAAAAACTCTGCTCAGGACTTTATGAAGTCTGCAAAGGCTAAATTGGTTGGAGCTGGAGTTAAAGTAGTTGCTGCAGACTGCTCTTGTAACTGCTCAAGTGGTTGCTCAGCATGCAGTAGTTCCTGTGGATCTTGCACATCTTGCAGTACATCTTGTAGTTAATACGGATGCACGAATAATGTGTATCGTCGACAGCACACATTAGTTTCAACAAAGCGGAGGCATCTCTTTTAGAGGTGCCTCTTGCACTAAAAGGAGGATTTATAATGGCAGAAAGAACAAAATTTAGTATGCAATGGCACATCACAGATAGATGTGACCAACGGTGTAAGCATTGCTATATCTATGAAGGAAAGGACAAGAAATGTAGTCTTGAACTTGATTTAAACACATTAAAAGCAATTTTGGAAGATTTTATTCAGAGTTGCGACAGATTAAACAGAGATCCTTTCCTAGTAATTACAGGAGGAGACCCCTTACTTTATGATAGAATATGGGATTTTCTGGAGATTCTCAAAGAACATAAAGTTCATTTTGGACTTTTAGGTAATCCATTCCACTTGAACTATGATGTTGTGAGAAAATTGGAAGAGCTAGGTTGCATAAATTTCCAAATGTCATTGGATGGTTTAAGAGAAACTCACGATTTTATTCGTAAGCCGGGTTCTTTTGATGCTACTTTAGATGCTTTAAAGTATTTTGAGGGTAGCAAAATCAAAACAGCTATTATGACAACAGTTTCAAAGACAAATATTGCAGAAATTCCTGAATTGGTGGATATTGTTGTAAAATACAAAGTGAGCAATTTTGGATTTGCAAGATATTGTCCTAATCCAGAAGATTTTGATTTAATGGTTGAACCTGAAGATTACAGAGATTTTCTGGATAAAATGTGGGAGAAATATATGCAAAATCAGGAATGTGATACAAGATTTGCATTAAAAGACCACCTTTGGAAACTGTATTTATACGAAAAAGGATTATTCAATCCTAATGAAATTGATAATCCCAATGACCTTATTCTTGATGGATGTCATTGTGGCATTACCCACATAACAACTTTGGCAGACGGAACTGTTTATGCTTGTAGAAGAAGTGAAACACCTGTTGGCAAAGTCCCTGACCAATCTTTCTATGATATCTTCAATAGTAAAGAAATGGATCAATACCGTCAGTATGACAAGTTTGAGCATTGTTCTAAATGTGAGATTAAGAATTTTTGCAGAGGATGTCCTTCGGTAGCCAAGTGCTTAACCGGTGACTTCTATGCGAAAGATCCTCAGTGCTGGAAAAAATTTTGAAAGCACAATGGGAGAGTGGAAAAATAAAATTTTCACTCTCCTGTTACTTTTTACGAAAAAATATGCTATAATACCGATTAATAAAGAGAAAGGATTTAAATTATGGGGAATATAGAAGAATATTATAAAAATACAGAAAATACTTTACCACATCCAATGATTAAAAAAATTATAGATATGAATATTAAGCCAGAAAATGCTATTGATTTAGGATGTGGTGCAGGTAGAGATACAATTTATTTAATAAAAAATGGATGGAATGTTTTAGCAATAGATAAAGAAGATACAAAACAAATTATATCTAGTAAATTAGATAATGAGGAAATAAAAAAATTTAGATTTACTAGACAAAATTTTGAAAACATCAAATTAGAAAGAGCTAAACTATTAGTTGCCAATTTTAGTATTCCTTTTTGTAAAAAAGATTGCTTTAATCAATTTTGGAATAAAATAGTTGACAGTATTCTTAAAGAACGGTTATTTTGTGGGTAATTTTTTTGGATTAAATGATTCATGGACAAAAATAAAAAAAGAAATGACATTTTTATCTAAAGAACAAACATTAGATTTATTTAAAAATTCTTTTGAGATAATACACTTTAATGAAATCGAAAAAGATGGAAAAACTGGACTGGGAAAAATGAAACATTGGCATATTTATAATGTTATTGCAAAGAAGAAATAGTATAAAGAAACAGAAAAAAGTCTCATAAAGACAATTCGTCTGTTTCTTTTTCTAATTCATATTCTATTTGCTTTTCTGGATTAATAAAAGTATTAGTTTCTTTTTGAAAATCTCTAATAAGGTTATCCTCTTCATTAATGGCAAACTTTTTACAAATCCAATTTATAAATTTTTCAAAAGTTTCCATAAATTTATTTATAATTTTGTTTAAATAGATATTTTCCTTTAATAAATTATTATATTTCCTGTTAAAATTTTGTTCTAATTCTTTAACTTTAATATTATAATTATTTTCAAGTTGCTGTGTTTGTTTATTATAATTTTTTTCTAATTTAATATACTTTTGTTTTAAATTAGATTGTTCTTGTAAAATTGTTTGTTTTTCATTTTCAAACTTTTCAGCTTTATCAATAAGATTAACTTGTTTTTCTAGTTCACGATGCAATTTTTTATTATCAATATATAGTTGTTTTATAAGTTGGTCTTTTGGCTCAATTATTTCTTTTTGTATTTTCTCATCTCTTTTTACGGTTAGTTTTCCAAAATTTTTAATATCAGGGACATTAGGTAATTCAATTTTAATATCTTCTAATGTCTTTTTAGTTTTTTCATAATTAGTAATTTCTTTATAATCTTTCATAGATAAATGTTCTTTTGAAGATGATTTACCTCGTTCTAAATTGAAACCGTTTTGAGTAATATATGAATAAAAAGCATTTTGTAATTTGATATAACTATCTTTTTCTTTCCAAAACTCACTACAAGCAACTTTATCAATGGCATTTCCTTTTTTATCAGTAGTATGAACTACAGGAATAAAAACCAAATGTAGATGTGGTGTGTTTTCATCCATATGAACATTCGCAGATAAAATATATTGTTCTCCTAAGTTTTTATATTCACATACAAATTTATAGGCTGTTTCAAAATATCTTTTAGTTTCTTTTTCTCCAATGGATTCAAAAAATTCCTTATCTGATGTTATTATGTATTCACAAACAATATTACTAACGGTTTTTATTTGTCCCTTAAGATTGTATTTTTCTTTGATTATAGCAAACTCTTTTACATAACTATATTGAGGAGATTTTATAGAATAATTTAGATATGATTTTGTAATATCTATATTTTTATTAGAATAATCTTTCATTATGACGATATATTCCCTTTAAATTATCTCTTTTATATTTTTCATTTCTTATTATTGCATAACTCATAAATAAAGACCTCCTCACTAATTTTGAAAAGACATAGATACTAAAGTTGTTTATTGTGATTTTTCAATTGTCTTGTAACACACTACAACACTTTTCTTGCTATTAGCAAAAAGTGTTAGTGTGGCAGGGAAAAATTTTTTCCCTACAACCCTTTGCATAAAAAATACACCAAGTGAATTTTTTATGTTTTCAATAAATTTACTTTTAGTAATTTATTGAAAAAAGAGTCAAGAAAAACATTTTTTCAAATTTTTTCTTAACTCTATGAAACCTAGCTCGGTTTCAAACTTCCACGCATACTAACAAAAATTTTATATATTCATATAAATTTTTTGTCAGTTCAGGTCAAGGAAATTGACATCCAATATCGGCGACACGCCAACATTGGACATCAATTTCGCACATAAATAACTGTATTACTATATTTTAGATTAGTTAAATTATCTTAAATATTTATCAATATATTTTTATATTAAATTTTAACAACTGGAAACCAGAGGGAGGGAGCATGAGAGAAATAGGTGCAATAATCCCATAGAGCGAAAAAAAGGATTATTACACCTAATATTGTAGAAACCGTCAGTCGGTCGCTTTCGTTCATAGGTAGTCTAGTATGTAGTAAAACTACTGTAATTGCTAACATATTTCTATGTTATTGTTCATACTTGTCCAAACTTTTTATTACGTTGAAATGCGATAGCATTTCAAAAGTAACAAGAAAAACGTCCTTTAAAATTTATTTGGAGTTTTTCTTACAATTACAAATCCATTTCAAGTTTTGCCTCCCAATACTCTTTTATTATTGTGAGTCTGTGTTGTAAAATCTCACTCACGCATTTTGTGTAAATAGACCGTTTACACGAATACGAATGAATTTTATAGCATCTGCTCATTACACCTAGCACTTTTATAGAGGTGCTGCAATTCTCTACATGATAAAAAGAACCTACTAGCAGTTAAAACTACTAATAGGATCTTAGTTATTAAATTTTTATGATAAAGTAATTATATTATTTATAAAAGATAACATTATGTTTAGCATATCCACATTAATTTGTTCTATGCATATTTTTCCATTCATTATCATTGTATCATGATGAACATTTGACTTAATAAATAAGTTTTCGTATAAATCATTTATAAGTTGAGCTATATCTATATCTTGCTCTGGAATTCCTCGAAGTATATTATGTATAACTCTGATAAATTCGTCATTAGATGAAAAGATTTGTATAAAATCTTCTTTTGCATGTGCGACAGGCATGTCATTTAACTAATCGGTGAAAGTCCGTAGTGGGGGTATATATCGCTAACCACATAGAGAAGCACAAGCTATCCATCG
>CASFHP010000010.1 GCA_949294555.1 uncultured Eubacteriales bacterium
CCTCCATCTCCTGCAATGGTTACTTCATAATATCCATCATTGTCACTATCCTCATACCATGCTAGATACATTCCATTTTGACTTTGCGATACATCCCATGTGTTTTCATCATTTATACTATGTCCTGCTAAGGATGTTGTTATATTGATACTTTCTATTAGCCTTCTTTCTATTTCTTTGACCGTTTCTTTTTCTTGATTGGCACTTCCTAAAAATCCTGTTGTTGATGCTGTTTCACTGCTTGTTGCAATTAATGCTGTATGATCTCTTATCGTATATGGTCCAAAACATTCTTCTCTTTCAATCTCTCCTACTACAACTCTTACCCATAAATAATAATCTCCTCCTACTGTATCACTACTAAATACAGTTGTTGTTCTTATTCTTCCATTTCCTATTAGTGTAACTTCTAAGAATTTTGTATCCTCTGGTGCATTTTCTTTATCTTGATTCCATGCATATACCAAAGAATATTCTGCTCCTTCTATTTCTATTGGTGTTTTTACTGTTAAGTCTACTTGTTGTATTAATGCTGGTGTTGTATTGCTTTCTGGATTTGCAACAATTTCTGCTTGTGTAATTAATTCATCTTCTATTCCTAGCTCCATCTATGCTTACTTTATATATCCTTCCACTATCTACGAATTTCACAAAATACCCTTGTTCTTCTGTATCTGCTGTTACGATTGTTTTTCCTGCTCCTGTTATTTTATCTAATTCTTCTTGTAATTCATTTCTTACAATATTTCCTCTTTTATTATTTCCCATCGCTTGTACGGTTGCTTGTTCTACCGCTTCTCTTTCACTGTCAATTTCTGCCCTTTCTTTTGCACTAATTGCATTTTGGATTATTCCATTATCTGATGTTATCGCACTTATCGTAATTCCTGCTAAGATTAGTAATACAATAATGGTTATGACTAATGCTAGTAAAGTAATTCCTTCTATATTTGTACATTCTTGATTTATTGTTCTTTTTTCTTGTTTGTTTTTATTGTAGTTTTTTCTTTCTTGTTTCCTCTTTTTCATTTCTTCCATTTTCTACCTCTTTTTCTTTCATTTTCCTTTGTTTTTTCTATATTATTTTCTTAGAGTAATATACTCTAAGAAAATTCTGATTTCTATTTTTTGTTAATATTTCTATGATTTTATGCCATTTGTCTATTAAACTTTTTTTGTTATTATGAGAATCCAAAAATAAATATATTTTTGGATTTCTATTGCTATATCTATTTTTTATTGTTATAATTAACATGTAAAAAATCTTAGAGTATATTACTCTAGGATTTCTTACATAAATTTTTCATTCAAAATTGTTACATCTTATAATTATTGGTATAAAATGTAAGATTATTTAATTCTAAAATTTTTTAAATTAATTGAAAAAATCATATTATCCCCTTGAATTTATTTTTCATTTAGTATAATATATAAAGGAAATATAAGAGATATACATAGGAGGATATATCATGCCAAGAAAAACGAAAGAAACAAACGATTTAGAAAATGCAGTTATAACAACAAAAAAAGTAAAAGAATCAAGTAAAACAACAAAAGCAATAAAATCTGTTGCTAAAAAAACATCTACTAAAAAAGATATTATCGAAGAAACTATGCCTAAAGAAACTATAAAAAAAGAAACAAAAAGTGTAGCAAAGAAATCTACTGCTACCCCTAAAACTGTTGCAACAAAAAAATCAACAACCTCCAACTCAAAAAAGACTTCAACAAAAACAACATCTAGAAAATCTGGGACCTCAAAAACTACTGCTTCAAAAGTTTCAACTGCAAAAAAGAAAACTTCTACAAAATCAATAGCCAAAAAATCTACTTCAAAAAGAAAAAGCACAACCAAAAAACCAAAAATAGATATTGTAGAATATTATGATTTACCCTATCGTTATAACCAAACTGTTGTAAAAGTATTGGCACAAACCCCTAACAATTTATTTATTTATTGGGATATTTCTGACGAAGATAGAGAAAATTTAAAAAAACAATATGGAGAAAACTTTTTTGAAACAACAAAACCAGTTCTAATTATTCATAATACTACAATGAATTACAGTTTTGAAATTGATATTAATGATTTTGCAAACAGTTGGTATCTTCATGTAAATGATGCAAAATGTGATTATAAAATCGAATTAGGTAGACGTCCTATTAAAGAAAATCCAAAAATTCATACTGATTATATTTATATATCTACCTCAAATGATATTGAAGCACCAAATGACCATGTATTATTTAATAAGGAACAAAAAATGGTATATTTTAGAAATGTAAAAACAGGTGTCCAAACTAAGAAACCATTTTCAGCCAATATTTCCTTTATTCGCAATATGGGAAAAATATACAATATATATGATATGTATAAAGCACTTTATCAAAATGAAGATATTGAAGAATTTTATGACTTATCTAATCCTTCTTCAGGTAACCCATCATCTGGTAGTCTTTCTTCAAAATTCAAATAATCTTGAGGCACTTGTGGTTTCAAAGACAAAAGTGTCTCTTTCATTTTTTAGCTTACAGAAAAGATAAGAAACTCTTTAAAGATACTTAAACTCGAAGTGAAAATAAACAAGATAAAAAATAAAAACATATGAGATAAATTTTAGTAACAATAAAAGGAGAATTGAAATGCAAGAGAAAAAAGGATATGTTAGTTTTGTTCTTCATGCACATCTTCCATTTATCCATCATCCTGAAAGTGATGACTATTTAGAAGAATCTTGGCTATATGAAGCAATATCTGAAACATATATTCCATTATTAACAAATTTTCAAAAATTAGTAGATGAAGGTGTTCATTTTAGAATTACTATGTCTATGACACCTCCTCTACTTTCTATGTTAGATAATAAATTATTACAAAGAAAATATATTCGTTATTTAAAGCAAATGATTGAATTATCTGGAAAAGAAATTAAAAGAACAGCTGGTGACGAAAGATTAAATAAATTATCTCATTATTATTATGATAGATATTCTAATGATTTACATTTATTTAAAGATGTATATAAATGTAATTTAATTCAAGCTTTTAAACATTTTCAGGATATTGGTGTATTAGAAATTATCACCTGTGGTGCAACCCATGGATATTTTCCAATACTATATGTCAATGAAAAAACCGTAAAAGCACAAATTGCCGTTGGTGTTCAAACATATGAAAGATATTTTGGAAGAAAACCTCGTGGTATTTGGCTTCCTGAATGTGGTTATGTACCAGAAGCTGATAAATATTTAAAAGAATTTGGAATTGATTATATTATTACAGAATCTCATGGTATCTTATATGCTGACCCTACACCTTTATATGGTACATTTGCTCCAATTGTTTCTCCAGAAGGTGTTATAGCATTTGGTAGAGATATTGAATCTTCAAGACAAGTATGGAGTTCAATTGATGGCTATCCTGGAGATTTTAATTATAGAGAGTTCTACCGTGATATTGGCTATGATGCTGATTATGATTACATCAAACCATATATTGCTCACAATGGTGTAAGAGTTCATACTGGTATCAAATATTATAGAATTACAGGAAAAACAGAATTTAAAGATTATTATAATCTTCAATGGGCAAAAGATTCTACTGAAAGACAAGCAGGTCACTTCTTCGATTCAAGAAATGCCCAAATTGAAAATCTTGCACAATATACAGAAAATCCACCGATTATACTATGCCCTTATGATGCAGAGTTATATGGTCATTGGTGGTATGAAGGACCTTACTGGTTATATATTTTATTTAAAAAAATCTATTATGATGATTGTAATTTTGAATTGATTACACCATCTGAGTATATTGATAGATATCCAAACATGCAAGTTGCATCCCCTTGTCGTTCTAGTTGGGGTGCCAATGGATATAGCGAAGTGTGGTTAAATCCAAGCAACGATTATGCACATAGACATCTTCATGTAGCAGGAGACAGAATGTGTGAACTTGCTCATTTATATCCAAATGCAAAAGGATTAAAGAAAAAAGCATTAAATCAATGTGCTAGAGAATTATTATTAGCACAAAGTAGTGATTGGCTGTTTATTATTACAAATGGTACGATGGTCGATTATGCTAAAAAGAGAATTAAAGACCATATTGGTCGATTTACAAAATTATATTATCAGATAAAAGAAAATAACATTGATGAAGATTTCTTGAAAGATATCGCTAAAAAAGATTGTGTCTTTCCAGACATTGATTATATGATCTACTATTAGGGACGTGTCAAAACGTTTCAAAATTGTATCAAAAGGGACAGACCTATTAAGTAATTTAGAATTATTAAAATCCAATATACTATTTATAAAATTTTATGCAATTAAATGTGCTAGTGGAAGAATATTACAAGTTCTTACATTATCAAGTAGGAGAATCTCAAACTTGCTTTGAGAGGTGCCTGCTTTATAATGTTAGAACTTGTATATTCTGTAACGCCAGCCATTTGATAAATAAAATTCTATAAATAGTATATTGGATTTATTATTTTTATTAAACTAATTTAGGTCTGTCCCTTTTGGTACAATTTTGAAACGTTTTGACACGTCCCTATCGTTCACTTAATTTTTTTATTATCATATAATAATGTATAAGTTTTTTAAATTTGGTAGATACTAGTTTTATGAGAAAGGGGTATTTTTGTTTATGAAATCTTTATGTATAAAAACAAATAATTCGAAAATACTAGATTATCTACTAAATGAATTAAAATATTCTGAAATAGAAGATATTTGTTTTTCTGAAAACCAGTTTAAAAACTACAAAAATGTCATTATCCATTACCTTTCTACTGATTATTCCTACTTTTATTCCAAAATGAGTACCCTTCTATCTTTCTTAATAACAGATGAATTTGAAGATATCCTCATGAAAAGAATTCTTGATAAAAACTATTTTTATTTTGATGCAATTGAAAGAAATAAAATCTTAAAAGATTGCTATGATATCTTGTCTGATGAATATTATACATGGTTCGATAAAAAGTTTGATGCACTTTATAATTCTATCTACTCTTTTATTTCTAATCATAAAATTCTAATATTAGATGGCTTTATAAATTTTAGACTACAAGACTATACATCTATTTTGGATGATATTATATCTGAAGCTGTGAACAACTACATTATTGAAAAAGAATATATGGAATTTATTTCTCTTTTAAAATTATATATTAATTCACAAAAGAATAATTCAAACATTATTCACTTGATTTATAAAACTTCTGAATCAATTTTATTAGATGAGAATAAAAACTTAATTTTAAATTCAGAAGAAATTTTTAATGCTAAATATTTAAGTGATATATCGTTTTCATCAAATGATTACACATTGAATTCTCTTTTGAATTTACTTCCAAAAAAGATTTATATTCACTTAATTGATAATCAGATTGATGAATTTATAAATACTTTACAATTAATTTTTGAAAATCGTGTATCGATTTGTTTAAATTGTGAAATTTGTAATTTGTATCGATATCATAAGAAAACTTTTACAAAAAAATAATTTTACGTAATAGAATTGCATACAACTACTAAGATAAATCTATTTTAATAAGTAAAATGCACCTAGAATATTAACTATAATCTTAATATTCATAGGTGCATTTCTCTATAGCATTTTAGATACTATCCATTGATAATAGAATTTAATGAATTAATTGCTTCTTGTAATCCTGGTAATAATGCATTTACTAAACTTTCATCAGCTTGTACTTTCCATTCTCCATCTTGTTTTGTTAATTGAATTGTCGTGGTTACTGTTTGTGTTCCAATTTCTTCATTTCGTAATTGTTCTTTTAATTGGTTGTTTTGTTGTTCTTGTGTAAAGGATTCTCCACTAAATGCTATTCTTAAAGCCTCTTGCGTATAATTAGATATAATTTGTTTAAAATCTTTATTCGTAATTTCTACTTCTACACTTGCTGTATTTTCCTCTTTTGAAATATTTAATACTTTCCATGTCAATTTATCAAAAAGTAAACTTTGTGTTTCTTCATCCATTTCTGAATTTTGTAACATTTCTGATGAATTAACAATTTCATTATAGTTTACATATTTGTTTACACTTTCAAAATCAGCGTTTTTCAAGCTATTTAGCATGCCTTCTACTGCTTTCTCTGGTGTAGCAGGTAATAATAGCAATGCGGTTACAATAGCTAATACAACTAATACAAGCACAATTCCGCCAACCCAGTAACCAACTTTCTTACTTCCTTTTTCCTGTTTTTCTTTCTTTTCCTTTTTGTTTTTGCTTTTCTTGTCTTTTTTATTTTCTATGGTGTCCATGTCTTTCTCTTTTTTCAAATCTTTTCCTGATACTTTGCTAAACTTTGGTTCTTCTACTTTTTCTGTTTTTACTTCTTCAACCTTTTTTGTCTTATCTACATTTTCTTCTTTATTTTCCATAGAAACCTCCCATCCGAACAGTCACTGCTCTTATTTTTTCTGCAGTAAGATTCTTCCTTTTTCTACAAAAATTATATATTAATAAAAAAATTTTTTCAACCATTTTTCTACAATTTTTTAGAATTTATCTTAATCTCATGTTACAATTCACAGTAAAAAATCATTCTTATTAGTATTTTTATAATCTGTGAATTGTAACAATTTTATACTGCTTGATTAATTCCCGTTGCTACAATTTTACTCATATTTTCAATTAAACCATCAATTTCCTTTGGCGTAACAATCAGATTATAATCCTGTGGAACTAAGGCCTCTTTTATTTCTTCATAATTATCTTCTTGTTTCAATTGATTTAGATAATCATTCGATTTTGCTTCATCTTGCAATTTTGTAATGAATAAATCTAATGAATCATTTACAAGTACTGCTGTTTCTACAACTGTTGGAATTCCAATTGCAATAACTGGTATACCTAATGTACTTTGACTAATTTCTTGTCTTGTATTTCCAACTCCTGCCCCTGGTACAATTCCTGTATCTGATATTTGCACTGTACTACTAATTCTTTCTATACTTCTAGAAGCTAATGCATCTATAACAATCAACAATTTTGGATGTGTATTTTGAACAATACCCTGTAAAATTTCCACAGTCTCTATTCCCGTTGTTCCTAACACACCTGGAGATATAGCGCTCACATTTCTGGCACCTTCTTTTACATATTGTGGCAAATATTTAATCATATATCTTGTAACTTCTATATCATTAATTACTTTAGGACCTAATGCATCTGGTGTTACATAAATATTTCCCAATCCCACAACTAATATTTCACCATTTTTATCTACATGACTATCTACAATTTTTCTTAATTCTTCAGATACAGTATCTGCTGATTTTTGGATTTCTTCTTCTCCTGCAATTTTCAAATTTTTAATATCTATTGTAACATAAACACCTTTTGGTTTTCCGATTGCTTTTTCTCCTTCTTCATTAGTAATTTTCACTCTGTCTACCTTTATATTTTCATCAACTTGTTGTTCTTCACTTTCTATCCCGTTAATCTCATTTTCTAATTTATTTGCTGTTCTATAAATTTCTCTTCTCTCGGCTGCTAAATCTGTTCTAAAATTATACATAAATTTCTCCTTTCTTATGAACTTTGGAAACAGTTCTTAAAGTTCATTTGCAGAATTTTAATATTTTTATTATTTGTAATTTTCTTTTATTTATTCCTTTGCTCTATAAAATAAAAGGTTTTTAGAAATTTTTTTCTGATACGGTAACAGGAAACAAAAAAAGAACTTATGTTGACACGAGCTTTAACATAAGTTCTTTTTTAGACCTTATTTCTTAATTTTGTTCTAAATATTTTTTTAAAAATTTACCTGTGTAGCTTTTCTCATTCAAACAAACTTGTTCAGGTGTTCCAACAGCTACCACTTCTCCGCCATTATCTCCACCTTCTGGGCCTAAATCAATAATATGGTCACAAGTTTTGATTAAATCTAAATTATGTTCAATAACAATAATCGTATTTCCTGTATCAACTAATCTTTGTAAAATATCTACCAATTTATGGACATCTGCGATATGAAGTCCTGTTGTTGGTTCATCTAAAATGTATAACGTTTTTCCTGTTGCCTTTTTTGATAATTCTGTTGCAAGTTTTACTCTTTGTGCTTCTCCTCCTGATAATGTAGTTGATGGTTGTCCTAGTTTTATATAACTTAGTCCTACATCATATAAAGTTTGAATTTTTTGTTTAATTCTTGGTATTTTATCAAAAAATTGTAGTGCTTCTTCCACTGTCATATCTAACACATCTGCAATTGTCTTTCCTTTATATTTTACCTCTAAGGTTTCTCTGTTATATCGTTTTCCTTTGCATACTTCACAAGGTACATAAATATCTGGTAAGAAATGCATTTCGATTCTATGCACCCCATCCCCTTTACAACTTTCACATCTTCCACCTTCTACATTAAAGCTAAATCTTCCTTTTTGATAACCTCTTAATTTGGCTTCTTCTGTTTCGGCAAAAACATCTCTGATTAAATCAAATACACCTGTATATGTTGCAGGATTTGAACGTGGTGTTCTTCCAATTGGTGATTGGTCTATATTAATAATTTTGTCAATTTGATTAATTCCTTTAATTCCTTTACATTTTCCTGGTTTTTCATTAGAACCATTTAATTCTTTTGCGATTGTTTTGTATAACACTTCATTTACCAATGTGGATTTTCCTGATCCAGACACCCCTGTTACACAAGTAAAAACACCTAGTGGAAATTTAACACTAATATTTTTTAAGTTGTTTTCCGTTGCCCCTTGTACTTCAATCACTTTAGATTTTGTATGTTTTCTTCTCTTTTTTGGTACTGGTATTTTTAATCTTCCACTTAAGTATTTTCCTGTTATAGAGTTTTCTACCTGTTTAATTTCTTCAGCTGTTCCTTGTGCCATGACTTGTCCGCCATGCGTTCCAGCTCCTGGACCAATATCGATGACTTGGTCTGCTGCATACATGGTATCTTCATCATGCTCTACAACCAACAAGGTATTTCCTAAATCTCTTAGTTTTTTTAATGTTGCTAACAACCTATCATTATCTCTTTGATGTAATCCAATACTTGGCTCATCTAAAATATATAATACACCTGTTAAGCCAGAACCAATTTGGGTTGCCAAACGAATTCTTTGTGCCTCTCCTCCTGATAAAGTTCCTGCACTTCTTGACAATGTCAAATATTCTAATCCTACATCAATTAAAAATTGTAATCTTTGATGAATTTCCTTTAAAATTAAATCTGAAATCATCGCTTCTGTTTTATTTAATTGTAAATTGTCCAAATAATCTCTTATTTGATTAATTGACATTGCTATTAATTCATTAATATTTTTATCTCCTACTTTTATAGACAAGATTTCCGGTTTTAATCTCGCTCCATGACATGCATAACATGGAGAATTCGTCATATACATTTCATAAAATTCACGCATTCCTTGTGATTTTGTTTCATTGTGACGTCTGTCTAATGTTGGAAGTACACCTTCAAATGGTGCTTTAAATCTTCTAATGCCTGCTGGTGATTCATATTCAAAATCAATTTCTTCATCGCCTGTACCATACAAAATTTTTTCCATAAAGCTTCTAGGCAATTCTTTAATTTTCTTTCCTCTTATATCAATTCCATAATATTTTCCGATACTTTCAAAATACATTTTTGCCATCGTATCGCCCTTTTTCATCGTGCTTGAACCAAAGGCTTTAACACCATCATATAAGGTTTTATTTTTGTCTGGAATAATTAAATCTTCGTCCATTTTCATTAAATATCCAATACCTGTACAAGTTGGACAAGCACCCATTGGATTATTAAATGAAAACATTCTAGGTGTTAATTCTGGAAAACTAAATCCACAATCTGGACAAGCATAGTTACAACTATACAATCTTTCACCTTTTCCAACTACATCAATTAACACCAATTGATTAGCATGTTTTAAAGCCACTTCCACAGATTCTGTTAGTCTACTTAAGATTTCTGGTTTGATCACCAATCTATCTACAACTAATTCAATATTGTGTTTTTTCTTTCTATCTAAATCGATATCATCAGAAAGTTCATACATTTCTCCATCAATTCTAACTCTAACAAATCCTTCTTTTTGGAATTCCTCTAATTGTTTGGTATATTCTCCTTTTCTTCCTCTAACCACTGGTGCTAATACTTGAATTCTAGTTCCTTCTTCTAATTCCATAATATTATCGACAATTTGGTCTATGGTTTGTTTTTCAATTTTTTTTCCACAATTTGGACAATATGGTACACCAATTCTAGCATATAACAAACGAATATAGTCATAAATTTCTGTAACGGTTCCTACTGTAGAACGAGGGTTTTTAGAAGTTGTTTTTTGGTCAATAGATATTGCTGGTGATAATCCTTCTATACTTTCCACATCTGGCTTTTCCATCAATCCTAGGAATTGTCTAGCATAAGAAGACAAACTTTCTACATATCTTCTTTGTCCTTCTGCATATAAGGTATCAAATGCTAAACTTGATTTTCCTGATCCAGACAAGCCTGTAATAACAACTAATTTATCTCTTGGTATTTCTAAATTGATATTTTTTAAATTATGTTCTTTTGCACCTTTTATAATGATTTTGTCATTCATGAATATTCCTCCATAAATTAATATTTATAAACTATCTGCTTATTTAAACTCAGCCAACAAATCATAATCGCTAACATCTGTTATTTTGCAATTTATAAATTGATTTAATATTTCTTCTGGTTTTCTTTCTTTAGAATTTTTAATATATACAATGCCATCCATTTCTGGCACATCTTGCATGGTTCTTCCAATAAAATATTTTCCATCAAAAGACATATCTTCTACCAATACTTCATATGTTTTTCCCAATTTTTCATTTTGAAGTTCTTTTGATATTTCTTGTTGTGCTTTCATGATTTGATTATATCTTGCTTTTTTGGTATTTCCATGAATTTGGTTTGGCAATTTTTCTGCTGGGGTTCCATCTTCTTTTGAATACATGAAAGTACCTAATTTATCAAATTTTGCTTGTTTTACAAATGCTAATAATTCTTCAAAATCTGCTTTCGTCTCTCCTGGAAAGCCCACAATTAAACTTGTTCTTAAAACCACATTTGGTATGTTTTTTCGTATTTTATCTAACAAGTTTTCTATCTGCTCTTTGCTGGTTTTTCTATTCATTCTTTTTAATACTGTATTGGAAATATGTTGAATAGGAATATCAAAATAATTTGCAATTTTGTCATTTTTGGCTACTACATCAATCAATTCTTCTGTTATTCCTTCTGGATAAGCATATAAAAAGCGTATCCATTTTATACCGTCGACTTTAGTTAGTTTTTCTAATAATTCTGCTAATTTTGATTTACCATATATATCAATACCATATTTTGTTGTATCTTGTGCTATCACTATTAATTCTTTTATTCCTTTGTTGGCTAACATTGTTGCCTCTTCTAAAATTTCTTCCATCTTTCTACTTGCAAATGGACCTCTTATATATGGTATAGCACAATATGTACATTTATTGCTACATCCTTCTCCTATTTTTATATAAGCATAATTATTTCCTGTTGTGATGGTTCTATTTAAAAATTCTTGTTGTGTCAGCATTGGCATTTGTGGAATTTCACTTATTTTTTTACTTGTTTTTTTGGCTTTTTCAACTATTCCACGTTTTATTAAATCATCAATTTTATCCCACAATTTATCATAGTCTTCAATTTTAATAAATAAATCCACTTCTGGCAATGCTTTTACTAAATCTTCATAATATCTTTGAACCAAACATCCCATAACAATCAAATATTTACATCTTTTTTGCTTATATTCTGCCATTTCCAAAATTGTATTAATTGCCTCTTCTTTGGCTGATTCAATAAATCCACAAGTATTTATCACTAATATATCTGCTTTTTCTTCTTCATTTACAATTTGATATCTGTTTTCTTTAAACTTTCCTATTAAACATTCTGTGTCAATTAAATTTTTACTACATCCTAGTGATACAAATCCTACATTCATTTTTTGTTCCTTTCATTGAACGATAAATCGTTTAATCTTTGTGACTACATATATGTTTTCTTGTCATTTCCATTAAGTCTAATTTTGTAAATCCTTCTATTTGTGTTTTGCTTCTGTCCTTTTTCAATTCTTCTTTTAACAAATCTTCTATTGCTTTTTTGTCCTCTTCTTTTTGCATATCAATATAATCCACAATAATAATGCCACCAATGTCTCTAAGTCTCAATTGTTTTGCAATTTCAATGGTTGCTTCTTTGTTCACTTTAAATACTGTGTCTTCCATTGTTTGGTTTCCTGTATATTTTCCTGTGTTAACATCAATTGCCGTTAATGCTTCCGTTTTATCAATTGTAATAAAACCTCCACAATTTAACCATATTTTTCTGTTATCTATTTTATGGATTTGTTGCTCTAAATTATATATGTCAAATATAGATTCTTGTCCTTTTACTTGTATTTGTAAGTCTTTATATTCTTTATTTTCATTCTTTATCTTTTGAACTTCATTATAATCTGTACTGTCATTTACAATCACTTTATCTAACCCTTTATTTGGCAAATCCATCAACATTTTTTGAACAATGTCTTCACTTTTATATAATAATCTTGGTACTTTTTGATTTGAATCTTTACTGTCTTTTAAAATATTGTTCCATTTGTTTTCCATATGTTTTATATCTTCAATAATTTCTTGTTCTTTTCCTTCTGCTAAGGTTCTAATAACTGCTCCATTTCCTTCTGATATATGTTCTTTCACTAGTTCTATCAAGCGTTCTTGTTCTTTTTGATCCTCTATTTTTTGCGAAATGGTTATAATATTTGTGTTTGGCATTAATACAATATATTTTCCTGGTAAATTAATATGTGTTGATGTTCTAGCACCTTTTTTCTCATTACTATCTTTTTTTATTTGTACTAACAATCTTTGGTTTGGTTTGATAATTTTACTGATATCCTCTTCAATATTTGTTTTTTCCTTTTTTTCATCCTTTTTTTCTAATACATCTTTTACATGTATTAAACTATTTTTACCAATTCCAACATCTATAAAAGCTGCTTGCATACCTTTCACAATATCTTTTACAATTCCTATATATATATTTCCTTCGTTTTTAATATCTTCTTCTTTTTCTTCATAATATTCCACAATTTTTCCATTTTCTACTAATGCAATTTGTCTTTCATCTTCTACTCTTTTGATAAATAATTCTAACATGTTTGTGTCTACCTTTCTTGTTTTAATTAAATTGATTCATTGCTGAATCAATACCATTTTTTATAATTTCTACAATTGCTTCTTTTGCTTTTTCTGTTCCAATTTCTAATTTTTCTTTTTCTTCTTTTGGTATAGTTCCTATTACATAATTTATTCTATCACTTTCATACTTTGGTTTTCCAATTCCCACACGTATTCTTGCAAATTCTTCTGAATTTAGATGATGTATAACAGATTTCATGCCATTATGAGAACCTGCTCCACCTTTTTTTCTGATTTTTATTTTTCCTGGTTCTACATCCATATCGTCATAAATAACGATTAAATCTGCTAGGTCTATTTTATAAAAATGCATTAGTTCACTAATACTTTCTCCACTTAAATTCATATAGGTTTGTGGTTTTAATAAAATGACCTTTTCATCTTCAATACTACCTGTTCCATATATTCCTTTAAATTTGCATTTATTGACTTCTATCTTATATTCTTTCGCTAATTTATTGATTGTATCAAATCCCATATTATGCCTCGTATTAGCATACTCATTTTCTGGATTTCCTAATCCTGCAATTAACAACATCTATATTTCCTCTTTTCTTAAATAGTCCATAATATTTTACATTGTTTTTACGCATTTTTCAAGAGGTTGCCAACAAAAAAAGCACTTACTACAAAGTGCTTTCTCTATTTATTCTGCTGATTCCTCTGTTTCTGGAGCTTCATAAGCCTCTAATATAGCTTTTTGAATTTTCTCTCTTGTTTCAGCATTGATTGGATGAGCTATATCTTTGAACTCTCCGTTTGGAGTTTTTCTACTTGGCATAGCTATAAATAATCCATTTTGACTTTCGATAACTTTGATATCATGAATTACAAATTCGTTATCGAATGTTACAGAAGCAACAGCTTTCATTCTGTTCTCTGAATTTACTTTTCTTAAACGTACATCTGTGATTTGCATTTTGTAGTGCACCTACCTTCCTTAAGTTTTAAAAATATTTTGTACATATTATTATTATATCTTATGTACAATTATATTATTCTTCATAAAAAATTTTTTTCCTTCTTTTTTTTACATTTTTTTATTTTTTATCATATAATTATCGATTTTTCTGTTACAGGAATTTTTCATTCCTATAACAAACAAATGATAAGTAACCAATTTACATTTCTATTCATATATTACACTATATGTGCTCAATCTTTAACCTGAAACATAATTCCTTAGCTAAATTTTTCCAAAACTATTGAATTTTTAGCGATATAATTATATAATTCGTTTTAGTATTTTATTCATTTACTATATTTTCAAAGGGAGTGTCTTTCATGCCGAATATTGATAATTTAAAAAAATATAAACATATCCATATGATTGGAATTGGTGGAACCAGTATGAGTGGTATTGCAGAAATCCTTCATAACTGGGGTTTTCATGTTACAGGTTCTGATTGGGCAGATTCTGAAACTGTACAAACCTTAATAAAAAGAGGAATTAAAGTTACCATTGGTCATAATATAGAAGATGTGCAAAAAGCAGATGTTATTGTCTATTCTGCTGCCATAAAGCCAGATGACCCTGAAATGGTAGAAGCTAAAAGACTACATATTACAACAATTGAAAGAGCAGATTTCTTAGGCGATTTAACCAGATGTTTTAAAGATACCATCTGTATTTCTGGAACTCACGGAAAAACCACAACCACTTCCATGATTTCACTTTGTTTTGTAGAAGCTTTAGCAGATCCTAGTATACAAGTTGGTGCTTATTTAAAACAATTAGATGGAAATTATAGAGTTGGAAATAGTGAACATTTTATTATAGAAGCTTGTGAATATGTTGAAAGCTTTTTAAAATTTAGTCCTAAAGCTGAAATCATACTAAATATTGACAATGATCATTTAGACTATTTTAAAACGTTTGATAATATTAAAAACGCTTTTATCAAATATGTTAAATTATTGCCTGATGACGGTATTTTAGTTGTTAATGGAGATGACAAAAATTGTTTAGAATTAGCTCAATATACAAATGCAGATATCATTACTTATAGCTTATCTAATCCAGATACGAATTTCTATGCAACCAATATAGAATTTAATGATGATGGATTCGCTAAATTTGATGTATATGCGAATCATGATTTTTTTGACACATTTCAATTATCTATACCTGGAAAGCACAATGTTTCTAATGCACTTGCTTGCATTGCTATTTGTACAAAATATAAAATCGATAAGAAACTAATAAAATCAGCTTTATTGCGTTTTACTGGTGCACATAGACGATTTGAATATAAAGGAAAAATTAATGATATTGCAAGTGTATATGATGATTATGGTCATCATCCTACTGAAATTGTAGCCACAGCAAAATCTTTAATGAACAAAAAATATCATCAATCTTGGGTGATTTTCCAACCACATACCTATAGCAGAACGAAAAATTTATTAAATGATTTTGCAAATGCTTTAATGAATTTTGATAATGTCATCGTTTTAGATATCTATGCTGCAAGAGAAACAAATACCTATAATATTTCTTCAAAAGATTTAGTTGAAAAACTACATTCTTTAGGTAAAAATGCTTTATATATCCCAGATTTTGTAGAATGTGTAGACTATGTAAAATCACATGTTCAAAAAAACGACATTGTTTTAACATTAGGTGCGGGAACTGTTACCAATATTGGACCAATGCTAGTTGGACGGTTAGAGCGATGATTTGGGGACGGAGCAAAAATCATCATTTGTTCTTATAAAAAATCTTTATAAAAATGATGATTTTTGCTCCGTCCCCAAATCATCGCTTTAACCGTCCAACTTCTTTAGATTGTTTTATCATAAGGTCTCCAAATACAGCATATCCTTCTGTTGCTGAATTTACTAAGACATGTGTAACTGCTCCCACAAATTTTCCATTTTGTATAATCGGAGATCCACTCATCCCTTGAATAATGCCACCTGTTTTTTCGATTAATCTTTCATCTGTTACTTTTATTTCCATACTTTTATTATCATAATTATTTTCTTTATATATTTTTGTAATTTCAATTTCATATTCCTGCACGGTTTCATTATCTAAACTGCATAAAATGGTTGCCTTTCCTAATTGTATTTCATCTCTTAATGCGACTTCCATTTCTTTGCTAGCATCTATGTTTAAACTAGATAAATCTTCTATTTTTCCATAGATTCCAAATTCTGTGTTTTTTGAAATTTCTCCAATGGTTTCTTGTCCATCTACGGTTCCTTGAATTTTTCCTGGATTACCATCTTCCCCTTTTTTGATATTTAAAATGTCTGCTGTTACAAACTCTCCTGAAGCAATATTTAATAATTCTCCTGTGTCAATATCTGTTATCCCATGCCCTAAAGCTCCAAATTTTTTAGTTGATGGTTCATAAAATGTAACTGTTCCAACACCAGCTGCACTATCTCTTACCCATAGTCCTAATTTGTATTCTTCTTCATCTGTTTTTACTGGTGTGATACTACATTCTTTTGTTTCTTCATCATGAATATATTGTATTTGAAGTTGTTCTCCTTTTGATAAATTAATATTTTCAATTAAATCATCTGTTGAATAAATCGTTGTATCATTTACTTTTACGATGGTATCTCCTTCTTCTATGCCACTATTTTCATATGGTTTATAACTTTTATTATCTTCTCCTTCAATTTCAGACATGCCAACCACTAAAACACCATTGGTATACAATTTTACACCTGCAATATTTCCAACTGGTATGACTGTTGTTTTCGGAAGAACAGATACTTCTACATCTTTTAAACTAAATTTATGAAATAAATTGACGGATAATTTTTCAGTTCCCACTTTATAAATTGTTTTTTCTCCTGTATCAGCAGAAACTGTTAATACTTCTTCATCAGAATCTACAGTAATTCCAAAAAACGTTTTCAAAGACAAATTTTCTCCTTCAAAAATTGTTAGTTTATCTGGTATATAATCAAGAACTAATACATATATATAAATGATTAGCAAAAATAAACATATACTTGCTTTTTTCAAAATTTTTCTATACATAAATTCTCCTACTTTCATTTATAATAGTATTAACTTTAATTTTTTTTCTATTCAATAAAAAATGCCCAAAAGGAAATTTTCCTAATTGGACAATTATTTTTTAATTTGTAAATGAATTTAAGTGTTCTTGTGGATTTCTAAATACTTTATACATACTATATCTTTCTCTTGCCAAAGCAGTATAGTATATTCTCGCCACATTTGGATGTGAATCCATATATTCGTAAATATTATTTGTTACTGTATTACTTGTTTGTGATACATAACAATTATAACATCCTAATTCTCTCTTTGGATAATAATAATGTGTTACTTGTGATGTTGCACCAGATGCATCTGTTACTGTTTCATAAAAACTCTTTCTTTCAAAATCAATATTAAAGACACCTGTAACCATATTTGTAGCAGATACTAGTTCTTGTGAAGTTGCCTTATGATAATATCCATCACTTGTTGTAATATAAATTGCATCTTCTGCAACAACTTCTTCATTTTTATTGTTATTAATTACAGAATAGCCATTATATATTTTTCCACCTATATTTAGTCCCTGTAAGAAACTAATCAAACATACATTATTTAATATTTTATCCCAATCTTCTTCTGCTAGTTTTGGCATTTTAAAATTAAAAGTTCCGTCCACTAGCTGTATTATAATTTGATAATGCAACAGATAAATTATTTTCTATCACATATCGAATAACTGCCATTCTGTGGGAATTAAAATTTGATGTTGGCTCTTCTATAGAGACCCCTCCATCTTCATATTCAAAGATATGATAAGTACCACTATTGACAAAATCATAAACAACATTTCCTTCTGCATCTGTAATTCCTTGTAATTGATTTCCATTCATATCTACTGCATTTGCTGGTGTCAAATTTAATAATCCATAACTTTGTAATCTTTGTCTAAATTCTGCTGCTTCTTTATAATAACGATATGCTTGATCATTACTTCCTAATCGAATATTTCCTTGTCTATAGATTCTTTGACCATTTAAAATACGAAACCATGCATCTTCTTGTGGACTATAGCTAGAATCAAAATAATATTTAACACCATTTATTTTGATATACTGATATAATTGATCTCCTAAATATTCAGATAGCTGTCCTTCTGATCCAATCGTAATTCCTCTATATGTTACTGTTGAATCTGCATTTACTGTAACATCATTAATTAAATATCCTGCATCATTTATGGTTGTACTTCCTCCATTAACTGTTCCCTGTACAGTTATGTAATTGTCTAAAGAATAGGTTATTACAACATCAATCGTAGCCGTTTTATATCGACAGCTATAATAAATATATGGTTTTAGTCCTGTAACTTGTTCTCCAGCCTGATATTCTGCATTATTAGCAAGTAAATTTTGTGCTGTTTCATCATCTAATGTATTTTCAAATGGAGAATAGATATAAAATCCATCATACATGGTAAAAACAAGTGCAGGTACATATTCTTTTAAAATTTCACTATTATAGCCTACCATATTAAATGATGAACCTATTGAAGTAAAAAAGCTATTTGCTGCTGCTTCTATATCTCTTATTTTTGAGTTTACAATATCTGATAAGTCTGATGTACCACTATTTACTGTGTTCATTTGAAATACTTTAATGGCATCATAAGTTACATTATCTAATTTTGTATCATAAGAAATTTGTAAATTTATTGTATTTATTTGTGCACTGATATAAGCCGAAAACACTAATGATATTGGTAACATGATTATAACAAAAATAACAGCTAAGTATTGAGTTTTCATAAACACATCTTTCCTTTGTATTTTATTTTTTAATAGCCTGTAATTGATTACATTACAGGCTTTTTTTAATTATATTATTCTCCAGTTCCGTTTGCAGTTACATAACCACCATGTTCTGCTGCAATTACATATGTATCATTTCCCGTTACTGTATAAAAGAAATTAGATAGCGTTTGTGCTAATGTTGTATTTGTATTTTTTACTGTTGCTGAAAACCAATCCCCTTCCTTTAATGTTAATACTTTCTTTGCACCGCCACTTGGAGCTATTGTGTCTAATATCTGTGATGTATACATTGAATAATATACATTCTCACCAATCTTAGTATAATCTGCTTGTGTTGTTTTTTTACCAGGGTTCTCATCTAATACTTGAAGTTCCATTTCTATGTCATAAGTATTTCCTGTTGCAGCAATACTTTGTTCAAATGCTGAATAATCATCCATTGTTAATCTTCCTGTTGTTCTTACATTATCAACAAATTCTGTTGTTTGTGTTGTTACCGTTAATTGTGCGATATCATCTGTTCTATCAGACATTGACATTAATGGAAAAACAAACATAAGAATAGCTGCTAGAACAATTGCTACAATTGTTATTATTGTATCTCCCATAACGATTCCTCCTTACAATAACATTATTATATGGTATTTTACTTATTGCAAATAATAAGATATAACTCTCATCTTTAATTCATTAGTCGTTTGCGCATCTACAGTTGGTGTTCCGCCTCCGGCACCCGCAACTGCTTGACTTGGATAATATACGCCAAATTTTTCTTCAAATTTGTTTCCACTACTTAATATTGTATCACAAATTCCGTTTGTTGGCAAGCTTATTCTTGAATTTCCTGTATTTAACGACCTTATGAAATCATCATAAGGTATGGTATTTCCAGCTTCATCTTTCAAATCTGCATTTCTACCATATAATAATGCCATTATAAAATTCTCTTGTTGTCGATTACTTCCTAATGTATATCTTTGGTCTGTTGAATCAATTACATTAACTGAAATAGGACTTCCTCCATTTTGTGTTATCGTAAATAATTCTAGAGGATTTCCACTTGCATCATAAAAATAAATTTTATAATATTCTTTAAAAACTCTATAAATTGCTGGTATAATGGTCTCTCTTCCAACAATTCTCGTAGTTGTTCTAAGATCTTCTGCATATTGTGTTACATATTCTCTATCTGAATAACGAATTAAAATATCTGCTGTTTGTCTAGCTTGGGAAAAGGATGATATACTAATTCCCAAAGCTAGCAAAAATGATAGAAACGCTGCTGCCATTTTTAAAGCATCTGCCATATTTTCCATAATATATCATCCTTTCTTAAATAATCATCAGTTTTAATTTTTAAATTTTACCTAACCTAATTACATATGTATTATTAAGCATTATGGATTAGAAATTGTGATAGAATTAACTAGTCCATTATTAGCACCTGTAGTACTATATGCAATTGTAACTTTATACATAGCACCTGTATCAATGGTGTCATATGTTATTGAATTGTTATATGTAACTGTTATTTGTTTACTTTTATTTTCTGAAGCAGCATTGCTTGCATTTACTTGTTGTATTAATGCTCTTACAGTAGACCCTCTTTGACTTCCAGCATAATTGGTAAATTTGTTGTTAAAAGTCGAAATAGACACCTCATCCATACTATTGTCTGTTACAACACTTGATGCTTGGTTATAAATTAAAATTCCTAATGAAATAATTAAGATTGCAAGTAATATAGCACCTGCGATGATTAATGCTTTTGATGCATTCTCCATAATAAATTCCTCCTTTTATTATTAAAATATATATTTTTTTACTAAATGTTGTATTTAGTAACGTTAATAACATAATTTAGGTTGCCATCTGTTCAAAATACAAATAGCTAACTTTATTTGTTTTACTATGATGTTCTATTTTCATACATTTGAATTTTATCTGATTATAATATTGTACAAATACTTGTGTACCACCATTATAAATTTCTTCCATACTATGAACTGTATCATCATCAACAAATTTAATGTCAATTCTAATAGAATTTTCACCATTATCTATATATAAGCCTGTATCTGCTTTTTCTACTTTATTTTTTGTGTTATCATCAACTGCTTTATTGATCAATGTAGCTAAATCGGTTCCATAGAGTTCTTCCCCCTCATATGCTTCATATTGCCTATTTTCTCTTAAGGCTTCATTTGTCGCAAATCTATAATTTAGATACATATAAGCTATCACTGCAACAATAATCAGTACAATAACTAAAAATATAATTATTTTTTTCATATTTCACCTTTACTCTATCTACGAGTACAAATTACTCGATATACTCTTTCAGTTACATCATTAATTTCAACTTGTACCTTGTAATATGTAAGTGCTGTGGAAGCATTTATGCTATTTACCTGTTCTAATATATATTCGTCATATTTTTCTTTTATTGTATTATCATTTGTTTCTATTCCATATTCTATTTGCCCTTTTCCTTGTAATTCTACAGATATATAATAATCATTTTTTTCAGTATGAGGTGTGTGATCCGTTTTAGAAAATTCATAACGCTTATTATTTTGTGTTGCTAAATTTGCCATAGAAATCACATCATAAATGGTTACCTTTTCGCTTCCTACATAGGTTAAAAATTGACTATTAAATTGTGCAATCTGATTTTCTTCTGCAATTTGGCCAATTTGTGCTGAAGTCCCACCAAAATTGGTAAATAAATATACTGCCAATGTTAAAATCATAATTCCTAGTAGAACTCCTGCTGCCATTAACAACGCTTTTGATGCATTTTCCATATTACACTCCTATTCCTGTACATTCAAATTCCATTTTTATAATTCTACCTGTATCATCATCATATTCTGTACCTGTACAATTAAAGTATGTTCTTTTAAACTGCACATATTCATAATATAATTTTGCATCTTCTAAAATTTGACTGATACCACCATATGAACTAGCTGACTTTGGAAATCGATATCTATTATCGAATTCTGTATTTTTATCCGTCGTTGTTGTACCTGGAAGATCATTAATATCGTTAATATTTGAAATTTCACTAGACAATTGATTGCAATATGCTTGTCCATATTTATCTTCCAAATCTCTGATTGCTCCTCCAGATATGTCACCTGTAATGGATGTTGGAAGTCCTACAATATCGTCAATATCATCTTCTGTATACGTATCAGATGGTTTTACCAACAACCTATTTGTACCATCAAATGTTAAATTGCTTCTAATACTTTGTGGAATTGTAAATTCAACTTGCATTTCTTGATATCCTTCTACTGTTTTTCTGTTATTATAATCCACAATTCTGTTCATAAGTGATATAATTTCATTTCCTCTAATCCTATCATGATTATAACTTTCATACAAGTTATTAAACTCTAAAATCTGTTGCTCTAATTCAGCTCCATGTCTTGTATTTTGATAACTTGATACTTCACGCATTGCCAAAATAAATGCACCAATTACAAGTAAACTAATTAATACGCCTCCAGCCATCAGCAAAGCTTTTGATGCATTTTCCATCCTACTTCCTCCTTTTTACACAGTTTGTGACGTCATAGTAGCAAATGAGCTTGACATACTTGTTAATCCAATAAATACTAATGGTATAATTAGATAGCCTACAAACATACAAACCATCGGTGCAAATCCAATTGCTTTTCCTATCATACCTTTTCTTTTGATTAATCTATCATTTGACTCTTTACGTTTTTCTTGGTAATAGTCTCTTTCTGATTCTAATTCGTCAAAAGCGTCTTTGATTGGTATTTTTTCAACTGCTGCTTGCATACTTTCTACAATTCTGACAAGTGGCATATAGCTAATTTCTTCTTTCATTGCTTCTAATGCTTCCCATGCACCTGCCTCATAGTTGTTTAAACATTTTGAAATTGGGTCTTTGAAGATATTGGCATATCTTTCTAGCCATTCCAAAATCATCTCAACATTAACCCTTTCAATTCTCATAAGCATTAAGATAATTGTTTGGAACTGCATAACCTCGTCTTCCATTTCGATTTGCCTCATCTTTGCTTGGAACATTAGTAACGCAATTGGTGCCATATAGCCTATAATTGCAAATACGAATGATAATAGCACTTCAAACCATTTTAAGTATTCGCTATTAACAATTTGTATTTTATCAAAAATTCTTTCTGCTGCTGCGTCTATCTCTGCATCTGTTCCTTCTTCAAAATAATCTGTTCTTGCAACAACAATTCTAACTTGTTCTACTGTTGCGTCTAAATTTCCTCTAAATTGATCTATAACGGTATTATCTTGTTCTGTTAATTCCATTGCGTCTTGCAGATCTGTTTCTGTCATTTCTCCGCAAAATATCATATTCCGTTGTCGGCTCTGTATAGACATAGTCTATTGCTAATTGATGTAAATAGATAAAGATAATTAGTGACGCAATACATGTAACAATTGCTAGTGTAATTCTGTTGATATATAGCCATTCCATTTTTAAGTGAGATGCTGCATCTTTTAATAACTGTTTGTTTTTTCTGTATTCTTTTGTTCCATCTTTTGGAATGAACATATCCACGATTTTTTTAACAAATTTATTCTTATATAATTTTGCTTGCCATGGATTTTCTGTATTTTTTGTATTCATTCCTGTTGATCCATTATCTTTTAATCTTCTAACCAATGTATAAGATATAAAGGTTAAGATTAAAATTAGGATTTGTACAATCATTCCTGGTTTACCTTCATACCAACTTTGTGTAAAAGCAAAGTTACTTATTGACCAACTTTTTAATGGTTCTAGTAGTAGTACCGGTGCTACAGAAATGAAAGATAAACTTTGGAATACATAATTTAATTTATCCCTTTTTAATATTTCCAATTGCATTTCTTTTGTAATATTATTGATATTTCTTAGATATAAGGATGCACCATTTACTTTTCTATCTCCAAATTCCTTTGTTAGATAAGATATACCAGCAAATTCTTTTAAGAATACATTTGGTGCAATATCATAATATTTTTCCAATTCCATTTCTGGATCGTCTGCAATTAAAATTTCATAAATTCTTTCTCCCTGACGAGATATATCCATTTCATCATCTTGAGAAACTTGATAAATTGCTTCCTCTACCATGTTAAATTCATGATATGCATGTCTAATTTCTGAAAAGAAATCTAACTGTTGTTTTAATAAATTGGTATCCTTACTATCAATCGAAGAATCAATTAATGTATCTACCATAAATAACTCAAATAGTAATAATATGGTCATTACCAAATAATTACTGCTCGTTATAAATATGGTTGCGATTGCTACTGGAATTACTATTGCAAGTGCCTTTGTTAATATTTTTGCTGAATCTTTTCTGGTATTGTATTCATCATCTATATTAATAATTTCTAATCTTCTTCTTAATTTTAATATATATCGTTTTAAGAATGGTATTCTTGCATAGGTAATATATAGTTTTTGGTACAAAATTTCTGTTGAAAAGCTTTTTTCCTTTGTACCTTGTTGTAATTTTCTAATTTGCCTATATTCTGATTTCTGCATTTTTTTAGATAATATATAATATATTAATATAATTATCACTAATACAGCTACTGAACCACCCATTATGTAAAATATAACTTGATTAGACACTTAAAATAGCACCTCCTTTTCTTTTTTATATTTCACTTTTCCTTGGTCTTCCTCTTCTTTCTTCTGTTGCAGTTACTCTACTTCTTTCTGCAACTGCTCTTTTTTTAGCGCCCCAATTTCTCTCGATGAAATTGTCAAATCCTTCAATATCTGATTCATCCATATTGTTTCTCATTTCTCTAATGTTTGCATCAGTAATTGGGTTTGTCATAACATATTCGCCATCAATATTTTCTAATATATTTCTGTAAATATATAATTTTTTGTCTGTTGATTTTGTAAAATAATGTGTTGCATTATCAAAAAATTTATCAAATTTTCCTTCTAATGTTTTTTCATTTCTGTGGTCAAATGTATATTCATTTTTATCTTCTACTGGTATACATTCTGTTACTCTTTCTATGTATCTTCTTCCTCTAAAGTCTTTTACTAAGTGAATATCAAAGTTTAATACTTGTACAACCTGCTCTTCTGCTGTTTTTTCATCTTTGAATACCCCTGCTCTTAACATTGAGTTTCTTAGTGCTGTTACTAAGTCTGGGAATGTTTTAGCGTGGTGTGTAAACAATGTGAATTTTGATGCAACCTGTGCAGATTGAATCATCCAAGATGCTACGGGGTCTGTTGCAACCTCACCGATGATGTTAACAGAACCATCTGTCTTTTTCTGAACGTCCAAACAGTCTTGTCCAGAAATTGTTTCTGTTTCTCTCATGGATAAAATATTTCTTGTTGGATAAATTTTTCTTAAGTGCAACTCGAATGCTGTCTCTGTAATACGAAGGTTCATAGTTTCGTATATATTTTCAATCATAGCCATAAGCATTGTTGTTTTTCCGGCAACCTTGTTCACCAGTAAGGGATATAATTCTGGCTCCTTTTACTAAATATTTTAGTAAATCAATAGCTTCTTCTTTTCCTGGTCCATGAACAATTTGCTCTAGCGCTGCTCTCTTAACGTCGAATTTTCTTACGAAAAATGCCCATGTTTCTGACATTGATGGTCTTACAACAACAACACGAGAACCATCTTTCATTTCATTGATTTTATAACCATTGGTATCTGATAATTGTCCTGGGTTGTTATATTTATAAATGTTTTGACATACTCTTTTTAGCTCGGCTTCTGTACCAAATGATAGGAAGGCTAAACGAATAGATTTACCTCTAAACATTATCCAAATACTATCACAAGCTCTTGGTACTTTATGTTCTGCTATTTGGCTTAAATAATCTCCATCTGTTTGTGCTACTTGGCTTAAGAAGCTTTCTGGTAATCCTGATACACCACCAGAAACACCATCTATATTCATATCTCTAATTTCATCTATACTGCTATATCCTTTGTAATGTTGGTAAATTCTTTGTACCACAACAGATAATTTGTCTGAGAAAGATAATGTGATATTTTCTTTTTCATAAATATCATTAATTTCTTGCTCTGTAATAACATAAGATGGTTTTGCTTCTCCTTCAACATATTTTAATACATCTAAGTTGTATTTTTTTATTAATTCAGATAAAGCCTCATATCCAAATTCTTTTTTGTATACATATATTAAAATATCGAATTTATCTTGTGCGGTTAATAATGATGGCACATCAAAAGGAATTGCTTTTGATATATTGGTTTCATCTACACCATATTCTTGTGCTAATAGATCATATATTAATTCCTTAACATATTTTTTATCATTAACATCTCCATATGTACATCCCTTTAAAGCCTTTTTTAATTCATATTTTTTATTTTTTCTTCTTTTTAACTCTTCTTCTGAAAGACCTATATCATATAAATTGACCTTGGTAATTTCATCTAATCTTTTCTTGATAAAAGCTTTCATAACATCTAATGTGTATGTTTTATCATCTACATTAATTGTATCTTCTACTTCTTCAGTCTTTTTCTTCTTCAAGATATAATAGACTGCGAATATAGCAAGTCCCAAAACAACTAAAATTAGTACTATATTAGTTATTGTCATTATAAGGTCTCCTTTCCTTTACATTTTCATTTGCAAATCCTGTAATCTGTATACTATATTCTCAGAAGCTCTTTTGACTTCTTCTATAAAAAACGCATTTCTATCTTCTGGATCTAAACCTTTTCTAAATCTCAAAAATAAATCTGGCACGCCTGCTTCTTCTGCTGCTTCAAAAAATAGTGTATTATATGGTAATGTTAAGATTTCATTTTTTTCTCCGATATATCTAGATATATTTTTTGAATTATATTTTGAAAATTTATCATATCTTCCAACTAATAGAAGTGTTTTATTTGATTTTAATAATTGATTTTTTTCTTTTGCTTCTATAAATTTGTTAATACTTCCTAATCTTTGTGATAAGCTGACAATCAAAATGTCTGAATCACGTATGATTGCATTTCTTGATTCTTCATCTACATTATTATCTAAATCTACAAATACTAAGTCATAATATTGATTTGCTGATTTTACAATATTAGGATACACGGTTTCTATTACAGCTCCATCTGCTGGTGGTGTTTCACATCCTAGAAGAATTTCAAATCTATCCTTAAAAACAACTCTTGTATAATTTGTAATAATATCTGGTGTAATTTTGTTACTTCTAATAACTCTTGCTAAACCTTCTACACCATTTTCAACTTCTAATGATGCATTTGGTCCAAATATTCCCAAGTTTCTCTTTTTCTTTTTTTGTTCCCAAAAGCAACGTTTTAATGCATCTTCTCTATTTGTTGTGGATATTACCAATATTCGATAATTATGTTCTATCGCCATGTAAGTAGCAATTGCCGCTATTGACATTGTTTTACCAGTTTGTTCTTTGCTACTATTATAAAAGGTTACAATTGACATTTCTATACTCCTCTTTCTATGATTTTAACTGCCCTTCTTATTTGGTTTTCGCTTGTCTCACTCAAAATTTCTCCTGCAATATACACTAAACTATCTTTATATTGTGTGCTTAGTCTTTTAAATTTTATTTTTGCTACTCTTTGATTTTCAGCCAATACTGTCCAATCTCCATTTTCTATAGGAAAATAAATTCTATATTCATTCCACATAACTTTATATCCTAAAGATAAGAAATTTAAGTAATCGTCTTCTTCTTTTAAAACTTCTCTTGCAAATAATATTTTTGTTAAATTCATTGGACTTTTTAAATTACTTAATATTTCTAATCCTCTTTTTAATGTGTATAAGTCAAATGCTGTAACAAAATAATTTTTTGTATTTTCTGTTAGTTCAAAATTTTCAATTGCCTCTGCACTGTCAACATCGAGCAACATAATATCATAAGGTAATCCTTCTTTTTCAGTTATCCCTAAATATTCTTTTATTTCATGCTCATTTTTAAATCCTACTGCAACATCTATATCTTCAAAATCTGTTATGTATGTAACTGTAGGATTTATAACTGGTACAACATATTTTGCTTTTTGGGTTATTGTTGAATCCACTACAATTACTTTTTTCTTCATAACTGTTAAGATTTTTGCAACATTAAGTATTAAATCTGTTTTGTCATACATCCCTATAAATCCTATCTTTTTCATCGTTACATTTCCTTTCCTAATTTGTTGTCGTTGTTGTACTTGCAGCAGCTGCTGATAATCCTTCTAGATATTCTTGTCTTGTTGTAAGAGAATCTGTAATACTTTCAGTCATATTATTTTGTAAGTTTGATTCTGCATCATCTGTTGATGTTGCTGGGTTAAGAACATCATTTCTTTGTTCTGTATTATATCTATTATATAAAGCTGTTCTTGCTTCTTCTACAATGTTTGGATTTGATTCAATTAATTGCATTACTTCGTAATTTACTGGATATGTTGGTGTTGCTGCTTCTTGAATTCCTGGTTCTGTATATTTGTTTACATATAATTTTGCTCCGTTTACTCTAAATGCATCTACAATTGCGTTACTTAATAATAAGATTTCATCTTCACTTAATTCAATAGATATGGTATCTGTAGAATCCACACCTGCTATGTTTGGTATTTCTACTTGTTTTTTAGAAACAACTATATAATCTGTTCCACCAGGTAACAATAGACGAACATCAACATAGTCACCTGTTACTAAATCTGTTGGTAACACAAACATATTATATTCTTGTTTTCTTACATCATTACCTGTTACTTCTTCATCTATGTATAGCATTTCTCTTGACAATACAGTTCCTGTTGTCATTGAAATTTTTGCTATCATAGCGCCATCTTCTGATGTTGGTAAATCTGAAGGTGTTAAATAATCTGTTGGTGCTGTTGAATTAATAACTTGTGTAATTGTAAAATCTGCTTGACTTACTTCTTCCCCTGAATCAACATCCCTATTTAATGTATATACTGTTACATATGATGCCTCTAATTCTTGTTCCTCTCGTCTCATGTTCATTAATTGTAGCATTAAAAACGCGATAATTGCTCCTGTTATGATTAACATCAATAACATTCCTAATAAAAATGAATTTCTTGCTTTTCTTTGCATTGGATTTGTTGCCATTACAAATTCCTCCCTTTATCTTTATTTTTGTACATTTTTTTACAAATTTCCATCTCTTTTATTTTAACGCATTCCTTTTCCAAAATCAATGGAAACAGTTACTGTTATTAAAAATTAATATCTTTGTAATATTTTTGTAACTTTTTTGTAATATTTTTGTGATGTTACAAAATATATTTTTCTAAAACTTTTGCCACCCCATCTTGATCGTTCGTATCTGTAACATATTGTGCTAGTGCTTTTATTTCAGGACTACTCTCTCTCATTGCTACACCTAATCCTGCATTTTCTATCATTTTTTTATCATTCAAATTATCACCAATTGCCATAACATCATCTTGAGTTAACTCAAGTTTTTCCATCAAAAATTTTACCGCATACCATTTATCTACTTTATCTGCTGAAATTTCTGTGTAGTAATATTCTACAGGTATTTCTTCTGTTCCTTGTTTTATAACTTTTTTTGACATGTGCGAGACTTCTAAAACATCAATTCCACTTATATCTTTTAACTTTTTGATAATTGCGTGAAATATACTGCTATTTTGATCACATATCGTAATTTTTAAAAATGGTTCTTTATCAGCATTTTTTACATATTCATACATATTTTTGACAATGCTAATATTGGTCTTTTTATTTTCTTCCTTTTTCAGGTTTTCTTTATAATAATACAAAACATTATATTTTAGATTGGGTGTTAAAATCGTTTTGTCTGTATATACATTGTATGCAATACTATTTTCTTCACATATTTTAATGATTTCTAACACTTTTTCTTTCTTCATAAAATTTTCATATAAAATGTTATCATTTTTTATATCATAAACTAATGCACCATTTCCAGCTATTAAATATGTTTCACTTCCAATTTCTTTTGCAATTGCTTTTATAGAATCCATTGGTCTTCCAGAAGCCAAAACAATATTTACACCTTTACTGATACATTTTTCGACAACTTCCTTGGTTTTTTTACTAATTTCTCCATAACGATTTAGCATGGTTCCATCTAAATCAATAACAATTAATTGATACATGTTTCGCTAACACTTCCTTAAATCAATTTAGTTGGAAAAGAATAAATTTTTTCAATATTCTTTTTTATTTTACTTTTTATTATATATATTTTTATTTTTCGATGTCAATATATTTTTTTGATTTGAAAAAATTTCCTGTTTATTTTTTGGATTATTGCAAATCCTAGTATTAGAAAAAGCGATAGTTTTTTCTTAAAAAGTATATATACTGGAGGTGAATAACAATGGCAAATAACAGTAATAAAAAATTAGTTCCAGAAGCAATGAGCGCTTTAGATAAATTCAAATATGAAGTAGCTAGCGAAGTAGGTGTTAATTTAAAAGATGGATACAATGGAGACATCTCAGCTAAAGATGCTGGTAAAATAGGTGGTAACATGGTTAGAAAATTAATTCAACAAGCTGAACAACAAATGAAATAGTTGTTTTACACCTTTTATACACGCGTTATGCATTTTAGGCAGAAAGTTAAATTTTGTTTTTATTTATTTTATTTTAAAATACATAAAGGCAGGATTTGATTTCCTGCCTTTTTTAATTTCATTAAAAAAAGGCAACTATTGCACAGAAAAATTGCTTTGCAATTTTTCGCGTCGACAAATCTTTACGCTTTTTCGAGAACTTAATAAATATCACCTATTTTAATAAATTTATAGTTTGTTCTCTCAAATCGAGATTTGTCCATATTTCTTTATTAAAAAAAGTAAACATTGCACAGAAAAATTGCTTCGCAATTTTCTGTGCAATGCTTTATATGTGAATTAAAACGTATAAAGTGTCTTCTGTGTTGTAAAATTGTAATTCTTCATCTGTTTGCTCAAAATGTTCATTGATAAATTCATCTGTAAAATCTTGAACAGCAGACTCTATCACTCTTCCTGTATAAAATTGAAGTGTTCGTATTGTATATAATCCTATAATAGAATAAGAATTTTCTCTTACTAATTCACTGTATTTTTCTATATTTTCTCCATTTCCTACATGACGCATTCCTAATTTCGTGATTGTTATTCCTTGTTCTTCTAGTCTTTCAATCTCTGTTTCAATTGCTTGTGAAAATTTTTCATCTATTCTATTTGCCAATTTTAAATCATAGGTACTTTTAAAAATAGAAACTATGGTAATTATAAAATATATAATCATAATTGCTATTATAAAATTTTTATACCACTTGCTTTTCGTTTCTCCAAAATTATTGCAATATATATATATTACTATGCCACTAATAGCTTGTCCTATTACATATGCGACTCTTGGTGCTTTTGATATATCTTGTATTGGTAACATAATCAGTAAACTAAATATGTGCATTAAAAAAATAAATAGTACATTTGCTGAAAATGGTAGTATTTTTTTTTGAATTCCTACTATTATTGAAATTATTAGTATAATCATACTTAAAGCTATCCATATATATGGTGGAAATAGTTTAAATGTATAGAATATGACAGTATGCATTGTATATAAATTCGTTTTTATTCTTTGTATAAAATTTATTTCTGCAAGTCTACCTGATATTTCCATTCCTGTTATTACTGGTACTAAATTAACAAGTATTACACTAATTACAGCAGAAATAAAAATGCAAATGGCACAAGGCAAAATTCTCTTGAAAAATTCTTTATTAATCCCTTTACTCTCCAATATAGTAATTAATGCAGCTGTTGCTATAAATACAGGAATTGTTCCCTGATAACAAATAATTCCTAATAACGTTAAGATAAATCCAATCTTCCAGTGCCTTTCTATAACAATTTTCTTACTAGCAATAATAAAACATAAAATACTTAGCGAAATCACAAAACTGTCTACAAATTGGAATATATCTACAACAATAAAATTGAATATGTATGTGTAACTTAATAAAAAAGTAAATATTTTTGTTTTCTTCGTATCACTTTTTTTATATCTTGTAATACATTCATATATTTGTACCACAGCTACCGATAAAATAAAAATAGAAAGAATTAAACTAATAATATGCATTGTTTTAATTGAAGGATTAAATATTCCTACAATCACAAAGATGATTGCAGAAATAAATCTTCCATCCCTGATATAGGCATCTTTTGTTGCATAATCTGTATACCCTTGAAAATAAATTCTTTCAGTATCTACTGAATAATATCCTGTTAAGAAAAAGCATGAAATTCCTATCGATATAATTACACTAATCGCAAATATAATAATTTTTGTTTTTTTGCTCATTTTTCTTTACCTCATACTATAATTATAGCTAACCCTATTGCGGGTTAGCCTTGCTTTTTATGCCTCTGGTTCTACTAAACCATAATTTTTTCCATCTTTTAATTTATGTATAACATTTACTTTTCCAGTTTCTACATTAATAAATGTTAAGAAATTATGTGTTGGTTTTTCTTGTAGTTTTAATACAGCATCTTCTGGTAACATTGGTTTAATTTCATAATATGAAGTTTTGATAATTTCATCTGTAATTTCTGAAACTTTATCATCCGAAACATCCATTGTTTTGATGCTACCTTCTCTTAGCATTTTTTCTCTTTTTGTTTTTACTTTTCTAATTTGTCCTTCCAAAATATCAATATCTTTATCTATAGATGCATACATATCTTTGTCTTCTGTTACTGCTCTGTATCTTTCTCCAGCAGCTAATACACAGATTTCTGCAATTTGTTCGTTTTTCTCTGTTCTTAATGTAACATCTGCTTCTGCATCTTCAAAATATTTATCAATTCTGTCTAATTTTTTTTCAACATAATCGTTTATTGCTTCTGTTATCTTTAGTTCCTTTCCTGTTATTTTGATTTTCATAAAAAATCTCTCCCTTCTTCTTTTATAGTATTATATTTTGCTATATGGTTATTATATATGTTATTTTTGTTTTTTTCAACCTTTTTTTTAATATTAAAATATTTCTTCTAACTTATACTCTCTTTCCATTTTTTCGTTAAAAAATATTTTGGTAATTAGCTTAAATTCTTCTAGTGCTTCATTTTTCAAATTAAAGGAAAAGACTTTTTTAGCTGGAGCGGTGATAGTATATTTGATTGCATTTTCTGTACTTTGCGACATTGTTAATGCTGATTTATCTTGCCTTCCACAAGCTTCACATTTAAAACCATTGTCCTTTATACTAAAATATTGTAAATTTTCTTTTTCTTTACAATTAACACATCCTGCTACTCTTGGGGTATAGCCCAAGATGGTTAATAATCGCATTTGAAAAATGCTAACAATTAAATCTTTATCTTTTTCTGTTTCTGCTAACATATACAAGGCATTCAAATACAATTGTAATATTCTATAACAATTTTCGTTCTCTTCTGTTACGTCTTGTACAATTTTGTTTAAATACATTGCATATTTTAATTTTTCTAAATCTGTTCTAAGTTTATAAAACATTTCGATTGTTTCACAAGAATTGATATGATATGTACTTGTTCCTTGATATAATAAATATTCTCCAAAGCAAAAAAGTTGTGTTCCTGCTAAGAGAGCACTTTTCGGTCTTCTTGCTCCCTTAGCAGAACATGAAATTTTTCCAAAATTTGGGGTCAACATTGTTAGCATTTTGTCATAGTCTCCCATATTATTTTCTGCCAATATAATTCCTTTTACTTTTACTGTTGCCATGTCTATTTTTGCTCCTTATTCACAAAATTTCCTTGTGCAGTTTCCTCTTTAACTTGTGAATTCCCTTCTAATGTATTTTCTATCGTTTCAATTTGTTTTAATTCTAAATACGTATTGATATCTCCTGTATTTTTAAACGTTTCCCATGCAATCTTTTTTATCATGTGCTATCATCTCCAATTTTTAGTTTTCCTTATTATCTTTTGCAATTTTGCATTTATTATGCAATATTATTGTAATTTAAATTTGTTGACAATTGTTGGATTATCCAACCAATCTTCTTTTACTTTTACCCATGTTTTCAAATTAATTTTTACACCAAAATTTTCTTCCATGTCGATTCTTGCTGCTCTTCCAATTCTTTTTAACATTTCTCCATTTTTTCCAATAATAATTCCTTTATGAGATTCTCTTAAACAATAAATTGTTGCCTCAATATCATAAATTTCTTCCTGTTGTTTATTTTTTCGTAATTTCATTTTTTCTACTTCTACATAAATTCCATGTGGTACTTCATCTTGTAATAATTTCAATGCTTTTTCCCTAATTGTTTCTTCTGCTAATTGCCTCATTGTTTGGTCTGTATATTCTTCTACATTATAATATGCTGGTCCTTCTTTAAGGTTCTTTTCTATCTCTTCTAATATAATTTCTTTATATTTCACATTTGTAGCAGATATAGGAATAACTGCTTCAAAATCATATTCTTTTCGATAAATATCAATTAACTGCAATAAACTGTCTCTTTTTACCAAATCAATTTTATTAATGATTAATATGGTTTTCTTTTTGGTTTGCTTAATTTTTTCTAAAATTAACATATCTCCCTTTCCAATATCTTCACTTGTTGCTTCTATTAAAAATAAAAGAAGGTCTGCGTCAGGTATACTGGCAAAAGAAGTTTCGTTCATTGTTTCATTTAATTTGTGTTTTGGTTTGTGAATTCCTGGTGTATCTGTAAATATAATTTGTGAATGTGGTCGATTGACAATTCCTTTTATTGCTGTTCTTGTGGTTTGTACTTTATTGGCAATCGCTGCCACTTTTTCTCCTACTAATAAATTTAATAGTGTTGATTTTCCTACATTTGTTCTTCCGACTAATGTTACAAATCCTGATTTGAATTCTGCCATTTTTTCTTTTTCCTTTCTTTAAAGTCTGTATCTAAATATAAATTCTGTTTTCTTTATTTTGATTTCTTTTATATTATACACCATTTTTTTGCTAAATTTGTAGAAATTGTGAAAATTCTTTAAAATTTATTTTTTTAGAGGAGATGATTTGGGGACGGAGGTAAAATCATCGTCTCCGTCCCCAAATCATCTCCCAAGTTGTCAAACAAACACCACGTGCAAAAGCGTGGTGTTTGTTGAATTTTCTATTTTTGTATATCATTTTTCCAAAAATGTCTCAAAAGGAAACGTCCCCAATTGGACACAATTGAACATTAGTCAATCTCAATTGCACCAGTATATAAGCCATAGTAAGTTCCTTTTTGTGCAATTAATTCATTATGATTTCCTCTTTCAATAATTCTTCCATGGTCTAATACCATAATTAAATCAGAGTTTTTTATTGTAGAAAGTCTATGTGCAATAACAAACACGGTTCTTCCCTTCATTAATTTATCCATTCCTTCTTGAACAATTTTTTCTGTTCTTGTATCAATACTTGATGTTGCTTCATCTAAGATTAATACTGGCGGATTATTTAATGCGGCTCTTGCAATTGATAATAATTGTCTTTGTCCTTGTGATAAACCTTCTCCATTTCCAGTAATCATCGTATCATATCCCTGTGGCAAATGTTTAATAAATTTATCTGCATTTGATAATTTTGCTGCTGCCTCAACTTCTTCATCTGTTGCATCTAATTTTCCATAACGAATGTTATCCCTGATAGTTCCTGTAAACAAGCTGGTATCTTGAAGCACCATTCCTAATGATCTTCTTAAATCATCTTTCTTAATTTTTCTGATGTTAATTCTATCATAACGAATCTTTCCATCTTGAATATCATAAAATCTGTTGATTAGGTTTGTGATTGTGGTTTTTCCTGCTCCTGTTGCTCCAACAAATGATACTTTTTGACCTTCTTTTGCTACTAAGCTAATATCATGTAAAATTCGTTTTTTTGGTTCATATCCAAATTGTACATTTTCAAATTCTACTTGACCACGAAGTCTTGTATAGGTAATTCTGCCATCTTTATGAGGATGTTTCCATGCCCACATTCCTGTTCTTTCTTCTGTTTCTACAATTTTTCCATTTTCCATTTTAGCATTAACCAATGTTACATATCCTTCGTCAACCTCTTCTTCTTGGTCAATTAAATCAAAGATTCTTTCAGCACCTGCTAATGCCATAATAATAGAGTTCATTTGTTGAGAAACTTGACCTAATGGATTTGTAAAAGCTTTTACATATTGTAAAAAGGCTGCAATACTGCCAATTGTCAAGATTCCATTAACAGATAAGATACCACCAATAACAGCAACTAATACATATCCTAAATTTCCTATATTCATGATACATGGCATTAAGATGTTTGCATACATATTGGCTTTTGTCATACTGTCACATAATTGTTCATTTAAGTCATCAAATTTTGCTTTTGAATCTTCTTCATAATTAAATACTTTGACAACTTTTTGTCCTTCCATCATTTCTTCAATATATCCATTAACTTTTCCGATATCTTCTTGTTGTTTAACAAAAAATCTTGAACTGTTTCCACCTAAATATCTTGATACAAATACCATTAATATGACCATTGCTAATACAACAAGTGTTAAATAAATGTTGGTTGCAAGCATAGCAATTAATACAGCTACCATAGAAACACAAGCTGAAAATACTTGAGGAATACTTTGGCTAAGCATTTGTCTTAAGGTATCAACATCATTTGTATAGGTACTCATGATATCTCCATGTGTTCTGCTATCAAAATATCTGATTGGTAATTTTTGCATATGATTAAACATTTGCTTACGAATTTTGTTTAAAACACCTTGTGATATATTAACCATTAATCGGTTATATGTGAATGTACAAACCACACCTACTAAATAGATAACTGCCATTATCATAATCACATTTAATAATCTTGTATAATCTGGAGACTGACTTCCTAAAAGTGGTGTGATGAAATCATCGATTAAGTATTTGATAAATTGTGTTCCAATAACACCAACTAAAGCACTGATAATGATACTAACTAATACAACTGCTAATTGTAATTTATATCCTTCTGTTACATATTTTAATAATCTTTTAATTGTCTTTCTTTTCTTTCCTTTGGTTTTAGGCATCTTCGTCTCCTCCTTTCATCTGTGATTCATATACTTCTCTATAAATTGCATTTGTTTTTAACAATTCTTCTGATGTTCCAATTCCATCTATTTTTCCTTCATTTAAAACAATAATTTTATCTGCATCTTCTACTGAAGAAACTCTTTGTGCAATAATGATTTTCGTTGTATTTGGAATTTCTTCTCTAAAAGCTTTTCTAATTAATGCGTCTGTTTTTGTATCTACCGCACTTGTTGAATCATCTAGAATTAATATTTTTGGTTTCTTTAACATTGCTCTTGCAATACAAATTCTTTGTTTTTGTCCACCTGAAACATTTGTACCACCTTGGTCTAGTACAGTTTCATATTTACTTGGGAATTCTTTAATAAATCCATCTGCTTGTGCTAATTTACATGCTTCTTCCAAATCTTCTTGGTCTGCTTCTTTATCTCCCCATCTTAAGTTTTCTGCAATGGTCCCAGAGAATAAGACATTTTTTTGTAATACCATGGCTACAGCATCTCTTAAGGCATGTATTTCATAGTCTTTAACATCAACACCGCCTACTTTAATACTTCCTTTTGTCACATCATATAGCCTTGGAATTAATTGCACAAGTGTTGACTTTGAACTTCCTGTTCCACCAATAATTCCAATGGTTTCTCCGGCCTTAATATCCAAATTGATATTTTCCAGAGCAAACTTATCGTCTTTTTGTTCATCACTATATTGGAAACTTACATTTTCAAATTTGATAGAACCATCCTTTACTTCTGTTACTGGATTTTCTTTATCCTTTATGGTTGGTTCCTCATCAATGACTTCAATAATTCTTTCTGCTGATGATTGTGCCATGATAATCATAACAAATACAAAAGATAACATCATTAAGCTTGCAAGAATTTGCCATGCATATGTAATAATACTTGATAATTGTCCTGTTTGCATTTCTCCACCAACAATTAATTGTGTACCAATCCATGAAATTAATAAAATACAGGTATAAATGGTAAATTGCATAACTGGTCCGTTAAATGCAACAATTTTTTCTGCTTTTTTGAAGTTTTCATATACTTCATCATTGACTTCTTTAAATTTCTTTTCTTCAAAAGATTCTCTGACATAGGCTTTTACAACTCTAATTGCTGATACATTTTCTTGAACCACTCTATTTAATTTATCATATTTTTTAAATACTCTTTCGAAGTTAGGATGTGCTTTTATCGCTATATAGAATAAAATAGCTCCTAAAACTGGTATTGCCACAAAAAAGACGGCTGATAATTTCATACTGATAGACATAACCATTAATAAAGCAAATATCATCATAATTGGTCCTCTCACCAAAATCCTAATAATCATTTGGAATGCCATTTGCACATTGGTAACATCTGTTGTCATACGTGTCACTAAACTTGATGTTGAAAATTTATCTATATTTTCAAAAGAATAGTCTTGCACTTTATGAAACATGGCTTTTCTTAAATTTTTCGCATACCCTGCTGAGGCTTTTGCTGCAAATCTTCCAGATAACATTCCAAAGGTTAAAGATAATATGGCTGAAACAATCAATAAAATTCCCATTTCTAGAATATAGTGAATATCTCCATTTTGGATTCCCACATCTATAATTCTAGCCATTAATAGAGGAATAATAACCTCCATAACCACTTCTAAAACAACAAAAATTGGTGTTAATATGGTATCTTTTTTAAATTCCTTTATATAACTTGCTAATTTTTTTAACATATTTCTCTCCTTTCTTTGTGATTGTATTTTTCTTTTTTACAATTTTCTAAATTGTTTGATGCTTTTTTTAATAGCTCTAAAAATTGCTTTTGTTCTTCTTTGGTCATTTCACTTACAATATTTTTTTCTTCTATGTTTATTTGTCTTTTTACAACTGCTTTTATTTCTAATGCTTTTGGTGTTAATACAATGCTTTTCAATCGGCAATCACCTTTTTTAGCTTTTCTTTCAATTAATCCATTTGTTTCCATTAATTGAATAATTCCAGCGACCGTTGCTTTTCTCATATCAAATTCCTCTTCAATATCTTTAGCAAATACTTCTCCTTTTTTGGATTTTTTATAAATATATCCTATGACCATAGATTGTACACCTGTGACATTATATTTGCTTAATGTTTCATCCATATTTCTTTTTAATTGTCTTGAAACAATTTGAATGTATTTTCCAATTTCATGTTTTTCCATATTTACACCTCTTTTAGTTCGTGACCTAACTATTTTAATACCATATATTTTATTTGTCAAGTGGTTTATTTCAAAAAAATTAGGGATTAAAATATCCCTTCTTTTACTTACTTTTTTAAAGCTTCTCTAAAAATTTCTTTTTCATCTCATAAGATGAATGAACATAACGATTTAATGTAACATCCACACTGGCATGCCCTAAAATTTCACTGAGTGATTTTATATCCATTCCTACTTTTATACAATTGGTTGCAAATGTATGTCTTAACACATGAAAATTATATTCCTTTACTTTACTAGCTTTCAAAATTCTTTTAAACATATTTTGATAACTTCTTGGTTCAATATATTGTTCTTTCGACCCTGTTAAAAAAAAAACTTCTTCGCCTTGTTTTTTATACAAATCTTTTAATATATGATAAATCTTATCTGACATGGGTATGGCTCTTATGGAAGATTCTGTTTTACTACTATCTATAATAACTTCTGTTTTCTTTTCGATTGTATATACTCTCTGTAAGGTTTTCTTTATATTAATTAATTTCTTTTCAAAGTCTATATTTCCCCACTTTAATGCACAAATTTCTCCTATTCGCAATCCTGTATTTAAACAAATCAGTATGCCTATACTTTTTAAACTATTTTCTTTTAAACAATATTTTTCTAATCTATTAATCTCCTTCTTTGATAACACACTAATTTCTTTTGCGTGCACTTTTGGCGAAATAATCAAATCCAAATGTATATTCATGTCATATTTTTGATTGGCATATTTTAAAATTGATTTCAAAACATTCAGTATTTCTTTTACTGATTTTGGGGATAATTCTTTTGTTAAATCATTTGTCATTTGATTAAAATCGTATTTTTCTAAGTCTTTTTTTCTTAGTCTTCCTATTCTATCTTTTAAATATTTATCTATGCAATATGCATATTTATAATATGTAGATTGTTTGATTGTTGTCTTCTTTAAAGCTAACCATTCTACTGAAAGTTCTTCAAATCGAATGGTATTGCTTCTACTTCTTAATTTATCTAATATCCACATATCTCCTCCCTTCCTATCCCATAGTAAACTATATCACTTTTTTACCTTTTTTATCAATCTAACAGTTGGTTATACATAAATTTATGGAAATAACCGTAGTATTTATACATTGGAAAGGATGTTGGGAAATTTATTGTGTGGATTTTTAAAATTTCTCTTCTACATTTCACAAAGTGAAACTATGATATTTTGTATGTTTTCTTTGGTTTTGGGTTGTATTTTTTTATTTATATTTTTAAAAGATGGGAAAGTATATATTTTCAAATTACGAATTAGCAATAGCAATAGCAGTAGTTTATTTTGATTATTATGTTAATTTGTGGTATAATAAAGATGTAACTAAAATTGGTTTTTTTATAAAAAGGAGGAAAACAGATGCAAAAATTATTCAAAACCAAAAAGGAACGGCTGTTATTATTGGGATTAATTCTTTTAATAATTGGCAGCACGATGTTGCTCGTGGCAACACTCTTAAACAAGAAAAATATTGAGCAGGAGCTCAAAAATGGAGATTTGTCTCCTGCGCAGGAAGCTTATGAGTACCTGCTCAAAAATGGAGACCTGTCTCCAGAACAGTCAGTTGGTATTGTTGCCAATATTCGGCAACAGTCCAATTTTGACACATCTGTCCATGAGGGAGAGTTCCCCTCAACAGGACTAATGTGTTGGACAATGGCTCGTGAAGAGCAATTGTCCGAGTTCGCAAAGGAGCGTGGAGAAGAAGTCACAAACTTCTATCTCCAACTGGACTTTATTCTGGAAGAGTTAAAAGACTCTTCAGAATACGCCAATTTTCAGCTGGCTAACTATCATGGTTACACAGTTGAAGATTGGAATGAAGCCCAATCTTCTGAAGAGGCTGCCTTAGCCTTTGCATATTTATATGTACGGCCAGGGCACCTCAACGAGACAACTCTTAGGGACTTGGCAGCAGAACTTTCTGCTGAGGTCCCTCAATCCTCAAAAGGCAGTCAAGTTCTTTGACTGCCTTTTGTTTTCTTATGCATTAATAAAAATGTTCAGTGTTTAATTTCTGGAAGGTATATATATTATATTTTAAGCGGATTTCGGGGGGACCGACACGCTACATACTCTTATTAAATCAGCGATAGTCCCATGGGAGCTGATTTAGTTAGAGTATGTAAAGTGTTGGGATAGCGAAAAATATAATATATATACCTTACAGAAATTAAATACTGAATCGTAACAAAAAATCTTGTATTGTTCTAGCAATTATACAAAATTCGACATTTTTGAGACAATTCTCAACCTGTCCCCAATTGTCTACATATGAAATTTTCTGATAATTGCTTCTTTAACATCTCTTGCGGAAAGTATTATGGTTAAAATAAAATTTACAATCGATATTCCTATTGCCACATAACTTAAAACATAATTGTCTATCATCCCTTTTTGCATAAAATAAATAGGAATTAAGCTGTATATGCAAATAACTAATTGATATATGGCATATCGCATATATTTTCTATGGCTAACAATAGTTAATACAAGCATGGTGACATTGGCTATTATAATAATGATAGGAATTGAGATTTCCAAAGACCAGCCTCCAAATCCTAAGTTATAATCTATGTAAACCGTTAATAGTGAAATGGCAATGGCTTGTATCATGACATGTCCTGCAATATTGGTTCTTTTGTCTATAGAATATTTTGCTGTTATCCACGCATATAATATGCCACTATTGGCAAGTGCTGCCCAATGAATTTCTGGTGTGGTTAATTTGTTGATGATGGTTAATATAATGGCAATTCCTACAGATACACCTAACAAAATTTTTATTAACAAATTCCTTTTTTTACTATTTAATTTTTTCGGATATAGCATTTATTTTTCCTTTCCGATTTGTTATCTTTCTCTTTTTTTTTCTTTTTATTTTTTTTATTCTTTTTTATTGCTTTTATTGTGTTGACATATATGTATTTTATTTCAAATGAAGTTCGCCACTGCGCAACGCCAAAATTGTAATTATTTTTCAACCTTTACTATCCATGTCTAAAATTTCATTACTTTCAATGGTTACCTTTATATTCTTTTCTGTTAAAAATTTATAAAATTCTTTTTCAATACTACAATCATCTAAAATAGAAGTAAATGTAAAGACAATATGGTTTTCAAATGAACACGCTGAACATTTTATTTTTTCAACTGGTTCTGGTGCAATTAGCATTAAAAAGTCTTCTATGTATTTTTGATATTTACCAATAATACCTATTCTTCCTATGTTTGAAAATGTGGTCGTGGTATATTTTCTAATTTCCAAATAACTTAATCGAACAATTGGCTTTTTTAATACCAATGGAATTACCTTTATAAATGGATTAGTTCCTAACTTTACATTTCCAGACATTGTTTTTTGTATTTCTTCTGGTGTTAATTTTTTGGCAAAATCTTTTTTTACAAATTCTAATATCTTTTCAAATGTATCTAATGTATCTTTTTTCATGTCTGCTTCTACAGTTATATAAGAAAAGAAATTAGAAATTGTATTTGAAGGAAAGTATTTTTTTAAATTTACTGGTATACAAACTTTTATTGGTCTTTTTCCTTTATTTTTTAAATAATTTGCTTGATAAATTGCATAAATTAATACTGCTGTTAAGTATTGGGTAATGGTTGCTTCCTGTTTCTTTGCCTCTTCTTTTAATGCTGGTAAATCTATCATTTCATGTATAGCAGAAATCGCTCCAAATTTGATTTTTCTTCCCGCCAATTTATATGCTTTTCTATTAGAGTTATTACCTTTTGCTTTTTTGTTATAATTTTTGATATAACTATCTTCTGCTGACAAGTCAAATTTTCTCTTAATTCTTAATTCTTCTTGAAATTCCTCTTTATGTGCCAATTCTATATAATTATATACAATCTCTCTAAAAAACATAACCCCGCTATTTCCATCTGTTAAAGAATGAAATATATCAATATTGATTTTTCTGTCAAAATAGGTAACTTTGAATAAATAATTGTTATTTTCTTTTGGTTCAATGTATTTACAAGGATAGTCTTTCTCCTCTTCTACAATTGGCTTTTTGGGATTATATTCTAAATAGTTCCAAAAAAATCCATTCTTTAATCTTACTCTAAAAAATTCATATTGCTCTAATGCTTTTTCTACTGCTACTGTTAAAATCTCAGGTTGAATGGTTTCTGTTAAGAGAGCAGATAATCGAAAAACTGTACTATATTTTTTTCCAGCAGATATGGGAAATATTTTGGCAGAATTATCTAATCTTCTCCAATATATCTTTTCTTTTTTATCATTCATAAAATGACATTCCTTGTATAATATATTTAGGTTTTTAAAAGGTTACCCATAAACCTTTATAGTCAATTATATCTTGACCAAATTTAGTTTTTTCTTAATTCTTCTAATAAATCTTGATATGCTTCTTCTGTAATCGTATCATCGGAATTTTTATCAATCAACCAAATATGTTTTGCTTGCTCATATTCTTTAATTTCTACATCTCCACCAACTTCTTGAGCTTTTTCTTGTAATAATTGGCAATCTGGCTCCAATATATCATATGTACCTATCCATATTTTGATATTTTTTAAAGTTGACAAATCGCCTTCTATCGGATTTACCAAATAACCATCTATCCCATCTGCTCCTGCATAGGCAATGCCAGCAATTCGCAAAGCTTCCTTATTTAAAACTGTATCATTTTTCTCAACCGCTTGGATATTTTCATTTTCTAATCTAACATCTAACCATGGCGAAATTAAAATGGTTTTAGCAGGAAGTCCCATATTTCCTTCTGCAATTTTTTCATATAGTCCAAGTGCTAAGCCACCGCCTGCGGAATCTCCCATAAAGATGACATTATCATTTCCAACTTTTTCTATAATTTCTTTATATAATGGCTCTACCATAGCATACACTTCTTTATATGTATTTTTAGGGGTTAATGGATAATCTGGCATAATCACTGTATATCCTGTATCTTTAACAAGCTGTTCCAAAAAATCCCAATGATTTTGGGTTGCTTCTGCCATATATGAGCCTCCATGGAAATATACAATATATTTAGAATTTCCATTTTCTTCTGTGTTTTTTGGTGTAATGGTAAATACTTTTCTTTCCATGTATGTATATGTTTGTATTTCACATTCTTCTATGACCTGCTCTGGTTCGTTGGTTTCGATGTCTGTATTAAAAAAATAGGCTATGGTTAATGTTAAGATAATCATGCACAATGCTAGTATTACAATAATACTTCTTATAAATTCTTTCATTTTTACTCTCATTCCTTTTGCTTTCTATCATTTTTATAAACAGTATTTTACCATATCTCCTTGACGAAATACAAGTTTTATTATACTAAAAAAGTAGCTACATAAATTATACTTTACATATAATCCTGTAACTACTTTTATGCAAAATGTCTCAAAAGGAAACGTCCCCAATTGGACACTATGCTCTTGGATGTGCTTTTTTATAAATATCTCTTAAGCCTTCATCTTGGAATTGCATATATACTTGTGTTGATGATATGTCTGAATGTCCAAGCATTGTTTGAATTGCTCTTAAGTCTGCACCATTTTGTAATAAATGTGTTGCAAATGAATGTCTCAAAACATGTGGTGTGATATCTTTTGTGATATGTGCTTGTTCTTTGTAATATTTAATAATTTTCCAAAATCCTTGTCTTGTAAGTCTGCCACCATTTATATTGACAAATAATGCTTTTTCATCTTCGCTTTTGATTAATACACCTCTTGCTTCTTCTATATATGCTTTTAATGCTTTTAGTGACATAGAACCTAATGGAATAATTCTTTGTTTATTTCCGTTTTTACAGATGACATAAGCTTCCTCTAAGTTAACATCATCTATGTCTAAAGATATAATTTCTGTTACTCTCATTCCTGTTGCATAAGCAAATTCTAGCATTGCTTTATCTCTTACACCTTTTAAATCAACCGTGTCTGGTTGTTTTAGTAGCAACTCTACTTCTTTAGAAGTTAATACATTTGGTGTTCTTTTTTCTATTTTTGGAGATTGTATATTGGCTGTTGGGTCTACTTTTATTTTCTTATTTTTTAAGATAAATTGGAAGAATGACCTAATAGATGCAATACATCTTGATATACTTGAAGGTTTTTTTCCTTTATCTTGTAATTCTTGTATATAGTTTTGTACATCTTCTTCTTTTACTCGATTATAGTGAATTCCGTGCTCCTCTAAATATTCTCTAAATTGTTTTAAATCTCTCTTATATGATTCCAATGTGTTTTTTGATAATTTTTTGTCATTTTCTAAAAAGTTAAAAAAGAATTTTAATTGTCTATCCATGTTTTTTCCCCTACCTCTATATTTTTAAAATTGTATTTACATAAACTATATATGTTATATCAAACTATTAAAAAAAAGTAAATACATTTTTCGATATTTTTTTAAAAATATTTAATAACCATTTTCAATAGATTTGTAGATAAAAAGATTTCTATTACGGCTGAAATACATAAAATAATCAACATAATCCCTGAAAATACTGTGTGTCTCAAGATTTCTAACTTTACATTTTCTTTTGTCTTATCTTTTACAATAGATTTATATAGTTTAATGCCACTAACAGCAATTGCTAGCATTGCTGGGATAAATAACAAATTTTGTAATACCAATGTTACCAATACAAAGCTAATTCCTTTTCCTAGGCCCATAATGGTAATACATAAAGAAATGGTATATCCTAGGCAAAATCCTCTATATATAATGATGGCAAATACGACTGGTATACCAATTACTGTTGTTCCAAAAAACCAAATAACAATTGCTAGTAGTGCATTTTGTGTAATGGCATTTCGTAATAGTCCTATATAATCCATACTTTCTAAACTTTTAAATTTTTCTATAAATTGGTTTAAATAATTGGTAATTTCTGTTTTGGGTTCTTCTTGTAAATGGTTTATGAAAAACACACCACTAAATATGCCTATCACAAATACAAAAAAGATAATCAGATATTCTTTTTTGTTGTGAATAACATGTTCTTTGATAATTTTTAATATTTTCAATTGTTTCTTTTCTTTCATAAAAAACTCCTTATCGCTTATACATAATGTGTATTCGATAAGAAGATTTATAGAACTATAATTTTTTATTTTAAAACATTCTCTATTTTGCTAAGCGTTATATTATATTTTTATAATATATAAAAATATTTAAACTACTTTTCCGTAGTTTCCGCCACCACCTGATTGTACTTTACATTCTCCCATTCTTGCTTTTTCTATGGTGTTTGCAATTTTTTCTCCTACAACTGCCTCTATATCATCTTTTGATAATTTGTGAAGAATATTCATTTCTGTATCAAAGGTATCTAATAGTTTGGTAATTGTCTTTCCTCCAACCCCTGGAATAAATCCTAATGGAATTTGATATACATATGGTGGTCGATTTTCTGGACTTTTTGATTCTTGTTTATCTCGAATTAATTCTATTCTATCAAAAACACCAAATGTCACATTTTTTCCACCACAATATGGACAAGTTTCAACTGGCTCTTTGGTCTCTATTGCTTTTTCACAATCATCACAATAGGTTCTATGATATTTTCCAAGTTTTGGGTCTAATCCATAATTGGCAACAACTTTTCTTCCATCTTCATTTTTTAATGCTTTTACAATTTCTTTAAACGATATATCTTCTACTTGCATTTTGTTGTATTCTCTTGCAATTTTAGGTAATGAATGGGCGTCTGAATTGGTAACAAATGTCTTGTTCTCTAATTCTGATATCATGTCTGCTAAGTAGGTATCTGAACTCAAGCCTAATTCTACTGCAAAAATTTTATCATATTTTTCTTTAAATATATATTGCAATCTATCTGTACAATTTCCATAATAGCTTTTATATGGTGTAAAAATATGGGCTGGAATTAATATACCATTATATTTTTCTACCATATCAATTAAATCATATCCTGATAAATCAGACCTCTGTGTACTTAATGTTATATTTTTTAAATGATGACTTAATTCATTAGAAAATCCTTTAATATCTGTTAAATGTGGAAAGAAACAAATATTATGGGCTGCCCCTTTCTTTCCATTTCTGCCTTCTTCTGAAGTTTCTACTTCACTTCCTAGCAATATACAAACTTTATCTTTATAGATAATACCGCCATCTTCTAGTTCATAGGCGTCTCCTGTTTGCAAAAAATTCTCGATATCTTCTATAACATATGGAGAGGCACAATCAATAATTCCTACAACCTGAATTCCTTTTCTGTCTGCACATTCTTTGGCAATGTTTGCAAAATTCAAAGACCTTGCCGCTGTAATTTTTATTGGCTTTCCATTTTCACTTCTTCCTATGTGTACATGTAAATCTGCAAATATTTCGTACATTTTAATACCTCTTTTCTTGTTTCAAGTTGCCAAAAGGTGATGATTTGGGGACGGAGATAAAATCATCATTTCCTATGAATTATTTTGTTTGATTTTTTTGAATACGAAATGATGATTTTATCTCCGTCCCCAAATCATCACCTTTTGGCAACTTTTGGCAATTTTATTTAATTTTCATTTTTTAATTTTTCGCCTTGCATACTATTTTCTTCTGCAATATGTGCTAATATTTTTTTCGTTGTTTCTTCACTAAATAATGGTCTATTGGCATCTTTAAACATTTCCGCTTTTACGTCTTTTCTGTATTCTTCTACTGCCTTATCTATTTTTGGTTCATATTCATAGCATACTTTTTTGATAAAATCTTTTACATCTTCTGTTTCATTATGTATTTTTACTAGTCGTCTTAAAGATTTCATTGATGTTAAATCTGTTAACTCTATTTGTTCCATCATTTGCACAAATTCTCCAAATGTGTGTAAAAATCGGTTATATTGCCCTTTTAGATTTCTGTGTTCTAATAATACCATGGCTTCATCTGGTTGGAATCCGATTCTTTCTGGTCTGTCTAATAACATTCCTCCAAATTGGTCTACCAATTCTAGCACGTCACTTTCTCTTTCTCTTGGATTACTGTTACTATATCGATTAATTTCTTCACACATTTTACAAAATCTTTTGTCAAATCCTAATGTTAATAAATAATCTGCGCCTTCTTTTGCATATGAATGAACTTTTTCTATATCTTGTGCATTATCTACTTTTTTACAATTACATAATAGACAAGCTGTTAGGATTAAATTGATATCAACATCTACTTTCATATAGTTTACAAACATTCTTGCAATTTCTGTTTTGAATATAACAGATTTGTCAAAAAATATTTTTGTCTTTTTGGCTAAATAATAGGTTATTTCCATTTTTGCCGCCAAGTTTTGTTCGTCTAAAATGTAATTCGCAAATGTATCCATATGCTTCCTCCTTTGTCAAATTCAAATTTTCATACAATTTTATTATATATGAAGCATGGATATTTTTCAACATTTTTTGCAAATGTCACAGAAATGTAATAAAAGCATGTTATATATTTGCTGTAACATGCTTTATCATTATATTTTTTCATCTTACGCTTAATTGTTCTTTTCTGTTCACTCAATAAATTGTGGTTTATGATTTTCTATTGTCCATTTTTTCCACCCAGAGGTTAATGTGCTGTTATTCGTTATATATGTATTCAATTCATTAATTGTCTCATCTGTTAGCTCTTCTAACATTGTGGCATTTACTGTTATATTTTTCCCTGCGCTCTGTTGTACAATATTGCTTTTTAGAAAGTAGCAATTTTCAAATTTATTTGCTGAAACATTGTTCCACATTGCTGCCCCTACAATTCCTCCAATAGTTGATCCTGTTATATTTCCTGCACTATATACATTTATGCATCCTGCATGGTCATATACATATCCAATGATTCCTCCAACCGTAGCACCATTTATGTTTCCTAAATTATAACAATTATATATAAAAGGTGTAGCAGCTGCCGTTCTAGTTCCTCCTAAAATTCCTCCTGCCCAAATATCTCCCATAATTTTGGTTTCTTCGGAATTATAACAATTAACAATTGTTAAACGTCCAGTACCCATGATTCCACAAATTCCTCCTGCCCATGATTTATCTCCTTCACTTATGATATTTGCTTTGTTATAGCAATTACTTATTGTTATTTCATTATATCCATTAGCAAAAATCCCACCACATTCTTCTGTTCCCATTACATTCCCACTAATGCCTAAATTTTGTATAATTCCATTATCTATTGTCTGAAATAATCCTGCTCTTCCTGTCTTATTTATATATATATTCTGTATCTCATTTGATTGTCCATCAAATGTACCTGAAAAATTCATGATTGGTGTAAAACCACTTCCAGTAGTATTGGTTAGTAAATCTCGTAATTCTTCTATTGAATTACAATTCAAAATCTTTCCATTTGCATAAGATAATCTAGACTCAAAATTTAAAGTTCTTCCCAATTTTATATAAGCATCTTGATAAGCCTCATAATTTTGAGACCATTCTACCAAATCCTCTATACACCATATTTCATAAGGCTTTCCTCCCTCTTCTGTTTCTGCTTTTCCGTTTAATTCTTCTCCATCTATTCCAACGGTTATATCTCCTGGATATTTATCCTTTATAATTGGATACTCTCCTTCAATATTTCCATCTTTATCCACTATATAATATCGATCACTATCAATAAATATAACTTCAAAGTCATCTCCTACATCATTTACGTCTGTCTTTCCTTCTCCTGTTTCTTTATCTAGTTGCTCTTGTAGTTTATCCTCTTCGATATTTCCATATTTATTCTTTCCCATTGCTTGCACAATTGCTTCTTCCAAAACATCTTTCTCATTGGCTATTTCTGCTTCTTCTTTAGCGCTTCCAGCATTTCCAATAATTCCATTATCTCCTGTTATAGCATTTATTGTAATTCCTGCTAAGATAAGTAAAATAATAATTGTTATTACTAAGACTAATAAGGTAATTCCTGTTTGGTTTTGTATGTTAGTTTTAATTTGTGTTTTACAAAATTTGTTCTTAAAATTTGCTTTCATTTTCTCTATTTCTCCTATGACTTTTGTTTTTTCTTCTTCTCTTCTCATTTTGATACCTCTTTTCTCGATTTTCTTTTGTTTTCAGGTATTTTTATTGAATTTTATATTTTCTTTCAGTTCAATACTCTAAGAAAACATAAAAAAACCTGAACCCTCTAATATATTTAGTGGTTCAGATTTTTTTATTACTATAAATACTTTTTAAAAATAAATTTTTTTCTAAAATCTTTCTTGAAATTTCTTTTATCATTTTATTGACTTTACTATGTTTTATTGTTAAAATCAAATTGTAAAATTTTTTTTAGAGTATTGAAATCAAAGAATAAAAAACTTTATTTTATAACAAAAAAGTAGAATTTTTTTCAAAATAAAAAATATATCTATATACAATTAAAAACTTTAAGGACTAATCCCTAAAGTTCATTATTCAAATTTTCCCATTCTTGCATTTTTTCTTCTATTTCTTGATTGATTTTTTGGATTTCTTCTTGTAATTCATTTAATTTTATATAGTCTGAGCAAATCTCTTCTTTTGTCATCTCATTTTCAATTTTTTGGATTTTGTTTTCTTTTTCCTCTATCTCTTTTTCAATTTTGTTCATTTTATTTTGTATTCGATTTCTTTCTTTTTCTATAAAATATGGATTGTTTTCCTTCTTTTTATCTTTTACGTTTTGAATGCTTTTTACACCTTCTATGTTAGAATTATTTTGTTCTTCTATTATATTGTTCTGCTCTTTGTATTCCAAAAATTCTTGATAATTTTTATCATAAAAGGCCACATTCCCATTATCAAATTCCAATATACAATCTGCTAGTTTATTGACAAAATATCTATCATGAGAAACAAAAATTAAAGTTCCTGTATAATCTTTTAATATATTCTCTAAGCTTTCTTTTCCTAAGATATCCATGTGATTTGTTGGCTCATCTAGTAACAAGACATTTGGTTCACTTTTTAGAATTTTGCACAATTGCAAACGTCCTCTTTCTCCTCCTGATAATACATTTATTTTTTTGAATACATCTTCTCCTGTAAAAAGAAAAGTTCCTAATAAGGTTCTTACTTGTGTCGTTGTTAATTCTGGAAACGTTTCTGCTATTTCTTCAAATACTGTATTTTCTGGATTTGAAAATTGCATCTGTTGATCAAAATATCCTGTTTGCACATGATATCCAAATTCAAATTCTCCATTAATTTTAAGAATATCCCCATTTAATGTTTTTAACAAAGTAGATTTTCCTGTTCCATTTTCTCCAATAATGGCTAGTTTTTGCCCCTTATATAATTCAAAACATACTTCTGCAATTGGCTTATCATACCCTATCTGTAATTTATCAACTTTTAATACAAGTTTTCCACTTTGTGTTTTGACATCAAAATTTGCATAAAATGTTTTTAAATCGTATTCTTCTGGCTTTTCGATAATTGTCATTTGCTCTATTTTCTTTAGTTTGGATAATGCCATTTTGGCTTTTGTTGGTTTATATCGAAATCTATCTGCAATGGCTTGTAATCTCTTGATTTCCGCTTGTTGATATTCATAATCTTTCAACTGTTTTTCATATCTTTCTCTTTTTTGTCTTTCAAAATCTGTATAATTTCCCTTGTATTCCACCATGCTAGCATATTCTATTTCATATACTTTATTCACAATCTTATCTAAAAACATTCTATCATGAGATACAATTACAACAGCTTTAGGATAATTTTTTAAGTAATTTTCTAACCATTCAATGGCTGTAATGTCTAAATGGTTTGTTGGTTCATCTAATAATAAAATATCTGGCTTACTTAACAACAATTTTAAGAAGGCAATTTTTGTTCTTTGCCCTCCAGAAAATTCACTTATTTTTTTACTTTTATCCTCTTCTTTAAAGCCAAATTTTTTAATCGCTGTTTCATATTCTTTTTTATACAGATATCCACCTTGTATTTCATATTGTTCTAAAGCATTGGTATATTCTTTGATTGTTTTTTCGTCTGTTTGGTCTTGTAACGCTTTTTCCTTTTCTTGTATCTTTTCTTCTAAATTCAATAAAGGAGCATACACTTCTAATATTTCCTCTAACATGGTTTTATTAGAATTTTCAAAATTCATTTGCTTCAAATAGCCAATGACTGGATTTCCTTGTTTGTATACGTGAAACTTTTCTTCTCCAATTCCCTCTTCTAAAATGTCATTGTCTATAAGGGCATTTAGAAATGTGGTTTTTCCTGCTCCATTTCTTCCAATAATCGCTATTTTGTCTTTTTCTTTTATTTCAAAATTGATTTCTTCTAATATGGTTTCTGCTCCATAAGATATAGAGCCATTTACAATTCTGTATTTCATTTATATCATCCTTTATAATAATTTTTCTATACATATTACTGATTATTATTTTTTCCATCTACACTATATTATCATAAAATACTGTAAAAGCACAGCATTATTTTCTATTTAAACAATTTATATGTACTATCATTAAAGTGTGAGATTTGTCGATACGAAAAATTGGACATTTTTGCTAATCTATAGTATACTATTAATTGAAATTACGAATTAAGAGGTAAATTATGAATCGTTTAACATATATATCCCATAATGAAAAAGAAACTTTAGATTTTGGAAAAAAGTTAGCTAGTTTTTTAAAAAAGGGCGATACGCTTGTTTTATCAGGAGAATTAGGATCTGGTAAGACAAAATTAACGGAAGGTATTTTAACTTTTTTTGGATTAGAAAATGAAATTTCTAGTCCTACTTTTACAATTGTAAATGAATATATAAAAGATGATACAAAAATTTTCCATTTTGATGTGTATCGTTTAGAAGATTCTTCTGAGTTTTATGCAATTGGTGGAGAAGAATATTTTGAAAATGGAATTTGCATTATTGAATGGGGTGAAATTATTCAAGACGCCCTTCCAAAAGAGTATATTCATATCCAGTTTGAAAGAAATGATGTTGATGAAAATACTAGAATTTTAAATATTACTTCTTATGGTGAAAAATATGATGAATTATTAAATAAACTGATATAAGTATATATTTTGTTGACTATTTTTAAAATAAATATATCAAAAAGGAGAACTAGATTGAAAGTATTAAGTATTGAAACTTCTAGTAAAATATGTAGTGTAGCTATATTAGAAGATAAAAATTTAGTAAAAAAAATGGAATTAAATAATGGATTAACACATTCTGAAAGCTTAATGCCACTTATAAAGAGAATATTAGAAGAAACCAATTTAACTTTATCTCAAATGGATTTATTTGTTTGTGATATTGGCCCTGGTTCTTTTACTGGTATTCGTATCGGTGTCGCAACTGTTAAAGCATTTTCAGATAGCTTACAAATTCCTGCCGTTGGTATTTCTTCTCTTGAAGGGTTGGCATATGCAATCCCAAAAGATGGTATCATTTGTAGCTTGATTGATTGTAAAAATGATAATTGCTATTATGCTGTATACCAATTAGAAAATGGTCATTATTCTTTGCTAGAAAGTCCTAAAGCTGACAGTGTTGAAAATTGTTTAAATTTTCTGATTTATAAATATGGTGATTCTGCTATTACTTTTATAGGAGATGCTTGTTTAAGTTATAAAGATTTAATAAAGTCTTTTTCTTCTCAATTCTGTTTAGCAAATGAGGATTCCTCTATTTGTCTAAATCATCATATTCCTGAAAGTGATATAAATACTATTGATGTTTATTTTTTAGGACTTGCTGGATTAAAAAAATATATAAAATCTGGCGAAGATAAAGCTTTACTTCCTCTTTATTTAAAAAAGCCTCAAGCACAAAGGCAATTAGAAGGAAAAAATCTAATAATTGAAGATATGAAACTTTCTGATTTAGAAAATTTAGACATTTCTAAATTCGATGATTTTTGGAATATTCATATTTTAAAAGAGGAATTAACAAGTGAAACATCGCATTTTATTTGTGCAAAATTGGAAAATACGATAGTTGGTTTTGCTGGAATTAAGATTATCGTAGATGAAGCTGATATTATGAATATTGCCGTAAAAGAAGATTATAGAAGACAAGGAATTGCTACTTTATTACTAAACCATATTCTTAGTCTTTGTAAACAAAAAAGCTTGAAAGCCATTAATCTTGAAGTTAATGAAGATAATTTTTCTGCAATTTCTTTATATCAGAAATTTGGTTTTAAAGAATGTGGCAGAAGAAAACAATATTATGATAACAAATATGATGCCATTCTTATGTCAATGGGGATGGAGAGATGATTTGGGGACGGAGAAAAAATCATCTCTCCGTCCCTAATGTTCACACATATTTTTCTACTAAAACAACTGTCCTTCCACTTCTTGTGGTCCCTGTGAATTCTTTAATTACAAATCGACCTTTCCCTCTAATGGTTATGATATCTCCACATTTTACTGTTTTTGAGTTTTTTGTTTCATTTTGCCCATTTACAAATACTCTTTCTTGTGCAATGATTTCTGAGGCTTTACTTCTAGAGGTTCTGGCTAAATCTGATACAATATTATCTAGTCGTAATGAAGGAACAATGATACTAATTTCTTCTATTTTTATCTCGGGTTTTCTTACCTTTTGTATGGCTTCTATTTCTATTTTCGCATTTTCAAATCTTGTAAGAGATAGCAATTGTGTTTTTAATACTTCTGCAAAATCACTGACAGTGATAATGTCTGCTCCTTCTTCTCCTACAAGAATATCTCCTACTTTTTCTCTTTTTAATCCTAATTTTACAATTCCGCCTAAATAGTTTCTATGTGAGTATTTTCCTTTTTCTTCTTCTGGTAATTGAACTCGTACTACTTTTAAGATTTTGTCATAATTTTTTTCTAACATGGTATCATTAAATTTTTCTGGAAATGTAATCAATACTTTTCTTTCTGCTTCTTCATATCCACCATATAATTTAAAATTTTGAAATTGATTTTTCCTTAAAAAATTTTCTACCAAAGATACTTGATACATATCTAAAAAGTCTGTATATTCAATTTTTTCTCTTTTTGATGATATTTCCATTTTGTCTAATACTTGTGATAAGCATAATTTATCTTCTTGCTTTTTATAGTCTTTTAATAATTCTTGTTTATTCATGTATGTTACATCTCTCCTTCCACGATATCGTCTACATCTAAATGATATATCTTTTCTAATTCTTCCACACTTCCATGTTGAATAAACATATCTGGATAGGCATAGGCTTTTATTTCTATATCTTCCATATGATTATCCATTATTAATTCTTTGATGGCTGTTCCTAGTCCATTAATAATCGTTCCATCTTCTATGGTAATTACTTTTTTAGTTTTTTTTATGGATTTTTTTATCGTTTGCTCATCTAATGGTTTCAAAAATCTGGCATTAATCACTTCTGCGTTTATTCCCTTATCTTGTAGTTTTTTAGCAATTTTCATGCCTTTTGCAACCATTTTTCCAATTGTTACAATAGATAGGTCATTTCCTTCTTTTAGTATTTCTGCTTTTCCTTTTTCTATTGTTTCATGTTTTTCAAATGGTTCCTTATCTTCTCCGCCTCTTGGATAACGGATAACCACAGGCTTTTTCAAATCCACTGCAAATGCTAACATATCTTCTAATTCTCGAAAGTCTTTTGGTGCTAAGATGGTTACATTAGGTACCAATCTAAAAAATGCCATATCTAAAATTCCTTGATGGGTTTCCCCATCTGCTCCAACAATACCTGCTCTGTCTACACACATGACTACTGGTAAATTTTGAAGAGCAATGTCGTGTATCACTTGGTCATATGCTCTTTGATAAAAAGAAGAATAGATAGGTACAACAGGTATCATTCCATCTATCGCCATACCTGCTGCTAATCCTAAAGCATGTTGTTCTGCAATTCCAATGTCAAAAAATCTCTCAGGAAACTTTTTACTAAATTCTGTAAGTCCTGTTCCATCTTTCATTGAAGCAGTGATTGCAACAATCTTATCATTTTTTTCTGCAAGTTCGATTAATTTGTCTCCAAATACTTTAGAATAATCTTTTCCTTTTGCTTTTTTGGCATTTCCTGTTTGTATGTCAAATGGACCTGTTGCATGAAATTTGTCTGGATTCTTTTCTGCGATTTCATAACCTTTCCCCTTTTTGGTTAATACATGGATTAATACAGGATTGTCAATTTGTTTACTTAATGTCAATATACTTTGCAATTCTTCTATATTATGCCCATCTACTGGTCCTAAATATGTAAAGCCAATATCTTCAAAAAACATTTTTGGAATAATTAATTGTTTAATACTTCGTTTAATGGTTTGTACGATTTTAACAATAGGTTTACCAATCACAGGTATTTCGTTAATTCTTTTTTTCATAATGACATTGGTTCTAGTATACATTCTTTTTGTTCTCAACTTGCTAAGTAACATATTGAGTCCACCGATATTAGGCGATATACTCATTTCATTGTCATTAAGAATAATTGTCATTTTTGTTTTACTATATCCCACATCGTTTAAAGCTTCTAATGCCATTCCACCAGTCATGGCACCATCACCAATAACCGCTAATACAGAATAGTTTTCTTTTTTCAAATCCCTTGCTCTAGCCATTCCCAAAGCTGCTGATATAGATGTGCTACTATGTCCTGTGTTAAAAAAATCATATTTTGATTCATTTGTTTTTGGGAAGCCTGCTATTCCATTCAATTTTCTTAATGTTTTTAAAGCTTCTCTTCTTCCTGTTAAAATTTTATGTACATAGGTTTGATGCCCTACATCCCATACAATTTTATCTTTTTCAAAATCAAATACGGTATGTAGTGCTAATGTTAATTCTACTACTCCTAAATTTGAAGCTAGATGTCCTCCATTTTCTGATACAATTTCTAATATATATTTTCGGATTTCTTCTGCTAATTTTTGCTTTTCCAAAATACTTAATTTCTTCAAATCTTTTGGAGAGTTTATATTTTCTAACATATTAAAACTCATTCCTTTCTTGCCTTGTTCACAGGTGTCTCTAACTATTCATAACAATTTAATTTATATGATTACCTTATTATGTAATTCGCATTTTTTATTGTATCACATTTTTGTATTTTTTTCTACAAATTTGTTGTAATTTTTATTTATTGTGTTAAAATAATAGTAAATAAAATTATGGGAGGAATTACTTATGAAAAAACGTGTTTTTATAACATTATTTTTAATTTTAATTTTAGTAGCAAATTTGTCTTTTGCTTCTTATGAAACTGTTACTATGACGGTTGTCGAAGAACCTGTATGTACAATCGAGATTGGAGAAAATTCTAGTTTTGAGAAAAGATTAATTGAAAAAAATCTAAATGATAAAGAAGTTACTCTTCAATTACAGGTAACCAATGAAGAGACCTCAATTCAACCAACTGGAGAAATTATGTTAGTTATTGACAACTCTTTGAGTATGGAAGAAACAGTTGATGATGGAACAACTACTCGAGAAGAATTGGTTATTGAATCTGCTAATACATTGGTCAATACCATTTTAGAGGGAAATGATAATTTACAAGTTGGTGTTGTTAGTTTCTCAACAAATGAAGATGTTTCTTTAGAAGGAACCATTAATGACGCTAGTTTAGTTTCTGATTTATCTTCTGACCCTCAAGCTTTAGTATCTGCAATTTCTAATATTCAATACACTGGACCTAGAACAGACTTAGAAGCAGGACTAAATTTAGCTAGCCAATATTTTACAGAAGAAGATAACAACAAATATATCATTGTTTTAACAGATGGTATACCAAATGTTGCCTTAAATTATGATGGTATGTATTATTCTGATGATGTAATTAATAAGACAAAAGCACAATTACAAGCTCTAGATACTGCTGGATATGATGTTATCACAATGCTTACAGGCATTACAGAAACAGACAGTGTTCCTGCAACTAGACAAGATGATAAAACTTATGGAGATATCATCGAAGAAATCTTTGGTACTGAAGAAAATCCAACAGTTGGAAAATTCTATAATATACAAGATAATGAAATTGAACAAACCATTACCAATGATATTTATAATGACCTATTACCAATTGAACAAGTCTTAACAGATATTACTGTTACAGATTATTTCCCTCAAGAAATCATTGACAATTTTGAATTTGCTTATGTGTCTGAGCCAAATATCGGAACAGTATCTGCTGAAGTCAACACAGAAAACAATTCTATTACATGGACCATTTCTGAACTACAACCAGGAGAAACAGCAACTGTACAATATACTTTAAGTTTAAAAGAAGATTTTGATGAAAGTATTGTTGGTCCTATCTTAGATACAAACGAAAGAGTGGATATTACGTATACAAGTCTTAATGGAGAAACTGTTGAAGATACCTCTGATGTTACACCTAAATTAAAACTTACAGAACCACCTGTTGTATTACCAGCAGCTGGTAGACCAATTATGATAGCTTTATTTGTAGTTGGTATTGGAATTCTTGTTTATTCATTCTCAAGATTCACCTTTCTTAACAAAAATATGAAATAGGACAATTTGGGACAGGTTGGGTTTTGTGGGACATTTTTGGTTTAAAAAAAAATAAAAAAAGTATGCATTTTTTGTGAAAAGTTTGTACAAAAACAAACTGGACCAACATGTAATCATACTGGTTTGTTGTTCTTCTCTTGTTTTTTCATTTGTTTGATATGTTTTCTTTTTAACAAGGAAATCTGGATTATATTTTTCTCTTAATTTATTTTGATAAGTTTCCTCATTTTTTCTTAAATTGCTTTGTATTTCTTGTTTTTGTTTTTCATTACACAAATATTTTACAGATATCATAGCAATAATTGCTTTTGTTTTATCTTTTAAATTCATTTCGTTAAGAGGTTTATCATGGTCTAAATTTGGTTTATAGGACGTGGATTGATTTTCCCTCCAAAACGCTATTAATTTCTGCGGAATTTTATTTTTTAATTTCTCATCTGTATGGTCTAAAATATCTAGTATTTCTACCATTGCTTCCCTATATTCCACACTTAGCATTTGTATCCTCCTATCCTCGAATTCCTTCTTGTTGCTCTCGTATTCCGTTTATTCCTCTTATTGTTTCTTGTTCAATATTACCAACAGTTTCGTAACGTTCTTGATTTGCTACGTCGACAAATTCTTCTAGTTTATGAGATTTTTTTAGACCTAATTTTCCTACAAAATTTATTTCTCTTAATGGATTATCTTCTTCACGCATATTTTCTAATATTTTTACATTTTCTATATATCTTGTTCTATAAACTTCTTTTTCATCTTCAAAAAATAGTAAATCTAGTAATAATTCCATTTTTTCTTTTTCTGGTAAATCTTCTTTCAATTTTTCTTTTAATTCTAAGTTTGTCTTTTCCTCTTCTGTTATTTGTTCTTTCTTTTCGATTTCTACTAATTCCTGCGATACTTGTACAATTCTTCCAAATAGTCGTATATTTTCAATCCATGTGTCTGGATTTTTTGTTCCATTTGCTACTCTAAATTCGATTGTATTTTTACCATTATTAACATTTAGTAGATTCATTCCAAAGAATTTTTCTCCATCTTGTACAGATTGTATTCCTGATATCAATTCTTCTAGGTCTTCTTCTCCATCAATTTGAATACTACCTTTTTTAATTGCCTCCTCGATTATTGATGTAAATGATGCTGCATTCTGATCAACTTCACTTCTAGGTATATTCCCAGGCTCATTACTCATTAAATACATAATTCTTTCTGTATTTCCCCAGATTTCAAATAAATTTAAATAAGATTCTTTACTAGTTAAATAATCTGCACCTATGTGAACATGTCCACCACAGTTATCTGTTGCTTCTTGCCCTATTTGTTCTAACATTTGGCAAACCATGTAAATTTCTTCTACATTATCTGGTGTATCTCGTAAAATAGGAGAAATTGTTTCTGCACCTTTATTCGGTTCTAAACTGCCATCATATTCTATTTTCCAATGTCTTTTTATTTCAAAGAAGTCATCTCTTCTTTCGATAATTTTTTCTAATTGGCATAACTTTCTTCCTTTTGGTCCTTCTGTTTCAATTTCTATACCAATTGTCATTTCTGGTCCTAAATCGATTTCTTGATATTTTCTATTTTGCTTTAGGAAAAGTTCTTTTAATGTTTCTCTATCTTTTAAAGACATTTGAATAAGCACCTGATTTGCTTTTTCTTTCATCGTTTTAGCTAATGATAATTTTTGTTCATCATTTTGAAGTGTAGCAAAAACCATTGATTGATTAGTTTCATCTTTTAGTTTTGTTTGTGCATACTGTAACTTAAAATCCTCATCCTCTATACTCATTAATATTTGTGTAATATCTTCTTCGGTTTTAGCATAAGATAATGATTGCTTTTTTAATTTATCTTCTTTCAATGAATTAATAATTTCATCTTTATATTTTTCTTCTATAACAGGTATATATTGTAATCTATCTTCTTCTGGTAATGTTATAATAATCTTTAATTTATTTATATCTGATTTTAAATTTGTAATTGCCTTTTCTTTATTTTTTATATCATTTATTTGTTCTATTAATGACATTTTTTCATAATCTGTGTGTAATACTGTTACTGCTTGCAATAATTGTTCATCATTTTCAAATGAAATGCTTTCTATTACCTTTTTTCTTTCATAATCGTCATCAATAATATAGTACAAACCATCAATTTTGTTTTCTGTATTTATAAATGTAGTAATAATTTCTCTACGATTACTCATATTTGTTATGTAGTAAAACATAGCCTCCATTTTATTTTTATCTAATTGCATTGTCTTAATAATTTCAGTTCTTGCATATTCATCTTGAAACATTGCTAAACTTTCTGATTTTTCATGATCTGATGTTATACTTTTAGCAACATTTACCGCTCTTATACTATCTTGTGGTAAATTTCTTATATAGTCCAACTTTAAATCATCTGACTGTAAACTGCAAATCAATTCATCTACATCATTTTCATACAATAAATGCATCATTTTTAATTTATTTTCATCTTTTAGTAAATGCATAACTAAAAATTTGATATAAGCATAATTGGTTTCTTCTTTTAGCCTCTCTAGCTTTTGCTCTTCTGTTAAATTAATTAATCTTTCTTCTCTTTTATCCATTGTATCCTCAATTCCTTTTATTTATCTTCTAAATATTTTTGCATAATTTGATTTGCGAATGAATTAACAATAATATAATTGTCTTTTATATCATTTTGGTTAATATATTTTCCAAATATATTTGCTTCTTTTGCTTCTAATAAATAAAATTTCTGAAGTTGTAGCATAGAAAGTATATATGTAAATTCATCATATAAAATCATGGCATTTGATATATCTTTTATTACATTTCTATCTTTCCATTTTATAATAGGAATATTATCCAGTGTTGTATTTGCCACCGCCTTTTTCTCTAATTCTTCTTCTCTTTGCTCAGTTGTCACCTCATAATAATTTGGATGTATAAAGTTTTTCACTAAACTTTCTATGTCATTATATTTGTATGTATTCTTTCCTTCAATAACAATCAGTTTTTCCATTACTATTTTCTCCTGTTCATTATTTTTATTACTTTTGTATAAAAACTATGTTTTTAAATTATATATTCTTACTATGAATTCTATACTAATCGTAAGAAAAAATCAATAGAAGAAACAATTCTAGCTCGGTTAAATTTTGAGACAATTTGGGACAGGTTGGGTTTTGTAGCACTTTTGTCGAATATTGTCGTTTAAAATTATTTTATCTTTAAACGACAATATTCGACAAAAATCCCAACCTGTCCCAAATTGTCCTATTCACTTTCAATTTTTAATAATCGGTTATATTTTGCAACTCTATCTGTTCTACAAGGTGCACCTGTTTTGATTTGCATACTATTAACACCTACTGCAATATCTGCAATTGTTGTATCTTCTGTTTCTCCAGATCTATGAGAAATAATTGTTTTATAGCCATTTTCTTTTGCCATTTGAATTGTATCCAAGGTTTCTGTTAATGTTCCTATTTGATTTGGTTTTATTAGAATAGCATTTGCTACTTTTTTGTCTATTCCTCTTCTTAATCTAGACATATTGGTTACAAACAAATCATCTCCTACCAATTGAATTTTCTTTCCTAATTTTTCTGTTAGAATTTGCCAATTGTCCCAATCCTCTTCTGCTAACCCATCTTCTATTGATACAATTGGATATTTGTTACATAAATTTACTAAATAGTCTATCATTTCTTCATTTGTTTTTAAGACATCTGTTTTCCAGAAATAGTAACCATCTTTTCCAATCTTTTTGGCTTCTTCTTTCATTTCTGTACTTGCAACATCTAAGGCTAATACAATGTCTTTTCCTGGTTCATATCCTGCTTTTTTGATTGCTTCTATGATAACATCTAAAGCCATTTCTTCATTTTCTAGATTTGGTGCAAAACCGCCTTCGTCTCCTACACCAACTGCAAATCCTTTTTCTTTTAATACATTTTTTAAGGTATGATAAATTTCTGCACCTCTACGTAATCTTTCTGCAAATGTAATATCTCCTATTGGCATTATCATAAATTCTTGAATACTAATATTATTTTCTGAATGTTTACCTCCGTTTAATATGTTCATCATTGGAACAGGCAGTTTTTTTGCGTTAATTCCACCTATATATCTGTATAGTTCAATTCCTAATGTATTACTTGCTGCTTTTGCTACTGCTAATGAAACACCTAAAATCGCATTTGCTCCCAAATTAGATTTGTTTAATGTGTCGTCTAGTCGTATCATTTCTTCATCTATTTTTCTTTGCTCAAATACATTCATGCCAATGATTTTTTTACTAATTTTTTTATTAACATTTTCGACTGCTTTTAAGACCCCTTTTCCATTATATCGATTTTTCTCCCCATCACGTAATTCTACTGCTTCAAAACTTCCTGTTGAAGCACCTGATGGCACTGCTGCCACACCACATATTCCCTCTTCTGTTACTACCTCTACTTGTAAAGTAGGATTTCCTCTTGAGTCCAATATTTCTATTGCCTCTACATTTTTAATTAATGAACTCTTTTTCATAAAACCTCCTTTTTGAGCAACACTGCTCTTCAAAAAATATTCTATTTACATATATATACAGTTTTTACAATTTCATGAAATCTATACATTTAACTTGCTTTTTTATTTCTTAGTTCATATGCATATTGTAGAGTTACTTCATTAATTTCTCCTGATGAAATTCTGGCAATTTCTTCTATGACTTCATTTTCTTTTAATAATCTAATTTGTGTTTTGGTTCTTTCTTCTTTCACGTTTTTACTAATAAAATAGTTGTAATCTGCCATAGCTGCAATATTTGGCAAATGTGATATGCACATTACTTGATGTTTTTTAGCAATTGCTTTTAATTTTACAGCTACTGCATTTGCTGCCTTTCCACTAATTCCTGTATCGATTTCGTCAAATACCAATACAGGTATACTGTCTGTGTCTGCTAATACCTTTTTGATAGCCAACATCGTCCTTGACATTTCTCCACCAGATGCAATTTTTGATAATTCTTTTTCATCTTCTCCTAAGTTTGTTGTAATATAAAATTTAACAATGTCTTTTCCTGTTTTGAAAAATTCATTTTCTATATAATCTACCTTGACATTTATTTTTGCATTTTTCATTTCTAAATCAACTAATTCTTGATTAATATTTTCACTTAATTTTTTTGCATATTCTGTTCTTATCATATTCATTTTCTTAGCAATTGTATTCATATTTTTCTTTATTTTTTCTAACTCTTTTTTTAATTGATTATTATGTTCTTCTAAATTTTCTATATGATAAATCTCTTCTTTTACCTGTTCATTATATGCTAAAATTTCTTGTATGCTATTACCATATTTTCTTTTTAAAGAATAAATGATATCTAGTCTTTCTTCTATAGCATTTCTTTCATCAGCGTCAAAGTAAACATCTTCTTTGTAACTACTAATATCTCTGGCTAATTCTTGTAATTCATAATAAGAGCTTTTTAAACTAGTTGTTACAGTTTCATATTTTTTATCGATGTTTTCAATTTTTTCTAATGCACGAATTGCCATGCTTAAACTATCTATTGTGCTTTCAGACAATAGACTATCTGCTTCATTTAAATTATCTGCTATTTTTTCTGAGTTTAAAAATATATTTCTTTTTTCTTCTAATGTTTCTTCTTCATTTTCTTTTAATTTTGCCTGTTCGATTTCTTCTGTTTGATATCTTAACAAGTCTAACTTTCTTTGTCTTTCTTTATCATCTCCATAATTTTGTTTTAATTCTTCTTTAATTTCTAAATAACGTCTATATAATTCTTTATATTTTGCTTTATCTTCTCCTAATATTGATTTTCCAATAAATCCATCTAAATATTTTAAATGTAATTTATTGTCTAATAAATTTTGGTTGTCATTTTGTCCATGAATTTCTATAAATTGCTTCATAAAATCTCTCAATTCATTAACTGTTGCCATTCTTCCATTAATTTTGCACATATTTTTACCATTTGCATTAATTTCTCTTGAAACGATGATGTTTCCTTCTATTGCATGTTCATTTTCTGGACAATATAAGCAAAGTTCAACAAAGGCATTTGTTTCTCCCTTTCTTAGCATATCTTTGGAAAATCTGCCTCCTGATATAATTTGAAGTGAATCTATAATTAGTGTTTTTCCTGCTCCAGTTTCTCCTGTTAATACATTTAGTCCCTTATTAAAATCAATATTTAGATCTTCTATAATTCCTATGTTTTTAATATGTAAAGATGATATCATAACACATTCCTCGACTTTCATTTATTTTACAAAATAGTCTGTGCTATTTTGCTAGTATTAGCATTTTTTGTACAATATTATATTTATATATTAAAACAAATCTATATTCACTAGACCTTTTCTATAATTTTTAACATTTACTATATTAATGTAAGATCTAGCAAGAAGCATATAAGATTTGTTGTGCAAAAAATTGTTTTACAATTGTCTGTACAATTTTTTTAGATTATAGGAAATTGTATTTGCTATAACCTAAAAAAAATGTTCGCCTTTATTGTATCCACAATTTTAAAAATTGTCAATACTTTTTGCGAACATTTTTTCTTTTTATATAAGTCTTACTGCTAAGCACTATGTACACAAGTGCAGATTATTAATAAATTATTTTATTACGAATGTGATTGGAAATATTTTAGAATTTGTTGGATAATTTATTCAAATGCAGGATATCCTTCTTCTCCCAATTTCCATTTGTTCCAATCTGTTGGATATGTTTGTTCTCCTTCTTTTCTATAAGAATTTAATAAATCTACAAATTCTTGTGTCTTAATATCATTTTCTGTTTTTTGTATTGCATTGTCAACAATATTTTCATCATCTACTTTGCTCATATTTCCAATTGATTTTCCACTAGTATAATATGAATAATTAATTTCCACTTTCATTTCTATATTGATAATATCATTATTAATTGTTCCTATCATACTTCCATAATCAGTATTTTTTCCCACAGTCCAACAATTTTCAATATAAATATAATTCTTTGCACATATCTTTCCTTGATTTCCAACAATTCCTCCTACAATACTATTTTCATGTATTACCTCTCCAGTATTAAAAGAATTATAAATACTTAATATTAATTCACTATCATTAGCACTTCCTTTACTTGCTCCCACAATTCCTCCTGAACCCGCTAAAGTTCCGTTTCCTAATATACTTCCTTGATTGTATGTATTCTTTATTTCAACTTTTTGTGTATTATAACCTAGAATACCTCCTACTGCACTCTGATTACTTGTTCCATTTAAAGTAACATTTCCATAATTTCCACAATTATCAATTTTGCAGTCACTTGAATTGTTATATCCTATAATACCTCCTACTGTTACATTTCCAGATATATCTCCTTTATTTATACAATTTTTTACATTATCACCATTTCCAATGATACCTCCTGCTCCGCCATATCCCCATCTTCTTCCTGTTATTACTATGTCTCCTGTATTTGTACAATTTGTTATCTGTGCACTATATCCAATAATGCCTCCCACCATATTATATCCTGTTACATTAGCATGATTAGTACAATTTTCTATTAAATTGGCATACTGCCCTATTATTCCACCTGTATGTCCAGCACCTTTAATTTCTCCAGAAATTTCTAGATTTTTTATTATCGTATATTGTATATGTCCTGTTCCGAATAATCCAATACTTCTTCCAAATCCATAATTATTTAATTGTGTGTCATTCTCATAATTAATATATAGATTACTTATTTTATAAATTTCCTCTGTTTCTTTATCTTTTCCATCAAAATTTCCATAAAAAATATTATTAAGTCCAATTGGTTTAAAACCTGTTCCTGTCGTCATCTCATTCATTAATGTGTTTCCATCATCTGCATTTCCATTTATATCTCCAAAGTCTGTTCTTTCACTATTTTGATAAGATAATTTTGATTTAAAATTCAAATTGGTTTTTAATGCTATATATTTTCCACTAAAACTATTTCTATTAGCCGTTGTTACTTGTACTGGCTCTCCATTTTCTAATTTTATACCGCTTCCATTTACTATATTAGAAAAAGCTACTAAATCTTCTATGCACCAAATTTCATATGGTTCTGCCTCTGTTCCTGCTAATGTTTTTCCATCTGTTCCAACTGTAATATCTCCTGGATATTTATCTTCTATGATATCTTGTGCTTCTCCTACATTTCCATCTTTATCAATAGTATAATATCTTCTACTTTCTTTGAATACTACTTCAAATTCTTCTCCTATATCTGTTGCTTCTGTTTTTCCTTCTCCTGTTTCTTTATCTAGTTGTTCTTGCAATTCTGCTTCTTCGATATTTCCATATTTATTGTTTCCCATTGCTTGTACTGTTGCTTTTTCTAGTATCTCTTTTTCATTGGCAATTTCTGCTTCTTCTTTGGCTCTTCCTGCATTTCTAATTAGTCCATTATCTCCTGTTATAGCATTTATCGTAATTCCTGCTAAGATTAGTAAAACAATAATTGTTATGACTAATGCCAGCAAAGTAATTCCCTTCTGGCACTTTACTTTGTTTTCTATTTGTTGCTTTACTACTTTTTGAATCTGTTTTTCTACATGATTTTTTTGATTTTTTTCTTCACACTTTATATTTATATATTTTTGATTTATTATTCTTTTTGTTTGTTCATTTTTATGACTTTCTTTTTGTTGTTTTCTCTCTTTCATTTTTTCCATTTTCTACCTCTTTTCTTTTATTTTCCTTTGTAATTACTTAATTTGTAGCTTCTTGTCACTTACAATTTTTTCTTTCAGTCAAATACTCTAGGAAAAAATAAAAAGCAGAAATCACTTGTTATTCTTTATTTACAAGCGATTTCTGCTTTTCATTTTTTATTATTTTCATCATTTAAAATTTATATTTTTATCTTCTCTTTCTATTGACTTTCCTACATTTTATTGCTATTATATCTTTAGTTTTAGTATCCTTAAGTATTTGATTCTAGGAAAATTATATACATTTTTTAGTTTATTTATGTTGCTTTAACATCCATATAATTTTACTATATTCTAAGATATATTCATCAATTAAACTAGATGTTGCATAAATATGATTTTCATCAGCTAATTTTTTTATTGTCATTGCCTTTTGCAATAAGTTTTCAAAATCTTTTAGTATTTTATCTAATACAATTTCTCCTTCAATTTTTGCATTTTTTGCTTCTTCAATACATGTTTTCTCTAGATAATCTTTCATTGTACCTAGAGGTTGTTTATCCAAAGTCAATATATGTTCTGCAATTTCATCAATTTCTTCATTGATTTTGTCATAATATTCTTCTAATTTTTCATGCAAAACAAAAAAGTTTTTTCCTTTCACATTCCAATGATAATTTTGTAATTTTCTATAAAATACATTCAAATCCGCAAGAAATTCATTTAATGTATTTACCATTTCTTCCATTTTCTTCACTCCAATCTTTTATTTTATATATAAATTTTTTCCCTTTTTTTATTTTTTTATTCACTTAAAATTTATATTTATATTTTTCATTTATTTGTACATAATAATATAAGAAAAACATTAAAAAATAAAAATTCTCTATCCTTTATAAAATTAATTGTTTTTCATAATAAAATTTATCATATCAAGGAGGTTAAAAATGAATCGACCAGAATATATTTTAAATGAAATAAATAAAGGAATTAAGATGGGAATGGATTCTATTTCTTCTATTGCTGAGAAAGTAACTGATGACCAATTAAAAGATGATTTACAATCTGAATATAATCAATATAATGAAATTTTAAATGATGTAAATGCCGAACTTGGTAAATATGAAGAATTTCCAAAAGAATTAAATCCTGCACAAAAAATGATGGGATGGTTTGATATTCAAATGAGTACATTAACAGACAATTCCGATTCTAAAATTGCTGAAATGCTAATTAAAGGTACCAATATGGGAATTATTGAGGGTGTGAAATTATTGAATAATAATCCTGAAACAACTAAAGAGATAAAAAATATTTTAACAAATTTTATCCAATTTCAAGAAAATAATGTGGAGAGATTAAAAAAATATTTATAATGTCCAATTGGGGACGTTTCTTTTTGAGACATCCCCAATTGAACAGAATTTATTTCAAAATTTCTTTTATAACTTTCCAAATTCTATCAATAGAGCAAATAGATACTCTTTCTTTTGGAGAGTGAACATCGTAACTATTCGGTCCTATACATACATATTCGCAATCTGGCATTTTATCAGCAAAAAATCCGCCCTCTACAACACCTTGTGAGACAATTTCTTCCATCTTTTTATTAAATACCTGTAAATATGCTTTTTGACATTTTTCTAATAGTTTGTTATTTTCCTTTTTTTCTACACCTTTTAGTTCTTGATGCCATGTTATGTTTATGCCATATTTTGTTATCAATTGTTGTAATTCTTGCAAATATTCTTTTTCTAATTCTTTTTTATTGCTTCTTTCTGAAAATTCGATTTGCATTCCATTTTTACATTCTGTTAAAACTGCTAAGTTTGCAGATAATATGACATTTTGATTTTCTTCTCTTTTTAATGCTCCATTTTTATATTCATTTACAAAATCGATGATTTCTCTACTCTTGTTTTTAGAATATGCTTTTATTATTTCTTGATTTTGTTTATTTTCTTCTAATTTTTCTAGTACTATCGTTTCATTTTGAAATTTTTCTTTTTGCTTTTGGATTTTTGCTTGTATTTTTTGAATTACTTCTTCTGAATTTGCCTCAATATTTTTAATTTTATTTTCTCCTTCTAGTTCACCGTTACTAATTACTTTATTTGTCTTATCCTCTTTATCTAAAACACAAAATTCTATCATAAATTCTCTTGGTATTACATTTACTCTGCTACCACCTTTTAATTTTATAATTTGAACATTGCTAGTATTTTCTAATGCTTCCATTGCTAATTTTATTGGATTGCCTCTTTTTTCATCTCCAATATTTCCACCAGAATGTCCTCCTAAAAAGTTTTCATAGCTTAATCTATAGATTTCATTTTTTTCATTAACCATTTCTTTTTCAGCTTCCATTATCCCTACCCATTCATTGCAATTGGCCGAACTAATTAAAATCTTTCCTTCTTTTCCATTATCTAATGAAATAATTTTTCTTGCTCGAATATTTTTGGCATCTATTTTTATTGCACCAATCATGGTTGTTTCTTCTTGTACTGTAAAAATACATTCTAGGTTTGGAATGGAGATATCACTATCTAATATAGCCAGCATGTAGGCAACACCAATACCATTGTCTGCTCCTAAGGTTGTTCCTTTTGCTGTTATATAGTCTCCTTCTTTGTATAAATTAATAGGGTCTTTTGAAAAGTCATGTTGAATTCCGATATCTTTTTCACATATCATATCTGTATGTGCTTGAAAAGCTAAGCTTTCTTCTGTTTCTCTTCCTTTGCTTGCTTTTTTATAAATAATGATATTTTCATATTCATCTTTTACATATTCTAAATTTCTATTCTTAGCAAATTTTTCAAGATATTCTCTAATTTGTTTTTCTTCTCCAGACCTTCTTGGAATTTTACTAATTTCCGCAAAATAGTCAATGACTTTTTTGGCTTCTAAATTTTGATAGTCTTCTAATTTTAATAATTCCATACGCTTTTTTCTCCTTACATCATATTCAACTTTTTAAAAATTTTTTGCCTACAACCTTTTAATACTATTGTTTATTTATGTCCTTTCTAAGTATCTACTTAAAAATTGTTTTGTTCTTTCTTCTTTTGGCTCTTCGATGACTTCTTTAGGGGTTCCCATTTCCACAATAGAACCATTATCCATAAAGATAATTCTATCAGCCACTTGTTTTGCAAATTGAATTTCGTGTGTAACAATTACCATTGTCTTTTTTTCTTCTGCTAGTTTTTTGATAACCTTTAACACCTCTCCTATCAATTCAGGGTCTAGGGCACTTGTTGGTTCATCCATAAATAGGATTTCTGGTTCAATTGCCAAAGCCCTAGCAATCGATACTCTTTGCTGTTGACCACCTGATAAATTACATGGATATACATCTTTTTTATCTTTGATTCCCATTTTGTCTAATAATCGTAAAGCCTTTTCTTCTGCCTCTTTTTTATCCATCTTTAACACGACTATCATTGCTTCTGTCACATTTTCTAATATTGATTTATGTGGGAATAAATTAAAATTTTGAAATACCATTCCACATTTTAAATTCATCTTTTTTAGGATTTCTTTAGAATTATAGACTGGCTTTCCATTTTTATATTCTTTTACCATTTTGTCTTCATCAATTTTTATATTTCCGCCATCAATCTTCTCTAATTGATTCATACAACGTAAAACAGTTGATTTTCCTGAACCAGATGAACCGATAATGGCTAAAACTTCTCCCTCATTTACTGTAAACGAAACCCCTTTTACAGCTACATTATCTTTATACTTTTTTACCAAATTTTCTACTTTTACAATTTCTTTCATCTTTATCTCATTCCTTTCTTATGTGATTGTATAATAATCCAACTTCTTCTCTGCCCTGTTAAATACAAAAGATATGATTGCACACAAGCATAGATAAATAACACCTGCTACACAAAGTGGAACAATTGAAAATTGATAACTTGCTTGTTTTTGTGCCAACGCAAAAATCTCTGTAATCCCTATAATTTGTGCCAATGATGTTGTCTTAATTAGTGATATTACCTCATTTGATAGTGCTGGTAAAATTCGTTTGATAATTTGTGGTAATGATATTTTAAAAAATGTTTGCGTTTTTGTCATTCCCAATGTAAATGCTGCTTCCTTTTGTCCTTTTGGCACACTTAACATTCCACTTCTAAAGATTTCTGCAAAATATGCTGCATAGTTGATAACAAAAGCAATAATCACTGCTACAAATCTATCATATGAAATATTAAACAAATAATATGGTGCAAAATATACAAAGATAATTTGTAACATCATTGGTGTCCCTCTAATGATAAGAATATATATTTTCATTATCCATGCAATGATTTTACATTTTGCATTTTTGGCAATTGCCACTAGAATTCCCGCTGGAATTCCAATGACCAATGTTAATATAAAAATTGATAATGTTGTTCCTAATCCTTCTAATAAAATTTTTGTTAAATTCATTATATTTGACATATCCATGTTTCATTTCTCCTATTTCTGTATTTTCTTAAATTCCTATTCAGTCGAAAATCTGCTTTTATCTTGCCCTATTTTATAAAAGAACTTCTTTTCCAGCTTCTCCAAACCATTTTTCTGCTATTTCGTCTACCTTTCCTTCTGCTTTTAATTCTGCAATAGCATTTTCTACTTTATCTTTTAATTCTGTATTTCCCTTTTTAAAAGCAATTACCATTCCTTTTGATTCTTCTCCTATTCCTTCTGCATCAAATGTTCTAAAATCTTTATTTTGTGAATTCATAACATAGTTTCCTGTAATTCTACTCATATATACAGCATCTACATTTCCTGTTTCTAAATCCATTAAAGCTGTTAAATAATCGGTATACCCTATTATTTCATCTATTTCTTGCCCAAATTCATCATCATTTAATCTTCTCTCTTGTACTGAACCACTTTGTACACCAATTTTTTTACCTTTTAAATCTTCTTGTGAAGTATATTCAGAATCACTTCTTACAAAAAAGATAGATGCATCTTTTATATATGGTTCACTTAATGTCATTGCTTCATTTCTTTCCTCTGTATAACCAAATCCATTCCATATACAATCAATATTTCCAGAATCTAATTCTTGCTCTTTTGCTGCCCATGAAATGGTTTGTACCTTTAATTCCATTCCTAATTTGTTACATACTTCTCTAGCTAAGTCGACATCAAAGCCAACTAATTCGTTATTTTCATTTCTAAAACCCATTGGTGGGAAACTATCATCCATTCCTAAAACAAATGTATTTTCATTATTTTCTTCTCCTTGTACACTAAAAATAATTACCCCTATTACTGCAATTATCACAATTGCTGCTATCAGTCCTATTAAAATTTTACTTTTCATTTTTAAATTCCTCCTTAAATTTTCTTTTATTTTTGTTTTTAAGAGATTTGCTTGTTATATATCCTAAAATTTGGCGCCTTTTTTTGGATATACATATTCAACAAAAAGACCTTAAAAGTACTTTTTTGTACCTTTAAGGTCTCTGTAAGAAAACTAAAGGCACAAGCATCTAAAGCTTGTGCCAATCAATTTCAGACACAAGCTATTTTTTATGATGATGGTTGTTACCTTTTATTGTATTTATATTTCTCATAAAATTCTCTCCCTTAAACTTATTGATTAAAATTCTATCATGCTTATTTAAGATTTGTCAATACTTTTTCTAAAATTTTTTATTTTTATGTTAAGTGTTGGTTACTGCCACCCCTCTGTACATAAAGTGGAAAGCATTATTACTATTCTATGTGTTTTATCTAAAAAAGTTACTCTTCATGGACATCTAGCAAAGAAAATACATCTGTTGCGTCATTCAATTCTTTTATATTCATAATGACCCCTTGTCCTAGAACAATTCCGCCAGCTTCTTCTATTGCACTTTTTATCGCCTTCATCGTATTTCCTGTTGCATAGATATCATCTAAAATATAAATTCTTTTTCCCGCATAGCTTTCATTAACTAACTTTGGTAATTCTAGCTCATCTTTTCCATATTCTTTTTCATATTCAAATTGTTTCTCCACTGTAATTGGTGGCAATTTTCCTGCTTTTCTAACAGGAATAAAGCCTATATTTAGTTTACTAGCAACTGCCGCTCCTACAATCAGTCCCCTTGCTTCTGGTCCAACAATATAGTCTATTTCCTTTTTTGCTAATTCTTCTACAAACTTGTCCACAATTTCTTTAAATGTTTCCTTTTGGATGATTAAAGGCATAATATCAATAAATTCAATGCCTTCTTTTGGAAAATCTTTTTGTGTTCTGATATGTAATTCATTTTTTAATTCATTTCTTATTATTTTCATATTTTATATCATTCCTTTCTCAAGGTCTAAATCTGATTGAAAAAAATATCACTTATTTTACAAATCCACTTTGTACAATCTGACGATTTGGTTGTTGCTCACCCTTTTCCAACACATTTTTAATTCTATCAATTGATTCTTCAAATTGACTTAGTGCATTTACTTGCACCTGTTGATATATTGGTTTTTGATAATATTCTCTATCCATAATCTCTGTCTTTATTCTCTCTGTATCTTTTCGATAATATTCTATTTGCTTTCTTTTAAATAACTTCTTTTCTCCCTTGACTGCTGGAAGATTGCCAGTTGGTTTCATTTGTGCTTGCTCAGCTAAGATTTGTTCATCTGGCAAATTGTTAAAATTTCGTCTAAGAGCAAATATCATTTCCTTCATTTCTGGGGAAAATTCTCCATTCAAATCTTGTGCACAACAATCATATAAATTTGCCATCATAACCTCAATTGTATTTTCAGGATTTCTCACGTCTGCTTGTTTTCTTTCCCATTGCATTTTTATCTCGATGTTCCTTATTTTTTCCCCTTTTAATGACGTTCCGTATAAAAACTTTTGGAACTTAGAATCTTTTTCTTGTAAGGCTTGTTCTTTCTCTTTTTGTAACTGTTGTAATTTTGTACCTGTAATCATGTTTTGCACTTTTTGGTTAACATTTGCTGTTATTTCTTGAAACGATTGGGCGTCATGCTCTCTTATATATTTTGGTATTTCCTTCATGATTTGCTGTATGCCAATCAATTGTTGCTTTTCTTGTAATAATTGTTGGTATTGCTTTTCTAACTCTTCTTTACTTGGTTCATTTTCGTCTTTTTCTTCTGTTTCATTTGCTTTTTGCTTTTTTATAGCGTCTTCCTCTAATTTTCTTTTGATTTTTTGTATATTTTCTAAATTTTTAAAATGTGGATACTTTGAATAATATACCCCTAAATCATCTGCCATCGCTTGGTATCTTGTCGCATTTGCTTCTATTTGTCTCATGTATTGTTCCAATGTTTCTGTGATATCTGTTTTAGCATATTCCATTTCATTTTCTAAACTTCTAATTTCTGTTTCTAATTGTTTTCTTTCCTCTTCTGTTAATTCTAAATTATATGATTTTCTCATTTACTTCTCCTTGATTAATTCAAAAAATCTATTTTTCTTTTGTTCACTGTTTGATGAGTCTATAAATTGTATGGTCGTATCTTGTTTTTCGTTGTTTATCAAATCTTTTTCTTGTAAAACTTCTTTCAAATGATTAGCTAAATATGGTGCTCCATTAAAAAATTGAACATCGCCTAAAACTTCTTTAATTTCTTCTATAATGAGAGGATAATGCGTACAACCTAAAACCACATTTTTTACTTTCCCTGTATACAGTTCTAAATGATGTTTTACATATTGCTTTATCTTTTCTTTGTTTCCCTCTTCTATGACATCTGCTAGTCCAACACATGGAAGCAATATGGTTTTATGGTTATCATAGGTGTGGTATAAAAGATTAAATTTTTCACTTTCAATCGTTCCTTTAGTCGCCAGTACCAAAGTTGATTCATTATATGCATAATCATATACCATTTTATATGCTGGTTCTATGGCGATAAATGGTATATGATAATATCGCTTTCTTAAATATTGCACAGCTTTTGCACTTGCTGTATTACAAGCAATTACAATGGCTTTGCAATTTTCTTTTATAAAAAATTCCACTATATTTTCACATAATGCAACAATTTCTTGGTCTGTTTTATCTCCATATGGATTATTTTTAGAATCACTATAATATATGTATGTTTCATTTGGCAATATTTTTATGATTTCTTTTAAGACTGTAGCGCCTCCAATTCCAGAATCAAATATGCCAATTGGTCCGTTTTTGTTCATTTTTTGTTCCTCTTGCTTTCATGATTTGTTATTATCCTTATTTTTTTCTAACCTCATAACTTTCCTTTTTATTTTTTTCGTCATAATTCGACATTTTTGAATCAAAATGCAACCTGGCCCGAATTGTCTCATCTTATATAATTTGTTTTGATTGGTTGTTCTTTTTCTGGTATGCTAATTCCTGCTTTTTTTCCTTGCTCGATACATTTTAGTAGCCATGCCATGTTGTTTCCTAATGTTCTCATAGTTTGCAAACCTTCTTCATCTTGCATAACTTCTTCTGGTGTATTTCCATGTACCATATTCCAATATTGTGATGATACAATTGGCATGTTATTGATTGTGAAATATTTATTTAATTGATCAAATGTTGATGTTGCTCCACCTCTTCTACAACTAACTACACAAGCTCCTAATTTATTTTGAAATACTGCTTTTCCTGCATAAAAAACTCTATCCATAAATGAGGTAATTGCTCCTGTTGCTGAAGCAAAATGTACTGGTGTTCCAAATACAAATCCATCTGCTTCTTTTGCTTTTTCGATAAATTCGTTCACTTTATCATCTATAAAACATTTTCCTGTCGACTTACAACTACCACATGCAATACAACCTGATATTGGTTTTACACCTAACCAAATGATTTCTGTTTCGATGTCATTTTTATTTAATTGTTTTTCTACTTCTTTTAATGCCGTATATGTACAACCTTCTTTATGTGGCCCTCCATTGACTAATAATACTTTCATCGTAATCACTTTCCTTTCTGTTTCAAACAAAATTTATAATTAATGTCTCGTCTTTGTTTCATTATATCAAAAGTTCTTTACATGTTTCCACTATTATAGTATTTTTTTATAATTTTTTTGTTACTTTTGGTATGTTTTTACCATTCCTTTTCCATTTTGTGATGTAATCTCTAGTATTGCTCCATTTACCATTGCAAATTGAGGAGCAACATGACCGATATCTGCATCACAAATAATTGGAATGTTTAAATCTCTTAAAACGTCTTTTACTGTTTGATTAAAGTCTGTATCATAATCATTTCTAATAAATAATGGTCTACCAAAAATAATGCCACGACAATTCTCAAAATAGCCTGCTTCCTTCATTTGCCATAAAGTTAAATACAATGTAGGTGTACTCATTTCAAACACTTCTAAAAACCATATGATACCATCTTGTTTATATTTTTCAATATAATTTTTTACATTATCATATTTTGTTCCAATAAAGGTTTTTATACAATCTAAACATCCGCCAATGGCTCTTCCTGTAAACTCTATTTTCTCTTCATTGTTTAAATTTATCCATTTTGTTTCTTCTGTTAATTCATAGCCTTTTTCTAATTCTTGTTGTTCTAGTTCTTTACTTTCCTTACTAAATTCTTCTATACTCTCTTGGTTTTCAAGTGTTTCCTCTGGTTCTTCTATTCTAAAATCGATAATTGCTTCATGCTTTTCAAAAGAGGTTTGCACAATTTCTTCCCCACTTGCAATTTTTAATGCATCTGTTAAATTTCTAAATAATGGTCTCATTGCATAGTCTTTTATTGTTTGACAATAAATGGTTGGAATTTCTAACATGGTATTCCACAAATAATTAATGCCTGTTATGTCTGAAAATCCTTGCATCCATTTTGGTTTTAATGTTTTGATTTTTTCAAAGTCTAAATATGGTAACATTTCTACCAAAAAATCGCCACCTGTTGCAAATATAATTAGTTTTACATCATCATTTTCAAGTAATTCCATTAATTCTTTTGCTCTTTGTTCTCCTGAGGCACTTCTACCTTTCTCTTCTTTTCTAACACTTTCTGTTTCTAGTATTTTATATCCCATTTCTTGCAATTGTTTTTCTGCTAATTCTAGTTTTTTGATACTTAATTCTTTGGTTATACCTCCTGATGGTGCACATATTCCTATAGTGTCTCCTTTTTTTAAGTTTTCTGGATAATTCATAAAACACGCTCCTTTAACTTTTTTCATTATAACTATATACCATTTTTTAGGATTTTACAATAAAATGTATTAAGGATGTTTAAAATTATTGGCTAATCATTCAATCAATGTAATTGTTAGCATAAGGTAATCTTTTTTAACAAGAAAAAAGTCCTCAATCGAGAACTTTTTCCTTGTTTATATTTACATAATTTTTGCAATTCTAGATATTTTTAATATTTCTCTTCTTAAACACAATAAATGTTGGTATCATCATGATTAAGAAATATGCCACGCAAATCAAGATAGACAATAACATACTCATACCTTCCATATATGGTAAACCACCATATAGATACATGCTTAAATCCCAATTCATGGTAACAAAATATTTTAAGAACTGTAAATCATATCCAATTGCTAATTGATTAATAATACTTGATGACATATATCCTAATAAAGAAATGGTTATAGCAAGTGTACTATTTGAGAATATGGTACTAATAGCAAATGCAAGTGTTGCTAATAAGATAATCATTGGTAATTGTGTTAATGTTTGTAATCCTAAATTTGCAAATATATTCATTTCTTGAATTGTATTTGTATTAAAGTTATAGGCGACAGCTGGTTCTGATAAACTATCAAATCCAAATATAACACCACCTATTAGAATTTCCATTAGTAATGTCACAATAATAACAAAGATAATCATAATTAATGTTGTAATCGCTTTTGCCATTAAGATTTTGCTTCTTGTGTATGGTTTTACCAATAGCAATTTTATTGTGCCTTTATTAAATTCTTCACTTACAATGGTTCCTGCTATCATAACAACCACTACAATTAGGAAAATTCCAAATTGTGAATAGAAACTTTGTAAAATTCCTTTTAGACTATCAGAATTGTTAATATCATTTCCCGTATCTAATATATATCGGCTTTCTGCTTGGACTTCTAAGTAACTATTATACTCTAATTTTTCTTGATATGTTAATTCGTCTGTATTTTCAAAACTTGCTAAATTAGAATTTGCCATTTGTAAATTTGAAATCGCTCTATTTAGATAATCGTTCCCATATGGAATTTCTTTGTTTAATCTGTATTCTGCAATTTCTTTTTCCGTTTTGGCTGTTTGTATTTGGCTATCTATATTTTTTATGACGGCTGTATCTTCTGTTTGTTCTTTTTGACGATTTAATTCTTCTATTTGTTGTTCAGCTTGTGCTAAATCTTCTTTTGCAAAATATTTCCAATCATTTTCATCCAATTTTGCAAGCAATTCATCAATTTCTTGATTGATGATTTCTACTTGTTCCTCATTCTTTTCTGCTCCATATTGATACGTATTTCTTTCTGATATATATGGTGCAATTCTTTCATTAATAATTGCTAATTTCCATTCTGCGTCTTTGTGTTGCTCCATAATTTCACTTAATTGTATATCTGATAAGATGTTGATATATGTGGTTACATCACTTGGTTTATCTGGATTTAATGTTTCTAATTCACTTTTTAAAGATTGAATATAGTTTTCACTATATAAATAATAGTTTATTGTATTCCCATTATTTGCATACTTAAACATACAGTTCATAAAGATTAATAATAGAAAAATAACCCCCATTGTAATATAAATGGTTTTCTTTTTAAATATTTTGATTAACTCATTTTTTACTAAACTACTCAATGACATTCCCCCCTGTCTTTTCAAAAAATGCATCTTCTAATGTTTTTTCTTCTTGTTTTACTTCATAAATTTTTACATTGTTTTGTACTAATTCTGTAATTAAATTTGGTACCTCTTCTTTTGGTAAATTGATTTTAAATCTATTTTTATCTATTATAACTATTTCTTTTACTATATTTTTTACACGATTTGCGTCATCTACTTCAAATAGTTTTAAGTCTTGACTGGCTTCTTTCTTAATTGCAGAAATTTCGCTTGTTTCAATTACTTCTCCATTTTTGATAATACATACTTTTGTACAGAAATTGTCTAACTCTGCTAAATTGTGGCTAGAAATTAAAATTGCCATTTTCTCTTTTGTTGCCAATTCTACCAACAATTCTCTCATTTCTTTTATGCCTTCTGGGTCTAATCCATTTGTTGGCTCATCTAATATTAATAGATTTGGATTGTGTAAAATTGCTTGTGCAATTCCTAGTCTTTGTCTCATTCCCAATGAATATTTTGATACTTTATCATGAATTCTGTTTTCTAATTTTACCAATTTTACAACTTTATCAATTCTTTCTGTTGTAATCCCTTTATATAAATTGGCAACTAGTTTTAAATTTTGATATCCTGATAAATACATATACATATCTGGATTTTCAACAATGGCTCCTACTCTTTTAATTGCATGTGTAAATTCTTTTTCAATGTCATAACCATTAATGGTAACTTTTCCACTGGTTATGTTTTGTAAGCCTAGAATTAGTTTTATGGTTGTTGTTTTTCCTGCACCATTTGGTCCAATAAATCCTAAAATGTCGCCTTCTTTTATTTCTAAGGAAACATTTTTTAGGATATTTCTTTTTCCAAAGGTTTTGCATAAATTTTCACACTTTAATATGGTTTCCATATTCATCCTCCTTTTGTTTTTTCTTCATTCTAGCATATATGTATTGCAATTACTATTGATTTTTTCTTAATACTTTATGAATATTTTTTAATTTTTCTTAAGAATTTCTTATCCATACATGCTAAAAGGGACATGTCTAATGTCCCTTTTGTAATTTATTCTAATTTATTGTTTTTGTTTCAATTCTTTATATACAATATCTTCTATATATTGTTTATTTTCATTTACATTTTTTCTGATTTTCGTTCCACTAATGGCATATTTTTCTCGATGCCTATCAACTTGTACCTCTTCTATCTGTAAATCTCTTGCAACAAATTTTCCATATGGCTCACTGTTATAAAAATGCGTAACAGGAATATCTTTTATAATCTTTTTTAGATAATCCATCTGAATTTTTATGCTCTCTTCATCTAATCCATATTGTGATGGCGGATTTTTTGCCAATAAAATATGTACATTTGGATAAAGTTCTCTAATCCAGTTTGCTCTTTGCTCTACAGGTATATCCATGACGCTTGTCTCATATACAATCACATAAAATTCGTCCATTTCTTTTAAGCCTTTTTCAATTAAATACTGATGTCCTTTATGTAATGGAGCAAATTTTCCAATGGTAAATCCAATTTCCATTTTTTATCTCATTCCTTTCACAAGGCACAAATCTGGTTGAAAAAGATTTAACTTTTGACACTATTTTTCAACCTTTACTTCCTTTTTTGCTTCTATTATACCATACTTTTAAATATGTAATTTCATCTTTTCGTTTTTCATAACATTTTTATTCATGTTCTCATATAATTCTATATGAGGTGTTATTATGAATTCATGTGCTTTTGTTAATTTTATTTCTCTACTTGCTTGCGAAATTGCCAAAGATAAGTCTCAAGATGAACTTGCTATTTTGTCTGCTTTTTTTACACAGCTCGGAGATACCCTAGCAACACTTGCTGCCTTAAACCTGGATTAAATCGCCTTTGTTTAACTATTTTACATTAAGTCCTGATTTAATGGCTTGCTTACGTCAATCGATTCTTTATATTCTTTTTATTTTTATGTTTCTTTTGTTAATAATTTTTTAAAAGCTGTCGGTAATGGATATTCTTTTTCCATCTGTTTCTTTGTTACCCATATCCATTCTTCTGATTTATTTTTTACTTCTATTTCATAAACCACCATATCCCATTCTATATGGGTAAATATATGTTTTGCATGTTTTTTTACAAGTATATTCTTAAATTGTATATTCCATTGTTCTAATATTTTTGGAATTTCTTCTTCTGTCACTTCTCCGAATTACATTTGGAAATTCATATAACTTTGCTAATATTCCCGTTTTTTCACGTTTTCTAATCGCCATTTGATTTTGATACTCTAAAATAAATACCGTTCTTTTTTCTATTTTTCGTTTTTGCTTTTTTATTCTAACAGGAATTTCTTTTGTTAGATTTTCTTTGTGAGCTCTGCAAAATTCTTGGATTGGACATTTGTCACACATAGGAACCGTATTGGGTAGACAAATTTTTTCTCCTAATTCCATTAATCCCTCATTAAAATCTCCTGGCTCATTAGGCATGATTTCAAATAATGCTTTTGTAATTTTTCTCTTCGTTTCTGGTAGCAACACATCTTCTTTACTTGCCAGCACGCGAGATACTACCCTTAATACATTGCCATCTACTGCTGGTACTTTTTCTTTATAACTAATAGACGCAATTGCACCAGCTGTATATTCTCCAATTCCTGCTAATTTTAATAAATCTGCATAATTTGTAGGCATTTTTCCTTCATATTCTTTTTCAATTTGTATGGCTGCCTTTTTTAAGTTTCTTGCTCTACTATAATAGCCTAGTCCTTCCCAAAGTTTTAACAATTTCTCCTCTGGTACTACTGCTAAATCCTGTATAGTTGGCAATTCTTCCATAAATCTTGTATAATATTTTTTAACTGCTTCTATCCTTGTTTGCTGTAGCATAATTTCTGATACCCATATATGATATGGCTCTTTATCTTGTTTCCATGGCAGTGTTTTTTCCTGATTTTGATACCATTCTATGATTGGTTCTATTATTTTTCTTAAATCTTGCTTCATTTATTTCTCCAAAATTAAAATTCCATTATTGTTCTCTTCCCATATATTGATCTAATTCTTCTTCATCTTTTCTTCTTAATTGTGCTGAAATACCTTTTATTGTTTTTTCTGATGCATTTGTATTTTCTGGATTTTCTTCTAATTCATCTCTTTTTAACTGCATTTTTTGCTTTTCTTGTTTCTGTCTTACTTTCCTAGCTTTTTCCTTTTCTTCATGAATAAAGTCTTCTTTCTGCTCTTCTTTCAAATCACTTCTGTCTAATCTAAATTTTATTAAATCATATATAAATTGATCATCTGTTCCTGTTTGTTCTATATATTTATCTAATTCTAACAATTCCTCTTCTGTACTAACACCTTTTTTACTATAAAAAAATTTTTGATTCAATATTATTTCGTATAATTCATCTATATCTTTTTTCGGATTATTCTGTATAAGTTTTTCTCTTTCTTGTAGCATTTGCAGAACAGCTTTTTTCTTTCCTTCTTCATTATATCTTACTTTTAAAATAGGATATCGTTTTAAAATTTCTGGATGGGCATTGATATATATTTCAGACCAAGTATCTAATGATTTTATCGCTTTTCCTTTTTTTCCTTTAATCTTAAATTCTGCTTTATAAAATTCTTTATCATATTTTCGTATTAATTTTTTCATATTTTTATTATTATATATTGCATGTAATTTTGGATTTGCTTCTTTTATTGCTTCTAAAGCCATTCGCAATCCAAACTTGTTTGCATTGTTTTCTTCCAATAAATATCCATAATTTTCCTTATAAAATTTTGAACTCATTTTTCTCATAATTATTTCAAGTGCAATTAAATAAAACTCTTTTTTATATACTTTTTCGCTATCTTGTGCTATTATAACATTTTGTAAAACATGTCCTATTTCATGAAAAATTGTCTTTAAGCCAAAAAGAAATTTATTTTGATTGTCACTTGTTAATGCTTCTGCTATTTTGGAAAGATTATATGCAACTGTATATGTACCATCATCATGTGAAATGCAAATTCCTTTTGCATTATTCTTGTCACGTTTACAATACGCTTCTTCTTCTAATACTTCAATACTAACTTTTTTGTCTAAATATAAATCCTTTACAGTCTTTTTTGCAAAAAAATGCGTATATATACTAGCTTCTTCTTTATTTAGTTGTCCAATTCTTTTCTTCATAGAGAATTTTATTAAAGCATTATATAGTCGACTTTCATAAGGATCTTCTAAATCCATTTGCTCTTTATTTTTATTACACCAATCTAATAATTCTTCATATGATCCTTTTCCACTTTTTATTTTTTCATATATTTCTTTTGGTTCCATTTTTTCTTCCTATTTAATATTTAATTTATTTATAGTTTTATTATTTCATAGTTTTTATTTTCTTTCAATAGTTTAATAGTTAAAATCAGGGAAATTTTGCAACATCAGTTGCAAAATTTTAATAATTTATGCTACTTTTATTCCTGTATCTACAACTTCTCTTACAAAAAGATTTGAAATCTTTTTATAATCTTCTATTGTTATTGGGTGTGGTTCAATTCTCGTATCTATTTTCCAAGTCAATCCGATTAGTTTTGCAACATCTTCAATAATGTCACTAAAATTGCTTGAAATAATTGCTATATCTATGTCACTATCTTCATTTTCCGTTCCTTTTGCATAAGAACCAAATAATATTATTTGTAATTTTTCAACTTGCTCATCTGTTAAATCTAAATTACATTTTTCAGCCAATGCTAATTATCACCCTTTCGAAAAAGCTATTATTATTATAACATTGTTTTTTGATTTTACTACAAATTATGAATATTATTTTCCATCATCCAATTTTTCTTTACAAGTTTTACCCTTTTCATCTGGAAATTCACAATAAATTTCATCTTGTCTTGATGTTGGTATAAAGTTGTAGAAACTATGTTAGACATTTTGTTAGACAGACAAAAAAATAACAACTCTCAATTTCTTGAAAGTTGCTTGTTTTATTGGCTGGGCTGGCTAGATTCGAACTAGCGCATGCCAGAGTCAAAGTCTGGTGCCTTACCGCTTGGCTACAGCCCAATATATATGGGGTGGAAGATGGGACTCGAACCCACGGTCTCCAGTGCCACAAACTGGCGCGTTAACCAACTACGCTACATCCACCATAGTTTACGTGCACCTTTTGATTAGCACATTTTCTATTTTAACCTATTTCACCCCATTTTGTCAACTGTTTTATAAATTTTATTTTATTTTTTTCTCAAATTTTGTCACAATTCACAGTTTCAATTAACTCACTCAATCTGCCAATCAGTAATATATGAATTAGCTTTGAATTGAATTACTATCATTATTTACAAAAAAATCAATTATTATTCAACTGTTGTAAAAGCACTTGGGTCTATTCCATATTGTTGATATAACCATGTTGTATAATCAAATGGTGTTAAGGTTTCTGGTAATCCATAGTCAATTCCATTTGTTTCTACTCTAATTGATGTAATCACTGGTGGATTTACTGGCGTACTTACTTCTGTATTTCCTGTCGTGTCTGCATCATCAGCTGCTTTTACTTCTACTTCTTCTATTTGATGTACAATATCCATTCCTTCTATTACTTTTCCAAATGATGTGTATTGTCCGTTTAAGCTTGTATTTTTTGCGGTCATAATAAAGAATTGTGAACTTCCTGAATTATAAGATTCTTCTGTTAACGATGATGAATAGCTAGTGTAATCTGATCTTGCCATTGCTACAACACCTTCTTCAAATTGTAGCTTATTATCTACACCGTTTGCTATAAATTCTCCTTTTATTGTATATTCTGTATCATCTCCATCATCTCTTAAATCACTTGTTGTGGCTATACCTGTTCCGTCTCCATTTTTATCTCCACCTTGTATCATAAAGTCTTTTACAATTCTGTGGAATGTTAATCCATCATAAAATCCTCTATTTGCTAAGGCTATAAAGTTTGCTACTGTTTCTGGTGCATATTCTGGATATAATTCAAATTTAATTGTTCCAAAATTTTCTACTTCCATAGTTGCTACAGGTCTTGTAACTTCCATCGTTGCATTTCTATAATATCCATAACTAATAACCCCAATCAATACAATTAATATGATTAAAGCAATTATCCATATAATATTTTTAAATTTTCCCATTTTCTTCACTTTTCCTTTCTATTTTATTTTTTAGAACATTCCCATATTCAATCATTCAGAATATTTTTTTACATTATAGTGAATGCAATCTCCTATAATATAAAAAAGTCTGTTCCTTTCGTTTCATTTTAAAATGTTTTGAAACGTCCCTAGCCTTCAAATTCAGAGGATGTTATCAAAAACAAATTGTTCTTGCATTCTTTTTAGCGATTGTTTAATGGTTCTGGCTCTTACTTCTCCAATGCCATCTACTTCGTCTAAGCTTTCTATATCTGCTGCCAATATATGTTGAAACGATTTAAAACTATCTACTAAGTTTTCTACAATATTTGTTGGCATTCTTGGAACTTTACTTAATATTCGATATCCTTTAGGATATACTGCCACTTCATCATAATTGTCAAAATTTTCATATCCTAATAATTTTGCAATTGATGATTCTTTTAAGATTTCTTCATATTCTAAATCTTTTAATTCTTCTAAGATATCCTCTGGCTCTGTTTTCTTTCTTACCATGTAATCTTTGATGATAAGACTTTCTTCTTTTTCTAATCCACCAATTAATTCGTCTAATTGCATTTTTACTAGTCTACCATCATCGCCTAATTCATAAATCTGCCTTTGGATTTCTTCTACAATTCGCATAACCATTTCTGCTCTTTGTATAGCAAGTACAACATTTTGCAATGTTACTATATCATTAAATTCATATTCATTCAAGATGTTTAATTTATTATCAAATACTTTTTTATATTTTTCTAGTGTTTGAATTGCTTGATTTGCTTTATTTAACACAACATCTGTGTCTTCTAAAACATATCTATCATTTCCTTTGAAAACTGTGATAATATTTCTTCTTTGTGAAATACTGATGACCAATTCTCCTGTTTGTTTTGCTGTTCTTTCTGCTGTCCTATGTCTTGTTCCTGTTTCTGATGTTTGAATTTCATGTTCTGGGATTAGTTGTGCATTGGCATACAATATTTTTTTCATATCGCCACTTAATACAATTGCCCCATCCATTTTGGCTAATTCATACAGTTTTGATGATGTATAGTCTTCATTAATAATAAATCCACCATCAACAATTTCTTTGATGACTTCGTTATTGTCTGTTATTAACAATAATGCCCCTGTTTTTGCTCTTAATATATTTTCTAATCCATCTCTAATTGGTGTTCCTGGAGCTATTAATTTTAAAACTGATGTGATATTATCTTCTTTTAGTTTTTTCAAAATTAATCTCCTTTCTTTTCGTTATTTGGCTAAATATAAATTATTTTAACCCAATTTTCTTCATTGCTTCATTAATATTGCTGACACCTATTATATCTAATTTATATTTTTCTTTCAAGTCTTTTTTGTTAGATTCTGGAATTATGCAACTCTTAAATCCCAATTTTTCGGCTTCTTTCAACCTTTTATCAATTAAATTAATTCTTCTTACTTCTCCAGTTAATCCTACTTCTCCTATAATGACCATGTCTTTCGGAATTGGTACATTTTTAAAGCTAGACGCAACTGCCATTATCATTCCCAAGTCAATAGATGGTTCATTTACTTTAATACCACCTACTAAGTTCAAGTAAATGTCTTGACTTCCTAACATCATTCCTGCTCTTTTCTCTAAAACAGCAATCAATAGTGCAAGCCTGTTGTAATCTGTTCCATTTGCTGTTCTTCTGGGAAATCCAAAAATACTTTGTGTCGTTAATGCCTGTAATTCAATTAAAATTGCCCTTGTTCCTTCAATACTAGACACAATACATGAACCTGCTGGATTATCTTCTCTTTCTGAAATCAATATATCAGAAGGATTGGTAATTTCACACATACCTTCTTCATTCATTTCAAACATACCAATTTCATTTGTTGAGCCAAATCTATTTTTTACACCTCTTAATACTCGATAAGAAAAATATCTTTCTCCTTCCAAATATAATACAGTATCTACCATATGTTCCAAAACTCTTGGTCCTGCAATGTTTCCTTCTTTTGTTACATGACCAATAATAATGGTTGTAATGGCTCTAGATTTACAAACTCTCATCACTTGTGAAGTAATCTCTCTTACCTGGCTAACACTTCCAGCAGCAGCAGAAATTTCTTCTGAATACATGGTTTGGATAGAATCAATAATCACAAGTTTTGGATTAATTTCTAAAATTGCTTGATTAACAACATCAATATCTGTTTCTCCTAAAAATAGGATGTCGTCGTTATTGATGCCTAATCTATCTGCTCTCATTTTAATTTGTTCTGCTGACTCTTCTCCAGAAACATATAAAACCTTGCCCTCGCCTTTCACTTTATCACAAATTTGCAAAATCAGCGTAGACTTTCCAATTCCAGGTTCTCCTCCTAACAACACAAGTGAACCTTTTACAAGTCCACCGCCTAAAACTCTATCTAATTCTCCAAAGCCTGTGGAAGTTCTTAACGTTTCTTTTGCTTCATATGAATTTAATTTTTGTGGTTTATTTTCACTTTTCGCTAAATCTTTATGACCGCCAGCTTTCGTTTCCACTACCTTTTGCTCATAAAAGGTATTCCAACTATTGCAGGCAGGGCATTTTCCTAACCATTTACTAGATTCATTTCCACATTCACTACACACAAAAATTGTTTTACTCTTTGCCATAACTTCTCCTTTTGTTCTGCACCAATTTTACTTAGAGTAAAATTGTGTGCATCAGCTTTTATCTATTAGAAAATCAGTATGACTTTCCTAATAGATAACAAAAAAAGTATAGCACATTTTCTTTTGCTTTGCTATACTTTTAAAAAATAAATTTCATTATACATTTGCTTTCTTTTTTCCAAAACTAACTTCTTGGAACAAGAAATCATGCACTTTCTCCCAAGTAATATCTTGATGTAAAAATTCATTTATTTCATTTTCCACTTTTTGTTGATATGGAGTTAATTCTACTTTTATTTCTTTATTCCAATCAATTTCTTGGAACCAGAATGCTTTGAATTTTGACCAGAATCCTTGTTTTACAAGTGATGTTTTTTTGTTTCCAGCTAATTGTTGTCCATTATTGACATTATTGTTTTCGCCTTCAAAATTAGTATTGCCATTTCCATTTTCAAATTGTACTCCACCAAATACATTATTTTCTTCTCTGATATCTGCCATTTATTTTTCCTCCTTTGTAGGTTTATACACTTTACTATATTATTTATACTATATATTTGCTTATTTAGCAAGACTTTTTTTATTGTTTTTTATTAAATATTCGTTACAAACATATTACATTTTTGTTACATTTTACCAATAACTCTATTCTTCATCTCTTTAATTTTTAGAAAAATACTATTTTTTATGAAGTAAAAACAGTTATATATTCTTCTTCTGCTTCTATACATTTTAATGTTACTATCTTATTTTCCATATTTTCATCTGTTTTGTAATGTGCTAATATGTAGTTTTTGGTATGTCCTTGCCACACACCATTTTTTTCTTCTTCAAATAGGACTTCTACTTCTTTTCCAATATATGTTTCATTATATGTTTTTTCATTTTGATTAGATAATTCAATTAATCTTCTGCTTCTTTCTTCTTTTTTGTTTCCATCTATTTGATTTGGCATAACAGCTGCCTTTGTTCCCTTTCTTGGCGAATATTTGAATACATGCATTTTATAAAATTTGATATCTTTTAAAAATGTATATGTTTTTTCAAATTCTTCTTCGCTTTCTCCTGGAAATCCTACTATAATATCTGTTGTTAAAATAGCATCTTCAAATGTTTTTCTTAATAATTTTGTTATCTCTTTAAATTGTTCTGTTGTATATCTTCTATTCATTCTTTTTAAGGTCTCATCACATCCACTTTGTAATGATAAATGAAATTGATGACATACTTTAGATAATTTTTCTAATCTTTTCACAAATTCTTCTGTTATTAACAATGGTTCTATAGAACCTAATCGAATTCTTTCAATTCCTTCTATGCTATTGATTTCTTCTAATAAATCAATTAGTCGATATTCTTGTTTAAAATCTTTGCCATAAGAAGCAATATGAATTCCTGTAATAACAACTTCTTTTATCCCTTCTTTAGCAATTTTGGCAATTTCAGATAAAACATTTTTTGGCTGTCTACTTCTTACCCTTCCTCTTGCATAAGGAATGATACAGTATGAACAAAAACGGTCACAGCCATCTTGAATTTTGATAACAGCTCTTGTTTTTTCTGTAAATGTGATATCTCCAAATTCTACAAATTCTTTTTGTCCGCATAACATCTTCTGCTTGTGTTTCAGGAATTTTACTATCTATATATTTTTCTACATGTTCTACTATCGTTTTTTTCTCATTATTTCCTAATACTATATCAATTTCTTCTATTTTTTCTAATTCTTCTTTGGCTACTTGTGCATAACAACCACAGGCCACAACTATGGCATTTGCATTTAATTCTTTTACTCTTCTTAACATTTGCCTAGATTTTCTGTCTGACATATTGGTTACTGTACAAGTATTTACAATATAAATGTCTGCTTTTTCTGTATGTTCAACTATTTTGTAACCTTTTTCTATAAATTGCTGTGTCATTGCATTTGTTTCATATTGATTTACTTTACAGCCCAATGTTATAAATGCTACTGTTTTCATTATTTAATTCCTTGCTTTCCCTTCTAACACATCTAAATTATCTAAAGCTTTTCCTGTTCCTAAAGCCACACATGATACCGTATCTTGTGCAATCATGACATTAATGCCTGTTTTTTCTTGCAATAGTTTGTCCAATCCATCTACTAGGCAACCTCCACCTGTCATATAAATTCCTCTATCACTAATATCTGCTGAAAGTTCAGGTGGTGTTCTTTCTAATACAGAATGAACAGCGTCTACAATCATCATGGCTGGCTCTATTAAAGCCTCTAGCATTTCACTTGAATGAACAGTTAATGTTTTAGGAAGTCCTGTAACTAAGTCTCTTCCACGTATATCCATTTCTGTATCTTGGATTTTTGGATATACACAACCAATATTGACTTTCAAATCTTCTGCGGTTCTTTCTCCTATCATAATATTGTGTTTTTTCTTAATATATTTCACAATATATTCGTCAAATTTATCTCCTGCAACTTTTAAAGAAGTATTAACAACAGAGCCACCTAGTGAAATAACGGCAATATCAGTTGTTCCTCCTCCGATATCAACTACCATATTTCCACATGGTTTTGATATATCTATTCCAGCTCCAATAGCAGCTGCTATTGGTTCTTCTATTAAATATACTTTTCTTGCTCCTGCTTGTGTAGCCGCGTCAATAACTGCTTTTTTCTCTACCTCTGTAACTTGTGAAGGTATACAAATCATAATTCGTGGTGCAAAAATAAATTTTCCACAAACTTTATTTATGAAATGTTTTAACATTTTCTCTGTAACGGTGTAATCTGAAATAACACCATCTCTTAATGGTCTTGTTGCGACAATATTGCCTGGTGTTCTTCCTAGCATTCTTCTAGCTTCTTGTCCTACTGCTAAAACTTCCCCTGTTATATTGTCAACAGCTACCACAGAAGGTTCTCTTAATACAATTCCCTTTCCTTTTACATATACGATAACTGTTGCTGTTCCTAAATCTATTCCTACATCTTGTCCAAAACCAAATTTAAACATTTGCATATCTTCCCTTCTTTTATTTTTTGTTACAATTTCGTTACAATTATATTACAATATGATTATTTTTTCAACCATTTTTTAAAAAAAGATTTATGTCCCAAAAAGAAACGTCCCCAAATGGACACCAAAACAAACAATACAATAATCAGTACTATTCCGATTTTCCATGCATTAAGATTTGAGATTTTATGTACCACTTTTCCTATAACCATATCAATTGTGATTGGCTCATCTTGTGTGTTATTGGCATCTCCTTGTGTTATTAACTGTCCCTCCTCTTTTGAAATCAGTCTATGTGTAATTAATTGCCCATTTTTTTCATATACAATAATATCATTTTCGGCAACATCATCTGTTAATTTAACAATAACACCATCGCCGATTTCTATTGTTCCAGACATACTTCCTGTTACAACTTCAAGAAGTGTATATCCCAATATATTTGTATATGGTTCTCCAGATACTCTGCTTTGAACCGCAGAATATATCACTATCATTATCACAATTACAATGACAATTGTTAAAAATATATTTAAAAATTTTTTTATCATCTATTCTCCTTTTTTATCCATATAGTTCATTGTAAACACGATAATCTCTTAAGATTTTTCTTACATAATTATTGGTTTCTTTATATGGTATATTTTCGATATCTGAGCCGTCTGCTTGTATAACTTGCTTCTCAATCCAGTTATTGACTGTTCCAATCCCTGCATTATATGCCGCAAGAGCAATTTCCATATTGCCATATTGTGTTAATAGTATTGATAGATATTTTGTTCCTATATTAATATTATTATCTATATCTAACAATTCTTCTGTAATATTTTCTGTATCAACATCTATCTTATTTTGATTTGCAACATCAATTGCAGTTTCTTCTACAATTTGCATTAATCCTATAGCTTCCCTGTTAGAAACTGCATTGCTGTCAAAATTGCTTTCCGCTTTTATGACTGCATATATTAAATTTTCTTCTACATTATATTCTTCTGCATATGTGGATACTATTTCACTATATGTTTTGGGGTACATTATTTTCAATAATTTATCTTTAAACAGAATAATGAGTATGGTTACTACAAGTATCATAATAACCATGCCTATTATGATTTTATATTTGCTTTTTAACAAAATTTTCTCTCCTTTTTGATTTTATGTTTCGCTTCACAGTCAAAAATTCTTTAACTAAACTTAAAATATTTTATATGTTAATGTTCATCTGTACGTATACGAGTGGGAAGTATTTATAAATTATTTAATTACGAATGTGATTGGAGATGTTTTAGAATTTATTACATAATTTATTGAGGAATGTTCACGGTACTCACGTAGTGAGGGTCTGAGTGAAAGAGGCTCAAATAAATTATGTTACAAATTCTTAAATATCGTATTGAGCTGAGTAATAAATAATTTATAAATACTTCCCACTCGTATACGTACAGATGAACATTAACAATATTATAATACTTAAAATTCCCCACTTATTCTTATTTACAATCATACCAATTATTTGCTTCTGAAATTTCTGCTACTAGTGGTATTTTTAACTGTATAGCTGATTCCATTTCCTTTTTCATAATGTCTTTTACTTCTTCTTTTTCATTTTCAGGTGCCTCTATCATCATTTCGTCATGCACTTGTAAAACGATTTCTGCTTTTAATCCCCTTTTCTTTATTTCTTTATTAACATTTATCATAGCTATTTTCATAATATCTGCTGCCGTTCCTTGAATTGGTGTATTCATAGCCACTCTATTTCCAAATTGTCTTACCATATAGTTTTTTGAATTTAATTCTGGTACATATCTTCTTCTGTGGAACAATGTTTCCACATATCCTTTTTCTTTTGTCTTTTCAATAATATTCTCCATAAATGCTTTTATTCCTGCATATTCTGTTAAATATTCATCAATGTATTGTTTCGCTTTTTTTCTTGAAATACCTAGTTGTTCTGCTAGTCCAAAGTCACTAATTCCATAGACAATTCCAAAGTTAACAGCTTTTGCATTGCTTCTTTGTTCTTTGGTAACTTCGTTAATTGGTGTTTTAAATACTTTTGAAGCTGCTTGTTTGTGGATATCCTCATTATGTTGAAAAGCTTCTATCATATGCTTGTCTTCTGAAATATGTGCCAATACTCTTAATTCGATTTGAGAATAATCGGCGTCAATATAGACTTTTCCTTCTGCTGGCTTAAATACTTTTCTTACACGTTTTCCTAGTTCAAATCTTGTTGGAATGTTTTGCAAATTTGGTTCTGTTGAGCTAATTCTTCCTGTTGCTGTTATTGTTTGATGAAAGAATGAATGAATTCTTTTTGTCTTTGGATTAATATATGGTTTTAAACCTTCTACATATGTAGAGTTTAATTTCATTAATTGTCTATATTCCAATATTTTTCCGATAATTGGGTCTTCTCTTTTTAATTTTTCTAAAACATCTACATCTGTAGAATATCCATTTTTAGTCTTTTTAATAACTGGTAATTGCATTTTTTCAAAAAGGATTTCTCCCAATTGTTTTGTAGAATTAATGTTAAATTCTTCTCCTGCCATTTCATGTATTTCTTTTGTTAATACTTCGATTTGGGCTGTTAATTCTTCCCCAAAGGCTGTTAGTTCTTTTTCATCTACATACATACCATTCCATTGCATGCTAGACAATACCTCTACTGTTGGCATATCAATATTGGTATATAGTTCAAAACTGTTTGTTTCTTTTAATTTTTCTATCACAATATTATTGATTTTTTCAATGATATAGGCATACAATGTATATTTTTCAGATGTTTTTTGTATATCTTCTGCTTTTGTTTCTTCAAATAACGTCATTTGTTTTTGATTATCCTCTTCTGTACCTGTATATTCATCCAAATCCAATTCTAAATATTGCATAGCCAAACTTTTTAAGTCTAATTTATTATTGGTAGGATTTAAAATATAGGCACCTATGGATATATCATTTTCAATTCCGTCTAGTGTAATTCCTACTTGTTTTAGTAAAATATACTCCTTTGTTAAGTTGATACTTGTCTTTTTGATTTCTGGATTTTCAAATACATCTTTGAATGTTTTTATTTCGTCTTCTTGTAGCTTTAAATAATATGCTTCTTGCCTATCTTTTTGATATACACTAATCCCTGTTATATTTTCTTTTATGATATTTTCTGGATTTTCATTTTTTTCTGTTTGTAAATAAAATATCATGTATTTGTCAGTATTAATTTGTTCAATAACTTCTTTGATGGATTTTTGGACAGTTGTATAGTCTATTGTATATTTTGCTTCTTCTTCACTATTTTTTTCGCCAGTTAAATGGAAACGTTCTATATATCTATTAAAATTTAATTCTTTAAACAATTGTAAAACCTTTTGTTTGTCCCATTCTTCTACTTTAAATTGTTCTAAGGTGTTTTCGATTGGTACTTCTAAATTAATGGTTCCCAATGTTTTTGACAATTCTGCTAATTCCTTATTATCTTTTATTTTTTCTCTTTGTTTTCCTTTTAAATCATCTTCATTTTTTTCGATTTTGTCATATAAATTTTCAATAGAACCATATTTTTGAATTAATGATAATGCTGTTTTTTCGCCAATTCCTGGAACCCCTGGAATATTATCAGAACTATCGCCTTGTAATCCTTTAACTTCAATTAATTGCTTTGGCTCTATTCCATAAGTTTCTATAATTTTATTTCTATCAAATAAATCGGTTTCTGTTTTTCCACCTTTTGTTCTAGGAATTCTGATTGTCACATTATCTGTTGCTAATTGAAAGGTATCTCTATCTCCAGATAATATTGTCACATGAAGTCCTTGTTTTTCGCCATATCTAGAAAGTGTACCTAATACATCATCTGCTTCATACCCTTCTTTTTCCACTATATCAATGTTCATTGCTTTTAATATTTCTTTAATTACGGGCATTTGTTCTGCAAGTTCGTCTGGCATTCCCTTTCTGTTGGCTTTATAGCCTTCATATAATTTATGTCTTGCAGTTGGTGCCTTTAGGTCAAAAGCTACTGCCATATATTTTGGATTTGTATCTTCGATTAGTTTAAATAAAATGGCTAAAAAACCATATACGGCATTTGTGTATTTTCCGTCTTTAGTTGTTAGCATTTTACTTCCCATAATTCCATAAAATGCTCGATTCATGATACTGTTTCCATCTACTAAAACAAAATTATCCATCTTTTTTTCTCCTTTAAGTTTTTATTTTTTGGATTTTAAAAGTTGTTTAACTTTTAAACAAATATATACCAATCTACTTATTAACTTCTTTATTATTAATTATTTTTTGAGCTACTTCATATCCCATTTTTATCGCATAATTTATGCCTCTATCTTCTGGATATATTTGAGCCATATTGGCCATGTATATTCCCTTCTCCTCTAATTGTACATCCAATACTTTATTTGAGTAATTTGTAGTAATTATCGGTTGTGCATATTCTTCTTCAAAACACTGTACTTGCAATATATCTTCTTTTTCTAAATGATTATTCATTTTTTTCAAATCTTTATAGTAAACATCAAAAAGTTGCTCAGCATCCAATTGATACAATTTATCACTTTTGTCCATATAATTAGATATATATATTATATGTGTTCCATTATATTTTTCACTATTTATCATATTTGTGTGTTCAATAATCCCTCCAAAAGGAATTTGTGTATCCCCTATATTTATCCAATAAAAAGGGGTTAATTGCTTTTTGGAATACATCAATAAAGTTTTTGCAGAAGTATATTTTAAGGCTTTCATTTTTCTACTTTCTTCATCTGTTAGTACTTCTTTCAAAATTTTTCTAGAAATATCATATGAAACTGTACTAATCACAAAATCATATTTCTCTTCATTACTATCTGTTTTTACAATATATTTTTCTCCTTCTTTAAGAACTTGTGTCACATTTGTATGCATTTTAAATTTACAATTATTTTCTACTAAAAACGTTTCTATTTTTTTGGTTAATACTTCAAAGCTTCCATCTAAATATCCCAATTTTTCTCCATTTGCTGTTGATGATGAACTTCTTAAATTTATTTTTCCCCATAACCATGCCATTGAAACTTCATTTTTTTGATTTCCAAATTTCGTTATTAGCAATGGCTCCCAAATTTTTTCATATACTGCTTCTCCACAATTTTTCTTAATCCATTCTTCTGCCGTAATTTTTTCTAGTTTTTTATAATTTTTTATTAATTTTATTTTTATAATACTTATCCCAAATCTAATTTTTTCAATAAATGTTAATGGCTTATATTTTAATAATGATATTGGTGTTCCAAATTCATATAGTCCTTTATTTTTTGAGTAGTATGCCATTTTGGTTTCATTCCATTGCATTTTATCTGCTAAGTTAAATTCCTCTAGTAATTCCATTACATACTTGTCACTTTTAAATATGTGTCTATAATGTTTTTCTATTTTTGTATTGTTATATTTTATGCATTTTGCCATCCCACCGAACTTCATTGGATTTTTCATATATCGTAACATCAAATCCATTTTCAATTAATTTTTTTGCACTACTTAATCCTGTATATCCTCCACCTATAATTGCAACTTTTTTCATTATATTTTTCCCTTTCTATACAATAAATTTATTTTTTCACATAGATTATTTTGCCTTTAGTCGTATAATTTTGATTCAATATTGCTTTTATTTCTCGTTCAAAATTTGTAAGATCTTGTCGTCCTTCTTCGTTTAGCTTAGATATAGTATTAACTATAACATTTGGTAAATCATTTCTTATTTCTTCTATTACTTCTTTAGCAATATCTTCATTTTCATTGGCAATAGGGGTTTGATATAAATATTTACCTTTATATTCTCTATCTGCTATTAAATATATAGTTGCATTATTACCCAATACCAATACATTGTCATCTTTTTTTGTCAATGCTTGCACCTCTTTTGAAATATTTTCATATAAATAATTAAAATGACGATTATTTTGCATGTTATATATTGATATTAATAAATACACTATTAAAAATATTTCTACTAATGTTATTTTTATTTCCTTATTAATTTTTATATATTTCATACATATTATTAATGGCATTATAAATGTTGGTAACATAGGTAATAAATAGTGTATATATGCCCTTTGTGGCATGATGGTTAAACTAAATGAAAATATGAAGTATATAAAACTCACAAGGATCAATTCATTTTCTATTTTACTTAGCTTTTTTCTTGCACTTATTAATCCTATATAACATGCTGCTATAGAAGGAATTATATATTTACTTGTTCTAAAAAAGAGCACTATAATAGTAAAGAGATTTTTATCTTTATGATTTGCATATTTTAAGTTAAATAATAAATATGTATTCATAAAATCTGTAAATGCCCCATTTTTAATTAAATAGAATATTGTTGGTAATAATACAATTATTACGCCTAAAATACTAAATCCTATTATCTGGTATAAATGTTTTTTATCTTTTTCTTTTAATAATTTAATAAATATGTAGATATAATATACTACCCAAAGTGCTGCTATATTGGGTCTTAATAGTAAAACTATGCCAAAACATATTCCTGTGCATAAACTTTCTTTTTTATTAAACTTTTTTGCATCAAGCATAAATTTAACAAATTGATATAATGCTATTAAAATACATGGCAAAGATATACTTTCTGTACATGGATTTTCTGTACATAACCCAGACATAAAACACATACATATGATAGTTATAATTAATGATTTTTCTTTATTTTTTAATATTAAATTTGAAATCTTATATATCATTAATACATTTACGATATTACATAAAAAATCTATAAACCATATTCCTAAAATTTTCCCTAATGTGTATCCAATATAATAAATAAAATATAGTATTGGTCCTTTATGGTCAAAGAAATCTCTATACATTATTTCTCCTTGGGCCATTTTCTTTGCTACACTGATCCACACCGATACATCTGTTGCAATATACCCGGTTGTATTTGTTGGTGAAACATAATTTTCTAGCGAAATTAAAAATGCAAGCATAATTAATACTATATATATTATTAGCGTTTTGTAATTCTTTTTCAACGATTTTTTTATCATCTTTGTTTTTCCCCTTTATTTCTTCTTCTGATATCTATCCTCTTCTGAAAAAATACAACCACAATATTTTTGCATATATAATCCTAATTCTCTAGCCTTTGCTTGTCCTTCTTTAAATCCTACGCGAAAATCTCGGTATAAGAATTCTACGCCATATTTCTTAGCCATTTGATTTGCCACTTCGATTAAGGCTTCATGATTTTGATATGGACTTACTAACAATGTTGTTGAAAAATGGGTATATCCATTTTCTTTTGCATATTTTGCTGTTTGTTCTAAACGAACTGGATAGCAATATTCTCTACATCTTGTTTGTAAATTGTTTATGACATTTTTACAAAAATCATCTAAACCATACTTCTCTTCAAATATTGCCTCAACGCCTATACTTTTTGTGTATTCTTTTAAGCAATCACGTCTTGCTTTATATTCCATATATGGATGGATATTGGGATTAAACCAATACACTGTTGGTTCAATTTCTTCTTTTCTTAATGTATCAATACAATACACACTACATGGTGCACAACAAGTATGTAATAATAGTTTCATTTTGTTTTCTTCCCTTTCTTTATTATTCAATTACTTCTTCTAATTTATAAACATAAATATTATCAAATGTTTCTACCTTTGTATACGTAACTTCTTTTTGGTAATGATCTTTTATAAATTGCACAATATGGTCAATATAATTATGATAGTAATTTCCTGACCAAGTAACATCTCCATCAATTAGATATACATTTTCCTTTAATAAATCCAAAAAGGTCCCTTCTAAATCATATCGTTCTTTAAAGTCATAATAATTTTCTGTATACATATCCCATCCGCCCATAACTCTTAGGTTTGAAAATGCACCTTTTGGTGGCATGGTATATACAGAATATACCAAATAACGGAATTGTAATGATGGAACTGTATATAAATATACATTTTCTTTATGGGCATTGGTATAATTAATGACATTTTTATAATTGCTATAATCCTCTAATTCATAATTATATTTGTATACGCCTCCTGAAAAGGCAATGATGATTACCATAGAAATTACTGAAATGGCTTTTAGCCTATCATCTATTTTCTCTTTGGTCTCTTTTGCATTTTGCACAAAATATAACATCATAGCTGTTCCTAAAATATATTCAGGAATTACCACACGCAACATACTTCTATTTAGTACAATAAAAAGCATATGTACTAAGATGGTAACCAGAAATATGCTGATAACCCATCCTGTTTTCTTTCGATTTGTATATAATGCAATAACAAATGCCCCAAAAAATAGGATTGTAATATATGGATTGGTATTTTTCATTTCTTCTTCTAACTGATGAATGGTTTCTTCTAAGTCAAAATCGAAAGAATAATAGGTTCCATTGCTTTTTTTATAATCAATAATTTTTTGCAAGTTTTCTTTATTATATACATTTTCATCACCGAAATTAAATGTATAGAATAAGTAATGGTCATTTTCAGACCAGCCAATCTCGTCAAATATTTCTTGATTTGTTGCATAATTTGTGTAAGAAATATCATGTAAATATGCACGCATATCATTGAATTCCATAAAATTTTTATATACATCATTTGTTTGATAAATCAAAAGATTAGATATATATATTATAACTGTTATGATTGCTAAAATCCCATATTGTTTTAACAACATAAATAGCTTGGTTTTTTCGCTTTTCTTTCTGATAACCTGAATAATCTCATATACCATATATAACGCAAAAAATGGGATGATAATTAAAAGTGATTGCATTCTTGTCATAATCCCTATTGTGAAAAGAATCGCAGAAAAAACGGTTATTGCTTTTCTTTGTTTTTGTTGCTCTACTTTATCCATAATCACAAAAAATGCTGTTAAAATCAAAAGTGCTGATACAGATGTGTATTGTATTAATTCTAATAGTGATGGATACAAAATGCTAATAAACAAAATGTATAACACATAAGATAATTTGCTACTATTCCTTTTTAAAAGAATTGTTCCTATTGTTGTAAAACATAGTAGTTGCATACTAAGTAGAAATATGGTATGCCAATTTATAACTGGTATAATCCTATAAAAAATCCCTAGTAAAAAACATATCACTGGATGAATATACACACCATGTACATTATAGGTTCCATCTAGTCCTGAATATAAATTATAAATAATAAAGTCATCGACTTGTTCATATTTGATATCAAATAAGCAGTTTGTAATGATAAAAACCAAAATATTGATTATCAAGACTTTTGTTATTGTATGACTTGTGATTTTCTTAATTTTTTCTAAAACTGTTTTCACAAAACTTCTCCTTTTTTTCTAAAGACTTTCTTGGTATGGGTAGCCCAAATGTTTATATGCTGGTGGTAAGACCACTCTTCCTCTTAATGTTCTTGCAATAAATCCAATTTGAATTAAATATGGTTCATACACATCTTCTATGGTATCTACTTCTTCTCCAACAGTTGCTGCTAATGCTTCAATTCCTACTGGTCTTCCTGCATATTGCACAATCATGGTATCTAAGATTTTTCTATCTATTTCATCTAGTCCTAATTCATCAATTTCCAATTTATTTAATGCATGTTTTGTTATTTTTAAGGTAATATCGCCATCTGCCAATACAGCTGCATAGTCTCTTACTCTTTTTAGTAAACGGTTGGCAATTCTAGGGGTTCCTCTTGACCTTCTAGCAATTTCAACTGCTGCCTCTTCTTCTATTTTTACATTTAAAATGCCTGCTGACCTTTTGACAATTTTGGTTAAATCTTCCACAGAATATAATTCCAATCTATGTACAATCCCAAATCTATCTCTTAATGGTGTTGTTAGAGAACCAGCTTTTGTGGTTGCACCAATTAATGTAAATTTTGGTAAGTCCAGTCTAATTGACCTAGCACTTGGGCCTTTTCCTATAATAATGTCTAATGTGTAATCCTCTAGTGCTGGGTACAAAATCTCCTCAACACTTTTGCTAAGTCTATGGATTTCATCTATAAATAGAACATCAAATTCAGATAAATTTGTAAGCAATGCTGCTAAATCCCCTGGTTTTTCAATTGCTGGTCCAGAAGTAATTTTTATATTGGAATTCATTTCATTTGATATAATGTTTGATAAAGTGGTTTTTCCAAGTCCTGGAGGACCATATAATAAAACATGGTCTAATGGTTCTCCTCTTTTTTTAGCTGCTTCTATATACACTTTCATATTTTCTTTGATTTTGTCTTGTCCAATGTATTCATCTAATGTTTTGGGTCTTAACGAATTTTCTAAGCGTTCTTCGCCACTATTTTCTAGTTCTGGATTAATAATTCTCTCTTCTTCCATTTACAAGTTTCCTCCTTTTTGTCCAATTGGGGGCGGGTGATGATTTTGGGGACGGAGCAAAAAATCATCATTCTATAATTCTTAAAATTATATCATAAATTAATTTTCATCAATGATGATTTTTTGCTCCGTCCCCAAAATCATCACCCGTTCCCAAATCATCACTTCAATAAGTTATTAATACTAATTGAAATTGAAATATCCAATTCTCGTCTCATATTTTCATAATAGTCTTCTAACAATTCCCTTTCACCTTGGGGAATTTCTTCTAAATTTACTTCTGTTCCATCTTTTATTCGGAACCATTTTTCATCAAAATAATATCGACTTGTTACAATTCTCTCATTATTTAAACTTATGAAGTCTTTTCGTGCAAACATATTGGTACCTAAGCTAAATCCTGCATCCCCATCAATTAAATAGGCAAATGTTGGTTTAATGTCTAATTTGCTGACTGGTTTTTCAATTACCATATTTTCTATTCCTGGTATTTTCATTCCACATGCCACTCTAATATAGTTTAATTTGATGTCTGTATCTGTTAAATCTGGATTAATTTCTTCTAAAAAGTCTAACATTTCTTCATTATACATATCCATACCATTATGGTCTCCAAATAAAAGAATCACTGTATCATCATATAAATTTGCTTCTTTTAATTTTTCAATAAATATACCAAACGCATAATCCGCATAATTTACAGATTCTAAATAATTCCCAAAAAAGGTATCTTTATATTTTCCTACATCAATACTTACTTTACTTCTATCTTCTAAACCATCTAAACTAAATGATGTATGAGAAGAAGCTGAAACAATATAAGAAACAAATGGCATATCATAGCTTTTTAATTTTTCTACAGCCTGTCTATACAATAATTCATCTGATAAATACCCCATAATATTTTCTGATGTATCTGCAAATGAATCTTTTAATTCTATATTTTCTACATTAAATGATTTATACACATTTTCTCTATTCCAGAAAAATCCATAGTTTCCATGCATATAAGAAGTTGTATATCCCTCATTTTTAAACATCGTAAAAATGTCATCATATACATTGGTATAATAACGACTATATGACATTCCATTTTCCATAGGGTATAGTGAAGTTACTGTAGAAAATTCTGAATCAGCTGTTGATGAATAACTTTGCATAAACATATTAGATATTTCTATATTTTCATTAATAAATGCATTTAAGTTTGGTGTAATTTCTTTTCCGTTAATTTCTTTATTAATGACAAAATTTTGAATAGATTCTAATTGTAAGATAATGACATTTTTTCCTTTTGCTATTCCTTCTATATCATAATTTGTTTTTCCATATTTTTCATCATATTCTTCTTTTAAATTTTCATAATCTGCTAGCATTTCTTCCTTGCTTGCATATTTTGCTTGATTTTTAATATTTATCGTGGTTTCTATATCAGATATATGATACCCATAAATTGTGCTCTTTTTTACTTGCATATCTTTATTAAATGGGTCTTCCTTTGTTTTATCAATAAATTCCACATCTACATTTATAAATAGCACAATTGCTAATATTCCTACTACCACTTTGGATATTTTCGTTCTCCATTTTGTTTTTGGCTTCTTGCTAATTTTTAAGAATTTTGTACATAATAATAGAATAATGCAAATAATATCAATAAAATAGAAAATTTCTTTTGCTTGTACTAACATTGGTAATGTATCCATGATTTCTTCTCCATATTGGAGATTCATGATTTGTGCAACAGACAAAACAGAACTTGAATATGTATGATACAAATTGTCTGCCAGTAGTAATAAACTTAATAAACTATCAACAACAATCGTTGTAATTGTTCGTCCTCTATTTGGTAATGCACAAATAAGCCCTATTATGGTAGTTATAAAAGCAATTGTTCCTATGATTGTTTCTTTATCCATTGTTTCTCTAATATTTATCGTGTTTTGGTAGAAAAATATTGTCTTTAATATCAATATAATTCCTATTAGAATAGGGAAACCAATTGAATTAAAAAATGCATTAATTCCTTTTTTTATGTTTTCCTTTGTAAATGTTTTCTTTATATTTTCTTTATTAAATTTATTTTTTATATTTTCTTTAAATTTCATTGATTTTTCCTTTACTTTATCGTTTCCTTATCATTTTAATTATCCTATCTCTTAATCTTATGTCCTTTACTAAAGAAATTTAACCTTATATGCTTCTTGCTAGATTTGTTCTTAAAATTTCATATTGATTTTTTAAACATTATCAATAAAGTTTTCTATAATTTTTAACATTTTATGATTGTTTTCTACATATGGTTTTGGCTCAAAATCCTTTATTTTTTGGATTGCCCCTTCTAATTCTTGTACAGATTGTATGCCTATCAAATTTCCACCTTGATGAAACTTTTCCACAATTTCTTTTTGATGGTCATTCACATGTTCTCCATACTCGTGTAATCTCGGTACAGCAATTACTTTTTTTCCTTTTTCTAAAGAAGTAATAATTGACCCTACACCTCCATGTGTAATAATATAATCTGCTTCTTGTTCTAATGTATCTAATTCTTCTCTAGATATAAAATCTATTATTTTCATCTTTTCACTTTTGGGTTGATATTTTGTATACCCTGCTTGTACAATTACTTCTTCATTGATTGTTTGGTTTTCTATTAATTTATCTATTTCTTCTAATAATCTATGAAAAGAGTTATTCTGTGTTCCTAACATAACGAATATCATTAATAAATCGAACCTCCATAAACTGCTTTTGGATATAGTTTTAGCATTTCTTCCCACTGGACAATGAACAAATCTGCTATTGGATATAGTAATCTTCCTGTTGCCGTTTTCTTGTTGGTATTGGCAAAGGTTTCTATGTAAATGATTTTACTTCCAAATAGTTTTCCCAGTATGCACATTGGTCCTGCTGTATGTGTACCTGTTGTTACAATTACTTTTGGTTTTAACTTAAAATAGTAATATATAGTTTTGATACATAAATATAAATACTTAAATATGTATGAAAATAATTTTGCTCTTGTCCCATATGGTAAGAAATCTAGTTTGTCCCCATAAATTTCTTTTAAATTTTCATTTGCTTTGTCTTTTTCTGTTATGATATGATAATCATATTTTTCAAATAATGGGGCTAACTGCAATAATTCATTTAAGTGTCCACCTGTACTTGATATAAATAATACTTTTTTCTTTGCATTTTCTTTCATGTTTTTACATTCTTCCTTATTTTTTATCAAACTTTTTCTTGTATATTATATCTTTTTTTAGTTTATCTGTCCAGTAAACAGAAAAAAATCTTATTGGGAAGTTTCTTCCCCATAAGATTTTCTATCCAAATATACCTCTCTTTTTTATTGGTGGTTGTTCATTCATCGTTTTTGCTAATTGGACTAGCAATTCTCTTTGTTCTTTAGAAAGTCTTTTTGGTGTCTGAACATTAACTGTAAATACAAAGTCTCCAACAGTGCTTGAACTAACAGCCTTAAATCCCTTTCCTCTGATAACAAATTTCGTTCCTGTTTGTGTTCCTTCTGGGATTTTATATTTTTCTTTACTTCCATCTACCATTGGTATTTCCAATTCTGCTCCTAAAGTTGCTTGTGTAATTGTAATTGGTACATCACAATACACATTATTTCCTTTTCTTGAATAAATACTATGTTTCTTCAATCTAACCGTTATATATAAATCTCCTTTAGGTCCACCTTTTTCTCCAGGTTCTCCTTCTCCTCTTAAGACAACCGTTTGACCATCATCAATACCTGCTGGTATTTTTACTTTTATTTTTGGTTGTTTTCTAACCGTTCCTTTTCCTCTACAATTATCGCAAGGTTCTTTTATAACCTCACCTGTTCCATGGCAATTTGTACAAGTTCTAGTAGTTTGCATTTGTCCTAAAATTGTATTTTGAACCTGTCTAATTTGTCCTGTACCATTACAAGTTGGACATTTTGTAACAGAAGTTCCTGGTTTTGCACCTGTTCCATGGCATACATTACATTCTTCATTTCTTGTAATTGTAATTTCTTTTTCTACACCTAAAAAGGCTTGTTCAAAAGTGATATCAATATGAAGATTTAAGTCTGCACCTTTTCTTGGTCCATTTTGCTTTCTACCACTACTGGTTCTGCCACCAAAGCCTCCTCCAAAAAATGAAGAAAAAATATCGCCTAAGTCTCCGAAATCTCCAAATCCATCAAAGCCAGAAGATGTGTAAGAATAATAGCCATTTCCACCGCCAAATGGTCCACCACCAGCGCCATTAAACCCTTGTGGTCCATCTGGTCCAAATTGGTCATACATTCTTCTTTTTTGTGGATCTGATAAGGTTTCATATGCTTCGTTGACTTCCTTAAATTTAGCTTCTGCTTCTTCCTTGTTATCTGGATTGGCGTCTGGATGATATTTTTTTGCTAATTTTCTATATGCTTTTTTTAGTTCATCATCTGTTGCATTTTTATTAACACCTAAAACCTCATAATAATCTCTTTTTCCTGCCATTACCTTTTTCCTCCAAACTCTTTTATAAATCGAATCAAAAACGAGTATTACTAGGCAAGTAAGAAAAAAATCTTAAGATAATACATTTTGTATATCGAAAGATTTTTTTCGAAACTTAACGAAGTAAGACGAAGTTTTTCATTCGATTTTACTTGTTGTCATCTTCTACCTTATAATCTGCATCATATACATTTCCATCATTTCCTTGTGTATTTCCATTGTCTTCTGTTCCAGCTTGTTGTGCAGCATTTGGGTCTGCTCCTTGAGCTCCATTTGGATTTGCATTTTTGTATAATTGTTCAGACATATCATAGAATACTTTTGTTAATTTTTCTGTTGCTTCTTTGATTTTTTCTGTATCGTTTGCTTCTAGAGCTTTCTTTGTATTATCAATTTCTGTTTCAACTTTTGCTTTTTCTTCTCCGCTGATTTTGTCTCCTAAATCTTTTAATGTTTTTTCACTGTTATATACTAAGCTTTCAGCATTATTTCTAACTTCAATTTCTTCTTTCTTTTTCTTATCTTCTGCAGCATGTGCTTCTGCATCTTTTACTGCTTTATCAATGTCTTCGTCTGTTAGATTTGTTGAAGCTGTGATAGATACATTTTGGCTATTTCCTGTTGCCATATCTTTTGCAGATACGTGAACAATTCCGTTTGCATCAATATCAAATGTTACTTCAATTTGTGGTACACCTCTTGGTGCTGCTGGAATTCCTGTTAATTGGAATCTTCCTAATGTTTTGTTATATGCAGCCATTTCTCTTTCACCTTGTAATACG
>CASFHP010000011.1 GCA_949294555.1 uncultured Eubacteriales bacterium
AAAGGATTTATTGATAAACAAGATTTGAATAAAGAAGTTACGATTGATAAAAAAGAGAGAAAGAAAAAATGAGACAGATTGGGCCAGGTTGGGTTTTGTAGCAAAATGTCGAATATTGTCGCTTTTAGATAAATTATCATAAGCGACAATATTCGACATTTTTGCTACAAAACCCAACCTGGCCCAAACTGTCTCAAAAAAAGAGAGAAACCTTTGAGGTTTCTCTTTTTGAAAATAAAAGGGGATGTTTTTTTATTTCAATCAGTAGTGCTATACTGATTATGTTTGTATTATAATCTGTAAATTTGTCCATTTTGTGAACTGAAAGTGAAAACTAATAAGAAATTGAAAAAGTTTGAAAATTTTTAATTTTCAAACTTTTTCTAAGATATTTATTTTTTTAGATATTTATTCTCCAAGATATTTAGTTATAAATGAATACAAATTACCTTCAATTAAGGTTTTAAGGTTGTTCTCCTAAAGTAATGGTTAAATCCATTTCTTCGCCATTTCTATTGACAGTAATTGTCATTTCATCTCCAATACTATGAGAATTTTTTACTTCATTTAATTCATCCATTGTTTTTACATCCTGTCCATCAGCTTTAATGATAACATCGCCAATCTTTATACCACCCTTTTCGGCAGCAGAGAAGGTTTCAACATCTCTAACATAAATTCCTTCAACTAAATGATTAGCATTTGCAGTTTCTGCATCTAAGTCCATACCTGTAATTCCAATATATGGTCTTCTTACTTTACTATATTGGATTAATTGAGAAGTAATATCTGTTGTAGAATTAATTGGAATAGCAAATCCCATTCCTTCAACATCTGTACCAGTTAATTTTAAAGTATTAACACCAATAACCTTTCCTTCACTATTTACCAATGCTCCACCGCTATTACCAGCATTGATTGCAGCATCTGTTTGGATTAATGTATACGTTTTTCCATCTGAATCTGTTACTTCTCTGTTTACGGCACTAACAACACCACAAGTGATAGTACTTTGTAATCCTAGAGGACTTCCAACAGCCATAGCAAATTCTCCTACTTTAATAGAATCAGAATCTGCAAATTCAGCTGGTGTCAATCCAGTTGCATCAATTTTAATAACAGCTAAATCTGTTTCTTCATCAGTACCAACAATAGTTGCATCATATTCTGTGTCATCATCAAATAATTTAACGGTAACTTTTGTAGCTTCTGACACTTGGTAATATGCCTCTGCTTCACTTGAAGAAACAACATGGTTATTTGTTAAGATATAACCATCTTCACTGATGATGATACCAGAACCAGTGGCAGTAGCAGTTGATGTTTGATTTCCTCCAAAAATAGAGAACATAGATGTTACATTATATTGAATTTCTATACCAACAATTGATGGTAAAATTTTATTTGCTGCATAGACAGCAGTGTCAGAATAATTTGATAAAGAAACTTGATCAACATATCCTGAACTTTGAGAACTTGAAGAAGTTCCAGTAGAACTAGAATTTGTACTTCCAAAAAGTTGATTTCTAATGGTTGGAACAGTGAAACAAGTACCTAGTACAACAGCACAACCAACGATACCGCTAAAAAATGGTAGCACAACACTTTTTCCAAAACTATGTTGTTTTTTTGGTTTGTTATCTATTTCATAAACGGTTTTGTATGTACCTGGATCAGAAACAGTTTTAAATTTTGTTCCATTTACATTATTTGTTTCATTTGTTTGATTGTTCATATTATTATTTTCCATTTATATTACCTCCTACATATATATATTAACCTATTATGTCCATATAATACAATATTTTTGTGAATTTTATGTGAAGAAAATAGGTTTTTTTGTTGCCACTTGTTTAAAATAGGAATATATAACTTTGAACTTTATTTAAAATTTTATTGAAAAAAATCATATAAAAAGATATAATATAGAAAAAATAAACTTGCTTTATATAGAAAAATATATTAAAAATGCACTATCCTATAAAGTAAAAAATTCATAGGCGAAAGATAAAAGGAGATAATATAAATAAACTATAGAAAAGGTAGGAAATTATATGAAGAAAAATATAGAAAATAATCAAAAAGGAATTACTTTAATTGCATTAACAATTACAATCATATTGCTATTTATTTTATCAGGTATTGCTGTATATACAGGAAAAGATACTATAAGAAGAGCAAATCTAGAAGAATTAAAAACCAATATGCTATTAATTCAAACACAGGCAAGAGAATTTGTGGAAAATGCTAGTTTTGATTTAGGAATTGATCCTGAAAATGCAACAGATGAGATGAAAATCAAGGCACAAAGTGAATTAAGTGGAACAGACAAAGGAACATTGGTAGAGCAAAGTGATAGTCTTGTAGATGATTTGTTAAATATTGGCATTAGTCAATCAGATATTGACAATGGAAATGTGTATAAATTAACAACAGAAAATTTAACCAATATGGGAATAAAAGACGTAGAATCTAATGATGAAGAGGGTTGGTATGTGATTGTATATAATATTAATGATACCACAGCAGAAATTTACAATACGATGGGATTTAATGGAAGTTATTCTCTAACAGATATTGAACAAATAGAGTTGTAAAAAAGCATGAACAACAAAATCGAAGATTTTTATATAATAAGAAAAAAACTAAGAAAAGAAATAAAGAAAGAAGAGTGGAAACAATAAAAGAAAAAGAATTAGAACGATTAACAAATTTAAAAAGCATGGAAAAGGAACTTTATAATAAAGGATTTGAATATATTTGTGGAATAGATGAAGCAGGAAGAGGACCATTGGCTGGTCCTGTTGTTGTTGCAGGGGTAATTATGCCAAAAAACTCTATGATTGAAGGGGTTAATGACTCTAAAAAAGTATCAGAAAAGAAAAGAGAAAAGTTATATGATGTGATTTTAGAAGAAGCCATTAGTTATTCTGTTGCCATTATTGGACAAGATGTCATAGATGAAATCAATATTTTAAATGCAACAAAACAAGGCGTTACAACAGTAGTAGAGGAATTAGATGTAAAACCAGATTTAATTTTGGTAGATGCATTAACCCATATTAATACAAAAGGTATACCATATGATTCTATTATAAAAGGAGATGCGAAATGTTATAATATAGCAGCAGCTTCTATTATTGCAAAAGTGACAAGGGATAGAATAATGAGGCAATGGGATGAAATCTATCCACAATATGGTTTTATTAATCATAAAGGATATGGAACTGCTAAACATATTGCGGCATTAAAAGAATATGGACCTTGTCCAATTCATAGAAGAACTTTTATTAAAAACTTTATCTAATTCTAGGAAAGTGTATGTTCTAGAATTTAATAAACAAAATGTAAAGAAAAAATAAGTTTTGACATATATTTAAAATATGGTTTTGGTCAATGCATTAATATAAACCTAAATAAAGGAGAAAAATGAGAAAAGTGAACATTTTAGAAATCATTGAAAAAAAGAGAGATAAGCAAGAATTATCAAAAGAAGAAATTGAATATTTTATAACAGGCTATACATCTGGTGAAATTGCAGATTACCAAGCTTCTGCACTTATTATGGCAATATATTTAAATGGTATGACGAAACAAGAAACAACCAATTTAACAATTGCAATGGCAAATTCAGGAGAAATGCTAGACTTATCTGTTTTAAATGAAGTAATTGTTGATAAACATTCTACAGGTGGGGTAGGGGATAAAGTATCATTAATCTTGCTACCACTTGTAGCTTCATTGGGAATACCAGTAGCTAAAATGTCAGGAAGAGGATTAGGTTTTACAGGAGGAACTGTTGACAAATTAGAATCTATACCAGGATATCAAACAGGTATCAATATTCACAATTTTGTAGAAAATGTGGAAAAAGTAGGAATTAGTATGATTTCACAAACATTAAATTTAGCACCAGCAGATAAAAAAATCTATAGTTTGCGAGATAGTATTTCATGTGTTGAAAGTATTCCATTAATTGCTTCTAGCATTATGAGTAAAAAAATTGCCAGTGGTGCACAAAAAATTGTATTAGATGTTACTTGTGGTTCAGGAGCATTTATGCATTCTCAAGAAAGAGCAGAAGAATTAGCAAAAGAAATGATTGAAATTGGCAGATTGGCAGATAAAGAAACCGTATGTGTGTTAACAAATATGGATGAGCCACTAGGGTATGCTGTCGGAAACACATTGGAAGTTATTGAAGCAATCGAATGCTTAAAAGGAAATATGCCAGAAGATGTAAAAGAAGTTGTGTTAGAATTAGGGGCATATATGGTAAAACTAGCAGGAAAAGGCAATGACATAGAAGCCAATAAATTACAGTTATTAGAAAATATACAAAATGGCAAAGGATATCAAAAATTTATCCAATTAGTAGAAAATCAAGGTGGAGATAGTTCATATATTAAAGATACCAGTCGATTTGAAAAAGCACAATATATAGAAAAAGTATATAGCAACGAAACAGGATATATTAAACGTATGGACGCAAAAGAAATTGGAAAAATTGTTTGTGATTTAGGAGCAGGAAGAATTCGTAAAGAAGATAGTATTGATAATGCAGTAGGAATTGTATTACACAAAAAAGTATCAAACAAGGTAGATAAACAAGAAGCATTAGCAACGATTTATGCTAATTCAAAGGAAAAACTAGAAGAGGCAAAGAAACGCTTGCTAGAGATTATACAAATTGATGAAAATGTAGTTTCAAAACCAAAAATGATTTTGGAGATTATGCAGTAACGCAATAGCAAATTTTTCTAGATATTTTGAAATAAATAGAATTGATAAGTCGTTTTAAATGTGCTATAATAGTTTTGTAGCACAAAACAATGTTTTCTTTTGAAAGGAGGTGGACAATTTGTCCACTGAAACAGCTACAGCTACTCGGAGAGAGTGGCTAGAAACTCAGGGGTATACCTCTGAGCAAGTGGAATTGATTATCAAGTATGATGGATACTTTGAGGATTAATTCCCCCCACTTCGGTGGGGAAAGTTGTAAGAAGCTTGAAAAAAGAAAAATTATTGTGTTATAATTGAATCAGTTTTTCTTAAGTATATGTAAGATAGACATTGTTTGTTAAAAAAACATAGAATTAAAATAAATATTGAATATAAAAAAGAAAGGATTGATATAAAATGAAAAAAGAGAAAAAACAACAAGAAAAGGTAAAGAAAACAAAACATTATGATAAAGGACAAATTTTTGTAAAAGTTATGGCAGGAATTTTAGCAATTTTAATGTTAGTAGCAGCTGCTTCAACACTATTGTATTCACTAATGGCATAAGATAAAAAGAAAAAATCATCTAGGGTTTGTCATTTAGGGAAAGGAAAGCAATAAAATATGATAATAGATTTTGGAATGAATTGGGAAAATTTTTATACAGACAATATAGTAGGATATATTAAATCATTGCAACAAAATCCTTTTGAATTAATCACATTGATTATCGATTTGGCAATTGTTATTTTTTTAATATATTCCTTTTTAAAAATAGTAAAAGGTTCTAGAGCATGGCAATTAATTAAAGGAATCGCCTTATTAATTGTCATAACATGGCTTAGTGGATTATTTAATCTACAAATATTAAACTGGATTTTAACAGGTATTATGAACTTAGGAGTTATTGCCATTATTGTTATCTTTCAGCCGGAATTACGAAGAGGTTTAGAACAATTAGGAACGAATAAATTTACAAAATTTTTTGGAATTGATAAAGATTTAGCTACCAAAACAAAGGAAGATATTTATAAAATTGCAATAGCAGCAGTCGAATTGGCGAAAAACAAAACAGGAGCTTTAATTGTTATAGAAAGAGATATCAAAATACAAGATATTATCGCTAGTGGAATACCATTAAATGCAGATGTATCTCCACAATTATTAGTAAATATCTTTGAGCCAAAAACACCATTACATGATGGTGCGGTTGTGATATCAGGTAACAAAATTGCAGCAGCAGCTTGCGTATTGCCACTTGCAGATGACAATGATATCGCAAAGGAATTAGGAACCAGACATAGAGCAGCGATTGGAATTTCTAAAGAATCTGATAGTATTGTTGTGGTTGTTTCAGAAGAAACTGGAAAAATTTCTATTGCGAAAGATGGAACATTAATTGCAGATGTAAGTGAAGAAGCCTTAAAGAAAATTTTAATTAGTAATGTGGTAACAAAACGCTTTGCAGTAGAAAAAAGAGAAAGAAGAAATCGAATAAGAGAAATTAGAGAAAAACTACATAAAGAAAAGAAGGAAACAGAAATAAAGGATACAGAGGAAACTTCAGAAAATAAGAACTAATTTCTTAAAAAGTATTGTATATAAAATGTTATATACAATATTTTTGTTTGAAATAATATAACCATAAAAAGAGAAAAGGTAAAAAATCACAAAATTTTTTACTTGAATTTAATTTTTTTCCAAGATTTATGCCTTTGAAAGGAATGAGAGTAGAATGAGAAATATTAAATTAACCATCGAATATGATGGCAAAGATTTTAATGGATGGCAAAAACAACCCAATAAATTAAATATACAAGGAGAAATCGAAAAGGCAATCAAGCAAATAACAGGGGAAGAAGTGGACTTAACAGCTTCAGGAAGAACAGACGCAGGGGTACATGCTTTGGGACAAGTTGCCAATTTCAAAACAAATTCTGAATTACCAATTGAAAAATTTCCAATAGCAATAAATGCAAACTTAAAAAAATCAATAGTTATTAAATCAGCAGAAGAGGTAGAAGAAAGATTTCATAGCAGACTAACCTGCAAACGAAAAACCTATCGATATGTTATCAATAATTCAAAATATGGAACAGCAATTTATCGAAATTTGGAAACACATATTCCTATGAAGTTAGACATACAAAAAATGCAACAAGCTGTGAAATATTTTGAAGGAGAACATGATTTTAAAGCATTTAAAGCAAGTGGAACCAGTAGTAAAAGCAGTGTTAGAACGATTTACAAGGCAGAAGTAATAGACGCAGGAAATGAAAGAATTTATATCGAACTAACAGGCAATGGATTTTTATATAATATGGTAAGAATTATAGCAGGAACACTAGTAGACGTGGGGCTTGAAAAAATAGAGCCAGAAGACATTAAAGAAATTATAAAATCACAAAAAAGAGAAAATGCAGGGAAGACCTTGCCACCACAAGGATTATATTTAGTAAGGGTAGAATATGGAGAATAAAAAGTTATATAGAGTATTTTTATTAAAAAATATTGCTGTTAAAACAAAAAAATAAAGATATTTAAAACTAAACTATCATAATATGAACCAAGTTAATGGATTATGCATAAAATATAGTAAAAAAGAAAAAGGAGAAAGCATATGAATACAATATTACTTATATTTTTTGCAATACCATTAGCTGTGATTATATTTTCAATCGCTTTACAAAAAATACTAAAATGCCCAGCATTAGTTGCTGGAATTATATTTGTTATAGGCATTATTGTTACATTTATTTTAGGAAGTCTGATAGCATTGGCAGCTACCTTAGTATATACCTTGATAAGCTTTATAACAGCAGTTATCATTTGCTTAATATGCAGGTTCTTATCAAATGATGATGACAATAACTGTTGCAGAAGACGTAGTTGTTGTAACAATCATAATAATCAAAATGATTTACTAACGATTAGTAGCAGATGTCAAAATAACGGTAATGGGGACTTATTAACGATTAGTAGTAATTGTGCAAATGGAAATACGAATAATTTATTGACCGTTAGTAGCAATAACAATGGAAGAGGTTGTTGTAATAATGACAATGATAATGGTTGCGGATGTGGAAATGATAGTGACATAAGTACAGCCAATACAATCAATGGCGTAATTAGAATTGTAGATAGCAATGGAAATAGCTGTGGAAATCAAGATGAAATTTCTACAAGAATTAATGTGGTACCAAATACTTCCAATAATGGTAGAACAGGTTGTATTTGTGGTAGGTACAGAAGAAGATAAAGCAAAATTTGACGAAGGGATTCTTGTGATGGACTGTATCTAGTCCATCATAGTCTTTCTTTACAATTTTTTCTAATTAAATTGAAATTTTTACAAATCTATGGTAATATATATCATACAAAAGGAGGACGAGATGTTAGAAATATTAGAAGATACAATCATAGATAGTGTAAGACTAATTCCATTTTTATTTCTTACTTATTTATTGATGGAATACATAGAACATAAAACAAAAGAAAAAACAAAAGAAACAATTAAAAAATCTGGAAAATTTGGACCATTTTTTGGAGCATTATTAGGTATTGTTCCGCAATGTGGATTTTCCGTTTCAGCAACCAATTTATATGCTGCAAGAGTGATTACCTTAGGAACATTAATTGCTGTATATTTATCTACATCAGATGAAATGTTACCAATCTTTTTATCAGAAGGTGTGGCTTTTGATGTTATTATTAAAATATTAGCTATTAAATTAGTTATTGGTATGGTTGCAGGTTTCTTGATTGACTTTGTTATACGTTTAAAAAATAAAGGAAAAGAAGAGAAAGAAAAAATCATTGATTTATGTGAAAAAGAACATTGCCATTGTGAACATGGTATTTGGAAATCTGCTTTAAAGCATACGGTCAATATTTTCATATTTATCTTTATTATTACATTGGTTATTAACATAGCGATTTATTTGATTGGAGAAGAAACAATTGCTTCATTTATGCTAGATAGACCAATATTGGGACCAATCATTTCTGGATTAATCGGTCTTATTCCAAACTGTGCTTCATCAGTTATTATTACACAAATGTACTTAGAAAATATCATTTCTGTTGGTACAATGATTGCTGGTTTATTAGTGGGAGCAGGTGTAGGACTTGCAGTATTATTTAGAACAAATAAAGGTGTTAAAGAAAATATTAAGATTACAGTTCTTTTATATGGTATAGGTGTTGTATCTGGTATCATTTTAGAATTGATTGGCTTGACGATTTAATACATTAAAAAACGGATATGAAAGTAAATTGTTTTATGGTACAGAAATAAATTATATATATAAGATTTCGATACATAAAAAAATAAATTTAAATTAAGCATATTATAAAATTCGAACCAAAAAAGACTTACTAAAAATCTTCTAAATAGATTATAGTAAGTCTTTAATTAGTTAAAGCTTAAACTTAATTTTATTTCTTTTCATTTCTTTTGAAATTAATCACAACTGCGTCATCATTATCAAAGAAATATTTAGAATCTGTGGTATCTGTTTGTACTGGGTTAATTTCATCTCTTTCATCTTTAAAATCAAGATTTTTTAAATCAAATTTCTTTTTAGAAGAAGTATCATCCTCAGTAGCAGTAGTAACACCATCAGAATATTTTCCAAAATCAAAAGTTTTGACTTTTTGTTTTTCTTTATACTTTGAACTTAAATAATCAAATCTACCAGGTCCTACCATTAATTTTCCACCGATATCTTTTACTTTATAAGCACATTTTTTATCAGTAAGCATACCTTGTAATTTTCCTGGTGTAAAGTAGTCAACATATGCCCATTTTACATCGCCCATTTTATTTGTATATGACATTTTATCGGTGTCCAAATCAACTTTAAAAGTCCATTCTCTGTGTGAACCAAATTCTGCAACCCACCATTTTAGTTCATCTATTACGGCATTACCTGTAAATACTTTGTTTGAACAATTAGATAAAATGGTATTTCTATAATTTTCTCTAGACTTTGGTGTTTCTAGTTGTGCCAAGTTTTGAGCAGAGATAATTGTTCCCACACGGTATTTTCTGTACATTGTAAAAATAGATTCAGTTGCTTTACAAATAAAATCAGGGAACTCATCAACATATAAGAAGTTAGGTACTCTTGAACTTTCACTACCAGGTCTTCTTAAAACTGCATTTTGCATTGATATTAAGAAGAATAATCCAAAGGCTTGATGCGTTGATGAACCTAAATCTCCACGTCTAGTACAAACAAAAGTAATTTCGCCATTAGCAAGTGCTTCATCAAAATTAATATTATTAAATCTGTTGCACAAGATAGATTTTACACCAGGTAATCTTAAAAGATTGTCTAATTGTGTGACAGCTGCATAAATATCTTTTTCGGTTTGCCCTCTAGCAGGACCATCCTTATAGAAACACTTTTTAAAATATGCAAGTTGTATACTGTATTTTTCTTTTAATTCTTCATCATGTGCTAAGATTTCACACATTTTTTCGATTAATTCAAAATTTGTAAACATCTTAAGCATATCTTCCATGTTAGGAAGTGCCCCTTCATTCATTCTAGGGTACATTTCTTTTAAAAGAATGGCTAAATTTTCAATTGCTTGGATGATGAAATCCTCTCTGTAAGCATCTTCAACTTCTTCATGAGCATTACTATACATAGCTTTTAAAGCAGAAGAAATTGTAACAGCAATTTTTGTTGGATTATCATAAACAAAAGGATTTAATCCTACTGAATTTGGATTAGAAGGGTCAATCATGTTATACTTAAAGCCATAATTTTCACAAACTTGTGTCAGATGGTCAATTAATTCATAATCTGGGGACATGATTTCCAATCCTAGATTTCTATATACATTTTCTCCATTTAATGTTCCTAAAATCATTTTTTTCATGTAACCATTAAAAACAGCTTCTTTACCATCATTAGGAGCTAACATTTCTAATTTAAAGTTTTCATTTAAGTAATCATTATCATAAGGTCTCTTTAAATGTGCAATACCTGTCTTTAAAGCAGTAAATCCCATTTCTTTAGAAACTTCTCTGAAAAAGTATTTTTTCTCAATATCTCTAGCAATCATTGGTTCAAAAATTAAAGAAGTTTTTCCTGTTCCAGAACCACCACATACAAATAAAGATAAATACCTAGAAACCTCTGGAATAATAATGGTTTTACCATAATCATCGTCTGTACATAAATATACTTCACAGGTATAGACACCTCTGTCTTTTTTCTTATCTGACAAATCAATACCTTTATAATCCCAAATAGAACGGATTTGGTCTAGGCTGTCATTAATTCCCATATATAACCATTTGAACAATGGGAATATAGTAACCAATGGTAAATATAATGAAATGCTGATAAAAGCAGGTTTCACAATATCAGAAAAATCTGTAATCAGTTCAACATAGTTTGGAACAGATAATAGTAATAACCATGCTCCCATATTTAGCCATTGGGTAAACATCGATATGGCAATAATATATAGCCCAATAATATAGATATAGAATATATAGACTTTTTTCATATTGGAGGTTGCAAATTCAGAATGTCCAGAAAACAAAAATGCAAATATTGGACAAGCTAAAGCCAATGTATATTGTATAGGTCCCCAATAAGAATAAGATACACCTGTAAATATCATAAGAAGCATTTCAACAATTCTATCTACGGCTAAATATACAGTTAATAATGTTAAAACATAGGTAGCAAATGTGTTTCTACTTACATTTAATTTCTTTAAAAATTTATCGATTAGCTTCATCTAAATTATCCTTTCAAAATGTAAACTCATACATATATATTATCCTACAAAATGGCTAAAAAAACAAGACTTTTAGGTAAAAAAAGTATAAAAAACAAGATAATTGAATATACTATTATGGCAAGGGAGGAAAATTATGTTAGATGGATACATGCAAGAGAGTGCGTTGGGAAATTTAGATGAGAGAGAAAAAGAAATAGAATTAATCAAAAATATTATTCATACAAGAAGAGAATTAAAAAATGTGGATAAAAATTTTGAGTATGCACAAGATGATTTGGTAGATTATTATATTTATGAAATGAAGGCCAATCAAGCAAAGTTAAACTATTTAATTAAGTTGGCAAAAATGAAGGGAATTACAGTAGACATGATTAATGATATAAAATTTACACTTTCGACTGATGAAGAAGTCGGATAGGTCTATTTGTCCAATTTTTAGCATAGTAATTAGTAAGAAAAATTTATGTGTTAAAAATTGGAGGGGAAAATGGATTTAAATATCATTACATATTTGGCTTGTATTTGTTTTATATTTATTATTGGTAGAATTTTTATTGTTCCAATTAAAAAAATTTTAAAGTTAATTATCAATTCCATATTTGGTGGGATTGTCATCTATGTTATTAATTTGATAGGGGCAAATTTTGGATTTCATATAGGATTAAATATTGTGAATAGCATTATCATAGGATTATTGGGATTGCCAGGTGCAGTTTGTTTAATTATTGTAAAATTATTAATAGGATAAAATAGCGAGATAAAAATAGTTAAGAAGGTGCATAAGAAAATCGATAAAAAGCTACAAAAAAAGACAAAAAGGACCAGGTAAAGATACAAATTTTAACCTGGCCCTTTTTGTCTCATTTTATTCAACTGTAACAGATTTTGCAAGATTTCTTGGTTTATCAACATCTAATCCTTTTTCTTTTGAAATATAGTAAGCTAATAATTGTAGTGGTACAATTGATAATATTGGAGAAACAAATGGATTTGTTTCTGGAATTTCTAATACAATATCAAACATAGACTTATCAATTTTTTGGTTTGTAACAATAAATGTTTTAGCACCACGTGTAATAACTTCTTGAATATTGCTAACAGTTTTCTCTACTAGTGTTGGTTCTGTCATAATTCCTATAACTGTTACGTCTTTTTCAATTAGTGCAATAGCACCATGTTTTAGTTCGCCTGCTGCATAACTTTCTGAATGAATATATGAGATTTCTTTTAATTTTAAAGAACCTTCTTTTGCTACAGTTTCATCAACACCTCTACCGATGAAGAAAATGTCTTTTTCTTGATAAACTTTTTTTGCAAAGTCTTTAATTTGATTTTCCAATTTTAAACATTCTTCAATTTGTCTAGGCAATTCTAAAATTTCTTTTTTTAGTTCATATAATTCCTCAGAACTTTTTCCTAAAATTTCTGCAAAGTAAATAGCTAAAATAACCATTAAAACAACTTGTGATGTATAGGCTTTTGTAGAAGCAACAGCAATTTCTGGCCCAGCATGTGTATAAATAGAATAATCTGCTTCTCTCGTAATAGAACTTCCTATAACATTTGATATGGCAAGTGTTTTCGCACCTTTTTGTTTTGATAATTTTAATGCAGCAATTGTATCTGCGGTTTCTCCAGATTGAGAAATAAAGATACATAAGGTTTTGTCATCAATTAATGGGTCTCTATATCGAAATTCAGAAGCAATATCTACCTCAGTTTGAATTCTACAAAGTTTTTCCATTACATTTTTACCAACTAAACCAGCATGCATAGCTGTACCGCAAGCAACAATATAAATTTTATTTAAACCTGACAAATAATCTTTTGTAAAGTTTAATTCGTCAAATTCACATTTTGAATCTTCATTAAATTTGGCACCGATAGTTTCACGAATAGCAGTTGGTTGTTCATGAATTTCCTTTAACATGAAATCTTCATAACCATTCTTCTCACTGCTAGCAGCGTCCCATTCAATGCTTTGTGTTTTTTTATCAATCTTATTTAAATCCTTATCATAAAATTCTGCAGAATCTCTTGATAAGAAAGCATATTCAAAATCATTTAAAAGATAGAAGTTTCTTGTAAATGAAAGAATAGCTGGAATGTCTGAAGAAATATAATTTTCATCAATTCCTTTTCCGATAACTAATGGACTATCTTTTCTAACAACAATCATATTATCTGGAAAGTCTTTACAAATGATTTCTAAAGCAAAACTTCCTTTTAAATCAGAACAAGCTTTTTTGACAGCTGTTAAGAATTTCATTTTTCCAGTTTCTTTGTTATCTTTTGTATAATAGTAATGGATTAAATTTGGTATGATTTCTGTATCTGTATCAGAATAAAAAGTATATCCATTATCCATTAAAAATTTTCTTAATTCATTATAATTTTCAATAATACCATTATGAACAACACTAAAGAATTTTGCATTATCTTGATGAGGGTGTGCATTTTCTTTAGATGGTTTTCCATGTGTTGCCCATCTAGTATGTGCAATACCAATTGTTCCTTTTAAATCATCAATTCCTTTTATATTATATAAATTTTTAACTCTTCCTTTATCTTTCATAACCACTAAGCCTTCTGGCTCAATTGTTGAGATACCAGCAGAGTCATATCCTCTATATTCTAATCTTAAAAGCCCATTGATTAAAATAGGGCTTGCTTTTTGGTTTCCTATATAACCTACAATTCCACACATAATAAATCCTCCATTCTGATAATTTAATATATTCAAATGAATATATTAAATTTTTTTGCTAAATTTTAATAATATCTCTAGAAAATTAGAGATTGTTGGAATTAAAGGTATGCAAATAAAACCTATATGTATTAACCTTTGTTACAGCATCGCTACTGCTCTTTCATTAATACTCATGACCATAAGTGAAAGCCATCAGGGCATCCGCCGAATTTTTCGATAACCCTGAACCTCGTCAACACTACCATTAAATAGTGTCCAGGCGCTAACTATGAACTTCAAATTTCCTCCTTTCTCGAAAACATTTTTTGCATACTTCTAATTTACTGCTATTATATTACACTAAAACAAAAAAATAAGCAAGTCCTAATAAAAAAATTTGAAAAATAGGAAATAAAGTGCTATAATATACGTATGCAACAAAGGTTGCAGTACATTGAAAAACAGGTGCATGAGGCACCTCATATATAAACTGAGGCGTGTTTCAGCCTTGTTTTTCTTTGTACAAAAAAATAAAAGAATGCCCGGCCTTGAAAGTTAGGCAAGAATATATCATTTTAGCCAATGATATATTTGGGAACGAACGCCATCATAGAAATGATGGGTAGTAGGGAAGGAAAAATATGGCTGAAAAGAGAAGGAAAGAGGTCTCCACAGACCTCAACAAAGAAACTACTAACTCGATGCCTAAGGCATTGGGCATCGATTCCTATGGCCATGAGCCTGTAAAAAAGCCAGAAACTCATGACCATGAATGGACAGGAGTGGACTCTTTTGAGTAGAAAGAGTCATTTCTGAACGCAAATTGGAAGAAAGATTGAAAAATCTTTCTTCCAAGCCACTTGCAAATGAACAAGTGGGCTTCGGTTTATGTATGAAAAAAGCAGGTTATCCTTATTTGGGTAGCCTGTTTTTAGGTAAAATTAAAACAAAATTTGCAAAAGGATTGAAAATATAAGCAAACTCATATATAATACAATTAACAAAAAGCGAAATATAAATAAATTGTACTTGAAAGGGGATTGAATAAAAGATGAATGTACTAATTAATGAAACAAGAATTGAAAAAAGATTAGAAGAAATGGCAAAAGAAATAGACAAAGATTACGAAGGAAAAGAAATTATCTTAATCGGAATTTTAAAAGGTTCAGTTGTATTTATGGTAGAACTAGCCAAAAAGTTAAAAACAAAAGTACAATTTGAATTTATAGAAGTATCTAGTTATGAAGGAACAGAAAGCACAGGAAAAGTAAAAATTGTAAAAGACATCAAAAATAGTATCGAAGGAAAAGATGTATTAATTATAGAAGACATAATTGATACGGGAACAACATTGGCATTTTTAAAAGATTATTTAATGCTTAAAAAGCCAAATAGTCTAAAGATTGCAACTTTACTTAGTAAACCATCTAGAAGAACAAAAGAATTAGATGTAGAATATATCGGATTTAGAATAGAAGATAAGTTTGTTGTGGGATATGGTTTAGATTATAACCAAAATTATAGAAATTTACCATATATTGGCTATGTAGAAAGTGAACAGGATTTTTAAGAATAGGGGGAGCTTAAAGAAAGAAGCTTTCCTTATTTATTTGACTTTATGTAAAGCTACGTAGTATAATATAAAAATAGATAGATATATTTTTTTGGGAGGTAGCAATGGTAGATATTCAAAAAATGACAATTAAAGAAATAAATGACTATTGTAAGTTGCAATTACAAATTGATGATTTGAGGTATATTCTAGATAGAAAAATTTCTAAAAACGAATGGGATAAATTAAAAGATCCTAATATGGATAGTCAAAGGGTAGATAAGAAACTAATAGAATTTTTAGAAAAAAACGAAACATATGTCGATAAGGAAAAATTAATATTAATAAATCTAGACTATTATCAAGAATTAGAAAAAATGAGAAAAGAAAATATAGCTGGATTAATTTTAGATGAATATGGTCTTACAGAAAAAATGGTAGAAACTGGTTTAAAAAGAGCAAGAGAGTGTGCAGAATTTTGTAAAGATAAGGATATTAAATTTGTAATACAAAAACAATCAAACAAAGAGTATAAGCGAAAAGTTAAAATAATATCAAGCAAACAACTTTTAGAAGGTCAGCCTTCAAAAGAAGGAAAAAAGAAAGAGAAAGCAACAAAAAAAGGAATGAAAATTCTATCAGATGAAGCTGTATTAAATGCATTGATTGAAGCAAATCATGCAAAACCAGAGATGAAATTTTTTGATGTACCTGGATTAGGAGAGACTTTACTGGAAACGATTGTATATAATTCTTCTGAAAATTTAGATATTAGTCGACAAAAAATTGACAAAATTATTGAGAATAAAGAATTGGGTAAGCTTTTAAGCAACCGCTTGGTTAGACTAGACCAAAGAGAAATAAAAACAGCTTTTGAAACAGTGGGAGAATATGTTGATATAAATAAAATGAGTTTATATGCGCTAGCTCGCATTATTGAATCAATTGAAAATGCAAATTTGATATATGTTACAAGAGAAAAAGGAAGTACAATTGTCAAAAGATATGCAGATTACTCAGGAGACAATATGCAATTATTTCCATATATGGAAAGATTTTTAGGAGAATATTTTTCGGTTATATCGCAAACAGATACAGAAGTTTCAATAGATGGAAAAAAATACACAACAGAAGAAGCAAAAGAAAATATGAAAAAATATATTCATGGTAGATATATGTCTTTATTTTCTATGGAAGAGCAAATTGCTGTATTTTTAGAAAGAGGCATAGAACCTACAGGTATCCATAAAAGTCAATTAGAATACATTAAGCAATATATTTTAGAGCAAAGAGGCGTAAAAAGCTTAAAAGAATTAAATCAAATGTTGGATGTTCATTTATTGGATGATAAAGGTGTATTAAAATTATATGAAGATAGAAGAATGAGTTTAGAAAATATAAGAGAAATGAGAGAAAGACTGCACTTAGAAAAAGAGACAACACCAAAATTCATGTTAAATAAAGTAGAGGCATTACAAAATATACCACCTGAAGAGCGCCAATTTGAAGAACAAATACTTCACAGATATTTAGATTTATATAAAGAACTATATATAAATGGAAAATCAGAAGAAGATATCATACAAGCAGGAGAAGAATTAATAAATGAATTAGAAAAAAATCAGAAGATAGAAAGTGTAAAACAAGAAGATATATTACATTATGGATTACTATCTGAAAAGATATATGCCAAATTAGCAGATAGAGGTATTATTAGCATGGATAATCTAATGCAAGCATACCAAAAGGGACAAATTGATATTCATACAATGGCAGAATTAAAAAAAGAAGGTAATTCATTTACTGATTTAGATATAGAACAATATATAATTGATAGTTACATGAAAATAAGGGAACAAAAATCTCCAGATGAAACAGAATTAAAAAAATATATAGCATTATATAAAGCATTACGACTAAATGGTTTATCTGAAGAAGAAAGAAATGAAGTGGCAAATGAATTTATCATGAGAACAGAAGAAAGGGGAGAAGATGACATTGAAAATGGTAAACAAAGAAAGGCGTTTGGAGAAGAAGATAGAAGAAATCTATATCAATTAGAGGCAATACCAATTGACACAGTGGTACTTTGGGGAGAACAAGATGAAGTCATTCATTTATTGAAAAGTGGAGACATTGTTGCCAAAGACGTCAAAAGGTTATATCAAAATAGAAGTTTAATTTTGCATGACTTTCAAAATCTAATGAAAGCTAAAGATATGGAATTAGAGCAAAAAATTAATTTAGTAAATATTGTATTTTCAACTCCTGAAGATGTAAAAATAAGAGAGGACTTATTTGAAAACATTACAGAACTAGAAACAACTGTTAATGGAAATTCATCTAATAAAAAACAGAAAACAAATGAAATAAGTGTTGAGGAAGCAGAAAATGATGAAACCAAAGCGGCAGAAGTACCAAGAAATAGATATTTATTTGACACTGCTGTTAGATATAATGCTTGGATAGCGTCAGATGAAGATGTAAAAATGACAACATTTAAAGATGGACATTTAGCAGTACAATTACCAAATGTGAAAGATGGAATTGTTGTTATCGAACAATTCTATTGCTTGAAAAAAACACAAAATGGCAAGAAAAAAATGACAGACAAGTATGGTGCAAACGGCTATGTCTTGACAAAAGATGAATATGAAACATATAAAGATAGATTTATTACGAATAACCGACTTAGTAGGTCAGAATTGATAGACTTGATAAGAGAATTGCCAAATTTAGAAGACAGGGGAATAGGAAGAGAATTAAGGCATACGAGACATCAATATACAAAAAATGTACAAAAATTATTAGGAATACCAGAGGATTTAGCAAAGGCAAGAACAGAAACGCAAAGACAAAAAGCATTAAAGAGATTAGAAGACAGTGAAGAATATACAGCAGAAGAAAAAGATAAAATACGAAACACACATATGATGTGGGAAGAAGTAAGAAAAAGTAGAGAACTTTATGAAGAAAGATAAAATTAGCAAAATAGAAAATACATAAAAAGGTTGAAAAATAATTATGAATATTGTTAAGGTTTTTCAACCTGATTTGTATTTCTAGAAAGGAAACATATATAATATGGATAAAGAATTTCAAGATTTTTTAAATGAAGAGATAGCATATAGTCATATTGACACAAATAAAACAATAAAACTACTTAATGAAATAAAAAATGTATTTATAAAAGATAAACAAATACTCGAAGAAATAACAAATATAGATTTTAAAAAATGGAGAAAGAAAGTCGATTTAGATAAATTTATAGAAATTGTAGATACATATAAACAAGAAGTAAATAGAAGCAAAACATTAGAAAATGTGCAACAAACCCAATATATAGAAAAAATGGTTGTGAGTTTTTATGGCAATCCATATGTAGCACTAAATATGTGTATACAGACGATAATTTATCAAAAGCAATTACTATTAGAAACAGGGGAATTTATGCTATCTACCAATCAATTTATCGTAAAAATGATAAATCAAATTTTGGAAGAAAATCATTTATCAAAATTATTAATACATTGTATAGAGATTTTAGATAAAAAATCAATCATAGAAAAAGAAATCAAAACAATCATTATTGGTGCTACACAAAAGAAAGCAGAATATCTAGGAAAGTACAAGTATGTACTATATAATGAATATATTTTGTATTGCCTTGACGAAGCGTTAGAGGAACTAAACAGAAGTATTTATGATTATGCTTCCGATAATTTTTTTGAAGTAGAAGTATTGGATAAAGAAGATATCGAAGAGGCCATTCGTATTATTAATCTTAAAAAAGATTGTATTGCAGTGGTATTAACAAAAGATGAAAACTTGCAGAATGTATTTAAAGAGAAAATTAAAAATAAGTTATATATAAATGAAAATCCGTTTTCAAAAGAAGAAATGAACATTCCGTTGGATTGTTTAAAATAAATAGAAGGAATGAGATGAAATGTTTAATATTGAAGAAGAATTAAAAAAACTACCAGGAAAACCTGGTGTATATATTATGCATGACAAAGATGATAATATTATATACGTTGGGAAAGCCATTTCTTTAAAAAATAGAGTTAGACAATATTTTAGAAAAACCAATAAAACTGCTAGAATAGAGAAAATGGTTTCTTTAATTGACCATTTTGAATATATTGTTGTAGATAATGAAGCAGAGGCTTTAATTTTAGAGTGTAACTTAATCAAGAAAAATAGACCAAAGTTTAATGTTTTATTAAAAGATGATAAGACATATCCTTATATAAAAATCGATGTGAAATCAGAATATCCAGGGGTCTATTATACTAGAAGAGTCATAAATGATGGCTCAAAATATTTTGGACCTTATGCTAATCCAGGGGCAGCAAAAGAAATGTTGGATTTTATTAAAGAAAGATATAAAATTCATCAATGTAGAACGTTAAAAGAGAGAACTAGACCATGTTTGAATTATCATATTGGCAGATGTTTAGCACCTTGTATGGGAAATGTAGATAAAGAAGAATATCGAAAACAAGTTGATGAAATCATTGATTTATTAGAAGGAAAAACAGATAAAGTTTTAAAAGATTTAGATTTGCAAATGAAAGAAGCTTCTCAAAAAATGGAATATGAAAAGGCTGCATATTTACGAGATAGAAAACAAGCAATTGAAAGGGCGTCAGCAAAACAAAAAGTATCAAACATATCAGAAAACAGTATAGATGTTATAGGAATTGCAAAATCAGACTTAGAAGTTTGTGTCGAAATCTTTTTTGTTAGAGGAAGTAAGATGATAGGAAGAGAGCAATATTTCTATAAAGATTTAAAAGACATGGAAGATAAAGAAATCCTATCAGGTTTTATCAAACAATATTATTTTGACAATCCAAACATTCCTAGCAAAATCATGATAAGAGAAGACATTGAAGATAAAGAAGCAATCGAAAGTTGGTTATCCACAGAATTAGGAAAAAAAGTGGAAATCAAATCTCCTAAAAAAGGCGAAAAACTTAGATTTGTAGAGATGGCAGAAAATAATGCAAGAGTGACTTTAGAGAATAAAGAAAAAGATAAGAGTGAAATCTTATTAGAATTAAAAGAAGTATTAAAAATGGATATATTACCAAGAAAAATAGAAACCTTTGACATATCAAATATATCTGGAGAATATATGGTGGCAGGAATGTGTGTTATGCTAGATGGTGTGATAAAAAAGAATTTGTCTAGAAGGTTTAAAATCAAAACAGTCTATGGACAAGATGACCCCAAATGTATGGAAGAGGTAATTACCAGAAGATTACGACATTCTATAGAAAATCCAAATGGTGGATTTGGAAAACTTCCAGATGTGATTTTTGCAGATGGGGGTATAACCCAAATACGAGCAACAAAGCAAGCAATTCAAAATGTGTTACAAGAACTTCAAGAAAAGAAAAAAGAAATAGAAAAGCAAGATAATCAGAGAAATAACCAGAACTACAATAAAGAAGATAAAAATGAACAAAATCAAAAAAATCACGAAAAGATAATAGAAAAAGACGGAAAGACAGAAAAAGAAGTTGTGGATAAACAAGAAGTAAACCAACCATTAGCATATTTAAAAAATATAGATACTTTAGAAAAAATACAACAAATTGAAAAAGAATTAGACATCAAAGTATTTGGAATGGTAAAAAATGATAAACATCAAACAAGAGCTTTAATGGATGAAAATAGAAATGAACTACCAATTTCAGAAAATTTAATGAAACTAATAACCAGATTTCAAGATACAGTTCATGACACAGCCATTACCTATCACAGAAAATTAAGAGACAAAGAAATTAGAAAGTCAGCATTAGATGAAATCAAAGGAATTGGAGAGGTAAAAAAGAAAGCATTACTAAAACAATTTGGCAGTGTTGAAAAAATAAAACAAGCTTCTATAGAAGAATTAATGCAGGTAAAAGGCATTACAAAAGAGTTAGCAGAAAAATTGAGACAATAAAAAATTTTAGCTTTACTAGACCTTTTAACATTTATCATATTTAAGGGCTAGCAAAGCAAAAAGTGAGGATTAAATCCTCATATGGGCGTATTTTTTACGCCCTTTTTTAATCTTGCCATACATGGCAAATCCGGGATAGCGTCTTGCCATCCAAATTCGGTACCTAAAATCTTGCAAGAATAGGCTGGCAATACCAACCAAAATTCCACAAATTGGTACCAAAATAAAAATAATTGCTTTTTTCATAATGAACAACCTCCTTAAAGTAATTAAAAAGCAATTTTGCAGAGTGTTTACTCTGCTTAGTTACTCAAATAGTATATCATAAACATAGTGTTTTAACAATAATAATTAAATATATAATACAAAAAAAGAAGCTAGAATTTTGACATGCCCGTCATTCTAGCTTCTTCAATTTTATTCGTTTGAGTTGCCGGAATATAATTCGGCAACCAGAATCGTTAGAATCAAGGTAATGGTCCACAATATTTGTGAACTTTCCAAATTTACTTGGAAAAAAGTTTCTCCAAGCATTGTTACCACTGACCGAAAACCAAAAGCTACCAATATGTCGATTAAAATTTGAAATTTTTTCTTCATTCTTTTTTTTCTCCTTTACAATTGTTAACTCTTTGGGGCATCAAAGAGTTGAAAAATAGCTACATCGGGACATTGCCCATTTAATATATTATATCACAAAAAGGCTAAAAATACAAATTTTTGTACGGTTTTGAAAAATTATATACAAAAAATAAGAAAAGTCTGAAAAGTTATAAAAAAATAAGTAATAAATAAAAATTTAAGTGAATATCATATTATGAAAAAAGGATAAGGAGGAAGGAAAATGGAATATACAGAAGAAAGTGTATTAAATTTACAATTAAGAAAAACAAGTGAGGAGGACTTCAATAAAAAACTCTTAAGAAAGATTAGTGAACACAAATGGATTAGTATGATAATAGTATCATTAATCATATTATCTAGCATAAATGCAATCATGATATATAATTTTTTTAAAATTTTACAAAACATTTAAATCGTCAAATCCCCTTGGAAAAATCAAAAAAATATGATAAAATATAGCTATTCTAAAAATAGGAGGAAGAGTAGTTTATTAAACTTACTTAAAAAATTATGAAAATAGCAAATGAATGGAAAGATTATAAAATATTAGACATGGCAGATGGTCAAAAATTAGAAAAATGGGGAAATGTAGTATTATCTCGACCAGACCCACAAATTATATGGAAAAATAAAAGTTTCCCAAATAAATGGAAAGACATTAATGCAGTATATAATAGAAGTAAAACAGGTGGCGGTTCATGGGACTTTAAGAAAAAAATGCCTTCTCAATGGCAAATAAAATATAAAGATTTAATCTTTAATATAAAACCAATGGGATTTAAACATACGGGGTTATTTCCAGAGCAAGCTGTTAACTGGGATTGGATGATACAGAAAATCAAAAGTGAAAAAAGAGATATAAAAGTTTTAAATCTTTTTGCTTATACAGGTGGAGCAACAGTTGCTTGTCTATCAGCAGGGGCTTCTGTATGTCATGTAGATAGTTCAAAAGGTATGACCACTTGGGCAAAAGAAAATGTGACATCTTCTGGTTTGCAGGATAGACCTGTTCGTTTTATCGTAGATGATGTTGTTAAATTTGTAAATAGAGAAATTAGAAGAGGAAATACCTACGATGCAATTATAATGGACCCACCTTCTTATGGCAGAGGAGCTAAAGGAGAGGTATGGCAATTTGAAAATAATATTTATGATTTAGTAGAGTTATGCACAAAGGTATTATCAGATAATCCACTATTCTTTTTAATCAACTCTTATACAACAGGAATATCTAGTAAAGTTTTGGAAGATATTTTACATTTAACGGTAGCTAAGAAGTATAAAGGAAAAGTGGAATCTGGAGAAATTGGGCTTCCTATGGAGAATTCTAAGTTGGTGTTGCCTTGTGGAATTTATGGAAAATGGGAACTAGTTTAAAAGGTAATCAGCATCTTGCGTCGTTAAACATCGTTTTAAATTTAGTCGATGTGCAAAGAGCACACCTCGTAAATTTAAAACTCGTTTGCCTAGCAATATACTAATTCTTTTTTAAACTAGTATTGTAAAAAAATAGCAAAATTAGAAGAGGAATGTAAATGGAAAAGTTAAAAGTTATATATGAAGATAACCATATCATTGTTGTAGAAAAAACACCTAATATTCCTTCACAATCAGACAAGACTGGAGATATGGATATGCTAACACTTGTTAAGGAATATATTAAAGAAAAGTACAATAAACCAGGAAATGTATATTTAGGGCTAGTTCATAGATTAGATAGACCAGTAGGTGGTGTTATGGTATTTGCCAAAACTTCCAAAGCAGCTTCAAGATTAAGCAACCAAGTGCGAGAAAAAATCTTTAAGAAAGAATATCTAGCAGTTGTTGATGGAAAGTTTGAAATAACAAAGGGAACTTTGGTTGATTATTTATATAAAGATGAAAGAAATAATATGAGTAAAGTGGTAAATAAAGAAAAGAAAAATGCCAAAGAAGCAAAATTGGATTATGAAGTTTTAAAATATAATGAGATAAAAGATTTGTCACTAGTAAAAATCAATTTACATACAGGTAGACATCATCAAATACGTGTACAATTATCTCATTTTGGTCATAGTATATTTGGAGACCAAAAGTATGGAACAAGGGGAAGAGGAAAACAGATTGCTTTGTGGGCATATAAACTTACTATTGAACATCCCATTACGAAAGAAAAAATGGAATTTAAAGATTTGCCAGAACCAATCGGTACATGGTGCATTTTAAAAGAAAAGGATAAAATGAAGGAAATATAGTTGAATAGATATCAGCTATATTTTTTTTGCATTATAGGAGAAATTACTTTTTCTATAATGCAACTATATGCTTCTAGCTAGATTTGTTTTATACGCATTTAATTTCATTAAAAAAATTTTTTATAAAATATAAAAACACACATTTTTATAAAACAAAATTAAGATTTTGTAAAAGAAAAGTCCTAAAAGTGATTAAGCGTGCTAAAATCAAATTAGCAAGAAGAGGTGAAGAAAAATGATTGATAATATCTGCACATTCTTGACTAATAGAATCAGAAAAGAAATGCCAGAAATTGACGATGAAAGAGCAGAAGTCATTAATTATGGACTACAAAATATAATAGGAGAAGTACCAAAGATTTTCTTATTATTTATCATCTCATTTTTTCTGGGAATGTTAAAAGAAGTATTATTTATGTTTATTGTACTTTCTCCATACCGAGGAGCGTCAGGAGGTTTTCATTTGAAAACACATTTAGGATGTATTATCGGAACAACAGCTTTTTATTGTGGAATTGTATTTCTTTCACAACATGTTGTATTAGGAGATATGACAAAATATATCTTTACAGGAATTATATGGATATTTGGAATGATTATGATAAAACTTTATGCACCAGCCGATACAGAAAATGTTCCAATATTATCTAAGAAAGATAGAAAAAAGAAACAAATGATAGCATATATTACATATACAATCGGTTTGATTGCTGCTTTATTAATACAGGACAATGTTATTTCTAATATATTACTATTTGGAAATCTATTACAAACATTGACAATAACAAAATTTGCATATAGGTTAACAAAAAATAAATATGGATATGAAGTGTATGGGGATGCTTCAATGGAAAATGTTTAAAAAACATATACCGGTGTGTTTTTAATATATATTATAAGGGGGAATCTATTATGTTCAAATTTTTATCTAAAGTAGCTGAAAAATATGCAAAAGCAACAAATACATCTTGTTTAGTTGCTTGGGTGTTACATCAACCAAAAATGCCAGCAAGTATGATTAAAAAAGATTAATTTCTTGGCAAAAATAGGACGAAAAATTATTTTTGCCAAATCCTATATAACTTAAAAAGTTATATATTTACAATCCAATACAAGACAGCTTTTTGTAAGCTGTTTTTTTATATATTAGGAAAGTCATATTGATTTTCTAATATATAAAAACATAATGTACACAATTTTACGGAAAGCCAAAGACAAAATATAAAATTAATATAAATTTTAAGGCTTTCCGCTTTGTTCTTTTATAGAAAATTTTTATTCAACAAAAAATGAGACTATGCAGTCTCATAAGTGTTTTCTTAAAATTTAATAATATATTTCAATTTGTTGAGAGAAATATTTTTCATTCTTAGTAGTATAAAGTGAAAGATTTTTACTTTTGCCTAGAATTTTTCTAACTTCCCATAAACCAAGTCCAGTATGATTTTCTTTTCCAGAAAAGCCTTTGTTAAATATTTTTTCTGTATCTACATCTTTGTCTTTATAAGTATTTTCAATAATGATCAATTGTCTATGATGTTTTTCATCATCTCTAAAAATAATATTGATTAGTTTTTCATCACATTCTTTACTTGCGTCAATTGCATTATCTAACAAAATTCCTAATATTCTAGTAAATTCATATATTTTCATGTTTAGCTTGCTTAAATCTAGTAGCAATGTCATATTCATTTTAATGCCTTGTTCTTCAGCTTCATGATATTTTGTAGTTAATAAACTATAAACACCAGGATTATTGATAAGTTTAGGATTTAGTGCATATAAACTATTTACTTTTTGACAATCATCTTCAAGCTGTACATAATATTTTTTCAAACCTTCCATGTCATTTGTTTTTACATATCCACCAATGGTAGTTACAATATTATCGAAATCATGTTTGAAACCTCTGACATTATCATGTAAAATTGTTAAAGTTTTATTATATTCCTCAGCATTTTGCAACTTTTGCGTGGTAGAAGCTAACTTCATAACTCGAGTTAAACTGTAAATACTTATTGCAAAATAGGCTAACATAGATAGAAAACTTAGAAAAGTTATAATTAACGGAAGTGTATCTATATAATAAACTGTAATAATAGCTTCTATAAAAAGTGTAAAAATACCAAAAAACAAGTTAGCATAGATTATTTTTTTATGTTTAATATCTATTTCATCAAATATTTTAATAGAAAGATTTCTTTTTCTGAAAAACAAATAAATAATTATTACAATTAAATATTGAATGAATAAGTATAACAATCTGTATATAGGTATAGTTGATGAGTCGGAAAAAGATATATTAAATATAGCAAGGTAAGGATTCATAACAAACATACTTACTAGTGCAAAAATTATTATAGGAATAATAAAAGCAATAATTGTCTTGAATGCATCAGTTTTAAATAATACATGTATGAAAACAATCATAGATATATAGTTAATTATTAAGTTGAAAGGATTAGATAGAAAATAATTAGTAATAATACTGATAATGCTAATTATTAACACATATAATACTTTAGATTTAGTACTTGATTGTATATTTAATATAGATAAAAATAGCAACATTAATAATGTAGTTTCAATAAATGTAATTGGTGCAAATAAGATACTCGAAAAAGTTTCATTAGGCGTAGTTAACGCATTCCAAATATTATTCAACAATTCCATGATTTTTTATAACCTCCAAAAATTCTTTTTTATATTTAGGACCAATACTACAAGAAGTATCATTACTAAAGGAAACGGTCAAAGCAACTGGGTCAACATTTTTAATATTATTTAAGTTAACAATATAAGATTTGTGACATCTTACAAAGTTATCAGGTAATTTATCTTGGATTTTATTAAAAGAACTATATGTCTCATAATCACGAGAAGAGGTATGAAAGTTTAGCTTCATACCATCTCTTTTAATATATTGAATTTGTGTCTCATCTACAAGTGTGTTCTTATTATCAATCTTAATATATTTCTTAGGTAACCCATAAATATCATCAAAAAGTCTTTTGACAGTGTCTTCAAGTCTTTCATAAGTAATTGGTTTGGCTAAATAATCAAAAGTTTTATATTTATAAGCCATCATGGCATATTCTAAATGACCAGTGGTAAATATTAAATAAACATTTTTATCTTTCTTTCGGATTTCTTCAGCTAAATCCAACCCAGTCTTTTGAGATTTTAAATTAATATCCAATAATAAAACATCTATCTGTTCTTCATTGTCAAAACAGGTTAATAAATCTTCAAAATTATTAAATTTAAACGTAACTCTACCATCAAGATTGTTTTTGGTAAATATATTTTCTAAGAGTTTTTCTAGTCTATCTAAAATATTCACATTATCATCACAAATTACAAAGTTTAACATATATACATCCCTCCTATAAAATATATGTAGTAAAAATGCGAAGTTTCGACAATAAAAAAATAATTACCTTATTTTTCCAGCGACAACAACAATATATTCTAAAAAAATCATCTTGTCAATACTCTAATAATAAATTTATCTTCTAGGTAAAGCAATTAATGGTAGTTGTTTTGAGAAGTAAAAAGAAAAATGTGACAAATGAAGGCTAAAAAATGTTTAAATACAGGAAGATAATAATAAATGAAAAAAACCAATAAATTTTTTAAAGAAAATTAAAAATGTATTCTTTTATATTGTGTTTTTAGATTAAAATGTAGTAAATGAAAATAATTTGTGCTATACTAGTAATTGATGAAAGGAAAACGAAGAAAAGAAATGATTGATTTTACAAATGCAATAGAAGTATTAAATAACTACAAAGGTTCAGAAAAAAAGAAAACACTAATATATAGTGATAAAAAATATTTAGTAAAATTTCCTGACCCAGTTCGAGAAAAAAATAAAAAGATATCCTATATTAATAATGCATTTTCTGAATATGTGGGAAGTAATATATTTAAAATATGTGGTTTCAAAACACAAAATGTTATATTAGGAAAATATATTTACAAAGAGAAAGAAAAAATAGTATGTGCATGTGAGGATTTTACAGATGAAGAACATGTATTATATGAATTTGAAAGTTTGGCATTAAGTACAAATCTAGATAAAAAAATAGAAACAGAATTAAGCGATATTATGGAAGTTATAGAAGAAAGCCAAACAATTGACAGTAAAGAGACAAAGAAAAAATTTTGGGATATGTTTGTGATAGATAGTTTAATTGGTAATACTGAAAGACATAATGGAAATTGGGGATTTTTATTAAATAAAGAAACAAGAAAAGCTGAATTTTCTCCGATATATGATTGTGGCTCTTGCCTAAATCCAATGCTTGAAGATGAAGAATTAGAAAAAATGAGTGAAACAGAATTGAAAAATTTAGCAATTAATTGCTATTCTTGTATAAAAGAAAAGGGTAAAAAAATAAACTATATGTCATTTATAAAAGAAATGAAAAATCAAGAATGCAATAATGCGATTAAGAGAGTTTTTGCAAATATTCACATTGATGAAATAAAAATGTTTATTGATAATATTGAATATATGTCAAGTATAAGAAAAGCGTTTTACAAGAAAATATTAGAGATAAGATATGAGAATATAAAAGAGATGTATGAGAAAATAAAATAGATTTGAATAATTAATAATAAAAATAGAAAAGAAAGAGAGTGATGAAAATGATGTATCCTTATTGTAAATATGCTGATGAAACAGAAGTTGTTTTTTCACATATTATGAAAAATGAAAATGGAGAAGAAATTATACATGTGCATTTTGAAAGACCTACTGAAAAAGGATTTGACAGTGTGAGATTTGAACTTCCAAGCTGTAAAATATTATACAAAGATGGAAACTATACAGATGAAGAAATAGAAATGTTTAGAACTGTAGTGGAAAGAGGTATGCCATCTTTTTATAGATGGGCAAGACAAGGAGGAATTCTTAGTGCCTAATTCAGAATTGCTTATTAAAAACAAATATAAAATAATAACCCTATGTGGCTCAATTAAATTTAAAGATGAATTTGTGAAAGTTCAAGAAAAACTTACATTAGATGGAAATATAGTTTTAACACCTAATTTTTTTTACAATATAAAAAAAGAGGATATAGATGAAAAAACTAAAAAGATGTTAGATGAAATGCATAAACAAAAAATAGATATGTCAGACGAGATTTATGTGATTAATGTTGGAGGATATATTGGAGAAAGTACAAAGAATGAGATTGAATATGCAAAAGCAAAAAGCAAGAAGATTTTTTATTTGGAAGGTATCAAATAAAATAGTAATTTGTAGAGGGAATAAAGTGATTTAGTATGGAAAAAGATGAAAGATTTATAGATATAAAACCAGATAAGCAAGATATAAAGGAGATTTTAAATTGGTTGAAAGATGACATAAATAATAAGGGTGAAGGCTTTTATAACAATAAAGATATTATCGAAGAATCATTTAAAAGAGGTAATTCAATTACTTTTAAAAATGGAAATGAAAATATTGGTTTAGTTACATGGAATGAAGTTGAGGGAATGCTAATTAATATTGATATTTTTGTTATTCATCCATCTTATCGAGGTCTAGGTTACGGTGCATTTTACTATAATGCTATTTCAGATTTTTTTAGAGATAAAGGTTTTAAGGCTGTAAAATTATTCTGCTATCCTCATACATCCGAAACGTTTTGGAAAAAAATGGGGTTAATTAAGTTTCCTGATTGTGGATATACAGAACATGAATTAACATACTATGGAGTTTTAGTGGATACTGCATCGACTGTATATATAAGTAATATGGATAAAATAGAATTATGGGATGTTGAGCCTTATGAAGCAGAGGGAACAAATCCTAGATGGACATGGTATGTCGAGACACAAAAAGGAATGTTATTGTATCCAATAATACAACCATGTAATTGCAATTGGAATCTGCGTTGGAGCAGAAATGGCGTTGTGCTTAAAGAAAAAAAAGTTAAGTATTTTATAAATGAATATAATGAATTATATTATTCTAATTTTCTGTATATTGATAAGCTAAAAGATATGGAAGTAGAACTATAAATTACAAGGTGTTATTGTAGGTAAAAATATATGTGTTAGAGGTATCAAATGATATCTCTTTTTTGGGGGTTAAAAAATAAATTTTCAAAATTTCTCTAATTTCTAAAGTTTTTGAAAAATGTATGAATAGAAAGTTAAATATTTTGATATAGGAATAAATAATATAGATTTTTAAAATTTAATTGTATAAAAAAGGAATTTATGATATTATAACTTCAAAATAACAACAAGAAAAAGGAGACAAGCCTTTATGGAAGAAAATATTAAAAATATTATTTTATTAGGCGAAAATGTTAATACAGAATTAAAAGAAGCTATTAATGGATTACCTAAAAGTGTGTTTGAATCTGTATGTTCATTTTTAAATACAACTGGAGGATATATCATTTTAGGAGCAAATGATAAAAAAGAGATTATAGGAATAAAAGAGGAATTAATAGAAAAAATAAAAAAAGATTATACAACACAGTGTAATAATAAAGAAGTTATAAGTCCAACTGTTTTATCAGAATTACATGAGATAAAAATAGATGGAAAAATACTTCTATATACGCATATTGAAGAATCAACAGAAATTCATAAATGCAAAGGAAAAGTATTTGTTCGTAACTATGAAGGTGATTTTGACATATCAAATAATATTCCATTGATTGCGAGTATTCACAATAAAAAACGAAAAATATTTGATGAAGACACAATTTATCCATATGTTTCAGTAGAAGAAGATTTAAGACATGATTTAATAGAAAAAGCAAGAAAATTAGCTAATTCAAATGTAAAGAAAAGACATATTTGGATGGATATGACAGATTTGGAATTGCTAAAAAGTGCAGGATTATATAAAGTGGATAAGGAAACAGGTAAACGAGGCGTAACACTTGCTGGTGTTATGCTATTTGGAAAAGATGATGTAATTTCAAATATTAATCCTTATTGTAGAACAGATGCTTTATATAGAGTAGATGATTTAGACAGATATGATGATAGAGATTTTGTAGAAACCAATTTAATAGATATGTATGATAGATTAATTGATTTTATAGCAAAATATACAATGGACAGGTTTGCATTAGATGAAAATGCAAGAAGAGTAAGCCCAAGAAATGTAATGGCACGTGAAATAGTTTTAAATACTCTTATGCATAGAGATATAACAGATGGTCATACAAGTAGAGTGATTATTTATAAAGATAAATTAATATGCGAAAATCCAAATTCTTTTAGAACAAATGGATTACTTACTATAAAAAATTACACACCATTTGCAAAAAACCCAACGATTGCAAAATTTTTTAGAGAAATAGGATATGCAGATGAGTTGGGTAGTGGTTTTATAAAAATTACAAAAAATTCATATTTGTATTCAGGAAAACCACCTATTTTTGAAGATAAAGAGATATTTAGAGTAACAATTCCACTATTAAGAGATGAAAAATTGGATGAAAAAGATTTAATTAATTTAGCAAATGATACTTTAAATGATACTTTAAATGATACTTTAAATGATACTTTAAATTTATTAAAAATGAATCCTAATATAAGACAAAAAGATATTGCTATGAAATTAAAAGTTTCTGAAGTAACAATAAAAAGAAATATAAAAGAATTAAAAGAAAAAGGATATATTGAAAGAGAAGGTTCAAAAAAGACAGGATATTGGAAAATATTAAAAAATGACTAATATACCAAAGTACTAACTCTGTATCTCTTTTCTGCCTTTTATAAAGAACTAATAAAAAAGAAAGCGAGTGATTAGACTTGATGCATGAATATAAAATAATAACCCTATGTGGCTCAATTAAATTTAAAGACGAATTTATGAAAGTTCAAGAGAAACTTACATTAGATGGAAATATTGTTTTAGCTCCCAATTTTTTTATAGTATAAAAAAAGAGGATATATTGGAGAAAGTACAAAGAATGAGATTGAATATGCAAAAACGAAAAGCAAGAAGATTTCTTATTTGGAATGTATCAAATAAAATAGTAATTTGTAGGTAAAAATATATGTGTTAGAGGTATCAAATGATATCTCTTTTTTTGCACTTTGAAAATAAAAGATAATACAGTAATAATATTCATCCAACCTCATAAAATTAAAAAGAAACAAAATAGAGGTGGGATATGAAAATAATCAGAAAAACCAGAAAAACAATACTTATGCTTTTATTAATAGGCATTTTAACACTTAGTGTTATAACGGTAAAATCAAAAGAAGAAATTGCAACAAATAGTACAACAATAAGCACTAAAAAAATAGAATGGGGAATAAAAAGAAATGACAATCATGAGCAACCAGATGTAGGAAGTGAAAATAGAAAAGTATTGGAAGAAAATAATGGAATATGTTTAGGAAATAACGAAAGTAAATCAATATATTTAACATCTGATGAAGGATATGAAGCAGGTTATACGAGTCAAATTTTAGAAGTTCTAAAAGAAAATGACGTAAAGGCAACCTTTTTTTTAACAGCTCATTATGTCAATACACAAGAAGAATTGGTACAACAAATGATAGATGAAGGTCATATCATTGGCAACCATTTTTAAATTATGAGTATGTACCTAGAAAAATAATTTGATGAAAACTAGATAAATAGCCGTTTTGCAAGTTTTAGATAAGTGAATTGAAAAAATCAATTCATTTATTTTTTTGCTCAAATTTAAAATCTAAAATGATATGTACCAAAATAATATGCTTAAAATTTATCAGAATTCGTTTTAAACAAATTTATGATGTTATTCGACAAATTATTAGTCTAAAAATAAAACAAACTTAAAATCAAAATATGGAGGTGGTAGAAGAAAAAATAGATAGATAAAAAATAAATAATGAGGAGGAGAACGGTATGGAAGAAAAGGATTCAATAGAGGTATTAGAAAATTTAGGAACAGGAATGTTTTGCAATATAGAATTGCCATTAACAAATTCAATGACAAGTAATGTAACAGCAATTTATTTAGGAAAAGATAAAGACGGAAGGTATAACTTTTTTGACGGTGGAGGTGCTTGTGGTACTTTTAAAATGACAAAAAACTTTATAATGCAAAGAGATATAAAAATCACAAATAAATTAGATGAAGAAAAAAGTTATGATTTATATGTTGAACTAAAAAAATATCAAAATAAAATGAAGGACAAGCATAAAGATAGAGATAGTAGATAAGCGAGTTGTAGAAATGCAATTCGTTTTTTCTCTTACATATCAGTAGAACAACATAGTCATTTTTCAATGACTACTTTTAAAGGAAAGGAGGAACTACAAATGTCTAAAACAAAAGTAATAGCTATTGCAAATCAAAAACGGTGGTGTTGGTAAAACAACAACAGCACTCAATTTAGGTGTAGGTTTATCAAAAAGTGGAAAAAAAGTATTACTGGTAGACGCAGACCCACAAGGAGATTTAACGACTTGCTTAGGTTGGAGAAATCAAGATGAAATTGAAAAAACATTAGGAAGTGTATTAGAAAAAGTAATAAAAGATATTCCATTGGAAGAAAATGAGGCAATATTACATCATAGTGAAGGTGTTGATTTAGTACCTTCAAATATTGATTTAGAAACAATAGAAGTGGGACTTGTCAATATTATGAGTAGAGAATATGTTTTAAAAACTTATATTGACCAAGTAAAAAACAAATATGATTATGTGATTATAGATTGTAGACCGTCATTAAGTATGATTACACTTAATGCACTAGCTTGTAGTGATAGTGTAATTATACCAGTACAAGCCCATTATCTATCAGCAAAACGGAATGACACAACTTATTCAAACAATAAATAAAGTACGAAAACGAATAAATCCTAACCTAAAAATTGATGGTGTTTTGATTACTTTAGCAGATATGCAAACAAAAGTGGGAAAAACCACATTGCAAACACTTCAAAATACTTATGGAAGTAAAATAAGAATTTACGATACTATTATTCCACAGGGCATAAAAGCAGTTGAAGGAACAATGGCAGGACAAAGTTTATTTACTTATGATAAAAACAGCAAGCCAGCAATAGCATATCAAAATTTTTGTAAGGAGGTATTGAAAATTGAAAAACAACGAACTAGAAATGAAGCTTCCTACACTAGATGATATATTTGAGCCTGTTGCACGGAAAAGACATTTTAAATATAGAAAAAGTAATTCCAATGCCAATAGAAAAATTAGATGACTTTCCAGACCACCCTTTTCAAGTCAGACAAGATGAAGAAATGGAAGATTTAGTGGAAAGAGTAAAAAAGGTTGGTGTAATAGAGCCAATTATAGTAAGACCAAAAGATAATGGACATTATGAAATTATATCAGGTCATAGAAGAAAATTAGCAGGAAAACTGGCAAATTTAAAAGAAGTACCAACAATTATAAGAAATTATAATGATGATGAGGCAATTATCATAATGGTAGATAGTAACCACCAGAGAGAAAATATACTTCCAAGCGAGAAAGCATACGCATACAAAATGCGATTAGAGGCAGAAAAAAGACAAGGAGCAAGAACTGATTTAACTTCGTCGCAAGTTGCGACAAAGTTTAAAAATACAGCTGAAAAAATAGGAGAAAAGTTTGGAGATAGTAAAGATACAGTATATAGATATATAAGATTAACTTATCTAATAAAAGAGATATTACTTGAAATGGTGGATACAAAGAAGATAGCTTTTAATCCTGCTGTTGAACTTTCATACTTAAAAGAAGATGAACAATATGTATTATTGAATTGGATGCAATATAATGACGCAACACCTTCACAAGCACAGGCAAAATATTTAAAGAAATTAAGTCAAGAAGGAAGATTAACAACTGAAAAAATAGAAGAAATAATGGGAGAACAAAAACCAAATCAAATTGAAAAAATAAAAATCAATGCTGAAAAAATACAAAAATTGCTCCCAAAAGAAGTAAAAACAGAAAAAGAAACAGAAGAATTTATTATAAAATGTATAAAAGAGCATAATCAGAGAGAGGAAAGAAAAAGAGAAATGTCACGCTAGGATTATGCCCAAAAATCGTGGGAGGATTTTTTATAAAATTTCCCCCTTACAAACCCCCTTTAATACTAACTCTTTACTAACTGAAAAGAATATATAAAATAATAAAAAATAAAAAATTTGCACATTTGTTAAAACAAAACAAAGCAAGTAAAATATAGACAAAGGAGTTGAGAGGGGTATGAAAATTGGAAAAATAATATGTTCAATATTTGCAATAATTTTGTTTATATTTGGTATAGGGATAAAATTGTTTTCTAGTATATTAAAAGCAATAGCAGTAATGTTGAAAATAGCATTATAGTTATCAAATAAATAAAACAAGATTTTATTGAACAGCAAAATTAAATTTATTATAAAAATACTAACACAGGCACTAGGTTTAGTGTCTTTTTTTAATGTCAAAAAATAAGGAGGATTTAAAATTATGAAAGTTAAAGTAAAGAAAAGTATAGCATTTTTAATGCTAATATTAACATTATTTTCTGTATTTACTAATATATTTGCAAATGAAGTAAATGCAACAGAAATTCAAACAGCAGATTTAAAAGATGGTGGCGATTGTGGTTACCATTTACAATTTTGGGATAGCGACGCAAATACTTGGAGCTATATTATAACAACCTATGTGTATTATGAACAAAACGGTGTGCAATATCCTGCATATTGCTTAAATAGAGACCTGCCACGGAGTTCGGTAGTTCAGGTGTACCAGAATATACAGTGGATGTAACAAAGGTAATGGATGATGTGAGAATATGGAGAGTTGCAATAAATGGTTATCCATATCAAAGTCCAGAAGCACTTGGTGTTGCAAATCAATTTGACGCATTTGTTGCTACAAAACAAGCAATTTATAGCATTATTTATGGAACAGATGTCAATAGCTATTATAGAGGTGGAGACGCAAGAGGAGAAGCTATAAAAAATGCAATTGTAAAACTTGTTGATATTGGAAGAAATGGAACACAAACACCTGCCAATACAAATATTACAGTTGAGAAAGTAAATGGATTTTTTGAAGATGGAAACTATTATTCACAAGAATATAGAATAAATGCACCAGTAGAAACAAGCCAATATACAATAATAGCAACAGGATTACCTGAAGGTAGCAAAATAACAGATTTATCTGGAAATGACAAAACAACATTTTCTGGAAATGAAAATTTTAAAATACAAATTCCAAAAGATAAATTAACAAGTGATATAAATATTTCAATAGATGTTAAAGGAAAATCAAAAGTATATCCAGTTTTCTATGGTGCAACAAGAATAAATGGAACGCAAGACTATTTGCTTACTTATGATGTATATGGAGATACAACAGGAAAAGCAAATATGAATGTTGTAACTAATACAGGAAAAATACAAGTAATAAAAACAGATGATGAAACTTTTGAGCCTATTGCAAATGTTACATTTGGATTATATAAAAAAGACGGAACAGAAGTAGCAAGAGCAACAACCAATAGTGAGGGAATTGCAACATTTCAAGGGCTATATCAAAATTCTTATGTATTAAAAGAATTGTCTACAAATGAGAATTATATATTAAGCAATGTTGAATTTGATGTTAATGTTGAATATAACAAAACAACACAAATTGAAGTGGAAAATGAACACAAAAAAGGAAATTTAAAAGTATATAAAGTAGATAAAGATAATAATAAAATCAGTTTAGGAAATGTAGAATTTGACCTTTATAGTGAAGAATTTAACAAAGTAATAGGAACTTATTATACAGATGTGAATCGGAGAAATTTATATAGAGGGATTAAGAATTGGAAATTATTCACTAATTGAAAAAAATACAGGAAAATGGTACAACCTTGCTGAAGATACAGATGTTAAAATAGAATGGAATGAAACAACAGAAACTACAATAGAAAATGAATTAAAAAAAGGTAGAGTAAAAGTAATAAAAGTAGATAGTGAAAACAATGAAATAAAACTTCAAGGTGTAGAATTTGAAGTCCTTGACAAAGACGGAAATGTTTTAGAAACAATAACAACAAATGAAGATGGAGAGGCATATACATCAAGGTATGCAATAAGAGATTATGAAAAACTATATCTTCACGAAACAAAGACAAACGAATTCTATAAATTAAATGACAAGCAAATAGAAGTAGAATTAAAAGCAAATCAAATCACAACAATAACATTTGAAAATGAGAAGAAAAAAGGACAAGTTGAAGTAATCAAAGTAGATAAAGATAATAATGAAATAAAAATCCCTGATGTAACATTTGAAATTTATGATGAAGAAAATAATTTAGTAGACACAATAGTAACAGACCAAGAAGGAAAGGCAGTTTCAAAACCATTGCCAATAGACCAAGAATACCTTGTCAAAGAAACAATTACAGGAGATATTTATGTATTAAATGAAGAACCTCAAAAAGTAACATTACAAGAAGATGAAATAACTTCTATCACATTTGAAAATGAAAAGAAAAAAGGTCAAATAAAAGTAATAAAAACAGATGGAGAAACAGAAGTACCATTACAAGATGTTACTTTTATTGTAGAAAATTCAAAAGGCGAAATTGTAGATAGAATAGTAACTGATGAAAATGGGGAAGGAACATCAAAAAGACTTCCAATAGACGAACAATATACCGTATATGAAGAAAAGACAAAAAAGGGTTATATTTTATCTAATGAAAAGCAAGTTGTAGAACTAAAAGAAGATGAAATAACAGAGTTAAAATTCAATAACTATAAAGAAAAAGGTTCAATAAAAATAACAAAAGTATCATCAGATGGAAATAATATTGAGGGAATAGAGTTTAAAATAACAGGAACAAGTCTAACAGGAGAAACTTTTGAGGCTACTTATAAAACCAATGAAAATGGAGAAATATTTATAGATGAAGTTCTAACAGGAGATTATACTATCGAGGAATTACAAAGTGAATTAAATAGTGGTTATATAATTCCAGAGGCACAAACAATAACAGTAGAAAATGATAAAGTAGCAGAAGTAGAATTTTATAATCAGTTAATAGAAACACCAAAAACAGATGATGGAAGAAATATAGCATTAGCAATCACTATTTCTATTGTTTCATTATTAGGACTTATAACTTTAGCAGTTATGAAAATGAAAAAGAAAAATAAATAAAATTGATAATAAAATGGTGGCTACAAAAATGTAGGCCACCATTTTTACAAAAAAAGGAGTGGAAAAAATGGCAAAATATAATATTGCACAAATACAAAAAATGATTGATAGACTAGCCGAAATAGGAATAAATACAGAAAAGGCAATATTAAATATGCAATTTGAAGATTTAGAAAAATTTCCTAATTTTACTATAACGGATATAAAAACATTGATTAGTCTAAGAAAAGCAATAAGGAAAAATAAAAAGGTGTTATTCTTATTTTTAGGCGAAGAAATAGAATAAATCTGTTGAAAAATAAAATTGAAAATTAAAAACGGAAGGAGGGAACATATTGGCAAAAGAACTAACAAGAAAAGAAAAACAAATAACAGAGTTATATATTGAAACAATAAAAGATGTAGGAAAAAATGCAGAAAACTGGATTTCGTTTTTAAAAAGAGCAAGTTATAATTATAAATATAAATTTGATGAACAAATATTGATTTATGCACAAAAACCAGACGCAGTAGCTTGTGCAGAAACAACAATATGGAATAAAAAATTAAAAAGATGGGTTAATAAAGGAGCAAAGGGAATTGCTTTAATAACTGAAAAAGAAGGAGAATTAGGACTACGATTTGTTTTTGATGTATCAGATACAAACAGCAATGTATATGGTAGAAAATTAAAATTGTGGAAAGTAGAAGAAAAATATACGGAAGATATAATAGAGGCATTAGAAGATAGATTCGGAACAATGGAAGATAAAAGCAATTTGCCATTCGCAATAATATCCACAGTTTATAATCATATTGTGGATAATATGCAAGATTATTTGGAAGAATTAAAAAATGTAACAACAAATAGCAAGTTGGAAAAATTAAGACAAGAAGAATTAGAAAATAGTTTTTTAGAAATCTTAATATATAGTACCATTGCATTAACAATGTCAAGATGTGGTTTAGATGTAAATGAATACATAAGAAAAGACTGTTTTAAGGAAATTGAAAATTTTAATACTTTTGAAACTATGTCTATATTAGGAACAGCAACAAGAGATTTTTCAAAAGAAATATTGCTTGAAATATCAAAGACAGTAATAAATCTAGAAAAACAAGAAAAAAATAAAAATTACACATTTGAGAAACTAAAACAAAATATCTATAATAAAGAAAATGAGAAAGGAAGTGTTGAAAATGAAAATAACTTACAGTCAAAAAGGGAATTATCTAATACCAGACTTGATAATAGAGAAAACAGAGAAGAAAGTGGAACTAGGAAGATTAGCAAAAATGAGGCTAGCATACCTAAAACAGAACAAGAGGGGAACATACACAATGTTAGTAGGGAGCAACAAATTGACAGACCACTTGATACAAATACAAGAAACAGCGAACAAGAGGATAGCAGAGATAGTAGAACAAATGAAGAAAAAATATGGGATAACAGAGGAATTGAAAGCGAACAATCAAATGGAATGGGTAGCACAGATGAACAACATTCAAGCGACAGCAGAACAGATAGTAATAAGGGAGATAATATACAATTAGAAGAAACACAAACCGAAAAAGAGGCAGAAAATGCTTCTTTTTTTGATGATGATAATTATACCTTTATGGTAGGAGATACAATATATCTAGGATTACAAGACTTTACTATTTTAAGTATAAATAATGGTAAAATGACAATATATGATAATCAATTTCCATTAGACCAAAGAACAGTTGTAATAAAAGATATAATGCAAAAGATAGCAGAAAACCCTATGAATGATTATTTGAAAGATAGAGGAATACCAGAAATAGAGCAAAAAGAAGAAAATATATTTAATAGTTGGTTAGATACATTTATAGAGGAAAAAGGAATTGATTTAGGACAAATTTTAGAGGTAAAAACAGATAAAAACACACATTATTTTGAAGTTGGAAATATTATTGAAAATATAAAAGCTACA
>CASFHP010000012.1 GCA_949294555.1 uncultured Eubacteriales bacterium
ATTTGACAAAAGAATAAATGAGTTAGATGAAAAATTTGACAAAAGAATAAATGAGTTAGATGAAAAATTTGACAAAAGAATAAATGAGTTAGATGAAAAGTTTGATACAAGAATAAAGGTATTAGAAGAAAATTTTGACAAAAGAATAAATGAATTAGACGAAAAGTTTGATACAAGAATAAAGGTATTAGAAGAAAATTTTGACAAAAGAATAAATGAATTAGACGAAAAGTTTGATACGAGAATAAAGGTATTAGAAGAAAATTTTGATAAAAGAATAAATGAGTTAGACGAAAAGTTTGATACGAGAATAAAGGTATTAGAAGAAAATTTTGACAAAAGAATAAATGAATTAGACGAAAAGTTTGATACGAGAATAAAGGTATTAGAAGAAAATTTTGATAAGAAAATAAATGAGTTAGACCAAAAGTTTGGTATAAGAATAAATGAACTAGACGAAAGATATGGACAAAGAATAAATGCTGTAGAAAAATCAATAGATTCAAAAATTGATGAAGCAATTAGCAAACAAAGCAGAGAAATAGCAGCAGAATTTAAGAGTTTGACTCAATATTTGGACGAAAGATTTAGAAAGATGGAAAAGCTACTTAAAGAAGAAATTAGAACAAACAAAATTGCACATAATGCATATGAAGCTAGATTTTATAAAGTAGAAGTTAATCAAGATATGTTAGAAAAACGTGTGCAAAAATTAGAAACAGCAAAAAAATAAAATTAATTGAATAAAAAAATAAAAAATGCACATACCTAAATAGAATGAAAAAGGAGTGCATTTTTTATGGATAATCAAAAATTTAACGAATTTGAAAATAAGAATAGAAATGAAGATGCAGAAAAGAGAGTAAATCGAGACTTAGAAGAAAAATATGAGGTAGGAGAAGATAGTACCAAATATGGAGAATTTATTTCTTCTTATTTTGCATGGATATCTTTGCCAAATCAAAAGGAAAGGGCAGAAGAATTAGATGCTATGACAAAAACTAAAAAGACAAAAACAGAAGAAAAAATGAAAAATAGCGAGAAAAAATTATAAATAGTATAGAAATTTAGTAAAAACAACGAATTTTGTCAAAAAACACCTATAAATTATATGTATACTGGTTTGAAAAATTTGGAAAAAATAGTATAATAATAATGTAGGTCAAAGAAAGTCAAAGTCAAAAAGGGAGATGAGACCAATGAGAATGTCAGATATAATAGAACAATTTATAAAAGATTTATTTGATGATGACAATCAACTAGTAGAAATACAAAGAAATGAATTAGCAGAACATTTTAATTGTGTACCATCACAAATCAATTATGTTATATCAACAAGATTTAAACCATCTCAAGGCTATTATGTAGAAAGCAAGAGAGGTGGAGGAGGTCATATTACCATTAAAAAAGTAAATAATACAAAGTCAGACTATTTTATGCATATTATAAAAAATATAGGAGAAGAAATGACTTCAAATGATGTGGATATATTAATTAATGACTTTCTAAGTTATGATTTAATAACCAAAGAAGAGGCAAAACTTTTGAAAGTGGCAACAAGTGATAATGTGTTACTTTTAGCAAAAGATGTAAAAGATAAATTACGAGCAAAAATTTTTAAAAATATGTTGTTAAACATAGAATAAAGGAGGAATTATTATGTTATGTGATAATTGTAAAAAAAGAGAGGCAAATGTGAGATATTCAGAAAATATCAATGGTGTTAGAAGAGAGTTGAACTTATGTGAAGAATGTAGTAAAAAGTTAGGAATTGGAGAAATTGGATTAGATATGCCAATTAATTTTTCTAGCTTTTTTGGAGATTTCTTAGAAGATTTTTCAAATGCAGAATTCATGCCAATGTTTAATGAATTAAAATCATTAAAGTGTGATACCTGTGGATATACCTTTGAAGATATTGCAAATACTGGAAAAGTAGGTTGTGCAAATTGCTATGATGTTTTTCAAGATAGATTAGAACCTATTATTAGAAGAATACAAAGTAGCAATCATCATGTAGGAAGATTAGGAAAAAGTATTGATAAAAAAATAGAAGAAAAGCAAGATCAAAAAGAAAATCATACACAAACCAAAAAAGAAGAAACACCAGAAGAAAAATTAGAAGGACTAAAAGAAGATTTAAAACAAGCTATTAAAGAAGAACGATATGAAGACGCTGCTAAATTAAGAGATGAAATCAAGAAATTAGAAGAAAACAAATAATATAAATTTGATTATAAAAATAGACTAGTGAACTTGAAAAAATGTTTTTCAGCAATTTATAAATTATAACTATTAAATAATGAAAGTATATGAAATGTTAAAGAAAGGATGATACAGAAAATGAATTGGTATTTACAAAGTGGAAAAGAATCAGATATAGCAATCAATACAAGAATACGATTTTCAAGAAATATTCAAGGGTATAGATTTTATTTAAGTCCAAAAGAATTACAAGAATTAGAGAACAAAATAAAGGAAAATATCTATCAGATAGGTTATGGACTAAGATTTTTAAAATTACAAGATATGGATGACATCACAAAATTAAGTTTAGTAGAAAAAGGACTAATAAATTATAATTTTGCTTTCCAATCAGGTAATATTGGAGCAATTTTAGTGAATGATGAGGAAAATATTTGTATTATGATAGGAGAAGACGACCATCTAAAAATACAAGTATTTAGTAGTGGCTTAGAACTAGAAAACACGTTAAATTTGGCCATTGAAATTGATAAAAAGATAGAAGATATATTTGGATATTGTGTTAGTAAACAATATGGATATTTAACCGCTTGCCCCAATAATATTGGAACAGGATTGAAAGCGTCTGTAAAAGTACATTTACCAGCTTTAGCAAAAACAAGAAATACAGAAAAGGTGTTAGAAGCAATTAACAATTTTGGTATAAATATTAAAGGCGTTTATGACGAAGAAGGTCATATCGTAGGAGATATGTATGAAATATCTAATAAGAAAACATTAGGAATTACAGAAAATGAAATCATACAAAATATTAAAATTATTGTGGAAAAAGTTATTAAACAAGAAAGAGAGGCAAGAAGATTTTTGGCAAATGAAGGCATTGAAGTTGAAGACTTAATTTATAGAAGTTATGGAATTTTAACAAATTGTAGAAAAATTACTATGGAAGAAGCACAAAATTTATTGTCCACTGTAAAATTGGGTGTGGACTTAGGAATTTTAAAGGAATTATCTGATTTGCAAGTTCAAAAATTGTATTTATATATTCAGCCAGGTAATTTGCAGAAATATTTTGGAGAACAATATGAAAGATTAGACAGAGAAATGAAAAGAGCAGAAATGATTAAGCAAGTGGTTAGTCAATAAAAAGAAAGGTAAGGTGATAATTATGACATATAATTTTACAAGTAGAGCAAAAAAGGCAATAGAAATTGCTAATGATGAAGCAATCGAGTTAGGACATAGATATATAGGAACAGAACATTTGCTATATGGCTTAGCAAAAGAAGGTAGCGGTGTGGCTTCTAAAGTCTTGGAAAATCAAGAGATTACACCAGAAAATATCATTGATGTAACCATTGAATTGGTTGGAAAAGATGAGCCAATCGATGAAACATTAGGATTTACACCAAGAACGAAAAGAGTAATTGAAAATGCTTTTATTGAAGCAAGAAAACTAGGATATAACTACATAGGAACAGAACATCTTTTAATAGGATTATTAAGAGAAGGCGATAGTGTTGCAGCAAGGATTTTAATTGAACTAAATGTCAATATTCCAAAACTATATGGCGAAATTATAAGAGTCATTAATGAGGGAGAAGACTTAACAGGAGAGACAGATAGTAAAAGTTCAAGAAGAAAATCAGGAAGTTATAACCAAACACCAACATTAAATCAATTTGGAGAAGATTTGACTGAAAAAGCAAGAGAGGGAAAATTAGACCCAATTATAGGAAGAAAAGAAGAAATCGAAAGGGTTATTCAAATTTTATCAAGAAGGACAAAAAATAATCCATGTTTAATCGGCGAACCAGGTGTTGGTAAAACAGCTGTTGTGGAAGGTTTGGCACAAAAAATTGTGGCAGGTGATGTTCCTGAAATTTTGAAAAACAAAAGGGTTGTAACTGTCGATATTTCAGGTATGGTAGCTGGTGCAAAATATAGAGGAGACTTTGAGGAAAGAATTAAAAAAGCTTTAAATGAAGTTAAAAAAGCTGGAGATGTTATCCTATTTATTGATGAAATTCATACAATTGTAGGAGCAGGCTCAGCAGAAGGTGCAATAGATGCAGCTAATATCTTAAAACCATTATTAGCAAGAGGAGAAATCCAATTAGTTGGTGCAACAACTTTAAATGAATATAGAAAATTTATCGAAAAGGATTCTGCTTTAGAGAGAAGATTTAGCCCTGTAACCGTTAATGAACCATCAGAAAAAGATACAATAGCTATATTAAAAGGTATCAGAGATAAATATGAGGCACATCATAATGTAAAAATAACAGATGAAGCAATTGAAGCAGCTGTAAAATTGTCTGTAAGATATATTAATGATAGATATTTGCCAGATAAGGCAATTGACTTAATTGATGAGGCAGCTTCACGTGCTAGACTAAAAACATATACTGAGCCAGATTCTTTAAAAGAATTAGAAGAAGAAATTGCTAATGTAAGTAAGGATAAGGAAGAGGCTGTTAAAACACAGAAATTTGAAAAGGCAGCAGCTTTAAGAGATAAAGAAAAAGAATTAAAAGCAAAATATGAAAAAGAACAAAATAAATGGAAAAACAAAAATAACAAATCTGTAACAGATATTACAGAGGAAAATATAGCAGAAGTTATTTCAACTTGGACAGGAATACCAGCTAAAAAGATAACAGAAGACGAAAATGAAAGATTAAAAAATCTTGAAAAGAATTTACATGAAAGAGTTATTGGTCAAGATGAAGCAGTAGAGGCAGTTGCAAAAGCAATTAGAAGAGGAAGAGTTGGTTTAAAAGACCCAAAAAGACCAATTGGTTCATTCTTGTTCCTAGGACCAACAGGTGTAGGTAAAACAGAATTATCAAAAGCATTGGCAGAATGTCTATTTGGCGATGAAAATGCCATGATAAGAATTGACATGTCTGAATATATGGAACCACACTCAGTATCTAAATTAATCGGTTCACCTCCAGGATATGTAGGATTTGATGAAGGTGGTCAATTAACAGAAAAAATAAGAAGAAAACCATATTCTGTTATCTTATTTGATGAAATCGAAAAAGCACATCCAGATGTTATGAATATGTTACTTCAAATACTAGAAGATGGTAGATTAACAGATAGCCAAGGTAGAACTGTAAACTTTAAAAATACAGTTATCATTATGACATCTAATATAGGTGCAAGATTGATTACAGATAAAAAATCTTTAGGATTTTCTAAAGATGATAACGATTCAAAAGACTCTAAGAAAGACAAAGAATATGAAGAAACCAAGAAAGAAGTTATGGAAGCTTTGAAAAAAGAACTAAGACCAGAATTTATCAATCGTATTGACGAAATTATTGTATTCCATAAATTAACAGATGAAGAAATTGATAAAATTATTGACATTATGCTAAAAGAAGTAGTTAACAGATTAAAAGAACAAAAAATCAATATCGAAATAGAACCATCTGTCAAAAAATTAATTGCAAGTAAAGGAATAGATAAAAACTTTGGTGCAAGACCTTTAAGAAGAACCATCCAAAGTGTATTAGAAGATAGTTTAGCTGAAGAAATATTAGATGGTAAATTGAAAAAGACTGGGGTTAACAAAATTGGCGTTAAGGATGAAAAAGTGGTTGTGGAAAAATAAGGATAGTTAATTATTAAGTGAAGATAAGTATAGGAAAAGTATTAAAAATAAAAGTTTATAATACTATAAAGAAGAAAGCCTTGGTTTACAAGGCTTCTTCTTTCTGAACGAATATAAGGTGTTTTTCTCTGTCTGTGTTATTTACAAACTTGTGAGATTTACCTTTGGGACAGAAATAAGTTCCGCCCGTATCTTCATCCAGATACCATTCACACCCTGTATCATGATTATGCAGGGCAATGGCTGAGTGAGGCTTCACAATGATTTTTCCCATGCAATAATGCTCACTCGGTGTTCTACTTTCAAACATTGTCCGGACATAGATTTGCCCAAACGCAACTTTTTCCTCAGCAAGTTTATTAAAGCCTGCTGGGATAGGATTTTTTTTCTTCATGTGTTTTCTCCTTTTTAAAATACGCAATTGACGAGTAACATATATATTATACCATAAATTTACATAAAAGACAAGATTTTGAAATCAAGAATATATTGAAAAATCAAGGAATACAATAAATATGTGAACTTTATGTGAAAAATTAAAAAATAGTATTGACATTTGATAAAAATGGGTATACATTATTAGCAGTCATAAAGATAGAGTGCTAAAAATTAAAGGAGGTAATTAAAATGATTAAACCATTAGGAAGTAGAGTATTAATAAAAATGAAAGAAGGCGAAGAAACAACAAAAAGTGGAATTATATTAGCGCAAGGTGCACAAGAAAAACCACAAGTAGCAGAAGTAATAGAAGTAGGACCTGGCGAAATGATAGATGGAAAACCAGAAACTATGGTTGTAAAAAAAGGCGATAATGTTATTGTTAGCAAATATTCTGGAACAGAAGTAAAATATGAAGGAACAGATTATATAATTGTAAAACAAGATGATATATTAGCTGTTGTAGAGTAGAAAAATTTGTTAGGAAAAGTTGTCAATGGGGACGGAGATTTTTGACAACTTTATTAATAAAGTTTATATAGTTTATATTTTATATATTGAAAAATAATTAGAAAAGTTGTCAAAAATCTCCGTCCCCATTGACAACGAGAAGAAAGGAAGGATTTTAAATGGCAAAAGTTATTAAATTTGGAGAAGATGCAAGAAAATCTTTATTAGAAGGTGTTAACAAATTAGCAGATACTGTTAAAGTTACATTAGGACCAAAAGGAAGAAATGTTGTTTTAGACAAAAGCTTTGGAGCACCACTTATTACAAATGATGGTGTTACAATCGCAAAGGAAATCGAATTAGAAGATAAATTTGAAAATATGGGTGCAAGATTAGTTAAAGAAGTTTCAACTAAAACAAATGATGTTGCAGGTGATGGAACAACAACAGCTACTGTTTTAGCACAAAGTATGATTAAAGAAGGGGTTAAAAATGTAGCAGCAGGAGCAGACCCAATGGCAATCAAAAGAGGTATGGACAAAGCTGTAAATAGTGCAGTAGAAGGATTAAAAGAAATTAGTTCAGATGTTAATGGAAAAGATGATATCGCAAGAGTTGCAAGTATTTCTGCAAACAATGAAGAAATTGGAAACTTAATTGCAGAAGCAATGGAAAAAGTTTCAAAAGATGGTGTTATCACAATTGAAGAATCAAAAACATCAAATACAGAATTAAATGTTGTTGAAGGAATGCAATTTGATAAAGGATATTTATCTCCATATATGGCAACAGATACAGAAAAAATGGAAGCAGTTTTAGACAATCCATATATCTTTTTAACAGACAAAAAAATAAGCAACATCCAAGAAATCCTACCACTATTAGAAAGTTTAATGCAAGAATCAGGAAAATTATTAATTGTTTGTGATGATATGGAAGGAGAAGCATTATCAACATTAATCTTAAATAAATTAAGAGGTGTATTAAATGTTGTAGCTGTTAAAGCTCCAGGATTTGGAGATAAGAGAAAAGCAATGTTACAAGATATTGCAACATTAACAGGTGCAGAAGTCATCACATCAGATTTAGGATTAGAATTAAAAGATACAACAATTGCACAATTAGGTAGAGCAAAACAAGTAAAAGTACAAAAAGAAAATACAATCATTGTTGATGGTGCGGGAGATAAACAACAAATTGCTGATAGAGTTGCTCAAATCAAAGCACAAATCAACGAAACAAAGAGTGATTATGATAAAGAACAATTACAAGAAAGATTAGCAAAAATTGCTGGTGGTGTAGCAGTTATTGGTGTTGGAGCTGCAACAGAAGTAGAAATGAAAGATAAAAAATTAAGAATAGAAGACGCATTATCTGCAACAAAAGCAGCAGTTGAAGAAGGTATCGTTGCAGGTGGTGGAACAGCTTTAGTAAATGTTATACCAACTGTTGAAAAATTGGTAAATTCACTAGACGGTGGAGAACAATTAGGAGCAAAAATTGTATTAAAAGCATTAGAAGAACCAGTAAGACAAATTGCAATTAATGCAGGATTAGAACCAGCAGTAATTGTTAATAAAGTTAAAAATGAAAAACCTGGTATCGGATTTGACGCAGCAAAAGAAGAATATGTAGATATGAAAAAAGCAGGAATTGTAGACCCTACAAAAGTAACAAGAAGTGCTTTACAAAATGCAGCATCAATTGCTTCAATGGTATTAACAACAGAAAGTTTAGTTACAGACGCACCAGAGAAGAAAGAATGTTGTGGAGGACATGATGGAGCACCAGCAGGAATGGATGGAATGTATTAATATAAATCAAAAAAAGAACATTTAAGCTAAGTGTGGACTTAGATTAGGTGTTCTTTTTTTATATAATAGTAAATTGCATTTTCTATTATGTAAAAAAACAAAATTGCATGTTACAAAATATACAAAAATTCTTAGAGTTCAATACTCTAAGAAAAATTTTACAACTCGATTTTAACAATAAAATATAGGAATGTCAATAAAAAGAGAAAATAAATTTTAAGAAAAATTTTATAAAAAAGTTATTTTAAAAAAATATTTATAGTAAACAAAAAAATCTGAAACATTAAATATATTAAAGGTTTCAGGATTTTTTATGCTTTCTTAGAGTATTGAAATCTAAGCAAAAACAAGAAATAAAATACGACAATATATTGACTTAATTCTTCAAAATAGATAAAATAAAAGTATAAAAAAATTATAGAAAATATAAAAATCTATAATATTACAAAAGCTATTTAAGTAAATAGTAAGAACATTGAAAAATAAATATCATTATTCGAAAAAAGTGTAAAACATGTGAATACTATTTACGAGAATAGGGAAAAATGAGTTAAAGGATTAAGAAAAAATTCAAAGCTCTAAGAATAAAAAAATATGATTAAGTATTTTAAAATTCTTGAACACATTAAACTTGAAACATGTTCAAGAAAAAAATAATTTTATATATTCAATAAAAAAGAAGTACACAAATGAAGTCTTACATAAAGTCAAAAGAAAACAAAAGAAGGGAGAGTCTAAAAATGCCAAAAATAAAAATAAAAAGCAAAAATGTGAAAAACAAAGAAGGACAGGATAATATGAAAAACAAAAAGAATAATGGTATTACATTAATAGCATTAGTGATTACGATCATTGTTTTGCTAATATTAGCTGGTGTAACAATTGCAACTTTAACAGGAGAAAATGGAATATTAACAAGAGCAAGTCAGGCAAGTGAGCAAACAGAAATAGCAGAGGAAAAAGAACAAATCTCATTGGCATATACAGGGGTGTTGGCAGATAAAAATGGACAAGCAGATGTAACAGCAGAAGAATTGAAAAATGAATTGCATAGAAATGGAAGAACAGACGCAATGGCAAGCGGAACAAATCCAATAACAGTAACATTCGAATCAGGAAATGAATATACAATAGATGCAAATGGAGGTATAACAGGTCCAACAGTATCAAATATTACTGCTACAATGAAGATAGTGGGAGAAAAAGTAACAACGCCACCAGTACCAACAGGATTTACTTATATAGGAGAAGGAACAGTAGATACAGGATATGTAATACAAGATAGTAATGGAAATGAATTTGTGTGGGTGCCAGTGGATAAAAATCAAAAGATTCAAATAAATGTAACAAGTAAATCAGGAAATATAGAAAGTATAAGTTTGACAGACCCATACGGAGATGAAATATTACCTGATACAAATAATTTAGGAACAAGTTATAGTAATACAGAAATAGAGCCAACAATTAATGGAACATATAAATTAACAGTAGTAGCAGGAGAAGAGACAAAAGAAGTAGAGTTAAATGTAAAGAGTTTATATGCGAAAAGAATGTGGAAATTAGACATGTTAACAGAAGAAATAGCCAAAGCAAAAGGATATGAAAATTTAGATCAATTTATGCAAGATTATTTTAGAATGCCTGAAGGAACAAGTGTAGAAGATACAAAAGCTATGATAGCTTCATCATATAAACAAGGAATGTTTGCAGATACAGAGGATTATACAAACCAAGTAAATGCCAATGGCGGATTTTATATAGGAAGATATGAGGCAAGTGAAAGTAGTGGAGGTGTAGCAATCGTAGGCGATGTAACACCTTGGAATAATATATCACAAATAAATGCCTTATCATATGCGAATAGTATGTATACAAGCTCAGAATTTACTAGTTCATTATTAACAGGAGCAGCATGGGATAGAACATTATCTTGGTTAGAAGAAACAGGAGAAGTAACATTAGAAGAAATTATAGTAGATAGTAAAAGGTGGGGAAATTATGCTGATGATACTTTTTCAGGTACAACAAGTTTAATAAATACAGGTTCAATGACACAAACGAGAGTTAATAATATATATGACCTAGCAGGAAATTTATTTGAATGGACAACAGAGGCCTTCAACACCGATGGCAGAGTTGTTCGTGGTCGGTAGTTGCGACGGCGATGGCTCTAATTATCCGGCTTACGCTCGCGACAGCCTTGATCCTTCTAACAGCGACAGCGTCATTGGTTTTCGCCCAGCTTTGTACTTGAGTCATGCTGAAAGCTAAAGCCGTAAACCTGCTAAAAGTAGCAAACTATATTTAGAGGTAAATATTTAATTATAAGTCTTAACGACTTTAGACGTTAAGAAGGAAATTTTTTCAAATTTAACAAAATGCGTTTGAAAAACGGATTTTGATTAATTGGAAAAAATTTCTACTAACGTGGCGTTTTTTGTGCTTTTCAAGCACAAAAAACTGTCACAAAAAATTTATAGAAAAGTGGTGAACATAAATGGGATTTTGTGAAATGATGAAAATTTTACAAAAAAGAGAAAAAGGAAAAATTATTATATGCAATTTAGGAAGTTTCTATGTAGCAATTGGTAAAGATGCAATTATACTAAACAATTTAATAGGTTTAAAAATAAATTGTATCAAACCAGAAATATGCAAAGTAGGATTTCCAATTAGTTCATTAGAAAAATATACCAATTTACTCGTAGAAAAAAGATATAGTTTTATAGTATATTACTTTGACCAAGAAAAAGAAGAATTAAACATATTTGAAAGTTATGAGGGAAAAAATAAAAATACTTTAGAAATTGAAAATATGAATTGTCGTAGAAGTATTAGATATTAAAGGGATTTATTCCTTCCGTAAAAGGTAAAAATGTATCAGTAAAATATGTATTAGTAGAATTAATATAATTTGAATATACATATTTTATGACTTTAAATTTATATATTATGTTTTTTTATTTTATGTTTAAAGATAGAATTATTTTATAGAAATAAAAATTAAAGTAAATAAGGAAAGAAAAATGAATATATGTTTTTTTATGGGAAAAATAGTAAGTGATATAAATTTTAAATTTATAATTAATGATAAACAAAATATTTCAATTGCAATATTTGAAATAGAATTAAATAATAAGAGTAAAATAACAGTTATAGGATATAACGAAATGGCAGATTTTTGTTATAGTAGATTAAAGAAAAATGATAATATTGCATTTCAAGGTTATCTATGTAGTGAAATAAAAGCTATTGCTATGACATTTTATATTTTTATTTGTTGAAAAAAAGAAAATAATGTTATAAACTATATAAAGAATGGAGGAAGAAAATGAAAATAAAGTGTTTAATTTGTAACGATATACTTGATTCAGCCACTTCTCACGGTTTTATAGAATGCAAATGTGGTGTTTGTCATATTGATAATATTGGAAATAATCTCACTCGTATTGGTGGAGATTTTACCAAAATTGTTACTCTAAAAGAAGATGGAACAGAAGAAAAATTATTTTCAAAATGATTTGACAAATAAAAAAAATAATGCTATACTAATAATAGCTTAAGTGAATGTAGCCGTTCATTGAGCAACACTTGATATGTGGTAGTGACACATATCTTTTTTTATGCATAAAATAAACAGAGCAGGTAGTGACTGCTCTGAACTGAAAATCAGTTTTTATCTGTGTTGTTTTTCTTATATGTATTCAATTCTTCTTGCAATTTTTCAATTTTCTGAAGAAGAATCCATATAAGCATATAGCCGTTCATTCTGTTGCAACACCTCCTTCCCTAAAGATTTCCTTTACGAAAAGGATGTTTTTATTATACTTTATTTTCTAATATTTTACAATAAAAATCAAAATATTTGTAAATTTTCGTGTCTTACAATTCGGTCTAATACTGCAAAACATATACTTGTTAAATTTTTATTACTTTGAAGCTTATTACGACAAGGAGGACTATCAAAATGGGTACTATTAAAGAAAACTACCAAATGATGTTTACTACATACCCTGATTTAGTAAACATTCAAGAATTAAAACAAATGCTTGGAATTAGTGTAAATCTTGCATATAGATTAGTAAGAACTAATACTATTCCATCAATTAAAGTAGGTAGAGAATATAAAATACCAAAAAGAAATGTTATAGCATATTTAACAAATCAAAATTAAGCCATTGTCATTTACAAAATCGAATGGAAAACTAATTATAAGAGATAATACTAAAACCAAATCTAGCAAAAGATCTTTACCATTAGAACCTATTGTAAAATCTTTCTTGCTTGAATTAAAAGAAAAACAAGAAAAAAATAAGGAACTATGTGGAGATAGTTACAATCAAGAATATTTAGAATATATATGTGTTGATAATTGTGGTAATCTCATAAGACCAGACTATGTAACAGAAACTTTCTTAAAATTGTTGAAAAAGAAAAAACTAAAGATTATTCGTAATTCCACACATCTCTATATAAAAAAATAAAAGTAGTATTTTGTTAAATACTACTTTCTGGTGGCTTCAAGTGGAATCGAACCACTGACACGAGGATTTTCAGTCCTCTGCTCTACCAACTGAGCTATGAAGCCAAATATAGTTAAAAATAAAAAAGCCATTTCTTAAAAATAAAAATGGCGACCTGGAACGGGCTCGAACCGTCGACCTCTAGCGTGACAGGCTAGCGTTCTAACCAACTGAACTACCAGGCCGTAAAAAAATGGTGGTCGCTATAGGGCTCGAACCTATGACCCCCTGCTTGTAAGGCAGATGCTCTCCCAGCTGAGCTAAGCGACCATGTCCTTTCGACGAAATCTAGTATACAAAATTTTTAATAAGTTGTCAATACATTTTTAGAAAAAAATTAAAAAAATTTTAGAAAAATTTTAAATAAATCCTAAAAAAGCCAGAATTATAGTACTTTCAATAGTATTTTTAAAAGTAAAAATTTAAAAATAGAAACAGTAACACAAATCCATAAAAAACATATTATATATCATACAGAAGAAAGAAAAAAAGAAACATATTTCTTTTAACGGAAGGAGGTCTAGACTATGCCAGAGAACAGAGGATGTGGAGGATTTGGATTTGGTGATGATTGCTGCTGGATTATAATCCTTATATTATTAATATGCTGTTGTTGCGGAGGTAACAGAGGAGGATGTTGCTAATCCTTTAGAGTTACCATTAAAAAGGAGAAGTGGTTTACACTTCTCTTTTAACTATTATTTGTCCAATTGAGGACGTGATGACTTTGGGGACGGAGGAGCGATGATTTTGGGGACGGAGCAAAAAATCATCATTTTACTTCCTAAAAAGTTTTAAATGAAACTATTCTTTATAAAACGATGATTTTTTGCTCCGTCCCCAAAATCATCGCTCCTCCGTCCCCAAAGTCATCACGTCCTCAATTGGACATTACTTTTTATTTTCATCATATTTCATATTTTCGCCATAGCGTTTTACTTTTTGTGTTGTTGTTTTTTCAAATTCTTTATCTCTAATAATAAATCCCTTAATGTGTTTATAATTTGGCAATTTACTGTTTACATTAGAAACAACATCAGAAATGATTTTCTTGATTTCTGCTTTTGTTGGTACGCTACCTTTTAAATATTCAGAAATTGCTTCTAAATCTGGATATATTTGTGCTTTTACATAGGTTTCGTCATCGTCTTCTTCTTGGATACCTTGTACCAAAGCTTCAGAAATTAGAGGATTGTCATTTAAGTAATATTCTACTTCTTCTGGATAAATGTTTTTACCATTTTTCGTTACGATTACACTTTTACATCTACCTGTAATATATAGATAGCCATCTTTATCGATTTTTCCTAAATCTCCTGTATGGAACCAGCCATCTTTCATAACGTTAGCAGTTGCTTCTGGATTATTGTAATAGCCTAGCATAACATTAGGTCCTTTTACGATGATTTCGCCGATTCCGTCACTGTTTGGAGAGTCAATTTTGTATTCGACATTTGGGATTGGAAGTCCTGCTGCATCATCTTTTTGGAAGAAGTCTGTATTTCCTGCAACCAAAGGGGAACATTCTGTTAGTCCATAACCTTGTAATGTGTTTAAGTTTAGTTTTCTGAAATCAGATAGGATATCTGGGTTTGCGGCAGCTGCTCCTACGATAAATACACGTAATCGTCCGCCTAATGTGTTTTTTACTTTTGTTTTTACAATTTTTTTCATAATGAAAGGTAGATTATCAAAAGGATTGTCATCTTGATTTTCTTTTCTATATTTTTCTGGTAATGACTTATTCATACTTCTAACAATGGTTCTATGCATTTTTTCTAAAAGCAATGGAACACATAGGATAACAGATGGATGAAATTCTGCCATGTTTTTTGCAATATATCGTAATCCTTCACAATGTGCAATGCTAGCACCACTGTATATTGGTAGTAAAAATCCTAATGTACATTCATATGTATGATGTAAAGGCAAAACAGAGAAGAATAAATCACTTCTTTTTACTTTTACAATTCCATATGTTGAAAGAATGTTGGAACAGATATTTCTTTGTGATAAACAAACCCCTTTAGCATTTCCAGTTGTTCCAGATGTAAATAATAAAATACGTAATTCGTCTGGGTCAACTGTGATATTGTCAAAATCATGAAATCCATTTAAGTAGGTATCTTTTCCAATGGTTTTGATTGTGTCAAAATGCAAGATAGAAGGATTAGAAGTTGTTAGTTTATCAAAAGAAACAAAAGCAGTTTCCTTATTATTCAATTTAGCTATATTTTCTATTACAGAAGAAAGATTTTTTAAATCTCCTAAGATACAAACAGCTTCTGCAACATTCATAAAATTAATCACATCATCTACATGTAGCTCTTTATCAATAGGAACGACAATACCGACAATAGAAGCAGCCATATAGGAAACACACCATTTATAACTATTTTTTCCAATAACTGCAATTCTTTTATTTAAAAATCCACGTTTAATTAAATCTGTACCTAAATACACAACATCATTTTTAAATTCTTCATAGGTAACAGAAACAATGTTTCCATTTTCATCTTTCATTTTAAAAGCAGTTCTGGTTTTATAATTTTCACTAGAATTATATAACATATCTTTAAAATTAGTAACTTCTTTTGTTTTATGATATTTTTCTTTTAATTGTTCAGCAATTGAAACATCTTTTTTCATAATCTTTCAACCTTACAAATAAATTTAGGTTTTTAATTTGGTTTTACCTATAAACCTGTTTCTACTATTTTTGAAAATAGTATAAGATGACTTCATAACTAACGATATCGATAAAACGGATAATTCGTATCTTTTCTAACAGTCAAATTTCCATCCAATATAGAACCATCATTTGAGGTAAGCGGAATATCGATAGACACAGTCGTTTTAAAATCTTGATCCAAATTATTTGTTATCAAAATATCAAAAGAAAGTGAGCATTGGATATCTTCTAAATTCACATTACATTTTTGCAATAAAGAACCATCATATGTGATAGGGGAAGAGATATCGGTAATGGTATAATCTGACTTTATATTAGAATTCACATAACTAAATGTCAAAGGATTTGCTAAGTTATTATATAAAGTTGGTGTACTTAAATCTGCTTCATCACTAGAAGATACGGTAAATTCAAAAGAATCTGCAATCAAATTATCTTCTACAATATCACTTTTGGCAAAGTCATTGATACTCTTAAAATATAATTTTGGTTCTCCTAAATTTGGCGTATTGGTAAATTGGATATTTTCTATGGTTACTTTTTTTAGTGTGTTTTCTAAAGTATCTTCATCTGCAGTGTTTTTGATAAATACAGCAATATCTGTGTATTGATATAAATTTTGAATTGTAAAATTATTGGCTGTATTTGTTTTGTAACCAGCGTCAGCACTACTAAATAGTGTGATCGAATCTACTGTAAAAATCGTAGATTGGTTTTTGTCGACAAAGCCTAAAATATCATTTTCAAAATTTTTCTTTAATATGTATTTTTGAAATACGAGAAAAGCTAAAATAATGACTACAATCAATAAAATAATGGTTATAATTGTTAAAAGGATTTTTGCTTTCTTCGTATTTTCTTTTTTTACATTTTCTTTTATCATTTTTTCTTTTTTCATTAGATTTAAATCCTTTCTAAATCATTATATAAAGTAAAAATTAACACTTATATAATAGTATAAAAATTAAAGAAAATCAATAGTAAAAAAGCACAGAAATTTTCCAAATTTTTAAATTGACAAAAAAAGACACAAAGGTTAAAATAATGATAGGTGATTTTATGAAAACGAAAGAAAAGAAGGAGAAAAAAGTAAAAATAACCATTAAAAATATCATTTACTTTTTAGTTTTTCTGGTGTTTATGTTATATGCTATTTTATTCTATGATTTGTATTTTTCAAAAGAAGTGTATGCAACAGAAGAAACATCTAGTAATCCAACAGAAGAAACAATCATCAGTCAAGCAGAAGATGTGAATTTAGAAGAAATTATTTCACAGAATACCAATAATGGACAAAGAGAAGAATATGAAGTAAGAGAAGAAGTGTTAGAATATATTACAAAGTACAGAACAAATACAAGTTTACCAAAAGGAATTGTGCAAGTTGTACAAGAAGGAAGGCAAGGAACTCAAGAGGTAACCGTTAAAAAAACATATCAAGATGAGGAATTACTTAGTGAAGAACAAGTTAGTCAAAAGGTAACAACTGCTTCAATAAATAAAATAGTAGAAATTGGTGGCGGTAGTGGGACAAGTAATTATACACCAAAAGTAGGAGATACTTTGTATGTGACTTCTGACAGATTATCTGTTATGGTGGAACCAGATGAAAGTTCACAAAAAGTAGCAACTTTATCTAAAAATGATGCTATGGATTTAAAAGAAATACAAGGGTCTTGGTATCGAATAGAGAGCGGTACAGCAAGAGGATATGTAAAAGCAGAATGTACAACATACTTAAATCCAAATCAAACAATCCAAAGCGAAGAAGAGACAACAACAGGACAAGGAAGTACAAACAGTCAATCAGCTAGTACATTAAAAAGTAATTTGAGTTTTAATATGCTACTAAACAAACCAAGTGGTTTATCATTAGAACAATTTAAAAAAGTGTTAACCGATGATAATGATAAAAACAATATATTTGCTAGTAATGCACAGTATTTTTATTACATAGAAAAACAATATAATATTAATGGTGTATTTGTTGCGGCAGTAGCTATCCATGAAAGTGCGTGGGGAACATCAAGAATATCACAAGAAAAGAAAAATTTATTTGGATATGGTGCTTATGATTCTAGCCCATATAACAGTGCCTATAATTTTTCTGATTATTCAGAAAGCATTGATTTATTGGCAAGAGTATTTGTGAAATATTATTTAAATCCAAATGGAACAAGCATTTATGGTGGAGAAGTAGCTTCTGGAAAATATTATAATGGAGCAACCCTAACAGGTGTAAACACCAAATACGCAACAGATAAAAATTGGGCAAATCGTGTATATCAATATATGCAATATTTGTACAATAAATTGTAAAAAATTCTTGCTATTTTTCTAAAGTTATTGTATGATATATAGGTATAAGAAAAAATAAGGATTATTTTGCCAAAAATAAAGAAGAAAGGGGCAACAAATAGATGAAAAAAGCAGTAATCATTGTTACAGTACTTATCATGTTTTTTGGAATATTCATTTGTACAAACACAGTTCAGGCGGCAGAACAGGCAATAGATGAAGAAACAGAAAGCAGATTAGTAGAGATAAAAGATAATGCAGCACATTCTTTAGAGGACTATAAAGAAAAATATGGTTCAGATATATATGGTACAGTCGCCTATATATTAAATATTGTAAGAATTTATAGTATACCACTTTGCTTTTTAGGAATTGCCATTGGTGCAATTCATCAATATGTAGTAGGTGTTAGAAAATTAGACACATTGGAAAAAGGTATGGGGTTAATTGTAACCTTTGTCACATTATTAATTATATGCCAAATATTACCACTAGCATTTGCAGTGTTTGTAAGATTTGGAAGGGGGTAACAAATGAAAGTTTTATTTGCTGTAAGTAATGAGGAAATTTCACAAGCCATTATCAAAAAATATCAGAAAGAATACAAAGAAATTATTTCACACAAAAATGTCTATTACTTTAATGCAATATTAAAAGAAATACAGAAAGATAAATCATATGATAGAATCGTTATCAGTGAAGATTTAGAGGCTTTTACGCACACACAATATGATCAAATTGATAAATTCATATTTGAAAAATTAGATAGCATTAGTGATGAAGCTTCTAACATGAGAGGAGGAGATATACCAATAATTTTAATTTGTTCAGACAGAAGAACGAAATCTGAAGAAATGTTAGTAAAATTATTTGGTATAGGAATTTACAATGCTATATTAGGAAATGATAGAAGCGTGGATGAGGTTTGTAGATTAATTCATAGACCTAGATTAAAAAAAGAGGCAAAAGCATATTATAAAATTGATTCTGAAGAAGTAAATTACCAAGCAGAAAATGAAAATGATGTTAGCGAAATGGAAATTCAAAACATTTTAGCACATTATAAAAGTTTAGGAAAAGATGAAGATAGATATGTAGACAGTTTTAATAATATTGCTGCACAATATAATGACACACAATTAAGAATTATAACAAAATTTTTACCTTTAAATGTAAGAGCAGTCTTAGAGGAAAAATCTCCTAAATATCAAAAGATTATGTCATTTAGTAATAAAGTATCTAATAGCCTAAGACAAACAAATAAAAAAGAAAGTTCTGGAACTAGCGAAAAATTATTAAAACCAAAGGATAAAACAATAACGATGTCAAAACCCGTTGTTATACCTTCTTCAGTGAATATGACAGGTGCTAGAAAAATGTCTAGAACAAAAAAAGTTCAAGAAAAGCCAGAACCACAAACAGTTGAACAACCAAGAATGACAGCACAATCACAGACAGATGTAAAAGTTGCACCAGTTGAAAAACAAAGAAATGCAAATGTGGTTAATACAGTGGCAAGCACAAACATGGAAGAAAGTGAACCACAAGTTAGTCAACAAGTTGCAGAAACAGTACAACCTGTAAAAAGGGGAAGAGGAAGACCAAGAAAAAATCCAGTACAACCACAAGTTGTTGAACAACAACCGGAACCACAACCTGTAAAAAGAGGAAGAGGAAGGCCAAGAAAAAATCCAGTACAACCACAAATGGCTGAACAACAAGAAGAAACGACGATTTTACCAGGTTTTGAAGATGTGAATGATGAGCAAGATACAATTTTACCTGGATTTGATGATTATACACCAGCAGAACCAGAAAACCATTATGAAGAAGAAAAAGATACGATTTTACCAGGATTTGAAGAAGCAAATGATGATAAAGATATGCTTTTACCAGGATTTGAGGAAGAACCAAAAAAAGATGAAGATGAAATGATTTTACCAGGACTAGAATCAAATCCAGTAGAGCCAGAAACTCATAATGAAGTAGCGACAAATTCTTATAATACGTTCAATAATTATCAACAACCTAACAATTATAATGCCTATAATAATATGGGATTTGATAATTATGCTTCTTCAAACACTAGAAATATGACAAGAACCAATAAAGACTATGTTCAAACAGTAGATATTTCATCACTGTTAACATCAGATAAAAAAATTGTAACCTTTGTAGGAACAAGCAAAAATGGAACATCATTTATTGTTAATAATGTAGCAGAATTATTATCATCTATGGGAATAAATGTAGCAATATTAGATACAACAACTAATAGGAATTCATATTATATATATACTAAAAATGAAGAAGCACTAAGAAATATTGCTGCCAATAGTATTGAACAACTTTCACAAGGTATTGCCAATGGAATACAAGTTAACAAAAATTTAACTGTATTTACATCTTTGCCAGATGAAGGAGATTCGATAAGTAAAGTAGATGAAATACTAGAAACATTAGTAAAAAATTATTCACTAATATTAGTCGATTGTGATTTTAATACACCATTTGGATATTTTAAACAATCTTTAGAAACATATCTAGTTCAATCATTAGATATACTTACAATACAACCATTAACTGCTTTTTTAAGAGAATTAAAAGCAAAAAATATATTAGATGAAAGCAAATTGAAAATTATATTAAATAAATATGCCAAAGTAAGAGGGGTAAATGAAAAAACCATTATTGGTGGTATGGCTTTTTATAATGACCCGGCCATGTCATTCATGACAGAATTATTTGATAGAAATCTTATAAAGTATATTACAATTCCATTTGAAGAGGAAATATATACAAAATATTTAGAAGGTATTATCAATTGCGATATTAATTTAAAAGGATATTCAAAAAGCTTTATGCAAATATTAAAATCATTAGGAAATATGATATATCCATTAGTATCAGGAAAAGGAACATATAAACCACCAACAGTTGGTGGAAATAATGCAGGAATGGGAACATTTTCTCCAAGCATGAATGATACATTAAACCAAATGAAAAGAAATTTATAAGTAGGAGGAATTAATCGTGATAATAGGAGTTGCTGTAGTACTAGTAATTATTGTTATTATATTAGTAATTTACAATATAAAAATTAGTCAAAAAATTCAAAAATTTAAAAATATTAACCAAAAAATTACGAACCTACAAGTTGTTCAAGACTTTATGAATGCAATAGGTGAAACATCATCTGTGGATGAAAAGATTAAAAAGATAAATAATATTTTAATTGAAAAATATGAAATAAAATATTCAACAATTGTTGTTTTCAATGGTGCTGAATATGAAATAAAAGCTTCTAATGTTGATGAAAGACATTGGGAATCTTTAAAATCTTTACAAGATGTTGATATGTTTAAAGATAGTATTCAAACAGCCACTCCTAAATATGTTACTGTAAATAGTGAGAGCGAAAGATTGCCATATCAAAAAATGGAATTTGGAAGAGCAAAATCTGCCATATTTTTCCCACTATATATAGATAATGTATATATTGGTTATTGGATATTAGAAAGTGGAACACCACATGACTTTGATAATGTAGATATAACTGTATTGGAAGTTATAAAAGACAATATTGTATCTGTATTAAAAACAGTAGTACATCAAAAGACATTAGAATCAATCGTCAGAACAGATTTATTTACAGGATTGTATTCAGAAGAATACTTGTATGGCGAAGGAAAGAAAATTATAGATCAATATACAATATCTACAATGTGTATGTTTAAAATTGTAAACATAGAAGAAATCAATGAAAAATATTGCAGAGAATTAGGAAATGAAGTTATTAAGGAAATAAGCAAATATGTTCAAGATAATATTTCCGAAGATTATATATTTGTTCGATACATGGGACCTAAATTTGTAATTGCATTTTCAGGTGTAGATACAGAAGGTGTTGCAGGATTTATTAATGACATAAAAGATCATATTGAACAAATGAAAATTTCTTTACCAGAGGAAACGACAAATTATACAACACAAGAACCTAGTGAAAAATCTGTCGATATGGCAAAACAAGTAGTAACCCCTATTATAAATGTTGCATTATCTTCATATTATAAGGGTACAGGACTAGAAGAAGTGTTGAAAAAACTAGAAGAATATTTAGATAATGCAGACAAAAACGAAAGTGATATCACGAATATCTAAAGGAGGGAATTATATGGAATTTGATAAAACAATGAATTTTAAAGTCGAAAGAGAGCAAAATGCCAAAAGTCAAGAAATTTTAAAAGAAGTTTATGAGGCTTTGATGGAAAAAGGATATAATCCAATCAATCAAATTGTAGGATATATCTTATCAGGAGATCCAACATATATAACCAGTCATAATGATGCAAGAAATAAAATTAGAACCATTGAAAGAGATGAGTTATTGGAAAAAATGGTAAAAAAATATATAGGATTAGAAGAGGACTAATATGAGAATATTAGGAATAGATTATGGAGAAGCAAGAGTAGGAATTGCCATAACAGACGCCTTAAACATAACAGCGCAAGGATTGGAGACGATCCAAAGAGAGCATTCAGACAAGGTGATTTTAAAGAGATTAGATGAAATTTTAGCACAATATGAAGTAGATACCATTGTGGTGGGATTACCACTTAATATGGATGGAACAATGTCACAAAGAGCAGAAATTACTGAAAAGTTTGTTCATAAGTTAAAATGCAAATATAATAGGCTAAAAATTGAGGTAATTGATGAAAGACTAACCACAGTTGCTGCACATAAAACGATGAATTTTCTAGATGTTAATAAGCATAAAAAACGTGAAATTGTAGATACTATATCTGCAGTATATATTTTAGAAACATACTTAAATAAATTAAAAAATACATTGAAAAATTCTAATTAATCATGTATTATATGTAATGTATAATAAATAATAAAAATTGAAAGGAGAAATTTATGAACGATAACGAAAATTTTGAAGGAGAAGATTTAGATAACATTGTTATTTTAAATGATGAGGATGGAAATGAAGTTAAATTTGAATTCTTAGATTTAGTGGAACTAGATGATGAGGAATATGTTGTTCTATTACCAGTAGTAGAAGAAGGCGAAGAGGAAGAAGGAGAAGTTGTTATTCTAAAAGTAGAAGACGTAGATGAAGAATCAGATGAAGAATCTTATGTTAGTGTTGATGACGAGGCAGTTTTAAATCAAGTATTTGAAATTTTTAAAGAAAAATTCAAAGATGATTTTGATTTTGTAGATTAATAAATAAGGGGGCATACAAATGAGAAATTTTTCTACATGGCTATTAGCATGTTTTATGGTAATGTTTTGGGTGTTTAGAATTATTGTCGCTTTAATGGCACAATTGCATCAAGACTTTTTTATAACTCCATTTGATGAAACAATGGAAATCATTTTATTGTTCGTAGTATTAGCATGTTTAGTATTAGTTGTAAAAAGAAAAATAGCAGGGGCATTAATTTACTTATTTGCTTATGGAATGTATTTTGGAGCAGATATAGCAACAAAAGTTACAGCTTTAGTTGAAGACGCTTCAAAATTTGGACTAGCAGATTATACTGCTTTAATAATATCTTTAATTGGTGTTATAATACCAGTTGCGGTGTTATTAGATTTATTAGCAGATAAAAATAGAAAAGCACACCCTAAAGACAAAAAGACAGATTGGTTTTATAAAAATGAAGCATATGATAGAAAACTAGATGAAAGGGCAGATAAAAATAATTATAGAACTTTGTAAGATAAATTAGGGACATTTGAGAATTAGTCTCAAATGTCTTTTTTGAATTATAGGAAATTGCACAGAAAGGAAGAGAAAGATGGAAAATACGATGAATATTAACTGGTATCCTGGCCATATGGCAAAAACCAAAAGACAAATTATGGAAGATGTAAGATTAGTGGATATCATAATAGAATTATTAGATGCACGTATACCAATTTCTAGTCAAAATCCAGATATAGCAGAAATTACAAAAAACAAAAAGAAAATTATTGTCTTAAATAAATGTGATTTAGCAGATGAAAGACAAAATAAAAAATGGGTGGAATATTTTAATCATAAAAATATCCCAGCTGTACTGACAGATTCCAATTCTGGAAAAGGAATAGACGAATGTGTGAGAAAAGTAGAAAAAGTAATGGAGGAAGATTTAAAAATTCAAGCTGAAAAAGGAAGAATTGGAAGAAAAATAAAAGCAATGGTATTAGGCATACCCAATGTAGGTAAATCTTCTTTCATAAATAGAATATCGAAAAAAACATCTGCTGGTGTTGGCAATAAACCAGGAATAACAAAACAAAAACAATGGATTCGTATTAACGAAAAAATTGAATTATTAGATACACCAGGTGTCTTATGGCCTAAGTTTGAAAGTGAAGAAGTAGCACTACATCTTGCATTTACAGGAACCATAAAAGAGGATATCTTACAAAGAACAGAAATTGCTTACTATTTAGTAAAATTTTTAATAGAAAATTATCCAAAACAATTATGTGAAAGATATAAAATAACGGAAGAATATATTAATGAGCAATTACAAAATGAAGAAAGACCAGAAAACGAAAATATTTATGAAATCTTCTTGGCAATTGGTAAAAAAAGAGGTTGTATCATTTCTGGAGGAAATATTGATGAAGAAAAGACAGCGAGAATTTTATTGGATGAATTTAAAAATGGAAAGATTGGAAAGATAACAATAGAGAAGGTACAGTAGATATAAAAGAGAACGTAATTATTAGGTAAGTAAATGAAATTTGATTGCACAATAAAAACGAATACTTAAAAGGATAAAAAAGAAAGGTAAAAAATAAGATGGAAGAATTTTTAAAAATAGATAGACTAAAAGAAGAAGTAGAATTAATGTCACCGCTTACTTGGGCATATATTGGAGACGCTGTATTTGAATTGTATATAAGAAATAAATTGATTAATGAAACAAACTTAAAACCACATAAATTACATATCGAGGCCATTAAATATGTAAAAGCAAAAAGCCAAGCAGAAACCTTAAACCAAATATATGAAACTTTAACAGATGAAGAAAAAGACATTGTAAGAAGAGGAAGAAACACACAGAACCATCATTTACCCAAAAATTCTAATGTACAAGAATATATGTATGCAACAGCTTTTGAAGCTCTGATTGGATATTTATACTTAACCAAACAACATACAAGATTAAAAGAGATTCTAAACTTAATTTAGGGATGTTTCATTCAGAAGGAGAAGTGTATGGTATATTTAAATAATGAAAATAAGGTAGATAAATTAAAAGAAAAGATGAATACAAGCGATATAGTAATATTTATGGATTTTGATAGAACGATTACTTCAAAAAATAGTGAAGATTCTTGGGCAGCTACTGCAAACAAAAAAGTAATGGGGGAAGGACTTTCAAAGGAATTAAATATCTACTATGAAAAATATGGTCCTATAGAATTGGATTATACAATAGATATAAAACAAAAAGAAAGATATATGGAAGAATGGTATAAAAGATGTATGGATTTATACTATGCATATCATCTTACAAAAGATAAATTAAAGGAATCTATAGATAATAGTAAATTAGTATTGAGAGAAGGGGCAAAGGATTTTCTTTTTAAATTATATAAGGAAAATGTACCAGTTATTATTTTGTCAGCAGGAATTGGAAATGTTATCGAGCAATTTTTAAAGGAAAAAGAATGTGATTATAGCAATATTACAATTATTAGTAATTTTATAAAATTTGATGAAAATGGAAATATGATGAAATTTTCAGATAATATGATTCATAGTCTAAATAAAAATATAGACAAATTAGGAGATTTAAAAGTTAAAAAAATTATTGAAACCAAAAAATATCGAATAGTTATGGGAGATTTGATAGAAGATATCTATATGGCAGGAGAATTTTCAGAGGATAGATTGCTAAAAGTTGGTTTTTTAAATAGTAACATTAGTAAAAATTTAGAAATATATAACAAAAATTTTGATATTGTATTGACAGAAGAAAATAATTTTTATGATATTGAAAAATATATACGATGCAAATGAACAAAGAAAGGACCTAATAAAATGGAAATAGATGAGATACAAAAAAATAACAATAATAAAGAATTTATGTTGCAAGCAGTTGAAGAAAATGGGAAAAATCTAGAATTAGCATCAGAAGAACTACAAGACGAGAAAGAAGTCGTTATGGAAGCATTAAAACAAGATGGAGAGGCTTTAGAATTTGCTAGTACAAGATTAAAAGGAGATAAAGAAGTATTACAATTGGCAACAAAAACAGCACCTTGGACAATTTGTTATGCATCAGAAGAATTAGCAGGAGATAAAGAAATTATGCTAGAATGCTGTAAACATTATGGACAAGCATTATACTATGCATCAGAAGAATTACGAGATGATAAAGAAGTGGTAAAAGCAGCAGTAGAAAATAAAGGCATTATTATTAAATATGCCAGTAAACGATTAATAGATGATAAAGAATTAGCAGAGATTGCAGTAAAACAAAACAAACAAGCATATCATTTTATATCTAATAAATTAAAGAAAGATGAAGATATAAAAAAATTAATGGAATAAAATTTCATAAGAAATTTAGTATATTTTATGATAAATTTTACATATTAAAAAATAACATTAAAAAAGATGTTATTTTTTTTATTTAGGGGTTGCAAATCATAATAATATATCTTAGAATATATGATAATTAAAAAATATTAAAACTAGCCAAGGAAGAAAGGAAGGATTTTTATGAGAATATTAGTTGTATCAGATATTCATGGTTCAGGGGTATATGCTGACAAATTGAAAGAAATTATAAAAAAAGAAAAACCAGAAAAAATAGTGGTATTAGGAGATTTGTATTATCATGGACCTAGAAATCCATTAACAGATGGATATGACCCAATGAAAGTGGCAAAAGTATTAAATAGTGTAAAAGATAAATTAGAAGTTGTAAGAGGAAACTGTGACGCAGAAGTAGATCAAATGGTTTCTGAATTTGAAATAAAAGAAAATATATTAGAAAGAATTAATGGAAAAAATATGTTTTTTACACATGGACATAAATATAATATAGATAATTTACCAAATGAGGATTTTGATATTATGTTTTATGGACATTTTCATACCTGTTTTATCAAAAAATATGATAACCAATTATTTGTAAATCCAGGTTCCATCTCATTACCAAAAGGTGATACACCACATACGTATGTAATAGTGGATGATAAAGATATAGAAATCAAAGATGTTGATGGAAAAATTGTTGATGGATATAGATATAGAGAATAAAAAAAATTGCCAAAGGCAATTTTTTTTAAATCCATTCGCCATATTTTCTTATATAAACTTTTTTCGCAAACATTGCTAAAATACAATATAGGAAGGTTACTACAAAAATTAAAACAATATATTGTCCAGCAATTGGAACTAGTCCAAGGAAACTTCCTAAAGGTGTAAATGGTACAATAATTCCTACTAAAATTAGTAAGATAGAAGAGAAATATACCATTTTATTAGCATTACTTTGTACAAAAGGTATTTTTGCAGTTCTGATAATATGCATTCCTACTAAGTTTGATACAATACTATACGTAAACCAGATAGTTTGGAAAAGTGCTGCTTCTCTAACGCCAAAGATGAACCATAAAGAAGCAAATACGACTAAGTCAAAGATAGAACTAACTGGTCCCATAAATAGCATAAAATGTTTTAAACTTTTTATATCTAATTTTTTAGGTTTTCTTACAATTTCAGCGTCTACATCATCAAATGGCAGTGTCATCTGTCCAAAGTCATATAATAAACCTTCTACTAATAATTGGATAGGTGTTTCTGGTAAAAATGGTAAGGCAATACTTGCTACAATAACAGATAATACTTCACCAAAGTTAAAGCTGGTTGCCAATTTAATATATTTCATTAAGTTTGCAAATGTTTTTCTTCCCTCTGTTACACCATCTAATAAAACATTTAAGTCTTTTTCTAGTAAGATAATGTCAGCAGATTCTTTTGCAATGTCCACAGCAGTATCAACTGAAATACCAACATCTGAATTGGTTAAAGAAGGACTATCATTGATTCCGTCTCCCATATATCCTACAACATTTCCTTGTTCTTTTAATAATCGAACAATTCTAGCTTTTTGGATAGGAGATAATTTTGCAAAAATATTATTTTTCTTAATTAATCTATGAACAGCAACATCTGATAATTTGTCCAATTCACTTCCCAAGATAATATTTTTTGATTTTATATTTACTTTATCGCAAATACATTTTGTAACTTCTGCATTATCACCTGTTAAAACGATAACACGAATTCCAGCTTTGTTCATCCTTTCAACAGCTTCTTTTGCACTTTCTTTTGGTGGGTCTAGGAAACCAATAAAGCCAATTAAAATCATATTTTTTTCATCTTTTACTTCGAAGTCATAACCAGGCTCATTACTATATTTTTTACAAACAGCAATAACTCTTAGGCCTTCTTTATTTAAATTTTTACTAATTCTTTGGATATTTTCTTTAATATCTTTTGTTAGTGGTGAAACCACACCTTTATACTCTACAGAAGTAGAAATATTTAAAATTTCTTCTACAGCCCCTTTTGTAATTAATTCATCCTTGCCTTCTTCATTTTTAACAGCAATAGATAAACGTCTACGAGCAAAATCAAAAGGAATTTCATCTAATTTTATATATTTACTTGTTAATTCAGGCATATTATATTCGTTACCTCGTTTGATAACAGCTTCATCAATATTACTTCTTAAACCAGTTTGAAGGCTGGCATTCAAATAAGCATATTTTAAAACACCAAGGTCTTCATCGCCATTTATGTCTAAATATTTTTCAAGAACAATTTTATCCTCTGTCAATGTTCCTGTTTTATCAGTACATAAAATATTCATAGCACCAAAATTTTGGATGGCGTCCAATTTTTTAACAATTGTCTTTTTCTTAGACATCTTTACAGCACCTTTTGATAAACAAGATGATAAGATAACAGGAAGTAGTAAAGGTGTAATTGCAATGGAAATGGCAACTGCAAAAGTAAATGCTGTAACAATACTATGTTTTGAAAAATTAAGGATAAATACAATTGGAATAATGATTAGCATAAAGCGAATTAACAATTTACTAATGCTTTCAATTCCTTTTTGAAAAGCCGTTTTAGGTTTTCCAGAAGTTATGGTATGTGCAATTTTTCCAAAATACGTAGAGTCTGCAGTTTTGATAACGACACCTTTAGCACTACCAGAAATAACATTGGTTCCCATAAAACAGATGGTATCTAAATCTGCAATACTATCTAAATCTTCAGGTTGTACTTGGGATTCTACTACTTTTTTAACAGCTTCAGACTCTCCTGTTAAAGAAGATTGACCAACATATAAATCAGTTGCTTCAATAATTCTTAAATCTGCAGGAATCATGCTACCAGCAGAAAGACTAACAATGTCTCCAAGAGTCACTTCCTTAATTGGAATTTGTATTTCTTTACCATCTCTTATGACATGACAAGTTGTTGCAACTAATTCTTTTAGTTCGTTGGCAGCTTTATTAGAACGATATTCTTCGAAAAAGTCTAATAAAGTGCTGGCAGAAACTAAAATGGCAATAACAATAATATTGGCATAGCTAGGTGTTTCTGGTAAAATAACGTCTGTATAACATAGAAGTAATGTAATTCCTAATAAAATTAAGTTAAAAGGTGTAAAAAGACTTTCAAAAAAGTAATGATACCATCTTTTTGGTTTGGCCTGCCTAATAATATTTGGACCTAATTGTTTTAGCTTATACGCAGCTTCTTCTGAACTAAGACCATTTTCTTTAATTTTGTATTTTTTCATAAAATCGTCTTTGGATAGTAAACATTCTTGCCCATAAAGTTTTGATATGTTTACTTCCTCTTTAGTATTTGCCATAAATACAATCATCTCCCTTTCTTTGGTAAAAATATTTTTAACGATATCATTATACCACAAGAAAAGAAAAATAAAACAAATTTATATAAATATATTGTAAAAATAGAAAAGTTTTGTATATAATGAATTTGAAAAATAAAAGGAGGTAATGAAATATGATTTCAGTTAAAAATTTATTTGATAATGATGATGTAAAAATTATTGAAAGAAAGGGAAATATTTCAGTTGTTGAATTTCAAAGAGATGTTAGTGTTAATAAATTAACCGCAATGTCTGAATATTTTGCAGCAAAAATGAATGTTAAAAGAAGACAAGTTGTTATTCAATTACAAGGGGATGAATATGTAACAAGTGCCGGAGCAATGCAATGGATGGCTGGGAATATTGAATCAAAAACAAATGTAAAAGGTGTTGGAGATTTCTTAGGAAAAGCTATCAAAGGAAGCGTAACAAGTGAATCAACTGTAAAACCAAAATATCATGGTACAGGGCTATTAGCATTAGAACCTACATACAACTATATTTTATTAGAAGATGTGGGAAGCTGGAATGGAAGCATCGTATTAGAAGATGGACTATTCCTAGCTTGTGAAGCAAGTTTAAATACAAATGTGGTCATGAGAAGTAACTTATCTTCAGCTGTATTAGGAGGAGAAGGACTATTTAATTTAAAACTATCAGGACAAGGAATTGCAGTTTTGGAAAGTCCAGTTCCAAGAGAAGAATTAATTGAAATAGAATTACAAAATGACCAAATAAAAATTGATGGAAATATGGCAATTGCATGGTCAGACGCTTTAGACTTTACAGTAGAAAAATCTACAAGAAGTTTATTAGGTTCAGCTGTTGCAGGAGAAGGATTTGTCAATGTCTATAGAGGAACTGGAAAAATATTGATGACGCCAGTTAGACCAGAAGCTACTAATAATATTTTGACATATAGATCTAAACAATAAAAGTAAAAAAAGGATGTTAGAGGTATTTTGCCAAAGACATTCTTTTTTCTATTATATAGAATTATCATATCAAAGCTTTATTTTTTAGTAATTCTATGATATGATATACAAAAAAGAAAACTGGAGTGAAAGATATGAAATTCTATATTATTAGACATGGACAAACCAATTGGAATAAAAAAGGAAAAATTCAAGGAAAAACAGATATTGAATTAAATGAAGAAGGCATTGAACAAGCAAAAGAAGCAAGAAAAATATTAGAAAAATATCCAATTGATGTTATTGTATCATCTCCTTTAAAGAGGGCAAGAAAAACAGCAGAAATTATAAATGAAGCGAAAAAAGTACCCATTATATTTGATAAAGCAATTGAAGAAAGAGGTTTTGGAGAGTTTGAAGGAAAAGTAGGAAAAGAAATTCAAGATGAAATATGGAATTCAGAAATATTAGATAATTACAACTTAAATAAACAATATAAAGGTGTAGAAAGTATTCAAGATTTATGTAATAGAGTATGGGGATTATTTGATGAACTAAAACAAGAATATGAAGATAAGAATATCTTGATTGTTACACATGGAGGTGTGACAAGAGCAATCAATGGATATTTTAATGGAACAAATGAAGAAGGAATTATAGAAAGTCTAATGTTACATAATTGTGAAATTAAAATATTTGAAAAATAAAGGGAGGTAACGACTATGAAGATAAATGGGGCAGAACTACTTGTAAAAGCATTAAAAAAAGAAGGTGTAGATATTGTATTTGGATATCCAGGTGGTCAAGCTATAGACATTTTTGATGCTTTGTATGATGAAAAATCAATAGAAGTAATCTTACCAAGGCATGAACAAGCCTTAGTGCATGCTGCTGATGGCTATGCAAGGTCAACTGGAAAAGTAGGCGTTTGTATTGCAACAAGCGGACCAGGAGCAACCAATTTGGTAACAGGTATTGCAACTGCCAATGCAGATAGTGTGCCACTTGTTTGTATTACAGGGCAAGTACCATTAGGAATTATGGGAAATGATGCTTTTCAAGAAGTAGACATTGTTGGTATTACGCGAAATATTTGCAAATATGCTGTAACTGTGAGAAGAAGAGAAGATTTAGGAAGAATTATAAAAGAAGCATTTTACATAGCAAGAACGGGAAGACCAGGCCCTGTATTAATCGATTTTCCAAAAGACATTCAAATAGCAATAGGAAATGACATATATCCAAATGAAGTATCTATCAGAGGATATAAACCCAATAGAGATGTTCACATTGGACAAGTAAAAAAGGCAATAGCAGAATTAAATAAAGCCAAAAGACCAATTTTCCTTTTAGGCGGAGGGGTAAATATTGCAAATGCAAATGAAGAAATTCAAAAGCTAATAGAATTGACAGGTGTACCAGTTGTTACAACAATGATGGGAAAAGGAGCAATTCCATCTACCCATAAATTATATCTTGGAAACTTAGGAATTCATGGTAGTTATGCTGCTAATCATGCAATAAGTGAAAGTGACCTTTTATTTTCTATTGGAACCAGATTTAATGACCGTATAACAGGAAAAATTGAAGAATTTGCACCAAAAGCAAAGATTATTCATGTTGACATAGATCCAGCATCTATTTCTAAAAATATAAAGGTAGATATACCAATTGTTGCAGATGCTAAAATTGCAATTGAAAAAATAACAGAATATGCCAAAAAATTAGATATTGAACCATGGGTTAAGACAGTTATGGAATGGAAAAAAGAATATCCAATAACATTAGCACATTATTCAGGATTAACACCAGATAAAATTATACAATATATAAATGAAAACTATAAAAAACCGATTGTCACAACAGATGTTGGTCAAAATCAATTATGGACAACACAATTTATTGAATTACAAGGAAATAAGCAATTATTAACTTCTGGAGGATTAGGTACGATGGGATATGGATTTCCAGCCGCAATCGGAGCACAAATCGGAAATCCAAAATCAAGAGTTTTTGCAATCTCAGGCGATGGTGGTGTACAAATGAATATTCAAGAATTGGCAACAGCGGTTTCATTAGAACTACCAATAACGCTTATCATATTTAATAACGAGTATCTTGGAAATGTTAGACAATGGCAAGAAATGTTATTTAAAAAAAGGTATTCAAGTACACACTTAAAATATAGAAGAAGTATAAAAGAAGAAAATGCCAATATACCATATACACCAGACTTTGTTAAACTAGCAGAGAGTTATTTTGCCTATGGAAAACGAATTACCAAAGAAGAAGAAATACCAGAAGCGTTCAAATTTGCAGATGAACATAAAAACGCACCAACAGTACTTGAGTTTATAATCGATAGTAATATTAATGTATCTCCAATGGTTCCAATTGGTAATGCGTTAAAAGATATGATTATGCAATGTTAAATTAAGAAAGAGGAAGTGATATTGTGGAAAAAAGATGGGTTTCTATGTATGTTGAAAATCAAATTGGTGTACTAGCAAAAATTACAGGACTTTTTTCAGGAAAAAATTATAACTTAGATTCTATTTCAGTAGGAGAAACAGAAGATAAAACGGTATCTAGGATAACGATGGGACTTACCTGTGATAATCTTACTTATGAACAAATACTAAAACAGCTAAATAGAAGTGTAGAAGTGATTAAGGTTTTAGACTTTACCAATATGCCAATACATAAAAAAGAATTAATGTTTATTAAGGTAAATTTGGATAGTGAAGCAGAAAAGAATGAAATTTTTCGCTTAGCACAAACTTTTAAATTTGATGTGATAGATTATAATGGAAAGACTGCTGTTATTCAAGCAATAAACAATGATAAAGAAAATGAACAATTGATTCAATTATTTGAGAATCACTTTAAAAATGAAATTGAAGTTGTAAGAAGTGGAAGTATTGCAATTGAGAGAATTTAAGATGTTATGATAATGCAACCCTAATTTGTGGACTAAATGGATAAACACTTGTAGCAAAAAGTATGCTGTACTTGCAATTTATCACAAATGGAAAGATTAGTTTTTGTGTACTGAACCCAAAAAATTGGACATTTTTTGAATAGGTACTAAGCAGCTTGGGAATGAATTCTGTATTGTACAGGACTCATTCCTTTTAATTTGCTTTTAATCCTTTTGTTATTATAATATATATAATGTTAAAAAGTAGAGAAAAGGTCTAGCTTTTCTCTAACAATTGCAAATAGAAAAAATGATAAAAAAGTATTGACACGGTGTCAGAGATGTGATATATAACAAATAAATTGACGCGGTGTCAGAAAAATAGAGCTATATAGTATTAATTTACCCCAAATAGTTCTAAGAGGTTGGGTGTAAGAAAAAGAAATGAAATAGAAAAGGAGCAAATAAAATGACTAGGGAGATAGTGGACATTAGAAAAGAAGAAATTATAAATGCTTGTGAAAAGCTTTATGAAAATAATAATTTTAAAGATATAACAATTAAAAGTATTGGAGAAGAAACAACATTTTCCCGTACATCAATATACAATTATTTTCAAACAAAAGAAGAAATATTCCTTGCACTCTTTAAAAGAGAATATGAGAGATGGATAGATGACTTGAGTGAAATGTATGAGCAAAACTCTGAAATGCCAAAAGAAATGTTTGCAGATAAATTAGCTAATACAGTTGCTAAAAGAAAGAATTTATTAAAATTACTTTCTATGAATATGTATGATATGGAAGAAAACAGTAGAATGGAAGAATTAACAGAATTTAAAAAAGCCTATGGAAATGCAATAAAGATGGTAAAAAAATGTGTAGATAAATTCTTTAAAGAAATGAGTGAAAATGAAAAAGACGAATTTGTATTCTTATTCTTCCCATTCATGTATGGAATTTATCCTTATGCAGAAGTAACAGAAAAGCAAATGCAAGCAATGAATTCTGCGGGTGTACCATTTAAGTATTTATCTATCTATGATATTACATATAAAGGAATTATAAAATTATTAAAAGTGGAGGTGAAAAATTATGAAAATAGTCATATTGACAGGAAGTTATAATCTGCACGGAACATCAAATACATTAGTTGATGAATTTATAAGAGGAGCTAAAAAAAATGGTAATGAAATTGTAAGGTTTGATACAGCTCATTTAGACATACATCCTTGTATTGGTTGTAACCATTGTGGAATGGATGGAGACTGTGTATTTAAAGATGATATGGTTAAAATATTAGACACGGTAGAAGAAGCAGATATGCTAGTTTTTGCAACACCAGTTTATTATTTTGCAATGACTGCTCCACTAAAAGCAACAATAGACAGATTTTATTCAAGAACTGGTAGAATAAGTCGTAAAAGATTAAGAACAGCATATATTATGACTTGTTGGAATACAGATGATTCAACAGTAGAACCATTAATTGTACATTATAAAAAATTAGTTAGTTATATGCATTATAAAGATGAAGGCATGATTGTAGGAAAAGGTTGTGGAACAGTTGGAATGATACCAGATCATTTTTATAAAGAAGCATATGAATTAGGAAAAAAGATGAAATAAATATTAGGAGGAAATCAAAATGCAAAAAAATATAGGTTCAAAATTAGCATTATATCCAATGCCATTATTAGTAATAGGAACAATGGTAGATGGAAAAGCAAATTGGATATTAGTAGGACATAGTGGAATTATAGGACATGATAGAGTGATGGTAAGTCTAGTAAAAACACATTATACAAATAAAGGAATTAAAGATACAAAAACATTATCTATAAATATTGTAAGTGAAGAAATGCTTAAAAAAGCAGATTATGTAGGTAGTGTTAGTGGAAGTAAACAAGATAAATCAGATGTATTTGAATATCATATAGGAGAAGCAGGAGCACCAATCATAAATACTGCACCAGTGGTTATGGAATGTAAAGTAGAAGATAATTATGAAACAGATAATTTTGATAACTTTATAATGTCAATTGCAAACACTTATGTTCAAGAAGAAAATTTAGATGAAAAAGGCAAAATAGATTATACAAAATTTAATCCAGTATTATTTGAATTTCCAAATTACACATATTTAAGAACAGGAGAAACCATTGGAAATTGTTTAAAATTAGATAAAGAGTAATTTATAATACCTTGAGGTATAGATATCAATTTATGGGTTATCTAAAGGAAATGTATGTACCACATAAAATAGTGGGAGCATTATAAGAAAGCCGTGCGTCAACGAAATCAAAGATTTCAACGCACACATATGTGCAAAATAAAAAATGTAAGGAGGATTTGTTATGAATTTAACAATTAACATATATTATACTGGAGAAAACGGAAGTGCAAAGAAATTTGCAGAAGAAATGGTATCATCAGGAATAGTAGATAGAGTTCGTGGAGAAAAAGGTAATTTGAAATATGAATATTTCTTCCCAATGGATGATCCCGAAACAGTCCTATTAATAGATAGATGGGAAAGTCAAGAAGCATTAGATGAACATCATAAATCTCCAATGATGAAAGAAATAGCAGACTTAAGAGATAAATATCATCTCCATATGAGAGTAGAGCAATTTGTAGAAAGAAAATAGGAAAGCAAAAATTTGAATTGTAATACCAAATAGTAAGTTGTCGTTGGGATTGAATTTTCAATAATATAAAATATTTTTTAAATTCATAGATTTTAAAAAGAAAAGATGGTATAATAATATAAATTGATTTATGGAGGTAATAAATATGTCAATAGAAAAACAAAAATTATATAATGAAATTGAAACATTGCCAGAGGAACTTACAAACCAAGTTATTAATTTTATAGAATATTTAAAACTATCATATATAGATACAGAAGCTCCAGATAGTGTAACAATAAAAAGCAAAAAAGATTTAAAAGAAAAACTACAAAAAGGTTTAGATGATATAAAAGCAAATAAAGTAATTTCTTTAGATGAAGCATTTGCTAAAATTGATAATATATAAAAAGAATGGAGCAATGCCATGAAAAAATATATAGTTGAGATTTCAGAAACTGCTGAACAAGATTTAGAAAATATTATTTCATATCTACGATTTAGTTTAGTAGGAGATATTATAGCAGATAAATACAAGATTTTATTCAAACAGGAATTAAAGAATTTAGAGAATATTGCAGGGAATATGCCTATTTTAAGTGAGGATTTAACTGGGCATAAAAACATTAGAAAGATTAATGTGAGAAATTATATAGTATTTTATATAGTGGATGACGAAAATTCTAAAGCATTAGTGGTGAGAATAGGTCATGCTTTTATGGATTGGGAAAAATATTTAAAAGATGAATAGTTAGCAAATATAAAATATTTGCTAATTTTTTCTGAGTAATTATCCATACAACTTACAAGTTACGAAAGAAATCTAATAAAAATTTAGGTTTCTTTTTAAAATACTGAACATCTAATATAATACTGAACATATTAACCAAATGTAGGAAAAAATTTAGATTTATCCTACAATTTACAAAAAATACTACACAAACTAAAAAAAGTATGATAAAATATTTTAGAATTAACAAAGTACAAATTAATAATATATTAAAATTTAGAAATTAAGGAGGAATTAACAATGTCAGGACACAGTAAATGGCATAATATACAAGCCAAAAAAGGAAAAGCAGACGCTGCAAGAGGAAAAATATTTACAAAATTAGGAAGAGAATTATTAATTGCAGTAAAAGAAGGTGGACCAGACCCAGCAGGAAATTCAAAACTAAAAAATGTAATCGCAAAATGTAAAGCAGCAAATATGCCAAATGATACAATTAATAATGCCATAAGAAAAGCATCAACGAGTAACGAAAATTATGAAGAAATTACATATGAAGGATATGGACCAAATGGTGTAGCCGTTATTGTCCAAGCTTCAACAGACAATAAAAATAGAACAGCAGCAGATGTTAGACATGTGTTTGATAAAGCAGGAGGAAATTTGGGAACCACTGGATGTGTATCATATATGTTTAATAAAAAAGGTGTCATTGTTATAGAAAAAGAAAGCACCTCTATGAGTGAAGATGATTTAATGATGTTAGCCTTAGAAGCTGGAGCAGAAGACTTTTCAGCAGAAGAGGAAGTATATGAAATCACAACAGACCCAGCAGACTTTACAGCTGTTCGTGAAAAATTAGAAGAAGCAGGATTAGAATTCTTAGAGGCAGAAGTGCAAATGGTACCAACAACAACTGTAAAATTAGATGAAAAAGGAACAGAAAAAATGGAAAGACTAATAGAAAATCTAGAAGATTTAGATGATGTTTCAAATATTTATCATAATTGGGAAGAATAAAAAAAGCAAGCATTAAAAAATTTAAAAATTTTAATGCATATAATATGTACGAAATAGATAAATGGCAGTAGGAATACAGTTATTTATCTATTTATTAAATTAGTTAGGGCAAATACATGCTCAAATGGAGGGATCTCATGGGACAAAAGAAAAGAAAAGGATTAGTCATAACGATACTTGTTCTTTTAATTATTATTTTACTTTTAATAGCTGGAATAGCATATTTATATTTATTTACAGACCTATTAAAAACAAATAAGCAATTATTTTTTCAATATACAGCTAAGCTAGTGCAAGAACAAGATGGTTTTATAGATAATGCAGTCATGCAATATCTTCAAAGAAAACAAAGTTCACCATATGAAACAAATGGAGAGCTTGCACTTGATATTTCAATTCCTAGTATAGAAGATTCACTACAAATCGTGAATGATTTTAATATTACGTATTCAGGAAAAACAGATGCAAGTAATGCAAAATCGGAAAGTGAAATTAGCCTAAATTATTCAGACAGTGTTAAATTCCCATTCACATATAGAAAAACCAATACGCTTACAGGTATTCAAACACAATATATTGGCAGTAACTTCGTGGCTGTAAGAAATGATGAAGAACTATCCGGTTTTGAAGATTTAAACAGATTAGAGAAATTACAAAATTTTGAACTATCTAATGAAGAAATACAAAATTTAAAAACCACCTATTTTGACAATATATTGAATCAGTTGGAAGATAGTAAATTTGCTAAATTAACAGAAGGAGAATTAACAGGATATAGACTCACATTAACAGCAGAAGAATTTAAAAATGTATTGGTACAGATATTGGAAGCATTAAAAACAGATGAAACAACATTAAATACAATAAATGAAATCGGAGATATATTAGGAAGTACCTCTCAATTTGATACAGGTACAATAGAAAATTTGATAGAAACAATTCAAAATGATTTAGAAATTGGTGGAAATATAGAATTAACCGTTTATCAAAATGGCGGAAATCTTAGCAGGGTTGATATTGAAGTAGCACAAAATATATTAACTATTTATAAAGAAGGAAATGGACAAGAAATTACCTATCATGTTTCAATAAATAGTACAGAAAATGAAGAAAATAATATTGCATTTAGTACAAAATATACAGGATTAGGCACAGATACTGTAACAGAAACCTATGAAATTGTATATGAAGGAAAAGATGCCATTAATGATTTAATGACAGAAACACAAAGCAGTCAAACATCTACACAAATAGCCAATGAAGGAGAATTTGCTAAGTTACTAATGATGCAAGTTTTAACAAATAGAGTATCTAATGGAAATCCGAGTACACCGATAGAGCTTGCAGATATAGAACAAGAATTATCATCAGGAAATGATGAACAATATGCAAACATGACAGTTGAGCAAGAAACAGATACGACTTTTAAAATTACATTTATAGATACAGGAAATGAATTTATTTTCGATAATGAGGGAAAACTTGTAGAGGAGCCAGAAACAACATCTCAAGCAAATAGTTCAAGTGGTACAGAAAATAGTACAAGCAAATATCAATATACAGTTACAAATACGATACAATTTGTAAATAGTGTAGAAATTGAAGATTTAACAGATCAAAATGCAGTTATATTAAATGACAAAGATAATGCATATGTTACGAACTTAATAAGTGCAATAGAAGAAAGGTTAACAGAAGTTAATAGGCTTCAGATGGAAGAATTAGGTGTAGCAGAAGAAGCAAATCCAATTCAATTCCTATTACCATCAACATTCATGTCAGAAGGAAGTTCATCAAGTTTGAATGAACAAGATGTAAATGCCTTTAATGAAAAATTTGAATTGTATCAAAGTACAAACACAACAGGAGCAACTGTAAAAGGACTATTAACAACCATACAAAATAACAATGAAACAGAAGGAAATTACCAGATAGAAGAAATTAATTTTGATGGAGAAGAATATGAAGTTACAGAACAAAATATAACATATATTAAAAGTACGATTAATGTTGAGGATGCATATAGAGTAGAATTTGAAAAAGATAGTAGCACAGGATTAATCTATAGAGCAGTCATTAATAAAAGATGAGACAGTTTGGGCCAGGTTGAGGTTGAAAGCGATGACTTTGGGGACGGAGCAAAAAATCATCATTTTTATAAAAAATCTTTATAAAAAAGATTATTTTTTTGTACGTCCCCAAAGTCATCGCTTTCAACCACAACCTGGCCCAAACGGTCTCATCTTTTATTAATTACTGCTCTATAGATTA
>CASFHP010000013.1 GCA_949294555.1 uncultured Eubacteriales bacterium
TTTTAAAGTTTTTTGTTAGCGGATTCTTCTTTTTTACTCTCATTTTGCATTTTGGATACTAGGAGTTTTTCATTATGACCACGCGAAGCGTTTAGTGCATTTAGTAATGTTGCATCTTTTCCTATAGCTACATAAAAATTTCCTAGGTTGCACATCACTATTTTTCCATTTTCCTTTTTTTGTAATAATTCCATCATTTGATAGAATCCCATTTTTATCACCACTTTTCTATAAAATTTTCGTGTCATTTTTTGTGCTCTGAAAAGCACAAAAAACGCCACGTTAGTGGGATTTTTCCTAATTCAGGCAAAACCATTTTTCAAATGCTTTTGCTTGAATTGTTAAAAAATCCCTTCTTAACGTCTAAAGCCGTTAAGACTTTTTATTCAAATTTCTACTTTCAAAACTAATTTCTTAGTATATTTTAATTTATCTCTTTTAGCACTCAGCATGACCTAATATAAAGCTGGGCGAAAACCTATAAAGTCGTAGCTGTCGGAAGTACTATTGCTGTCGCGACTAGAAGCTGGATAGTCAGAGCCACCATAGTCGTAACGGCCTCCTCTAATGGCACACGGAATGTTGGTATCAGTGCTCTTTTCTAATGTCCATTCATATACATTTCCTGCTAAATCATATATATTCATCTTACTATTATCTTCTACTGCTCCTGTTGATAATAAAACCCAACTTTCTGTTCCTGAATTTGGTTTTTCATAATCACTTGGTACTGGATTCCATTCTCCTAATTGATATGTTGACTGATTATAAATTGCATATTTATTTCCTTCTGCTACTGGGAAACTATTATTAGCATAATTTCCCCATGAACTTGAATCATCATTCAAATCTGCTGCTGGCACTCCTTTTGATTCTAAATATGCTAACACTAAATCCCACTGTATTCCAAACATCAATGTACTTGTCTTTCCTCCTGTTGCTAATCCTTCTGCTATTTCCTCTGCTTGACTACATGTTACATAATTATATGGGTATGCTCCTTGTTGAATTACGGCTTGTCTTGTATTATCGCTTGAAGTTACTGGGTTATCAAATGAACCAACTTCATACTTTCCTATATAAAATCCTCCATTTGCTTTTATACTTTGCAACATTTCACTATATTTTTCAGGATATTCTTGTTCTCCTAATCCACATCCTTCATACCATGTATCTGTATAACTACCTCTATATTTTGTTGCATAACCTATTAATGCATTTTCTATATCCCCATCTGTTGTACTACTAGCTGTCACACTTTTGGGCACCACTATCCATGTCCATTCATTATTTTTACTATCCTTTACTACTACACCTTTATCTAAGTCATCTTCTATTACTGTTGAATTACTATCCGGCAAAAATGGGGATGTTTCAGCTGTTGATGGCAAATTTCCTGTTTCTCCCCCACTTCCACCATTACCATTCGAATACAATTCTGAATACAATATTTCATATCCACTTGGTGTTATTATTTTATCACTTTGTAATTCTTTATAATATTTATCTGTATTACTTGCATTTGCAGTTTCTATAATATTTTTTATTGTTGCATCATCTAATGTTGTATCTTCTCCATTCTCTAATCTTTCTGCTATCCAATTAGCAATATCTAATTGCGCTTGTTCTTTTACTGATGCAATTTCTGTTTGCTTTTTACTATCATTTGCTCTTGTTAATATTCCATTCTCTCCTGTTAATGTTGCTATACTTACTGCTGCTAATATTAATAACACTATTATTGTGATGACAAGTGCTATTAAAGTTATACCATTATTATTTTCCGTATTTTTTACATTTTTGCTTTTCATTTTTGTCATTTTTTTAATCTCCTCTCTTTTGTTTTTTGTTTTTTTATGTAATATTCTTTTGTGTACATTTTTTAGTTTTTGAAGTTTCTCTTGAGTATTAAATATTCTTTTAGTAATTCTTGGTATTCATGAACTATTGTGCTTGATTTCTACGCTTCCTTTTTACTATTTGTAAATAGTATTTACATTTATTTACTTTTTATACAAGTAATAATACGCATTTTTCAATGTTCTTACTACTTATAAAAAAGTTTTTTTCTGTATTCATTTTATCTATTTTGATGAATTAAGTCAATATTATATCGTATTTTATTTCTTATTTTTTTACCTAGATTTCAATACTCTAAGAAAATACACAAATCCATAGAGTACCTGAGATATAAACATTTTTAGCCATCCAAATATTTTAAAAAATTATTTCAAATCCCAAAATTCCTTAAAAATTTTTCACTAAAATTTCTTTTCTATTTTCATTGACATTACTATATTTTATTGTTAAAATTGAAACGTAAAAAACTTTCTTAGAGTATTGAATTCTAGGAAAGTTTTTATTTTTTATCTTTCTATATAAAATATATATAAAATTTTATAATCCACTATTTAATAACATTTCCTTGAGAGATTTTTTATATTTTTACAAAATACAAGATATCCAATTTTATTCAGCTTTGTTGTTTACATAAAAATGTCTCAAAAAGAAACGTCCATAATTGGACAAAAATTTTGTCGAATAATTTGCTTTTTTTTCCATTTCCATGTATAATCTTTTTAGCAAAAAAATTAAAGGTGATGTTAAATGAGTATTTTAAATTATGAACTAACAAATCCACAAAAATCTATTTTATTAACAGAGCAATTTAATGAAAACACATGTGTTTCAAATATATGTGGAACATTATCTATTCCTGAAAAAATTGATGAAAATGCTTTTGAAAAAGCAATTAATTTATTTATAAAAAATAATGATTCCCTTAGACTTTGTTTAGTACAAGACGGTACAGATATCAAACAATGTTTGAAAGACTATTCTTTTGAAGAGATTGAAAAAGTAAATATTACAGATACCTATTCTTTGTCACAATTAGAAGAAGATGTTATCACAAAACATTTCACACTTATAAACAGTCATTTATATCGTTTTGTTATTTTTAAAAATCCCGATGGTACAGGCGGATTTATAGCAAATCTACACCACATGATTTCTGACGCTTGGACCATGAGTTTATTAATCGACCAAATCATGAATTATTACGTTTCTATTATTCAAAATGTCCCTATACAAGATAATAAAAATAGCTCTTATTTAGATTTTATAAATGAAGAGAAAAAATATCTAGAAAGTCCTAAATTTGAGCGTGCAAAAAACTTTTGGGAAAACCAATTTGAAAATTTAGAGTTTTCTTATTTAAAGGATTTCCAATCTGGTTCATATGAGGCAATTAGAAAAGGTGTAACCCTTTCTAAAGAAGAAACCAATACACTTGTAGAGTTTTGCAATAGCCATAAAGTTTCTTTGTTCTCACTTTTTATGGCCATTTTAAATATCTACTTAGCAAAAATTAACAACACCAATTCATCTATTGTTGGTACACCGATTTTAAATAGATGTAATTTTAAAGAGAAAAATACCACAGGAATGTATATTAGTACGGTTCCTTTTCGTATGGAAATTGATAAAGATTGTTCTTGCATCGATTTTATTGAACAAGTTTCTAAACACGAATTATCTGTTTTTAGAAACCAACGTTATCCATATAATCGTTTACTAGACACCATTAGAAAAAAATTTAATATTTCTAAAAATTTATATGATGTTTGTTTGTCTTATCAAAATGCGAGAAACCACAGGGCTAGTTGTGCTGTGCCATATTCTTGTAGATGGTTATTTAATCATTGTGTTGTAAATAATTTAGACATTCATTTATATGATATTGATGATACTGGTATGATTAGTATTTATTATGATTTTAAAAAAGAACTTTTTACCTTAGATGAAATCAATTTATTGCATGAACGCTTAATGGCTATGTTGACACAAATTATAGCAAATCCTGAATTGAAAATTAAAGACCTTGAAATGGTTTCTCCTAAAGAGAAAACCTATATATTAGAGGAATATAACCATACAAAAACAACAGATAAATTTGTTTCTGTTTATAATTTGTTTAAAAAGCAATTACAAAAAACACCTGATAAATTAGCAATTTGTCATAAAGATACGAAACTTACTTATAAAGAACTAAATGCACTTGCTAACTTATTGGCTTCAAAACTTAAAGAACACGATGTTCACGCAGGAGATATTGTTTGTTTGGCATTTGCAGATTCCATTGAGTTTGTGGCAAGTATTTTGGCAACACAAAAATTAGGTGTTTGCTATATTCCGATTGATGTAAATTATCCAAATGAGCGAATTGAATATATTGCCAACAACAGTCAAGCAAAATTAATTTTAACACATCCAAATACCTTAAAATCTGTTAAAATTGATAAAGATACTGTTCTTAGAATTTCTTTGGATGATTTTGATTATCAAAAAGAAGATATTGTAAATATAGATTATGACCTAAAAGAAAATGATTTAGCTTACATCATCTATACTTCTGGCTCAACAGGAAATCCAAAAGGTGTAAAAATTTGTCATAAGAGTTTGACAAATTATATTCGTTGGGCAATTAAACAATATGTGCATGGCGAAGAAACCAATTTCCCTTTGTTTTCTTCTGTTGCCTTTGATTTAACGGTAACTTCTATTTATACACCACTATGCTCTGGCAACTCAATTTATATTTACCAAAACGAAAATGCACAGTTATTATTAGAAGAAATCATCAAAGATAACCATGTACAAATTATTAAAATGACCCCTGGACATTTTACATTGTTACAAGACCTGGATTTAAGTAATAGTATTGTTAGCAAATTTATCTTGGGTGGAGATATTTTAACCAAAGAAATGTGCGAAAAAATCACTTCTATGTTTTCTCATCCAATTCATATTTATAATGAATATGGACCAACAGAAGCAACTGTCGGCTGTATGATTTATGAATATCGTACTGAAGATACTTATACTTCTGTGCCAATTGGTTACCCAATTGACAATACACAAATCTTGCTTTTAAATCAAGACTTGGAATTAGTACCTTTAGGACATATTGGGGAAATGTATATTAGTGGTGATTGTTTGGCTTTAGGCTATACAGATGAGCAAAAAACACTTGAAAAATTTATAGACAATCCTTTTTATCCTGGACAAAAAATTTATAAAACAGGAGACCTTGCCGTCCTACATGCTGATGGCATTATGGAATATCTTGGACGTAGTGATTTTCAGGTAAAACTAAATGGATATCGAATTGAATTAGGAGAAATCCAATCTGATTTGCTTACACACCCTGATATCAAAGATGTCTATATTGCGTTAATTACTGTTGATGAGCATAAATTTTTATGTGCGTATTATGTATCTGATAAAGAAATTGAAGATTTGTCTAGTTTCTTAAAGAAAACATTACCTAGCTATATGATTCCAACCTATTTTATTAAGCTAGATAAAATTCCATTGACCATTAATGGAAAGGTTGATAAATCAGCACTTCCACTACCTAAGAAAAATCACAATAAATATGTGAAACCACAAAATAAATTAGAGGAAACTTTGCAAGAAATTTTTACAGAATTATTGGAACAAAAAAGTAAAATTAGTGTAGAAGATGATTTATTTGACTATTATGTGGATTCTCTTCTATTAATTAAAGCACAATCTATTTTATATAGTAAAGGGATTTCGATTAATACACAAGATTTTTACGAATATCCTACTATTAGAAAATTGGCAGATTTTCTTTTAGTTGCCCAGCCAAAAGAAACTTCTGTATTAATTGAAAAAATGCCAATTATTAAAGAAATTAAGAAGCCTATTGAAGTAAATAAAGAATTTAGAAGAGTTATTCTATTTGGTGCTACTGGATTTTTAGGTATTCATATATTATACTATTTACTAAAAAACACCTCTAGCAAAGTATTTTGCGTTATTAGGAAAAAAGATTTGGTAAATCCTTTAACCAGATTTATCAAAAAATTCAATTTTTATTTTCCTGATGTAAAAATAGAACAATATCTATACAGAATAAAAATTGTTGAGGGAAATATTTTAGATAATCATTTTGGAATTGAGGAAGATTTATATAATCGTCTGGGAACAACTTGTGATTGTGTCATCGATACAGCTGCACTTGTTAAACACTATGGAAATTATGAAGTGTTTAATAAAACAAATGTCAATTCAACAAAAAAAATGATTGCCTTTTGTAAAGAATTTAAAATTCCATTACACTATATTTCAACCATGTCTGTATCTGGAAATGGATTAGTAAAAACACCTGATACTGATTTTACAGAAGATGATTTATATATTGGACAAGATTACAAGAAAAATGTGTATGTGAGAAGTAAGTTTGAAGCTGAAAAAGCTGTTATAGAAGCTTGTAAAGAAGACGATTTTATAGCTAGTATTTATAGATTAGGGACTATTACCAATCGTTATCATGATGGTATGTTCCAAGAGAATTTCAGTGATAATGCCTTTTTAAATCGATTAGAAGCATTTATCGATTTAGGTATTTTTCCAAAAGAACTTTCTCAGTTTTGTTTTGAATTTTCTCCTGTTGACGTTTGTGCAAATTTTATTGTACAATTACTACAACACCAGCAAGAAAATTTGGAAATTTATCATTTATATAATAACCGTTGTATTTCAGGCGAAACATTAGTAAATATGATAAATACTTGTGGCGTTTCTATTGACTTTGCTTCTTTAGATGATTTTAAAACAGCCTTGACAAAGTCTAAATCAAACTATTTTGGCATTACTGCTTATGTAAAAAATATCAATGATAGTATGGTCACACTTCATAATGAAAAAACGCTAACGGCTTTGCAAACGTTAAATTTAGATTGGCCTGAAATAACGCCTGAATATTTGAATAAAATTTTGCTTTACTTAAGAGAAAAACTTAGAAAGGAATGAAATGAAACATGAAAGTCATTAAAATTTTTAACATTGATAACGAAAAAAAATTAGCTTTAGTAAATACCTTAATATTTGCACTAATTGCAGCAGTACTCTATTTTGCACTACCTTCTGTATTAAATTATCCACCAAATTCTACTGATAATAGTTTTCAAATAGAAATTGTTGGAATAACTTATACAACACAATTTATAATTATTATATCCATTTTACTTGTTCTTTTATATATTGCTTTACGATTTATATATAGTAAAATGTCACTTTCAGAGGAAAAATTAAAAAATACAGAATACATCCGCAAATTAAGAAAAAAATCATTTAATTATCCTTATATGATGTTATTATTTGAAATATTTGTGCCAACCATTATTATTGCTATTTTGCTATTTGCCTTTAATACAGAAGCAGAGTTAGTCCTTAGAATTACAACTGTTGTGTTCTCGTTTTCTGCTGTATTTGCAATATTTTCATATATGCTTAGCAAAAAGTTCTTTTCTAACAGACTTACAGCAACAGCAGAACTTGCCAATAATGAAGTAACTGGTGTTAGATTACCTTTGTATCATAAACTATTGATACAAATATTACCTTTATTTTTATATTCTTTTGTCTTAATTTTACTAATTTCTATGTCCTTAATGACAAAAGAAAAAGGCGATTTGCTATATCACTTCTATAGACAAGAACTACTATCTCGTTTTGACCAAGACACAGTATATGACATTTCTGAAGTGGAAACAATACTAAATTCTATAGAATTCAAATCAGAAGGTGATCATGCTGTTATCATTTCTGCATCAAGTGGAGAAGTATATTATTCTCCTGAAAAATTAAACGACTTTTTTATAAAATATACATTAAACTTCTATGATGAAACAGAAGGCTATACATACGAATACTATGGACAAAATCGAGAAGGTGCAGTTATTAAAATAAATACAAATATGGGAGAATGTTATGTTGGTATTCGTTACTTTGTATTTGGTAATAACTTTGTCGTTCCATTCATTTTAATTGCATTTCTTTTAATTTTGATAAATTGCGTATTTATCCTTTACATTGGTAGGGATTTAAGTAATGATATCAATAGCGTTATTGATGGAATGAAACATATATCTAATTCAGATGATGTGATTAATGCCAATAAACTTCCAATTACTTCTAATGATGAAATTGGAGACTTGACAGCTTCTTTCAATGAAATTCAGACATTAACAAAAACCTATGTAGACCAATTGCATAGTAGTCAAGAAACATTAATGGAAAGTGAACGTCTAGCCTCTTTAGGACAATTAATTGGTGGTATTGCCCATAACTTAAAAACACCTATTATGTCTATATCTGGAGCATTAGAAGGATTATCTGGTTTAATCAAAGAATATGAAGATTCAATTGATGACCCAGAAGTAAATTCTCAAGATCATCATGATATTGCAAAAGATATGTCTGAATGGGTTTCTAAAATTAAAGATTATACAGAATATATGTCAGATATTATCACAGCTGTTAAAGGTCAAGCTGTTACATTATCAGAAACAACTGCTGTTCATTTTACACTTGATGAATTGGTAAAACGTGTAGATATCTTGATGAAACATGAACTAAAAAATGCACTTATTTATCTAAATATTTCTATGAAAACAGATGAGCATACAGTTATAAATGGAGAAATAAATAGTTTAGTACAAGTTATTAATAATATGATATCTAATGCCATTCAGGCATATAACGGCGAGAAAAATAAAAATATCGAATTGATTTTAGAGAGTGATAATAAAAATGTATATATTCGTGTAAAAGATTATGCAAGTGGTATGCCTCAAAATGTTCAAGATAAGTTATTTAAAGAAATGATAACCACAAAAGGAAAAAATGGTACTGGTTTAGGTTTGTATATGTCTTACTCAACCATAAAAGCACATTTCAATGGAGATATTACATTTGAATCAGAAGTTGGAAAAGGAACAACATTTACAATTATATTGCCACTTTAAAAGGCGATAATTTGGGGACGGAGCAAAAATCATCATTTATTTTATAAAATATTTTATAAAAAATCTTTATAAAATGATGATTTTTTGCTCCGTCCCCAAAATCATCGCCTTCCCTTTGACAACTTTTTCGAACAATTCGACACGTCTCCAACGACTATTCTTAGCTTTCACTTTTAGTTAGAACTTTTTAATACTTTATAATTTTTCAGTTTAACAACTAGAAATAAAAATCGAGTTTATTACATATAAAATCGTGTAAAAAGCTTGATTTTTATTTTGTTTATTAATATAATTAGAAAAAAGTAATTTCCATATATTATAAAAAATTAAGTATTGAAAGAGGTTAAAAATGAGAAAGCATTTACAAGGATTAGAAAATGTAGAAAATAATACATACAGAATTATAGCTGTAGATGATGAAGAAGGCATTGTAGATTCTTTATCTATATTTTTAAAACGTTCTGGATATGATTTTAGAGGTGTTACAGACCCACAAGAAGCGATTCAATTAGTAAAAGAAGAGCACTTCGATTTGATGATTTTGGACTTTATCATGACACCTATCCATGGAGACGAAGTTGTTGAAGAAATTCGTAAATTTAATAAAGATTTATATATTTTATTACTTACTGGTCATAAAGATTTAGCACCACCTCTAGAAACCATTAGAAGGTTAGATATTCAAGGCTATTGTGAAAAAAGTGATAAATTTGACCAATTGCTTTTATTAATAGAATCTGGCATTAAATCTATCAAACAAATGAATGAAATTAAAGAAATCAACGCCAAATTATCTGACACCTATGAAAAATTGGAACAAGCATATTTAGATTCTATCAAAACATTACGTTATACCATTGAAGCAAAAGATGTGTATACAAGAGGACATTCTGATAGAGTTGCTGCTTATTCTGTTTTAATGGGAAAAAAATTAGGATTATCAGATGAAGAACTACACACTTTGGAAATTGGTGGCCTATTCCATGACATCGGTAAAATTGGTGTTCCAGATAGCATTTTGTTAAAAGATTCTAAACTAACAGATGAAGAATATTCGCAAATTAAGCAACATCCAAATATTGGGGTTCACATTTTATCAAATGCCACAATATTTAATGATATTTTACCAATTGTCGAACATCATCATGAAAAATATGATGGATCTGGATATCCAGGAAAACTTGCTGGAACAGATATACCATATTTAGCTAGAATTGCTGCCATTGCAGATAGTTTTGATGCTATGGCTTCTAGAAGAGCTTACCGTGACTCTTTAGATATAAATACGATTATTTCTGAGTTTGAAAGATGTAGAGGAACTCAGTTTGACCCAGAGTTAGATGATTTATTTTTGGATATCTTGAAAAATCATTTTGATGAAATAAAAGAAATTCAAGAAAAATATAAAGGATGAAAATTAAAAAATTCCCAAAAGGGACAGAGCGATGATTTTGTCCCTTTTGGCACGTCCCCAACCTAACATTTCATTGAAAGACCTACTTTTTGTCTTTCTTTATCAATTTTAATAACTTTTACTTTTACAATATCTCCTACTGAAACCACATCTGATGGATTTTTGATAAATTTATCACTCATTTCTGAAATATGGACAAGTCCATCATGTTTTACACCAATATCTACAAATGCTCCAAAGTCAATTACATTTCTAACAGTTCCTGTTAGTACCATTCCCTCTTTTAAGTCGTCTAATTTTAATACATCACTTCTTAAAATTGGTTTTGGCATGTCTTCACGAGGGTCTCTTCCTGGTTTTGATAATTCTTCGATAATATCTGTTAGTGTCATTTCTCCTATGTTTAATTCTTTTGCCATCTCTGGAACATTTACACTTTTTAATTTTGTTCTTAGTTCTTCTAATTTTTCTTTATCCTTTAAATCGTTTTTGTCAAATCCTAATTGATTTAATAATTTTTCTGTTGGTTCATAGCTTTCTGGGTGAACAGCTGTCACTTCTAATGGATTATCTCCATCAAATATTCTTAAAAATCCTGCGCATTGCTCAAATGCCACTTTTCCAAGCTTTGATACTTTTAATAATTCTTTTCTATTTTTTAATTTTCCATTTTCATCTCTATATTTTACGATATTTTTAGCAATGGTATTATTAATTCCTGAAACATAAGAAAGTAGTGATGGTGTCGCAGTATTTACATCAACACCTACTTTGTTAACACTATCTTCTACAACGCCTGTTAGACTTTCTTGCAATTTCTTTTGATTTACATCATGTTGATATTGTCCAACACCAATAGCTTTTGGGTCTATTTTTACCAATTCTGCTAATGGGTCTTGCAAACGTCTTGCAATTGAAATGGCACCTCTGATAGATACATTGATGTCTGGATATTCTTCTGTTGCTAGTTTTGATGCAGAATATACAGACGCTCCAGCTTCACTTACAATAACATAATGCACATCTCTTGAGGCTTCTTTTATCATATCTGCTACAAACATTTCTGACTCTCTTGACGCTGTTCCATTTCCAATGGCTATCATATCTACTTTGTCTTTTTCAATTAATTTTAATAATTCTTTTTTAGCACCTTCTACATCATTTTGAGGTTCTGTTGGATATACAGTTGCATAATCTAATAATTTTCCTGTTTCATCAATAACTGCAATCTTACAACCTGTTCTATATGCTGGGTCAAATCCCATAACCGTTTTTCCTTTAATTGGTGCCCCTAATAATAATTGTTTTGAATTTTTGCCAAATACTTTAATAGCTTTATCTTCTGCTTTTTCTGTTAAGTCTGAACGAATTTCTCTATCAATTGATGGCTCTATTAATCTTTTAAAACTATCTGCAATTGTTTCTTTTAACATCTCTGTAAATTGTGTATCGCCTTTTATAACATCTCTTTCTATGTATTCTAAGATTTTTTCTTCTGGCTTTTCAATTTTTACTTTTAAGAAATCCTCTTTTTCTCCACGATTAATCGCTAATATTCTATGACTTGGTATGTATTTTATCGCTTCTTGATAATCATAATACATTTCATAATTTGATTTTTCCTCTGGTTTTGCGGCTTTTGTTTGAATCATTGCTTCTCTATAGCAAATTCTCTTGATTTGTTTTCTATATTTACTATTATCAGAAATATCTTCTGCAATAATATCTAAAGCACCTTGCACAGCTTCCTCTGGTGTTGCAACCACTTTATCTTTATTTTTCTTATCCTCTTCTGATAAAGTTTCCATATTGACATATTCTTTTGCGATTTCTAAAATTGGTTTTGTTTCTTTTTGTTCAATGATAATCATTGCTAGTGGCTCTAACCCTTTTGCCTTTGCAACAGTAGCTCTTGTTTTTTTCTTTTGTTTATATGGTCTATAAATATCTTCTACTTCTGCCAAAGTTTTACAAACAGCAATTGCTTGTAAGATTTCGTCTGTTAATTTTCCCTGTTCATCAATTGATTTAACAACCTCTTCTTTTCTTTGCTCTAAGTTTCTTAAGTAATTTAATCTTTCGCCTAAATCCCTAAGGATTTCATCACTTAGTCCTCCTGTTACTTCTTTTCTATAACGTGCAATAAAGGGAATGGTGTTTCCCTCATCAATTAATTTAATTGTTGCCTCTACTTGTTTTGGCTTAATATTTAATTCTTCTGCAATTGTATTAATAATTTTATCCATTCTTTTTTCCTTTCTGATGATTTTAGGGACGGAGCAAAAAATCATCATTTTTCAATGTCATTTTTTTACTCAATTTTGTTTTTTTAATCTTTCCATTGTCCCTTTTGTAATATCTAATTTTTTCATAATATTTGTATATTTTATCTTCTTTACTTCTTTTAGATATCTTATCAACTTCTTTAGTATATCACGTTTTTCAAATATTTCAAATACTTTTATTTGTTCTTTTTTAATAAATTCCGAAATGGAATTGTCAATTTTCACCTCAATATTTGTGTCTATATCTAAAAATGTTTCTTCATCAATAAAATCCATATTGCAAATATATTCAATTTCTTCATGTGCAAATATATTTGTTTTTTCAATTTCTCCTGTTAAATAATAGTGATATGAAGAATATGGATATTCTTTTTCATTTTTTACCATATTTGCTTTTACTGGATTTCTATGAATGTATTTTACACATTGTATTAATTGCCTTTTATCTAATATTGGCTCGCTTTTATATCTATCACGAAATACATATCCTACTCGATTACCTTCCATATAATTATAATATTGCGCATAGATAGTATTAACTTTTTGCATGTATTTTGATAATTTTTTTATATCTTCTACTTTTATTAATATATGTGCATGATTATTCATTACACAATATGCTATCATCTCTAATTCTTCGCTATTTAATTTTTCTTTCATTAATTGTAAATATCTCTTCATATATCGATTATTTTTAAATATATATTCTTTGTTGATACCTTGTACCATGACATGAAAAAAAGAGGTATCCAAACAATTACGTGCTATTCTTGGCATCTTAATCACTCACTTTCTTTTTGTTTTTTACCCCTATTTTTAAAATAATACATTTTTGTGTTTTCTCTATGTGCTTATGATGACTTTTTCACAAAAATCATCATTTTATATTCAATTTTGAATTAAAAATATATTCACTCCTGCATTTGAATATGAAACTGCCATATATTCATTTTGAAATTACAACGTTAAACTTGATATATTCATTTTAGAATCAGAATATTAATATTCTAAAGAATCATCTTTCTCAATCCAATTTTGTACCTGTTCAATGCGATATGTTGATTTGTCGTCCCTCATAACAACATCTTTTATACCTGAATTGATTAACATCCTTTTGCAAAAAGAACATGGCTCATTATCTTTTACATATTCTCCATTTCGTTGATTAATTCCTACTAAATACAATGTAGCACCTATCATATCTTTTCTTGCAGCACTAATAATCGCATTTTGTTCACTATGTACAGACCTGCACTTTTCATAACCTTTTCCACTTGGCATTTCACATTTTTGTCTTATACAAAATCCCAAATCAATGCAATTTTTTCTTCCTCTTGGAGCTCCTGTATATCCTGTAGAAATAATTTCATCATTTTTTACAATAATACTTCCATAATTATTTCTAAGACAAGTCCCTCTTTCAGCTACACTTTCTGCGATATCTAAATAATAATTTATTTTATCAACTCTTGTCATAAAACTCAGCTCCTTTTTAATGATTGACAATGAACGGAGAAAACGATGATTTTTTGCTCCGTCCCCAAAATCATCACTCTACACCTAAATATTCATTATAAGTCACTTCTCTATCAACAATTTTTCCATTTTCTTTGATATCGATAATTCGGTTGGCAACTGTTTGTGTTAATTCATGGTCATGTGAAGTAAATAAAATATTTCCTGTAAATCGTTTCATTCCTTCATTTAATGATGTAATACTTTCCATATCTAAATGGTTTGTTGGTTCATCAAATATTAAGAAATTAGCACCTGATAACATCATTTTTGATAGCACACATCTTACTTTTTCTCCTCCAGATAATACATTTACTTGTTTTAGTGCTTCATCTCCTGAGAATAACATTCTTCCTAAGAAGCTTCTAACATAGGTTTCATCTGGGTCTTTTGAATATTTTCTAAGCCATTCTGTGATGTTTTCATCTGTTTCAAATAAATAGTTGTTATCCTTAGGGAAATATGATTTTGTAATCGTTGTTCCCCATACCAATTCTCCTTCATCTGGCTCTAATTCCCCTTCTATGATTTGGAATAATACCGTTTTGGCTAATTCATTATCTGCTAAAAAGGCAATTTTGTTTCCTTCTTTTACATCAAATGAAACTTTATCTAGTAATTTTACACCATCTACAGTTTTTGATATATTTTTTACTTGTAAGATTTCTCTTCCTGGCTCTCTATCTGGTTTAAAATCAATGTATGGATATTTTCTATTTGATGGTTTAATTTCTTCTAATTGGATTTTCTCCAATGTTTTCTTTCTTGAAGTTGCTTGTTTTGATTTTGAAGCATTTGCACTAAATCTTGCTATAAAGTCTTGTAATTCCTTTATTTTTTCTTCTTTCTTTTTGTTTTGCTCTCTTGCTTGTTTTAAAGCTAATTGACTTGATTCATACCAGAAATCATAATTTCCTGGATATACTTTTATCTTTCCAAAGTCAACATCTGCTATATGTGTACATACTTTATTTAAGAAATATCTATCATGTGATACAACAATAACTGTATTCTCAAAATCAATTAAAAAATCTTGTAACCAATTTATGCTTTTCATATCTAAGTCATTTGTTGGCTCATCTAGTAATAATACATCTGGATTTCCAAATAAACTTTGGGCTAATAATACTTTAACTTTTTCTTTGGCTTCAATTTCTTTCATATATTTATAATGGTTATCTGGTATAATTCCTAAATCATTTAATAAAATTGCTGCATCTGATTCTGCATTCCAACCATCTAATTCTGCAAATCTTTCTTCTAATTTTGCAGCTTTCATACCATCTTCTTCTGAGAAGTCTGGTTTGGCATAAATGGCCTCTTTTTCCTTCATGATATCATATAATTCTTTGTTTCCCATTAACACTGTATCCATAACTGTGTATTCTTCAAAGGCAAAGTGGTCTTGTTTTAAAACAGAAATTCTTTCTCCTTTATCTAAACTGACGTCTCCTTTGCTTGGCTCGATTTCTCCTGATAGTACTTTTAAAAAGGTTGATTTACCAGCACCATTTGCTCCGATAATTCCATAACAATTTCCTTTTCCGAATTTTATATTGACGTCTTCAAATAATACTCTTTTTCCAAATCTGACTGTGACACCATTTGCACTTAGCATGTAATTCATTCCTTTCTCTAATAAAGCTTTTTATTTCGTTGGTATTATATACTATTTTTACATATTTTTCAAGGATTTTGCGGAAGTTAAATTGTGTAACATTATTTTTCTATTCACTAAAAAAGAAGGAGCATTTCTCCTTCCTTTAAAAATATAACTTCAAATTATGGTTAATCATCAAACAATAGCTTAATGCCCCATAAACCGGCTAAACCAACTAATCCATATACAATTCTAGATACAATTGTCATATCGCCAAATAATAGAGCCACTAAATCTAAATTAAATAAAGCAATCAAGCCCCAATTAATTGCACCAATAATAATTAATACCAATGCAATTTTATCTACAACTTTCATGTCTTTTCCTCCTTTTACCATGTTTTACTATTATTCTATCCTTTTTTCTTTTTCTTTATACAATTATTGAAAATTTTTCTTTTTTATGATATTTTTTAATTATAGGACAAATCTCTCTTCGTGAGAACTTTTCTCTACTTTTCTAATTTTACCATATATATTTAAGTTCTCAAAGAAGCATACATCCTCATGAAAAGGAGGGCAAATCATTGAGAAGAAATAATAGAGATAACAGAAATCGTAGAAAATCAAATCATATATCACATGATGACACACAAAAAATGACAAATGTTTTATTAAAAGTTGTACTCATATTACTAGTTGTATTTTTAATCGTGGTTATTTTTAATGTTGTAAAAAATTGGATAAACTATCATAACATTACAGAAGAATATCTTGAAACATTAAGTAATGTTGAAAAAAATACAGATTCCGCAGAAGATGAAACACAAAATACAAATGAAGATGTCACTTTTAACTTAACCGCTATTGGAGATGTTATGTGCCATAATACACAATATATGGATGCCTACAATAGTGATACAGGCGAATATGATTTTTCATATGTCTTTGAAGATATTAAATATTACATAAAAAATTCTAATATAACCGTTGCCAACTTAGAAACTACTTTTGCTGGAGAAGAACGAGGATATAGCAATTATCCTAGATTTAATTCTCCTGACGCCCTAGCATATAATTTGAAAAAATTGGGTGTTGATGTGCTTTCTACTGCTGGAAATCATAGTTTAGATACAGGATTTGATGGCTTATCTAGGACAATTGATGTTTTAGATGACGCTGATATTTCTCATGTAGGTACCTATAAAACTCAAGAAGATAGAGATACTGTTTTATTTAAATATGTAAAAGGAATTAAAATTGCATTTTTAGATTATACCTATGGAACAAATGGTATTGCTATTCCTTCTGACAAACCATATTGCGTGAATTTAATAGATGAAGATTTAATTAAAAGTGATATTGAATCTGCAAAAACACAAAACGCAGATATTATTGTTGCTTCTACGCATTGGGGAACAGAATACAGTACTGTTTCAAATGGCACACAAAATGAGTTGGCTGATTTTCTTTTCCAAAATGGTGTAAACATTATTTTAGGAACACACCCTCATGTATTACAACAAATGGAAAAAAGGACTGTTACATTAGAAGATGGTACAACTCAAGACGGTTTTATTATTTATTCTTTAGGAAATTTTATTAGTGGGCAAAATGCTGAAAATACGAGAACATCTATAATTTTGGATTTACAAATAACGAAACATGCAGATGATACTGTTACAATAGATACTATCGATTATATCCCAATTTATATGTATAGAGATACTTCTCTAAGTACGAAAAAAATGAAATTGTTGGATATTGAAAAAACGATTGCTTTATATGAAGAGGGCACAGATACCTCTATTGGGGAAGACACATATACTCTTTTAAAAGGAGAATTGGAAAAAGTTTCTGAAATCTTAAATCCATAATAAAATCCCAGCCGATAAAACCTATATATTTTAATCGGTTGGGATTTGTTCTACCATATATTTTCCTAAAAATCTTCTAGTTTAACATATCTTTTCTCTTTAACCACCATGTTACTATTAACGTTAAAACAACTGCAATGAACACCATAATGATAAATCCTATTGGGCTATCTTCAAATGGTAATTTTACATTCATTCCCCAGAAACTAGATATCATAGTCGGAATGGCAAGTACAATGGTTATAGATGTTAAAAATTTCATTACACCATTTAGATTATTTGAAATAATAGAAGCATATGCATCCATCGTTCCATTTAAGATATTTGTATAAATTTGTGCCATTTCGATTGCCTGTCTATTTTCAATAATCGCATCTTCTAGTATATCTTCATCATCATCATATAGTTTTACAATTTTTCCTCTCATGGTTTTTTCCATGACAATTTCATTTGATTTTAAAGATGTTGCAAAATACACCAAACCTTTTTCCAAACTTAGCAATTTTAACAACTCTTTATTTTTCATAGAGTTTTTCAAAATATATTCTGCAATTTCTGTTTCTTTGTTAATTTGTTTTAGGTAATTTAAGAAGTATGATGAATTTAAGTAAAAGATTTGAAAAATAAATCTTGTCTTTTTATATGTTTGAAAATTTTTGATTTTTCTTTTTTCAAAATCTTCTATAACTTTATTTTTTCTTAAAGATACCGTTATAAAAAAGTCATCTCTTACGACAATCATTCCTAATGGCATTGTAGAATACATATCATTCTCTTCATTTTTTTCAATAACAGGAACATCTATTACAAAAAGAATGGTATTATCATCCTCTTCTGTATCAATTCTCGCTTTTTCTTCATAATCTAGGGCATCTCTTATAAAGTCTTCTTGAATATTAATGCTTTCACATACCCTTTTTATTTCATTTTCGGAGGGATTTACTAAATTAATCCAGCTTCCTTTTTTAAATTCTTTGATTTCTTCTAATTTGTTTGTTTCCATATTTGTATTATAAATTTTTAGCAAATCTCTCACCCCTTTAATATTTACATAATTTTTACTAAAAAACAAAAAAATAAATCTAATATCCAACACATTAGACTTATTATTTTTGTTGTAATGGTGCGCCATAGAGGGGTCGAACCTCCGACCATCAGATTAAGAGTCTGCTGCTCTACCAACTGAGCTAATGGCGCATTTTTGATTGGACATTTATTATTATACTACTTTTTTCACTTTTGTCAATGGTATTTACTAGATTTTGAGCAATTTAAGCCAGGTCAAGAATTGGGACGAGGCGATGATTTGGAGACGGAGAAAAAATCATCATTTAGCCTATGAAATGTTTTATAAAAAGTCTTTATAAAAATGATGATTTTTTCTCCGTCCCCAAATCATCGCTCTGTCTCCAAATTTATTACTCTGTTGTAGCTTGTTGCTCACTTGTTTGTGTTTCTTCTGGCTCTTTTTCTGTTACTGGCTCTTGGGTTGTATTTTGCGTTGTTTCTGTATTTGTCGTTGAAGTATTTGTAGTTGCTGTACTGCTAGAAGAACTTTGGGTTGAAGTTGAGCTTGAACTTGAGCTTGAACTTGTTCCACCTCTGTTAATAATTCTTTGCATTGCACTATAGGTATCTTTTGATAACAATTCTGTTGAAACGACTTTTCCATTTAACATTTTTGTCATATACGTTTGTGTAACCAATCCATTGGCACCTTTTTGTTTTACAACTTCTTGACCTGCTGCAAGACTTGAATCTTGCACATATTTTGTTGTATATGGTATGGTTGATATTGTTTCTGTTTTAAAAGAATAGGTATATTCTCTGTTTGCTTCTTTAATTCCAAAAATTGATACTGTTGCTACACCATTTTTTGCTGATGCTACAATTCTAACAGGATATGTTCTTGTATTTTTAAATCGAAAATCTGTTGAGCCATAAACAACTGTTGCATCTCTTCCTGCACCTACATATGAAGTCACAAATTGATGATTTCTTCTTTCTACAATTTCCATATCAGACATTAAAGCTGCATTATATAATGTTGAAGAAATTTGACAAATTCCTCCTCCTATACCATCTACTACTTGCCCATTTTCATATACTTTTGCATTTTTATAGCCAGCTGCAGATGTTCTTGGTCCTAATGTTGCATTATATGAAAAGGGTTCGCCTGGCATAATAACTGTTCCATTTATTTTTTCACAAGCCAATCTTAAGTTTGTACTTCTATCTCTATCACTTGCGTCATATCTAGTTGTAAATGTAGATAATTGGTCTGGAAATGCTTCTGTTCCTATCTGGTCTATTGTGACATTTGGTTTTGTGATTATTAAATCAATCACATATTCATCTTTCACTTCTGCTGCAATCATTGCTTTTGCTTGTTCTACGTCAAAATCAACACCCTCAACTTCTGGATATACTGTAAAAGGGTCTTTGGTATAATATGCGTCTTGTGCTTCTTTATAAATTTCACTATGTATTTTATCAATATCAATCTCTTGAGGTGTCTTTGTTTCTACAGGAATCTGAATAACATTTTCTGTTTCGTGAATATCGTTTAGCATATCTTTTACTTCTGCTAATAAACTATCTGTATTAACAACCACACCTTCTTTTCCTCTTGTAATAATTAATTGGTCATCTTCTATACTATAGCTAGATTCCTCTAAAATTCCTGGCAAATTTGCACCAATATCATTAATCGTTTGCTTTGTTACATCTTCATTTAGAGACATATCTACATTAATATCTCTTTTGCCAATTAAGGTTCCTAAAATGTTGTAATTATTAGCAAATATATTACCATTTCTTCCTAATGAATATGCCTCATCTACTGCTTCTTCAATATTATAATTTACCTCCATAAGTGTTGGATTTAATTCTGATTCGAAATCTTCATATTGAAGCATAATATTATTTTCCAATTTTGCTGTATATGTCGTTTCTAATTTTGCAATTGCTTCTTCTTTGGTTAAGCCTGAAACTTCTATTCCTTTAATTGTAACACCACTAATAATTTTTTCATTATTAATGTTGGTTAAAGCAAATACTGTAGAAAATAGTAGACCTACCAAAGCTACGATAATGATAGAAATGATTATCTTTTTTAATTTTTTGGTTTTAGTCTTGCCATTTTTCTTTTTATCTTTATTTTCTTTATCTGTTACTTGTTCTTTTTTGTTCTCTTTGTCTTGTTTTTTCTTTTTATGATTTTGTTTTGTTTCCTTTTTCTCTTCGTTTTGCTGTTCAACTTTTTCATTTTTGTCTGTTTTTTGTATTTCTTCTTTTTCTGAAGTTTCCTCTTTTTCTACTTCTTTATTTTCATTTTCTGTTGTTGAAGAAGCTCCATCTTTATTTGATACTTTTTCCATTGTCTCTTCTTTTGGAACTGCCTTCTCCTCTTCTTTACCTGTTTTAACCGTTTTCACATGTTCTTTTTCTTTGCTTTCTTCTGGCATTTTATCTACAAATTCTTCATCTTTTGGCTTCAAATCATTCGCCTCCATTAAATCTTCTTTCATATCTACTTGCTTTCCTTCCTTAGGCTCAAATTTGGTTGAAAATGATAATACTTTATCAACCACTCCCCTTTTTTATTCTATTTAAATAGTACCACATTCTCGCTTTTTTGACAATATATTTATCTCGCCAAAAATATCCTTTCCCTATTACTATATCATATTCATATTAGCTTTTCCGCATTCATATAATTATTACAAAAAAGTTACAATTTGATTACATTTTTAATATTTTGTTTATTTTTAGAAAAAATACTTGAAGAATGTAAAATTTAATATTATAATGTGGATAGCAAAAGATAAACAAGGAGAGTTTAAAAAATGGAATTAACAAAAAATATATTTTTTAATACAGATAAGTTAGTAGAAAATACAAAAGTTAAAATTTCATATACTGGAAAATTGTTTCAAGATGCTTCTAAAGAAGTATCTATTCATTATGGTTTTGGAGATAATTGGGATAATATAAATGATGTGGCTATGGAAAAAACAGATTTAGGTTTCCAAGCTGAAATTACTTTAGGAGAAGGTAGTACTTTCAATTTCTGTTTCAAAGATGAAAATGATAATTGGGACAATAATGAAGGTCAAAACTATGTTTTTAAATTAGAAAAACTTCCAACAGAATTATTAGTTTTAGATGATGAACCTGTTTCATTAGGTTCACCTAAAAAATTAAGAAAAGCTTATTTATGGAGCAAGAAAATTCGTTTGGCTGTATACAAAATTATTACATATCTTCCAAAAATTATTTCTGGAAATTATAAGAAAAAAGCAACAAATCATAACGAAGAATAATGTCATTGAAAAATTTTATGTTTAAAAAATAAATTATGAATTAAATAATATTCGTCTTGTTAATCAAAAAATTCAACTATTTAAAATAGATAAATAGTTGAATTTTTTATTATATAATTCCCCATCCTCCATTAATTGAAATCACTTGTCCTGTAGTAAATGTATCTTCTACTAACCACCTAGCACATTTAGCAATATCTTCAGGTTTACCTATTCTTTCCAAAGGGGTTTCCTCTTTTACTTGATTAATATCTTCCTCTGTATATTGTTTGTTCATATCTGTATCTATCCATCCTGGTGCAATCGAATTCACACGTATATTAGAAGGTCCTAACTCTTTTGCAAGTGCTTTTGTCATGCCATCCATTCCAGCTTTTGTTGCAGAATAGGAAACAGCACAAGAACCGCCAATAATTCCATAAATAGAGGAAATATTAATAATACATCCACTTTTTTGGCTTAACATATATGGTAATACTTCTTGTGTTGCACAAAAAGCAGAATACAAATTCACTTTCATGACATGTTCCCAATCTTCGTCTGTAATATCTTGAAATAGTTTTTCCTGTGAAATTCCTGCATTATTAATTAGAACATCTATCTTACCATACTTCTTAATTACCATATCTACCATGTTTTTTACTTCTTCTCTTTTAGAAACATCTGCTTTTATAATATCAATATGAATATTTTCTTTTTCCAAATTCTCTTGTAATTGTTTTGCTTTTTCTTCTGATTGATTATAATTTGCAATCACTTTTATTCCTTTTCGAGCTAATGAATCTACAATCGCTCTTCCAATTCCTCTTGAGCCACCTGTTACAATTGCTACTTTTTGCATATGGTCGTCCTCCTTTTACTACGTATAAATTTACATCATTTTTATTCTATCATCTTTTCTTTCAATTATCAAATTTTTAGGACACTTCTTCATTTGGAAATTTTATATTGATTATTACATATGATTATAGTATACTTTCTATATATAAATTTTACAATTATTTAAGAGGGGATTTTATCAATGAAAAACAAAAGAACAGAAATATGTATTATGATAATTATCTTAATTGTACAAACGATTATTTATGTATGTGTTGGCATGCAAAAATCTTATTTACATATAGATGAAGCCTATTCCTTTGGACTTACTAACTATGACAAAATCGAAATTCAGGATAATACCGATTTTTTTAACACATGGCATACCAAGGAATATTTCGAAGATTATTTAGCAGTACAAGATGATGAAAAAGGAAACTTTACACCTGTTTACGAAAATCAAAAAAATGACGTTCATCCTCCATTATATTATCTATTCCTTCGTATCGCGATGGGATTTACTAATGGACAAGTTTCTAAATGGGCAGGAATTATCTTAAATTGTATCATTTATGTGTTTGTAACGATTGTTATGTATTTCATCATAAAAAGAATTTTAAAAGATGAGAAAAATGCTAATAAGAAAGCATTACTATTAACCTTTATGTCTTCTATTCTATTAGCATCCATTAGTAATGTAATATATATTCGAATGTATGCACTTTTAACACTTGAAATTTTAATAACCACTTTACTACATATGAAATTATTTGAAAAGAAAACAATAAAACCTGGTATCTATATTGCTATTGGCATTTCTGTACTTGCTGGAATTTTGACACATTATTATTATTTATTTTATTTATTGGCAATCTATCTTGTATTTGCCATTAGATATATTAAAGAAAAAAACAAAAAATCTTTGCTATATTACACACTTACAATGCTAATCTCTGGAATAATCTCTTTAATCATTTTTCCATATTCGATACAACATATGTTTTTTGGTTACAGAGGACAAGGTGTAATCAGTAATTTGGAAGACTTTACAAAAATTATTCCAAGTATCTTTTCTCAAAGCTATACTGTTGATTACTACGTGTTTCATTATTTGCTAATTCCAATACTGATTGCCATTATTGGTTGCATTATTTACAAAAAAATACGAAAAGAACCGTTATTTACCCTTAGTAAAGAACAAAAAGATATTTTAAAAATAGTATATATACCAACTATTTTCTTTTTCTTAATTACTTCCATTGCTTCTCCTTGGAAAGTATTAAGATATATTGTTCCTGTTTGTGGATTAATTTTTGTATTGGTTATGTATTATTTATATAAACTATTACAATGTGTATTCCGTGAAAAAATAGGCAATATCATCATGTGTATTGTATTTTGCTTACTACTAATTGCACCATTTGTATTTCATCTACAACCTGAACTTTTATATAGCAACAGAAAGGATTTTATGCAAGAAATAAAAAGCGATTTAAACTTGCCAACTTTATATATATTTGATTCTAAAAAAGGTGGCTTTTTAGATGATGTTTTACCATTTTCTGTTTTAGATAATTCCTATATTGCTAAAGATATTGCCATTTCGCAAGATACTTTACAAAATATTTTTGAAAATGTGGATGTTTCTAATGGTATTTTGATTTTTGTAAATCAGGAACAAAATAAAGATTCAATTGCTACGCAAGTTATGCAAGCTTTACATTTTTCAAGTTGTGACCATTTACAAAAGTTAAGTGCTTGTGATGTGTATTATTTGCATTTTTAATTTATTACACATATCCCTTTCCTATTTGGTTTTTATTATTAATTAAATAGGTATTAATTTCAATATTATTTTTTATTTAAAAATTAGTATTTTTGTTTAATTAAAAGCAAAAAGTGGCAAGTTTTCAAAATTTACACCCGCAAAAAGTGGCAAACCTTTTAACTTTATACCTGCAAAAAGTGGCAAACTTTGTTGACTTTGTTTTCAAATCATGATAAAATTTTTAACGAAATGGAGGTAAACTAATGCAAAGATTATTTGAAAAAAAATTATTAGATTGGAAAAATAGTGGCATGAAAAAGCCTTTAATGGTAGTGGGTGCAAGACAAATCGGAAAAACATATATTATAGAAAAATTTGCTAAAGAAAACTTTGAACAATATTTATACTTTAATTTAGAAAAAAATTCTGAAATAAGAAACATTTTTGAAAGTACTATCGACGATAAAAAAATAATTTCCGCATTAGAATTATTTTTAAATAAAAAAATAGATATAGAAAAAACAATTTTATTTTTTGATGAGGTTCAAGTAAGTGAAAATTTTATAGTTTCATTAAAATATTTTAACGAGTCAAATAATCCTTATAAAATAATTTGTGCTGGAAGTCTATTGGGCGTAAAAATTAACCGATTTAAAAGTTCATTTCCAGTTGGTAAAATAAGAATGGAATTTATGTATCCTATGAATTTTGAAGAGTTTTTAGTTGCAAGCGGAAAAGAGATACTAAAAAATAAAATTGAAGAATGTTATAACACAATGTCTCCAATGCCTGAATTTGCTCATGAACAAGCTATTCAACTATATAGAAACTACTTATGTGTAGGCGGAATGCCTGAGGCAGTAAACGATTTTGTAGAAAATAATTTAGATATACTAAAATTTGATTCCCATATTATTTCAGATATAAAAGATATGTATATAGCTGATATGCAAAAATACGTTAAAAATAGCTTAGAAACGGTAAAAATTGAAAAAGTATACAAAAATATTCCTAGTCAACTAGCTAAAGATAATAAAAATTTCCAGTATAACTTCATAGAAGAATCAGGCAGAAAAAGAAAATATGAAAGCTCTATAGATTGGTTAGTTGCCTCTAAAATGGTTTTGATAAATTATAATTCAAAAAGAATGGAAATACCTTTAAAAGTATATATAGATGAAAATAAATTCAAATTATATTTAAGCGATGTAGGAATTCTAACAAGTATGAGTGAGGTAAAATTTCCAGATATAATGTTAGACAAAACTTTTCTTTATAAAGGTGCTATTACAGAAAATTATATTGCTCAGGAATTGAGTTCTAAAGGAGAATCATTGTATTATTGGACTTCTAATAGAAGTGCTGAAATAGATTTTGTTTTATACAGCCAAGAAGATGGTATTATTCCTATAGAAGTAAAAAGTGGTAATAATGTAAAATCTGCAAGTTTAAATATGTACATTAACAAGTATAACCCTAAATATGCTATAAGATTTTCAACAAGAAACTTTGGATTTGAGAATAATATAAAATCTATTCCTTTATATGCAGCATTTTGCATTAAATAAATTTATATAATAAAATACCTTATAAATTGCTTGAGATGTCTAATGAGAACAAATCTACTCTGTTTTTTGACATAAAAAAAGCCAATCATCAAGAGCTTCCCTCAAAACGAATGACCTTTATAATGGAGCCACTTCCCAGATTCGAACTGGGGACCCTCGCATTACAAGTCAACAGTCTTTTATTGACTTTATTATTCTCAATCACTTGATATTACTATACTAGTAGACTTTTGCAAGTTTTTCAAGTAAAGTAAAAAAGTTTAAAATAGTTTAAAATAGTTTAAAGAGATTTAATTGAATTTATATAAAACAATTTTAGTTTGTGTTTTTGGGGATTTTGTTGGGACTTTCCTTACAAAATAAACTTAATTGGAACGATAATATACCAACAAAAATAAAACAAAAAATATTAAGAAAGATGAAGAATTTAAGAAATTACATTTGATAATTTTTAATAGTATGGTATAATCTTGGCAAATAGTAGTTTGTGAGGAGAAATAATTGTGAAATTATGTAACATAAAAGCAATATTTTTTGATGCTGATGATACAATAGTAGACCATAAACAGTGTGAAAAAGAAGCATTAGAATATTTATTTGATAATATACAAAAAGAATATAAAGCACAATATCAAGATATTTTTAGACCACTAGATAGAAATTTATGGGATAGTGTTGAAAAAAAATCCAATCGTATTTCAAAAGAAGATATTCCAGAATATAGATTTAAAAAATTTTTTAAGGAGATAAATTTAGAATATACTAACTACAAAAAAGCAAATAAACTTTTTCAAAAAGGTCTTGCCAATGCAGTAGCATTAACAGAAAATGCTTGTGATATAATAAAATATTTATATGAAAAAAAAATATATAATATGTGTAGTTACAAATGGACTAGTCAAATTACAAAGACCACGAATAAAAAATAGTCAAATATCAAAATTTATTTCTGAAATTATTGTTTCAGAAGAAGTGGGCGTAAATAAACCCAATCCACAAATATTTAATGTACTATTAAACAAGCTAAATTTACAGCCAAGTCAAGTAATTATGATTGGGGATAGCTTAGAAAAAGACATAAAAGGTGCAGAAAACGCTAATATAAAAACGATTTGGTATAACCCAAACAAAAAAGTTAATCACACTCAGATTATTCCAAATTATCAGATTACAAACTTATTAGAACTAAAAGAAATTTTATAATTATAGACTATTAAAAAAATTTAAACGAAGTAACAACCTGCAATTAGTCTAAAAAAAATTTTTTCAGCATTTACCTAGATATTTAATGAAAATAATTTAAAATTCCTTTTATGTTCGCTTGTTTTTTACTGTAACTTATTGTAATATAATAGCAACCTTTCGCTTGAAAAGGCCAGTCTTTTTCTCAAAGGCGGAAAGGGGGCTATAATTTGAATACTAGCGATTTAGTTTTGCATTTTGTTAATAAGTACATAGAAGAAAAAGAAAAAAACTTTTTCTTGCAACAACAGTTGGAACAACAAAAACAACAAATGCAAAATGACAACAAAGTTAAGACTAATTAGCTTGTATTTAGTCGTAGAGCGGATTCGTGGTCTGCTCTATTTTTTTTAATAAAAAAGTATGTGCATTCGTGGTACACATACTGCTACTCTTTGAATACTAGCGACATTCAAAGTTCATTTATTTTGTAATTTAATAATAACATATTATTAATGCTTTGTCAAATACAAATTTCAAAAAAAAGCCAATCATCAAGAGCTTCCCTCAAAACGAATGACCTTTATAATGGAGCCACTTCCCAGATTCGAACTGGGGACCCTCGCATTACAAGTGCGATGCTCTGGCCAGCTGAGCTAAAGTGGCAAAATTTGGTGACCCCGACGGGAATCGAACCCATGTCTCCGCCGTGAAAGGGCGGTGTCTTAACCGCTTGACCACGGGGCCTTAAATATAAAGAACTAAATAACTTATTCTATTATTTAGTTCTTTTGGTGAGCTATCCGCGACTCGAACGCGGGACAACTTGATTAAAAGTCAAGTGCTCTACCACCTGAGCTAATAGCCCATAAAGTGCGTTATCTAGAACGCTTTTATAGTTTACAATATTTTTTTGAACTTGTCAATAGATTTATGAAAAATTTGTGAAATTTTTTTGGATTTTTATAATTTTTTTGTTATGATTTCCATTTTTTAGTTAAAAACGCATATCACTATCAATATTTTTTATATTTTTAACCATACATTTCACAAATTTTTCACTCTATCAATATGTTTAATTTTCTGAATTTTCTTCAGCATTTAATTTTTCTACAACTTCTTCTACATCGATTCCATGAACATCACAAGCCTCTTCTAATGTTTCCATTTGAGAAGCAGGACATCCTATACAATGCATACCAACATTTAGTAAAATTTCTGCTTTTTCTGGAGCAGTTTCTAAAATTTCTCCAATTCTTGTACCTTTATTAAATTTCATTGTTTTTCCTCCCTCTATAAATCACTAACAAATAAATTTTATCACAAATTTTGCAAAAAGTATAGACAAATGAGAAAAAATATTGTATGATGGAAAAAATTGTAAGGTGGTGATTATATTTTTACATTGTTAGATTTATTTTTTATCTCTTTTATTATTCATCTTTTTATCACTTTATATTCAATTTATACATTTTTTGATATCAAAATTTTTCATAATCAGCAAGGGTCTAAGCTGAAACTTAAACAAAAATATTTAGAGAAAGGAGGTTCATAATTTATTAAACGATTTTTACTCGCACTATTATTAACCGCATTCTGTATTTTCGTGCATATACATATTTTTAAATCGATTTATACAGCCGAAGAATTAATTATTCCCTATGGTCTAAAACCTTTTGATATTTGTGCCAAAAATCCAATTTTATGGAAGTATATAAAAATAACACACATCATTAGTTTTGCTTTTTCTATTTTGGTTTTATCAAATTTTTTCATTTCAAAAATTTCTAAAATGATTTTCAAATCAAATCCCCATAGAAAGAATCTATCTAAAACAAATTCTAACTCAACGATAAACACTTATACCCCTTCTTCTAAGCAAATGAACTTGTTTCATAAAATGAAAAAATCAAAAACAACTTCTATTTCCAAAAATGCTGAAACTTTACATTTATTAATTGGTTTTGACGAAGAAAGTAAAAGCAATATCTATATTCCTGAAAGTGGTCTGTATCAAAATTTTTTAATCACGGGCACCATTGGTTCTGGAAAAACTTCTTCTGCTATGTACCCTTTCACAAAACAAATTTTGCAATTTAATCATCATCATCCTGACAAAAAAATTGCTATGCTTATTTTAGATGTAAAAGGGAATTACTATGCACAAGTAAAAAAATTTTGTAAGACATTTGACTTACTCTCTGATTTAATCGTAATCGAATTAAACGCTGGTATTTACTACAATCCTTTGCACAAGCCACATTTAAAAGCACAAGTTCTTGCCAATCGCTTAAAAACCATATTATTGCTATTTTCAGAAAATAATTCTGAATCGTATTGGTTAGATAAAGCAGAACAAGTATTAACCGAATGTATTAAGCTTTGCCGATTTTATAACAATGGTTATGTTACTTTTTTAGAACTTCATAAATTAATTACCATTCCTAATTACTACAAGGAAAAAATCCCCATTTTAAAAGATTTATTTACTCGTGGAAAATTAAAAACACAAGAAATTTATGAACTAAATGCTTGCCTAGATTTTTTTCAAAAAGAATTTGAAGCTTTAGACCAAAGAACAAAAGCCATCCTTGTTTCTGAAATTACTCGAATTACCAATACTTTTGTTTCTGACTATGATGTTATGTCTTGCTTTTGTTCTCCTAAGGAAAAACTCACATTTACAGGGTTTGAAGAAGTCATTAAAAAAGGAAAAATTGTCGTTTTAAATATGAATATTTCAGAATATAGTATGCTTTCTAAAATTATTGCTACCTATTTAAAACTAGACTTTCAAACAGAAATTTTAACCAATTTATCCAATAATACTATTTACCCAACCAGCTTTATCTGTGACGAATATGATAAATATGCCAGTAAAACAGACGCGGAATTTTTCTCTTTAAGTAGAGAAGCAAAATGTATAAATATTGTTAGTACACAAAGTTATTCTTCCTTAAAAAATACATTAAAAGATGAATCCTTTGTAAAAGTCATTGTTCAAAATTTAATTAATAAAATTTGGTTTCGTACAGATGATATCTTTACGATTGAAGAGGCACAAAAACAGCTAGGGAAAGAAGAAAAAACTAGAATTTCAAAAAGTCTTTCAGAAAATGCTAAAGAAACCAATTTTAGTTATCTCACAAACACCTTAAATTCTGAAAATTCAAATATTTCTGAGTCTATTAGTACTTATATTCAAAATGATTATGCTTTTGAAGCTAATGATTTTTCTAGAAAATTAGAGACATTTTATGCCCTATGTTTTTTATCAGATGGCAACAAAATTTATCCACCTTGCAAATTACATATGTTACCTTACTTTAAAAATGAAAAATAGCTTAAATTTACAATTTTTCCAATTTATTCACTTATGATAAAATATTAAAATTTTATGGGTTTATAGGTTTTCCCTACAATTAATGTCATAGAAAAATCCGCAAATTTTTTCTATAACAAAATAACTTTTTACTTTATTAGATATTTCCACAATTAAAAACCTAAATATAATTTATAAGGAGTTTTATCATGATTTATCTTTTAAAAAGAAATTTATTAAGAAAAAAACGATTAAAAACATTATCTTTTTCTATATTATTTATTGCATTTATTAGTTTCATTCTTATATTTTGCATACATTCTATCTCTTTTGCCTTAGGCGACCCAAAACTAATTAGCACTATTAACAATGCTTTTGAAGATATTGAAGGTTGGCTATTAAAAATTGCTACACCTGCTGCTGCCGTAGCCGTTGGAACTGGTGTATTTATGAAAAAATTTAGCTTTGGCGATGAAGAAAAAATACGAACAGGAAAAAAACTAATCAAAGGTTCTTTGTTTTCCTATGCCTTTATATTAGCTATTGACTTAATTTTATCTGCAATCAAATCTTTAGTAGGATAGGAGGGGAAATGGAACAATCTCAAAACATTACACAAATCATTATTGACACCATAAACACCATTTTTGAAAATCTATTTAGTTCAATTGACAATACATTATACAGTTTATTAGATGAACTAACCTTTATCAATTCTGACATCTTAACAGATAAGTATTTTCAAGAAATCTTAGGCACTTCTACTTCTAGTGGCATTTTATTAATTGCCAATACACTTCTTTTTGGTTTTTTACTATACTATGCCATTAAATATCTGTTATCACATATGACTTATGATAGAATTGATAAACCCTCTAGTTTTTTTATAAAAATGGTATTATATGCTATTTGCATGAATTCTTCCTTTTTTATTGTAGAACTATTTATTGATTTCATGTCCAATGTTTCTCTAGTTATCCGTAGTATTGGCGAAGATTTATTTAATGAAAGTATTTGTTTTTCTTCTCTCATTACCAATATTAACACCAACATTGCCATAGACACTTCTTCTTTAAATATTTTTACAATTGATGGTCTTATTAAAAGTGTATTATCTGTTTCTTTACTAAACTTGGTATTTACCTATTCTTTAAGATATATTTTAGTAAAAGTATTTGTGCTAATAACCCCTTTCGCCTTTTTGTCACTCATTCTTTCCAATACCAGTTGGTTTTTCAAAGCCTGGTTAAAAAATTTATTTTCACTTCTCTTTATTCAAATCATTGTATCTCTTATTCTACTACTCATGTTTTCTGTCGATTTTTCAAACACAGAATTATTAAATAAATTTATTTATGTAGGCGGTATGTATGGTTTGATAAGAGCAAATGCCTTAGTACGTGAATTTATCGGTGGTGTTTCCACAACAATTACACAATCTGTGAAAAGTTTTACAAATTTAAAGTGACAAATGTACTTTTCATTATTATATAATTTTTTGCACAATCCCAAAGAGGAGGCGATTTTTTGAAATTTATTTTTCCTCAAAATTATACATTTAAAAATAAAATATTAGGATTTATTGATTATTCTGTAGCCATTATCAATATTATTTGGGCTGTAATTATTGGACTGTTATTATATCTCTTCATTCCAGACATAAATGCAAAAATTGTTATCTTTATACTTTTTTGTTTTCCTGTATTTCTTCTTAGTATTTCTGGAATTCATGGAGAAAACATCATTTATGTGTTCATCTATATGTTTAAATTTTTTGTAAGACAAAAATTGTTCTTCTATGCAAAAACAAATAAATATAGGTAAAATATTAGCACAATTCAATCATTATTCATAACTTCCAATGGTTCAATAGATAGTCATGTTATCCTATATTGAATAAATTTTGAATGTGATTGAAGATATGTTAGAATTTGTTAATCATTTATCGAGGAATGTTCACGGTACTCACGCAGTGATGGTCTGAGAACAATAGCGGACTTTTTAACATTTTTTCTGTTCATGACATTTTAAAGTCCGCGTTATTGTTCGTGTGCCAATTTTACGTTAGTAAAATTGTGTGCAACGATTAATTAATATTATAGAAAATCTTCGATTTTTCTATAATATTAAGAGGCTCGGATAAATGATGTTACAAATTCTTAAATATCGTATTGAACCGAAAAATTTTTGAAATATAGGATAACATGACTATCTATTGAACCATTGGAAATTGTGAATTGCAATTATTTCTAAATTAATATTGAAACTTTAAAATTTGCCTTGAATTTTTTGTCTAAAAAAGATATAATTTGAATTACCATTAAGGAGATTTATTTTTTCTACAAAAATTTTATATAATGCTTAAAATTCTCCCTTTGGTTTTAGAAAGGATTGATGACCAAAATGAAATTAGAACAAAATGACAAGACACTTTTATTCTCTGAAACAACCATCCCAGATGTGTTTTTTTCAGATTATTTATCACAAATCCCTGGAGATTATGTGAAAATTTATTTATATATCATCTTTCTTTCAAAATACAATAAAGATGTAAAAGTAAATGACTTATCAAAAAAATTAAATATACCGTTAAAATCTATAAGCGAAGGTTTCAAATTTTTAGAGCAAAATAAATTGATTACCAAAAAATCCACAGGCTATGTAATTGTAGATTTGCAAGAAGCAACCCTTCATGAGTTATACTCACCAAATCTAACCGTTTCAAAAGAAAAGGTTGCACAAACTGCTAAAAATCAGTCAAGAGCCAAAGCAATTGAACATATTAATAATATGTATTTCCAAGGAATTATGAGTCCTTCTTGGTATAATGATATTGACATTTGGTTTCGAAAATACAATTTTGATGAACAAGTTATGATTGCCCTTTTTGATTATTGTTATAACAGAAGTGCTTTGCATAGAAATTATGTACAAACCGTTGCAGAAGCTTGGGCTTCTAATAAAATAAAAACATGGAATGATTTAGACAAGTATTATGAAAAACAAGAAAAGCTAAATACTTTGAAAAAATCTATTTCTAAAAAACTTGGTAAACATGGAAATCTAACCCAATATGAAGAAGCCTATATAGAAAACTGGGTTGTAAATTTTGGATATGATATGGATATTATAGAAATCGCGTTAAAGCGTACAACCCTAAAACAATCTCCTACTTTTGAATATATCAATACAGTTATAACTGACTGGCACAACCGAAATTTAAAAACACCAGCAGAAGTCAATGCTTTTATTGAGCAAAGAAAGAAATTATCAAAAGATACAAAAGATTTAAAAACACAAGTACAAAAAGCAAATTATGAACAAAGAAAATATGAAAACTTAGACTTTTTATATGCAAATTCATTAAATAAGGAGGACAAAATTGGCTAACGAAACATTGAATGCTTTATTAAAAGAATATGAACAAAAAAAAATAAAAGAAGAAATTGCCGCAGATGAAAGAAAAGAAGAATTGTACAAAAAAATTCCTAGATTGCAAAAACTAGAAGATGAAATGCATACATATGCCCTTTCTACTACAAAAGCAATTTTAAATAAACAAAATGTTTCTTTGCTTTCATTGTCTGATAAAATTGATATATTAAAAAAAGAAAAAGAAGAAATTTTAAAGAAAAACAATATCTCTTTAGATTACCTAAAACCACAATATGAATGTTCACTTTGTAAAGATACTGGATATATCCAAACAGATAATTATCACACAGAAATGTGTTCTTGCTTAAAACAAAAATTGTTAGATATTTCTTTTAATAAATCAAATATGTCAAATTTAGATAAGGAAAACTTTTCAACATTTAATGAATTACTTTTTTCAGATGAAGTAAATCCTAACAAATATCGTTTTCCTATTTCCCCTAGGGAAAACATCAAAAATATTAAAGAAAAGGCTTACGAATTTGTCCAAAACTTTGATAATCCAGATTATAGAAACTTATTATTTTCAGGAAATACTGGACTTCGGAAAAACTTTTCTTTCAAATTGTATTGCAAACGAAGTATTAAAAATGGGGAAAACTGTATTATATCAAACAGCCCCTGTTTTACTAGAAAATATTATTGACTACAAGTTAAATAAACAAAAAACAAATTTAGAAGATATTAATAAATCTGTATTAGAAACTGATTTATTAATCATTGATGATTTAGGAACAGAAAGTTTAAATAGTATGAAATTAAGCGAATTGTTTACCATTATTAATACCAGAATTCTAAATTTGAACCATAAAGTTACCAAAACGATTATTTCTACTAACCTAAATATTAATGAAATTTTTAGCAAATATGAAGAGAGAATTGGTTCTCGAATTGCTGGATATTATGATATTTATTGCTTTTTTGGAGATGATATTCGATTTAAAAAGAGATAACCATCAGGTGTACACACCTGATGGCCTCTACTTTTACAGGGGTCTTAATGACTTCGCATCTATCCATCCCCCTTTTTTATAGCCTCTATCCCTTGTTGTTATTGGAGGGACTCTTTGCCCTTTATCACCGTAAAACGATAGTTCCACACGACCTTTATTTAAAGACCGCACCCCTTTAATTTGCATTTTTTTCATATGCTTTACCTCCTAGTGTATTTATTCTATAAACTATATTAACATAAATAAAACTTATGTGCAAGGAAAATTAAACAATTTTATTGTTTTATATTTTTATGTTTACATAGTAGTATCCTTTTTATAAAATCTTAAAGTTACTCTAGAGATTATTAAACTAAACTTGTGTACAATTGTTAGTTCTAAAGGACTTTTTTGAAGTGGAAAAAATCCCTTCAAGAAATCTTGAAAGGATTTTTTATTAACTTTCTACATCGTTAATTTCTGGTGCTAATATCTCCATGCTAACAACTTTTCCACCATCACTTGTTCTCATTAAAGTAACACCTTGTGTTGACCTTCCTAGAACACTAATATCTTTTACATTAATTCTAATAATCGTGCCAGTATCTGTAATTAACATGACATCATCTTCTTCTGTTGCAATTCTAACACCAACTAGTTTTCCTGTCTTAGGTGTAATTTTATATGTAACAACACCTTTTCCACCTCTATTTTGTACTCTATATTCATCTAGTTCTGTTCTCTTTCCAAATCCGTTTTCTGTAATGGCTAATAATGTTGCCTTTCCTCCAGCAATAACAGATTCCATGCCGATAACTTCATCATCTTCATCAAGTCTAATACCAATAACACCTTGAGAAACTCTACCAATTGGTCTAACATCTTTTTCATCAAATGTGATACACATACCATTTCTTGTAACTAATACAACATTATCTTGTCCATCTGTTAATCTTACAGAAATTAGTTCATCATCTTCTTTTAAGGTAATTCCTTGTAAACCAGTTTTTCTGCTAGAATCATATTCTTTTAATGCTGTCTTTTTGATTAGTCCGTTTTTCGTTGCCATTAATAGGTATTTTCCTTCGGCAAAGTTTTGAATTGGTATAACAGCAGATACTTTTTCTCCAGCGTCTAAACTTAATAAGTTTACAATTGCTGTACCTTTGGCAGTTCTTCCTGCTTCTGGAATTTCATAACCTCTTAAATGATATAACTTACCTTTATTTGTAAAGAATAAAATCGTATCATGTGTAGAAGCTGTAAAGATTTGTTTTACAAAATCTTCTTCTCTTGTAGCAATTCCTGTTATTCCCTTTCCTCCACGTTTTTGACTCTTATATGTATCTATTGGCATTCTTTTAATATATCCAAAATGTGTTAGGGCAACAACGGTTTGCTCTTCTTTGATTAAATCTTCTACATCAATTTCGCCTTCTGCTGCCACAATTTTTGTCTTTCTTTCATCACCAAATTTATCTTTAATTTCTAGTAATTCTTCTTTGATAATGTCAAAAACTAATTTTTCACTATTTAAGATATCTCTTAAATGAGCAATTAATTCCATTAATTGGTTATATTCTTCTTCAATTTTCTCTCTTTGCAAACCTGATAATGTTCTTAACCTCATATCCAAAATTGCTTGTGCTTGGATATCTGTAAGTCCAAATCTTTCCATTAATCTTTCTTTTGCGTCATCATAAGAATTTCTAATAATATTAATAACCTCATCAATATTATCTAACGCAATTTTTAATCCCTCTAAAATATGTGCTCTCGCTAGGGCTTTGTCTAGTTCAAATTGTGTTCTTCTTAAAATAACATCTTTTCTGTGGTCAATGTAACAATCTAAACATTGTCTTAATGTTAAAATCTTTGGAACACCATTTACTAGTGCAAGCATGATAATACCAAATGTTGTTTGCATTTGTGTATGTTTAAACAATTGGTTTAAAACCACTTGTGGATTAGCGTCACGTTTTAATTCAATAACCACCCTAACTTTATCTTTTCTGTCAGATTCATCTCTACATTCTGAAATACCTTCTATTTTTCTCTCTTTTGATAAATCAGATATTGTTTTGATTAAATTTGCTTTATTCACTTGATATGGCAATGAAGAAACAATTATTCTTTGTCTATTTCCACTCATTTCTTCAATCTCTGTTTCTGCTCTTAAAGTAATTTTTCCTTTACCAGTTGTATAAGCTTGTTTGATACCTTCAAGACCTAAGATAATTCCTTCTGTTGGGAAATCTGGTCCTTTAATTACACTCATTAATTCTTCATCTGTCACATTATCTTCATCAATGATTTTAATAATTCCATCAATTAATTCTGTTAAATTATGTGGTGGTATATTTGTTGCCATACCTACGGCAATACCTGAAGAACCATTGGCAAGTAATGCTGGAATTCTTGCTGGTAAAACAGTTGGTTCTTGTAATCTATCATCATAGTTTGGCATAAAATCAACTGTATTTTTCTCAATATCTGTTAACATATATTCTGCAATTTTAGACATTCTTGCTTCTGTATACCTCATAGCAGCTGCTCCGTCTCCATCTACAGAACCAAAGTTACCATGTCCATCAATTAATTGATATCTCATTGAGAAATCTTGTGCTAATCTAACCATTGCATCATATACAGAACTGTCTCCATGTGGATGGTATCGACCTAACACAGAACCTACGGTATTGGCACACTTCCTGTATGGTTTATCTGATGTAATACCATCTTCGTGCATTGAATATAAAATTCTTCTATGTACTGGCTTTAAACCATCTCTTACATCTGGAAGTGCACGAGAAACAATAACACTCATGGCATAGTCTATATAGGCTTCTCTCATCTCTTTTTCGATGTCTTTTTCAATTATTTTTCCGTCTCTTCTTTCTTGTCTTTCTTCCATTGTTTTCCCTCTCTTCCTTTATATTTCTACCTTTGTATTATACTAAAACAAACCCTAATTTGCAAGTAAAATAGCTAAAAAAACTAGGGAAATAAATATTTTAGCCTTTCCTACAAAAATACTTTATTTCTCTAGTTTTTCTCTACTCTTCTAAGCAATTTAGTATTAAATTAACACCATCAACAAATCCTTGTTTGTATAGTTCTTTATTATATTCTGTAATTTTTATATTATTGTTATCTTCTATTTTGTTAAATACATCTTTTAATTCTTTGGCACAGTTAGAATTTTCTATTATTCTTTCTAAATTTATTTTTTCTAAGTTATCTTGTATTCTTTCGTCTGCCTTTTTTAATATTTCGTCAATATTTTCCTCTTGGGCTTGGTAAATGATATTGATAATATCTTTTTCTTTGAAGTCTTTAAAATTCATTCTTTTCATCTCCCTTAATATTTATTATAAATAATTAAATTTATATATTTGATTTTTTCATAATCCTAATATTATTATTAATTTTAAATTAGCATATTATACCTCTAATTTCCCTTAAAAATATATTTTTTCAATTTCTATTTCTCCATTTGAATTTATAAAACCATAAATGTACACATAATCATCTTTTTCTAAATATTGATAACCTATATCTGCTATCTCATCATAACCTTTGCATATTACAACGCTTCCATTTTCTAATTCAGAAGCAAATATGCTGATTGATATATTTTTAGAATTAATTATAAATTTAAAATTAATATCACTTATGATTTTTCCTCTAAAAAAACATATATTCATCTTTCGTCCTTTTCAATTTTTAAAATTTTTTAATTTTTAATATTTTATTTTTAAAATTACAACATATTTTTTGAATAGTACTTTTTTATATTTATAATCCGCAAAATGAATATATTCAAAATTCATTCTACTAATATACATTTTACTGTTTCATATTTACCTATATCAGGAAGGAATAAATCTCTTTAATACTAATACTTTTACTGTATATATTCCTTAAAATATATAACCTCAAAAATGTATTAGAGTGACACGGAAACCGATGTTATCGTTGCTGTTAGACGGATTGTTGTTGTTACGATTAGAAGCTGGATTGTTAGAACCTGTATTGTTGTAATTACCGCCTCGATTAACTCGATTGTTGGTGTTGTAGGACTTTCGATTTATCCCTATTTTTAATAGTTTATTCTTTATATATATATCACCTAATAATAATCTTTTTTAATAAAATTTTTGTCTATTTTATTTTTCATATATTTCATTATAAAATAATTTATTTTCTAAATTATATGTATTAGCAATCTTTATATATCCTAAATGACCTGCTAAATATTTTTGTGCCTCTTCACTTGTCATATTTCCCTGTTTTATTTCATATTTTAATCTTTTTACCTTTTTCTTAAGTTTTCTTTTTCCTTTATCACGTATTTTTAGACGATATGGATTTATTTTATATCCACAAAAATTTACACCTTGTTTATTTTTAAATATTTGTGTTTTTTTATTTAATTCTAATTGCAAATTTTCTTTTAAAAATATTTTTATTTTTTCTAATACCTCTTTTGCTTCTTGTTTTGTCTTTACAAACAACACACTATCATCAAGATATCGAAAGTACCACTTTATCTTTACTATGTGTTTTACATATTGATCTATTTCATTAAGATATATATTTGCAAACATTTGAGATGTATAATTTCCTATCTCTAATCCTTTTTCCCTTTTTTGAGCATATAGTATTTCTTCTATTAACCACAAAACATCTGTATCTTTTATTTTCCTTTTTAAAATATTAAATAATATGGTCTTATTAATGTTATCAAAGTATTTTGCTATATCCATTTTTAAAATATAATATTCATCCCATATTCTTTGACAGTGTTTCATCGCCTTTTGTACGTCTAAACAGGCTTTGTGCATTCCTCTGTTTTTCAAACAAGCATAAGATGTATTAATAAATTGTGGTACAAATGCTGGCTCTAGAAAATTATCAACAAGCCATCTATGTACTATTCTATCAATATACTTTGATTTTTCTATCTTTCTTAATTTTGGTTCTGTTACATAAAATGTGCTATATCCACCATGTTTATATGTTTT
>CASFHP010000014.1 GCA_949294555.1 uncultured Eubacteriales bacterium
TATAGATGACGCACCAGTATTGTTATCAATCGAGACAGGACAAGAAAGAATCTACTTTGTATTAGGATTTACTGTTCTTGGAACATTAGCAGGAGGATTGGTATTTATTAAGAAGTTTGTTATATAGTATTAAAATGAAATAAAAGGGTTAAAATAATATAAAAATGGGCGTTAAAGAATGAAAAGTTTTTGACGTCCATTTTTATAACTAATAATATACCTGTTCAGAGCTATGTACACAAGTGGATAATATTTCTAAATTATTCATTACTCAGCTCAATACGATATTTAAGAATTTGTAATATAATTTATTTGAGCCTCTTTCACTCAGACCCTCACTACGTGAGTACCGTGAACATTCCTCAATAAATTATATAACAAATTCTAAAACATCTCCAATCAGTGTACATAGCTCTGAACAGGTAATTAATTAATTATAATCTTAAATTTTATTTTTTTAAATTTCTTTACAATTAAAATTGGGTATGGTATAATTTTCCATGAAAGAGACTAAAGAGGTGAGTGTTATGAATCAAATCTTAGCAACAAGTAATCCGAACAATAAAAAAACAAAAACAAAGAAAAATAAAAGAACTGGACCAGCAGATATAAAATCGGTTGTTAGAGTTTTTGCAGTTGTTATGCTTATATTTGGTATTTTTATGGTAGGAACAGGTTCTTATGCTATTTATAGTGACAGTGTAAATAGAGCAGAAGAAGTTACCAAACCAGTTATATCAGAAGCACTTAGCGAAGATGGTACATCAGTTGTATTAACAGTAACACATGACAAAGCAATCGATAGAATAGAATATTATTGGAATGATGGAGAAGTACAAACAATTACAGGAAATGGAAGAAGAGAAATAGAAGTGGATATAGAAATACCAGGAGGAACCAATACACTTCATGTAACAGCTTTTGATGTGCAAGGACAAGAGATATCTACAGATAAAGAATATACAGCTGAAAATGTAATTGAAATGTCTATTTCTGGAAGTAAGTTACAGATAACAGCAGAAAATGATACAGAAATTTCATATATGACATATAGATGGGATGATGGAGAAGAAACAACAGTAGATATCAATTCAACAACAGTTAATGAAGAAATCGATGTTCCTATGGGAACCCATACAATAACTGTTATTTTGGTAGATATTAATAATGAGACGATAAGAAAAGAACAAACGGTAATGGGAACAACAAAACCAACAATATCAATTGAAATTGATGATACACAAGAGAATTATTTAATTACCATTTCAGATGAAACAGGATTAGAAAGAGTTGACTTTGTTATCAGGGGAGAAGAAAGAACGGTTACAGTTGAAAATGGAGAAAAGGAATTAAAATATAAGTTAGCATTAAATGAAGGAGACGAAAACAGACTAGAAATAACAGCATACAATGTAGATGGAATTGCGTCAGATACACAAAGAGTTAGAGCAGTAAAATAAGAAAAATCTAACATTGCTGTATAGGGAAAAATCCAAACAGGGTCAAGATAGAATATTGTACAGAAAAAGCAAAAAAATGGTTGTATAGGAAAATCTATAGAATTTACGATAGAAGATGATTTTCCTATACAATAAAAATGTAATTTGTACCTTGAGAAAGGAATGCAATGAATGAATAATATTTTTTTTCAGTTATTAACGTATTTTGTAATTTATTCATTTTTAGGATGGGTTTTAGAAAGTATTGTTAGAACGATATGCGAAAGAAAAATCATAAACACAGGATTTTTAATAGGACCGTTTTGCCCAATATATGGATTTGGTGCAATTATTATGATATTATTTTTAAATCAATACAAAAATAATATCATACTTTTGTTTATTGTTTCAGTTATCGCATTATCACTATGGGAATACATAGTAGGTGTACTTTTAGAAAAATTTTTCCACACAAAATATTGGGATTACTCAAATCATAAATTTAATTTTAAAGGAAGAATTTGTTTAACAAATTCGATTGCTTGGGGAATCTTGGGTGTTTTGTTTATCAATTATATACATCCATTTATTATACAAGTAATAGGATATATGAATTTTACATATTTAGCAATTGGTGCAAGTATTATAGCACTTATCTTATTAATAGATGCGATTATTAGTGTTGTAAAAATTAAGAATATCCAATCAACCTTACAAAAGGTAGAAGAAATCAATGAACAAATTAAGCAAAAACTATCAGAATTAAAAGAAAAAGAAAAAATCTCTGCAAATGATAATTTACAAAATTTAATTAATCGTTTAAAAACGAGAAGAGACAGGACAATAAAGCATTTATATAGAAGAGCTTACAGATTAAAAAAGGCTTTCCCAGCAATTGATACAAAAGAATTTACAGAAATTTTAAATAAAAAAATTGAATTTAAACACAAAAATATAAAAAAAGAAAAAAAAGGGTGAATAGTATGATACAAGAAATTTATATTATCGATGATGATGATTCGTCTATTGTGATTTTTAGAGAACTTTTCAAAAATGACAAAGACTACAAATTTATAAGTGTAAAATCACAACAAATCGATATTGCACTAAAAAACATCCCTTCATTGATTATCATTAATGAGGATGCCATTGACAGAGATGTTGTAGGACTTTGTAAACAAATTAGACGAGATGAGGATAACACAATAACACCAGTAATTGTGGTGTCTTCTAATAGTGATAAAGAACATAGAATGAAAATATTGAGAGAATCAATAGAATATTATATAAAAAAACCAGTAGATGAAGAATACCTGTATTTTACGGTAAAAAATTTAAATCGACTACTTTCAAACAATAGAAGAGTAAGTCCTTTAACAGGATTACCTGGAAATGTTCAGATACATGCAGAATTGAAAAAGAGAATATCCAATAAAGAACCATTTTCTGTATTATACTTAGACTTAGATAATTTCAAAGCATATAATGATGTATATGGATTCTTAAAAGGAGATCAAATCATAGAATTTACAGCAGAAACCATCTTAAAATGTGTACATACTAGCCTTGAAGAAGAAGCATTTGTTGGTCATATTGGTGGGGATGACTTTGTAGCTATATTACCATCAACCAATTGCGAAAAAATATGTCAAAATATATTGGCTGTTTTTGATAGTCAAGTTAAAAAATTTTTTACAGAAAGAGACTTGGAGAAAGGGTACATAGAAGTTGAAAATAGAAAAGGGATTATTGAACAATTTCCGCTAACTTCTCTTTCAATAGGTGTTGTAGTAGTAGATCCAGGAAGGTTTAGCAATATCTTGGAAATTGGAGAAGTTGGCGCACAGGTAAAACATGCTGCAAAATCTGTTATGGGTAGCAGTTATGCTGTGGATAGAAGGAGATAAAATGCTAAAAAAGAAGCGACATGTAAATAAAAATACCATGTCGCTTCTTTTTTTCTATTAATTAATTTTCATCCCAATTATAAGGTAAATACAGGACCTTGTCGTTTTTTAAAATCTCGGGTATAAAACTTAAGATATTTTTTGGAAGATTTTTTTTATTTGCCCAAATGATTTCTTCACATTTATTGTTTTCCTCATTTGTAATTTCACCAGTCCAATGATTTGCTTTGAAAATGAAGTCTATATACTCTTGGTTTGAATTAACTTTTCTATTCATTACTTTATAGAATTTAATATCTTGCATATCAATGTCAATACCAATTTCTTCTTTAGCTTCTCTAATTAAGGCTTTTCTTATTTCTTCATGAGCTTCAACATGTCCTCCTGGTAAACAGTATTTTCCATCTTCATATCCCGTATTTTTTCGTTTCATTAGTAAAATTTTGTCTTCTTTTTCTAATAGTAATTGAACACTAATGGGGAATGTATGTCGTTTTTCCATAGAATCCTCCTCTCTTATTCTAAATTAAGAAAGTTATACTGAAATGAATATTGTATTTATAAAGGTATTTTATACTATTAAGTGTAGAATTGTCAAATTTGTTACATCACTTTATATTGCACTAAAAATACAACAAATAAAAAATCATATAAAAACAAAATTTCAAAAAAAGTAATACGATTTATGTGATAAAACACAGAAAAACAAAGAATAATATTGACAAAAACAAAGAAATGTGTATAATAAGAATAATAACATCAATTCACATAATGTAAATATGTATAATTAATAGTTAGAATAAAACACATAATTATTTGGAAAATTGGTATAAAAAAATGATGATTTTATAAAATAAAATAGATATTTCATAAAAATAATCATAGATTTAATTAGATAGCATTTATAATATGCATGTTTATAAATATATTATACGAGAAAGGATTGTTAATATGGAAGACGTAATTGTAAGACATGAAAGCATGGGAACATTAATATGGAGCAAAAAATACAAAGCTTATTTTATTTTAAAGAATCATGAAGACGAGAAAGAACTAGAAGACATACTACATGAGAAAAAAGCAGATGGGGAAATTTACCAAGAAGCTCTAAAAATAGGATTATTGGGAAAAAGAAAAGAAATCAATTCTAACAATAAAGAAGGACTTATGGCTCCACTAGAGTATTATTTTGATTTTACAAATGTTTGTAATTTAAGATGTTCACATTGCTATAATCGAAAAAATATGAATACAAGCACAATGAGTAGTGAGGAAATTGAAAGAATTATTACAGATATGTATAACAATGGTATTATGAGAATACATCTAGCAGGAGGAGAACCAACTTTATTTCCAGAAGAAATGAATACATATTTAGCAACAGCTAATAAATATGGAATTGTGTCTTCTATGGCGACAAATGGTGTAGGAATTACAGAAGAAATTTGTGACATTATTTCTAAAAATAATATAATGTCTATTACAGTAAGTATAGAATCTGCAGATGAAGAAAAAAATGCTAAAATACGAGGAAAAGGTAGCTTAAAAAAATCTTTAGAAGGTGTGGAAACATTAATCAAATATAGAGAAAAATATCATCAAAACTATCTTGTAGGAATAAAAGTTTCTTATGATGTAGATACAGAAAAAGAAGATTTTGAAAAATTAATTGAACTAGCATTAAAATTAAAAATTGATGTTCTAAAATTTGCAAATCCAGAAAGATGTTTATTTCATGAAAGAGGTTATTATTCTAAAACAAAAGATAAATACTATGAAAATATAAAAATTATTAATGATTTAAAAGAAAAATACGAAGAACAATTATTTATAACACAGATTTCATCACCTATGACAAATTGTTCTAATATTGGACTACCAAATATGAAAGGTTGTATAGGTGCACAAGAGCTAATTGCAATCAACTCAAAAGGAAATATTACACCATGTTTAATGAATAATTTTAATTTAGGAAATGTAAAAGACTATAAAAGTATTTCTGAAGTATATACAAGTGATAAAATCAAAAAATACTATCAAAAAATCAAAAACTATGATTGTACTGGATGTCAATATCATAATCAATGTAGAGGTGGCTGTCAGGTAAGAAAAATGGTAGAGTATGGAGATATAAAAGAAATAGACCCATTATGCCCAAAAAATAACAAGAAAATTGTAGACGAAATTAAAGAGAAAAAACCAAGCGAATTTAAGAAATTTAATAAAGTAGTTGTGGTACATTCGCTATAAGAAACGATATGCTCTTATACAGAAAAAGCAAGTTTTTCCTATACAAGAACATTGCTTCATTCTGGCGATTGCACACAAATTTGAATGTTAAAAAGGAATGGGAACAAAAATGAATGTAAATTTAATTAGCTTTTATAATCGATTTCATGAATATTCTACCAAATATGCATTAGGAACATTGAGATTAGCAGGATATATGGCAAAGAATAATAACTTACATATAAAAATTATACCGATTGATTCGGAAGAAGAAATTTCTGAAAAACAATTGCAAAAAATATTGGAAAACAACCCAGAAATAATAGGAATACCTAATTATATGTGGACAGAAAAAAAGGCACAAATATTAAGTAAAGAAATAAAAAAACGAAATCCAGATAGTATACGAGTTGTAGGTGGTCCAAGTACAGCAGATGTCAATTTTGAAGATTGGCAATCAGATGAAATCTTTGTTTTAGGAGAAGGAGAAGAGGCTGTCTTAAAGATATGTGAGGAAAAACTAAAAAATCCAGAATTTAATGCGAAAGAAGTAACAAATTTAGGATTGAATAATGTTTTTTCAGAAGAAGCAGATTTACGGTAAAAGACATGTTGTTTATACAAATTCAGATATTCCAAAAGGAATACCATTGTTTTCTAAAACCATTGAAGATATGAAAGATGATAAAGAAAAAGAAGATTTTGCATGGTATGAAACTGTTAGAGGATGTGCTTATAACTGTGGATATTGTGGACACAAAACTAGAAATAATCTAGGATATATTGATTTAGAAAATGTAAAAGAAGAAATTAAAAACATAAAAGAACAGGGGATAAAACGATTATTTATTGTAGACCCTATTATTGGTGGAAACAAACAAAAAGGAAAACAAGTTTTAAGAATGTGTAATGAGCAAATTCCAGATACAAAAATCATTGCTTATTTAAGACCAGAAATGTTAGATGACGAATTTGTAGAAATATTATCAAAGTGTAATCTAGAAGAAATGCGTTTTGGTATACAAACTTTGAATCCAGCAGTTCCACGGATGGGTAAGGAGCAATTCTATTCCCAAAATAAAAGAAGAACTTAGTAAATTATATGGAAAGCAAATAAATTGGCGAGCAGAATTAATTGTTGGCTTACCAGGAGATAATTTACAAGGATTAAAGCAATCAGTAGAAACGGTAATTAATGAATTTCAGCCAATGGTATTAGCAGGATATCATTTAACAGCTATAAAAGGAACAAAATTATATCAATTGGTGGAAGGAACAGAAGATGGCAAATGGATAAAAATTGACGAAAATAGTGAAGTAACAGAATCATATAGTTATACAGAAGAAGAATTTAAAGATATGGCTAGATATTCTATGATTGTAACTAGTTTATATAATGTATTAAAAAAGTTGTATCCAGATAGAACTGTTAATTATGATAAACTAATTCATTTTACCAGAAAACATATAGATAATGATATAGATATGCGTAAAATAGAACAATTTGATACTGAATATGCAGAAGCGTATTGGAATGCAAAGATAAAGGAGTTAAAGAATGAAGAGGCTAATAACAGTGAGACATGGAGAGTCGCTAGGAAACCAGAACAAGATTATACAAGGTAAGACAAATAATTATGGACTATCTGATAAAGGAAAAAAGCAAATTGAAGAAATTGCACAAGCACATTTAAAAGAATTAAATGGCATAGATAAAATGATTGTTAGTCCTACAAAAAGAACTATTCAAACAGCAGAAACTATTCAAAATCGCTTAGATAAACAAGTACCAACAGAAATCAATAAAAATATTATAGAATTTAATCCTGGAATATTAGCAGGAAATACGCATCAATACAATGCTTTAAAATATCCACAATATTATGCGATTTGGAAAAAAAGAGGAGATTTAGATGGTATTCCAGGAGCAGAAAAGGGAAAGGCATTACAAGCAAGAGTTCTCTCATTTTTAATGAATTATATTGATAAAGAAGAATTTAATGATGTAGTTGTATCTCACGCGGGATATTTGAGATGTTTGGTAAATACAATAAAAGGGAGAGATAGAACAACACCAATTGATAGTTCTAATGGTGCTATCCATATTTTAGAAGACCCTTTGAAAAATTTAAAAATCCAACAAAAAAATAGAGCAATGGCATCGAAAGTATATATTGTAGATACTTTTGAAGACAAATATGTTGTAAAAATAAAAAATAGACCAATCCAAAAAGAAGATATTTTAGAAAAACATTTGTTACAAAGGATGAAGAAAAAAATACCTGATTTACCTACTGTTTTAAGTATATCCAATACAGAAGAAGGAAGTATAAAAGTATTAGAATTTTTGGATGGAGAGCATATTTATGGGAAACTATCAACAGAAGAATTACAAGCAATGACAAAAAAAGTAAAAAAGATGCATCAAGTATTAAAAACAATGCCAACAGACCATTATGAGATAGTAGACTTACATGAAACTATGAAAGAAAAAGCAAAACATTCAAAAAATAGATATGTTGTGCAAACTGCTAAAGAAATCTTATCAGATAAACGAAATATACAAAAGATGAAAAAAAGTTCAACATGTTTAGTACATAGTGACTTAAATAGAGATAACATTTTATTTGATAATGAACATCAAGATATTCATATTATCGATTGGGAAAGCGTCAAAGCATATCCAAAAGATTATCAACTAGCTTGTTTTTTAGCAAGTAGTGTATTGATAGAAGATGGAAGCATGAAAGAAGTAATGCAATTAGCACATCAGTTTCAATTTCCAATTGATGAAAATTATTTATTATTTCTAATGAAAATTAGAATTTTTGAAGGATTATACTATTTTGCAGAAAATGAAAATGAATATACAAAATCCAATTCAAAAGTTTCGAGAGAAATACTGAAAAAATATTTTATTGCAAATGAGAAAATAAATCGATACCAAGAAAAGAAAAGACAAATTGCGAAGGTAGAATGTAAAGAGAGGTAGATGCTATGAAAAGATATTTACAAAATTCAATAGAAAATATGAGAGATATTGGTGGATATACAGCAGGTAATAAAAAAGTGAAATATGGAAAATTAATTCGTAGCAATCTACCAGCAAATGTTACACCAGAAGACCTGAAAGTTTTAAAAGAAATAGGTGTAAAAACAGTTATTGATTTAAGAAGTGAAGAAGAAGTAGAAAAAGCAGGTTCTGTGTTTGAAAAAAATCCATGTTTTAAATTGTTACATTATAAATTAAAAGGTGGAGGAAAAATACCAGAAAATGCTGAAAGTGTACCTATCTCATATATGCAAATGTTAGAAGGAAAAGAAAGCATATATTCCATATTTAAAGAGATTTCAAAAGGAGAAAATGGAATTATCTATTTTTGTAATGCCGGAAAAGATAGAACAGGCGTTATTACAGCTTTACTTCTGATGACATTAGGTGTAAAAAATGAAGATATAATAGAAGATTATGCATTGTCTGAAAATTATTTACAAGACATGTTAGATAAGATTGCCCAAGCGTCTAAGCCAAAAGATGTGAAAGAAATCATAACCCCAAAAGCAAAATATATGGAAAAATTTTTACAATATTTTTATGAAAAATATGGAAGTATTAAGCGATATTTACAAGAAATTGGTATTACAGAAGAGGAAATTAATAAAATTAAGGAAAATTGTATAGAAGAATAAAAATGATAAATGAAACATATACATATAATAAAAACTTTAGGAGAGAAATGATGAAAAAATTCACAAAGAAAAGAGTTTTTATTATATTTTTTTCTATTATAATTGGTCTTGCAGTGTATATAGGGCAAAATACACAATCAAATGGGAGAAATGAAAGAAGCATTGGAGACGCTATTCAAGTAACAGCATTACCTGTTTCAGGAAAAGTAGTGATATTAGATGCAGGACATGGCACACCAGATGAAGGAGCAGAAAGTAACAATGGAACGACAGAGGCACAAATCAATTTAAAAATTGTATTAAAAATTCAAGAATTATTAGAACAATCAGGATGTACAGTAATATTAACAAGGTCAGATGAAAATGCAATTTATGACTTAGATGCTAAAACCTTAAAACAAAAGAAAGTTTCAGATATTCATAATCGAGTAAAAATAGGAAATGAATCATCAGCAGATATATTTGTATCTATCCACTTAAATAAAATTAGCCAGCAACAATATTATGGTTGGCAAACCTTTTACAATACAGGTAACGAACAAAGCAAAGTCTTAGCAGAGCAGATACAAGAAAATCTAAATGAGGCTATACAAAAAGAAAATAATAGAATAGCAATGAAATTAAATACAGTATATATCATGAAACATGTAGAAATTCCCATATCAATTGTAGAATGTGGATTTCTTTCAAATCCTCAGGAAGAAAAACAATTACAAGATGAAGAATATCAAAATCGATTGGCATGGGGAATTTATACAGGGATTATCAGTTATTTTCAAAATGAATAAAATTTTATGAATAACCTTTATTTTAAAGCATATAATTAAATAGCTTTAAAATGGAGGTTTTTATTATGTTTCTCGTATTTAACAAGCAAAAAATATACACATATCTAGTATCTATTATAACCGTTGTTCTATTATTTTGCATAGCAGGCACACTAACAGGAAATAAAGAAAGTATAGCAACAGCCTCCGCAAATGAAAGATTATTACCAATTTATAAAGTAAATACAGAAGAAAAAAAGGTTGCATTAACAATGAATTGTGCCTGGAACGCCGATGATATTGACAAAATTTTAGAAATATTAGAACAAAATAATGTTAAAATCACATTCTTTATGGTAGGAGATTGGATAGAAAAATATCCAGAAGCAGTAAAGAAGATATATGAGGCAGGACACGAAATCGGCTCACATAGTGACACACATCCACATGTCAATAACTTAAGTTATGAGCAAAATATAGAAGAAATTGAAAAGAGCAATGACAAAATTGAAAGTATTACGGGAAATCGAACCAATCTATATCGAACGCCTTATGGAGAATATAACAGTACAGTTATCAAAGCAGCACAAGATAATGGATATTATACGATACAATGGAGCTTAGATACTCTTACAATAGTCTACAAGGAATAGATACAATCGAGAAATTGCTTGTAAAAACTGGGATTCAAGGTTTGATATAAAATTTTTAAAAGATAGATTTTTATAAAATCTATCTTTTTTTGAAAGGAGGCAAAAGTAATAAACAGAAATCGACAATTACTAATAAAATTAAATGGAGAAACTCAAAAGGTTATATTAAATATAATTAGAGATGGGGTAAGTTATATATTAGAAAGAAAAAATAAGATAGAAGATAAAAATATAATAAAAGATTTAACATTGTTTTATTTTATATTAAGAGGTAAAGAAATTAAAGAAAAAATAACTTATGAAAATTTTAGTATGAAAGAAAAAAAGATATTTTTTAATATTATGATTGAAGGTATAACAGATGTTATTTTAAATAATGAATATTTAAACATTATATATTTACAAAAAAAGGATAAAAAAGAAATTATAAATGAAATAGTAACATTTATATCAGATATTACACAAATATCGAAAATAAATATTAAAAGACGAATAAATCAAAATTTGAAAAAGGAAAAAAGAGGAGGTGTTAATAATAAAATCTAAAATGATAATTTTAATACAAAATAAATATAGTAAAGATTATAAAGAATATGAAGCCCCAATAAGAGAAGAAGAGTTAAAAAATATAAATTTAACAGGATTTGATGACAAAAATACTGTAATAGGTATGGTAAAAGGAAATATAGGAGCAGAATTAAAAAATTTAATTCAATCATATATAGAACAGGAAGAAGGAAAACCTAATATGAAAACTTTAAATAAAATTGGAGAAATCATTTCTAATAGTAAGACAAATAAAATTATATTGATAAATGCATTAATTGAAATAGGAAAAATAAAGAGTATAGAAAATTTAATTTATTTTAATGCTAGTAAAAAAATAGATAAATTTAAAATTTTTTATTATGATGTTCAAACAAATTCTGAAAGAATTGAAAATTATTTAAGTGATAGTAAAAAAAATAAAGAAGATATAATAGTAAAAAGGAACAATGAATATGTAAGAATTAGAGATAATTATGGGAATAAATTGGAAAAATATTTTACTTCGTATGGATATCTAGTAAAAGATTTTCAAAAATTAAAAAGACAAGAAAAATTAAAATCAGAAGAAAATGAAATTGAGTAATGAAAAGGGAGTATAAAATGTATAATATATCTTTAAAAGTGGTTAATACTGAAAATGATATTGTAGAAGAATTTTTTTTGCCAGTAAAAATTGAAATATTGCAAGAAAAGTTACAAATAAATAATTTCGACGATAAAAATTTATTAATGTTAATGTGTGGAAGATATGGGGGAAAAGATATACAAAAAATTTTAAATAATAGTATTCAAAATAAAACCATTAATATTAAACAAATAAATGAAATTGGAAAATTATTTACAAGATATGATTTAGAGAAAGCAATTACAATAAATGCATTAGTTCAAGCTGGTAAAATAAAAAAATGGCAAGATATAATAAAAATGGATAAGAATTTAGATAAATATAAAGTTATTTATTATGGAGAAAAACTAGAAAAAGAAAGATTAGGGATTGAAATATATAATAGTTTTAAACATAAAATACCAGTATATAAAAGAAGTAAAGAATACAGAGAAAAAATAGTTGATGATTTTAATAAATGCTGTAATGGATATTTTACGGAGTATGGTTATTTAGTAAAAGATTTTGAAAAAATAAATGCAAAATGTACTAACAAAGGTTTTGAAATTATAGAGAAAAGTAAAGGTGGTTGTTATGAAGAAGAATAGTCAATTTCTATCTATTGTTGAAGAGTATTTAAAATATAAAAATAAAAAAGATTATAACAATATGCGTAAGTTAGAAGAGAGATATAATATGACTTTCAAAAGTGTGTATGATTATGAGTATATAAATGTGGGAGATGAAAGTTTTTTATGTGATTATAATTATAAAACACAAAAGTATTTTGTCGTAACTAGTTTTAAACTGGAAAATGTGAAGAAGAGTGAAGTAGATAGAATAAAAAATAAAATGAAAATCTTTATGAATAATGAAGATAATGAAATTTAGGAGGTAAAGATGAAAAATAATATTTTTTATATAACAAGTGAAAGTGTATTATGTGGGCATCCTGATAAAGTATGTGATTTTATCGCAGACAATATCTTGGATGCTTTTTTAAAAGAAGATGAATATTCAAGAGTAGCAGTTGAAGTGATGGCGTCAAATAATAAAATATATATTACAGGTCAAATAACGACTAATGCTAAAAATGTAAATATAGAAGAAGTTACAAGAAATGCAATAAAACAAATAGGGTATGATAATATAAAAAGTGGACTAGATTATAAAACATGTGAAATTATAATTGATATTATAAAACAAAGCAAGGATATACAAGGAAAAGTAGACGGAGGAGGTGCTGGTGATCAAGGGATTATGTTTGGATTTGCATGTAATGAAACCAATCAATATATGCCTTATGGAGTAATGCTTGCAAATAAATTAGCTGAAAGAATTGACCAGTTAAGAAAAAAAGAATTTCTACATTATTTAAAACCAGACGGAAAAACACAGGTAACAATAGAATATAAGAATAATAAAGTAAATAGAATAGATACCATTATTATTTCAGTACAGCATGATTCAAAAATCAGATTAACAGAATTAAAAGAGGATATTTTGAAGTATGTTATTTTACCAATAATAGATATGAATTTATTTGATGAAAATACAAAGGTTTATATAAATCCTATTGGAAAATTTGAAATAGGAGGAACAATAGGAGATACAGGTTTAACAGGTAGAAAGATAATTGTAGATACTTATGGCGGATATGCAAGACATGGAGGAGGAGCATTTTCGGGCAAAGACCCAAGTAAGGTAGATAGGTCAGCATCATATATGTTAAGATATATTGCTAAAAATATAGTTGCAAATAGTTTAGCAGATAAATGTGAATTACAAGTAGCTTATGAGATAGGTATGGAAAAACCTATTTCTTTTTTTATTGAAACATTTGGGACAGAAAAAATTTCAATAAATAAAATATATGAGATAGTCAAAAATAATTTTGATTTAAAACCCAATAATATAATTGAGGAATTACAATTAAGAAAACCAATATATGCGAAAACAAGCAATTATGGACATTTCGGAAAGGAAAATATGTCATGGGAAAATATAATTCAAATTTAAAAAAGGATAGCCTTTATAGTAAAGAGGAATTAGTTAAATTGTTAAATTTAAGTAGAAAGAAAAAATTACTTTTGTCAGTAAAAAACAAAAATACTAATGAATATGGTGTAGCAAGTTATACAAAAGATGATAAAGTGGCAGTTTTTGAAGGTAGAGAAAATGGAAAAGATGACAAAATATATTCGGTAAATTATTTTATGAAAAATTACATATTGATGAAAGATAGTATAAACATAAAGAAATTAAAGCAAGAAGAATTTGAAATGTAGGGAAGGTGAGAAAAATGTTTTTAATAGGATTCATTATTGGAAGTATGGTAGGTGGTACATTAGCAATAATATTACATTGTTGTATTATTATTGGAAAAAAATCTGAAGAAGGAGGAGATAATTAATTTTGGCTGGTAGAGAAGATTATTATGAAAGGTTAGAATATAAAAAAGATTTATATAATAAAAGAATAGAAAATTCAGAGAAAAAATCAAAAGATTATAGTCAAGCAAGTACAAAAATACTTGATAATATTCCATTGGGACAACCTATTTTGGTAGACCATTATAGTGCTAAAAGGCATCGTAGTGTTTTAAAAAGAGCAGATAATTACATGGGCAAATCTGTTGAGGAGGATAAGAAGGCGGAATATTATCAAGATAAACTAAACAATATAGAAAAAGCAGAAAATGGAGATATTATTTACGATGATGACCCATTAGTTTTAGAAAAATTAAATGCAAAATTAGAAAGATTAGAAGAAGAGAGAAAACAGATAAAAGCAAGAGAACATGCACGATATGAATTAACAAATATTGGAGCGACTATAAGAGCAGTAAAAGAAAGAATAGCAAATATTAAATTTTTAGAACAATTTAGTGAAGAAGAAAAAGATTATAAAAGGTTTAAAACATTAGTAAATAAAAGTATAAATAGAGTTCAAATAATATTTAAGGATAGAGTTACAAAAGAAACATTTAAGTTTTTAAGAAGTAGTGGATTTGTATATTCAAAAAGTGAAAAAGCATTTCAAAGAAAATTCAATCGTCAAGGAATTGCAATTTTACACAGAACAGCAGAAGAATTAAAAGATAAAAAGGTATTACTTGAAAAAGAGGAAGAGTTGGAACGATAAATCGGTTTAAATAGCCTGAAATAGCTTTTTTAGGTAGCCTTACAAATGCACCCAATAAATTAGGTATGAACCCGTTAAAAACTTCGTTTTTAAGCCGTTTGAGGGCGATTTAAGAGTCGCCCTCTTCCTGAAAAATTGCGTGGCAATTTTTGGTCTAGGAGGTGAGGTCATAGAAGGAAAAGAAGAAACAAAGAAGTGTACTGTTAGAATGAAAGCAAGTAAAAAGGAAACTATAAAGAAATTAGCAGTAAAAAGAAATATGTCAGAAAGTGCAGTAATAAATGAATTTATTGATAAAGGATTAAGAGTTCAAGAATATGAAGATAATATAGACAAAATAATTAGTGAAATTGTAAAAGCCATAAATCATCAAATAGATACATTTTTAAAGAGTGAAAGAAAGTTAATTGTAAAAAGTGCAAGAGCAAGTGCAATTAATACATATATATGTGCTGGTTTATATGAAAGATTGTTACCAGATTTTAGACAAAAAGATTTTAAAGAAGTATTAGAAACAAGTAAAAAACAGACCAGTTTATATATAAAAAAAGAAGTAGAAAAAGGTATGAAAGAAAAAGATATAATAGATTATTATAGATGGGGAGAGTTATATTGAGTAGAATATTTTTTAGTATGCAAACATTTTCTCCTAATTTAAAATCAACATATTTTAAACATGTTAATTTTGTAAAATATATTGCAGAAAGTGAGTATGTAGCAAGAAATCCTAATACAAAACATGGTCTTTTTGGAAATATTGAAGGGATAGATAAGATTGAAGAAAAGCAAAGTATAAGAGAGGTAGAAGAACATATAAAAAGACTTGCAGAAAACAAAAGAGTTATACATCGTGGACTAATTTCAATGAGGGAATGGGATGCTCAAAGACTAGGATATTTAGAACAGGAAAAATGGCAAGATATTTTTATTAAACAGATAAATGATTTTTCAAAAATGTTAAATGTTCCAATAGATAGAATTCAATATATAGCAAGTGTGCATATACAAAAAGGACATCCTCATTGTCATTTTATGATGTGGGATTCAAGAGAAGAAGTAAGAGAACCTAAAATACCTGTAAAAGAAAAAAATAAAATGAGAATAAAAATCATAAATTCAGTATTTAAAGAAGATTTAATGCCATATTATCAGCAAAAAGATTTAATAAAAAAAGATATAAAACAAAGTAAAATAATACAAGATTTAATCGATTTATCGTATGATGAAAATTTTATAAAAACCGTAAAACAATTAGAAGATAATTTTTATAGCCATAAAATTAAATATAATCAAATCAGAGATGAGAATTTAAAAGAAATTGTTAAAGAATTAATAAAATTAAAGGATAAATTACCAAAAAGAGGAAGATTGGCATATCAGTATTTGAGTAAAGAGGAAAAAGAAGAAGTAGATAAAATAGCAAAAATGATTTTAAAATCTTCACAAGAATGTAAAAGTCAATTAAATAAATATATCGAAATAAGTAAGACTATAAAAAGCTATCAAATAACAAATAAAGAAAAATTGCATGGAGAATTAGAAAAAGTTGAAAAAAATGCAGAATATGAAATCATGAAAATACTAGGAAATCGAGTATTACAATTTGAAAAAAATTTAATGAAAAATGTAAATATATCATCAATTACTATTGAAAATAATACAAAAACATTATTAGATAATATTTTATTATCGCTAAGTCAATTAAATTCAAGTAAATATGCTGATTATTATAAAATAAAAAATTATGGAGAATTAAGTAGACAAGCTAAAAAGGAGAAAATGCTTGAAGAAAGTGCAAAATCAAGTTTTGAATGGGAGAGTGATGTAAAGTAAAATATGAATAAAAAAATACTATTGCCAATAGCACTAATATTAAGTGTGATTTTCAGTATGTATATTTCAATATTTGTATATTATTTTTTTAAAGGAGATTTAGGAATAATATTAAATATAGATGTAAGTATAATATTAAACACTATAAAAGAACAACCAAAGGTTTTAGGATTATTTTTTTTAATTGAATTAGTATTAGGGCTTTTATTGTGGCTATTCTCAAACAGAAACGGAAATGTATATAAAAGTGAAACTGTAAAATTAACAGACAAAATATCAGTTCCTAATACTGTTGGACAAGGTCAATATGGTACTTCATGGTGGATGACTCTTAAAGAGTTAAAGAAAATATTTAAAGAAAATGTAATAAAAAAAGAATTGCCACCTGAAGAAATAAGAATAAATCATTCAGGAGTAGTTGTAAATTATGAGATAGGAAAAAAGCAAGATAGTGTAATTTGTATAAATAAAAATCTTCATGTAATGCTAGTTGGTGCTAGTGGAAGTGGAAAGTCAAGGTCGGTTGTTATTCCAACAATAACAGCCTTGTCTATGTCGGAACAAGCACAAAATATGTTTATATCAGATGTTAAAGGAGAGTTATATGATTATACATGCGAGAATTTAAAAAAACAAGGTTACAAAGTTTATGTATTAGATTTTATAAATCCTAAAAAATCTAATAGATTTAATTTTTTAGATCCAATTATAATGGCAGTAGAGAAGGGAGATATACCATTAGCAGAGTCTTTAACAAGTGATTTAGTAAGTGTATTAGTTCCTGATAATGCATCTGGAAAGGGAGAGCCTATATGGAGAAATGGAGAGCAGTCCATCATAAAAACTGGTATAATGGCGGTTGTTCTAGACAATGTAGGAGACAGAAGTAAACAAACTTTAAGTAATGTTTATTATTTCATTAGTGAAATGTTTGCTGAAAGAGAAGATGGAGAAATGTTAATTGATTTATATATGGAAGATAAAGAGGCGGATAATCCAATTAAAAAATTTTATGCAGTTGCATCTACTGCTCCATCGAGAACAAGAGGAAGTTTTGTTACATCAGCATTAAGTACATTACAAATATTCATAAATGAATACATTGATAATATAACATGTAAATCTGATTTTACTTTTGACGAATTTGAAGAGCACAAAACGGCAATCTTTGTATTATTGCCAGATGATAAAAATACAAATAATACATTAGTTTCAATAATGGTGCAACAAATTTATACAGCATTAGTAGATTTAAGTAGAAAAAATGGAGGACAATTAAAAAATAAATTTAATTTTATACTAGACGAATTTTCTAATTTTACTAAGATAGATTCGTTTGAAACCATGCTTACAGTTTCAAGAAGTAGGAAAATATCATACCTTGTATGCATACAATCGTTCGCCCAAATAGATCGCTTATATGGTAAAGAGGGGACTCAAAATTTCATGGATAATTGTGCCTTGTTATACTTAAAAACTAATAGTGTTGATACTGCAAATAAAATAAGTGAAAAACTAGGAACTTATACAACACAAGCATATTCAGAGAGTTCAAATACAAATATAAAAAATAATAGTTCAAGTTCAAGTATGAGTTTAATATCTCGTAAAGTATTAACTAGTGATGAAGTGTTAAGAATAAGCAACCCTTATGCTATTCTAATGCTTGCAGGGGAAAAACCTTATCTTTGTCAATTACCTGATATGAGTAAAACAATATTTAATAAAGTAAATGATATGGGAGATGAAGAACATAATTTAAAATTAAGAATTGCAAGAGAAAAACAAAGAGAAGAAAGAAAACTGTGTAAATCTCCTTTATGGGATATTTGGAACAAATATATTGAAAATGAAGAACAAGAAGAAACACGAGAAGATATAGAAAAGCAAGAAGAGTTTTTTGAACAATTTTTTACAAATAAAAAAGGAGGAGATAATGAATAGAACTAGATTAATTAAAGTTATAAAAGTTTTATTAAGAATTGCATTAATTGCAATTTTTTTAGTTGTGATAAACAATACTGTTTTTGGTGTCAGTTTTCAAGATAGTCAAATAGTAAAAGGTACAGAACAACTTTTAAACACAATTGTTGATTGGATTACAGGAATTGGAATAACAATATGTATAGGCTTTTTTATATATTATGTTATTTTACTAAATTCGTCAGATGAAGGAGAAAGAAGAAGGAATATAAAAAATGTAAAAACAACATTGATAGCAGCAATTTTAATTACAACAGGAGCTGGAATTATAAATTTATTACAAAGTATATATGGAGGAGGTTAAAGGTAAATGGCAGATTTGTTGGTAGAGTTGATTTCAAACTTTATAGATGGCTCGCAAGCAACTTTAAATTCTCTATTTAATAGTATGGTAAATTTAGTATTTTTCATTGAAAAAGAACTGTCAAGAGTCCAATTATCAAATGGAAGTTTTTTAAACTTTAATTCTATATATGAAGTAGTATATAATTATGCAATTTTTATATTAGCATTAGTGTTTATAAAAAAGTTAATAAGTATATATTTTTTAGCACAAGAAGGAGATAAAGAACACAACCCAATATATCTAGGAATTGGTATGGTAAAAGCTATAATAGTGATGATATGTACCAAAGAAGTTTATTCATTATTTGTAGAGATAGTGAGTGAATTTTTAAATAGTATTATAAATAGCGTACCGCTAAATTTCACAGATTTAGCAGTATTATTAGGAAATAATATTGAAGGTGGAATTTTCACAGCAGTAGCATGTTTAGTTTTGATTATTTTATGGTTAATACTGATATGTCAATTTATCGCAAAAGGAATTGAAATGTTAATATTACGAATTGGGATTCCTTTTGCTAGTATAGGGTTACTGAATACAGATAAAGGAGTTTTTCCAATGTATTGTAAAAAGTTTTTATCAAATGCTTTCACACTAGTAGTACAATTAACATTATTGCATTTGTCGATATTGATACTTGCAAATGGTCATTTAATTTATGGAATAGCATTTGCAATTATGGCAGTAAATACACCAGCATTATTAAGTGAATTCATGGTTAGACCGCAAGGTAATATTATAAATTCTATTGGAAATACTGCAAGGTCAATCAGAGCATTGAGATTTTGGAAATAAAAAAGAAAGGAGGAAATTATATAGAAATATTAAAATCAATGATAAGTACATTACAAAGTATGTCAATAGTTTTAGCAACAATAGCTTTTATAGTGATAATGATAAAAATAGTTGTTGAACCTGATAATAAACATAGAGATATAAAAATATTAAAAAATGTGTTGATTGCATTTGTTTTAGTTGTAGTAACATTATCAATTATAGAAATGCCACAATATTATTATGGAAATGATGTGAGTATTGTAGATGGCGGAATGGCAGAAATGACATTTGCTGATATTGTTGATAAAGATTGTCAGGGAAGAGAAACAGTAAATGTGGATGGGAAATGGTATGTAGTGACAGATAAAGACAAAACATTAGGAGCAATGTCAGGAGGTGCAGAATTAGAAACAGTAGGTAATGCAGGAATGTATAATGTAACAATTAGTGGTATAAGTGTTTTAAGAAAATATAGTGAATGTCAAGGCTTTTTTAAAGGATATTTTGCAGAAATTCATTATTATAGAGACAGTGATGGATTTGTATTTCCTGCTAGTATGACATATAACGAATATATGGAAAGTAAAGGATTATATCTTAATATGGATAATTTATCGTAAAAAGATATATTAATATAGGAGGTCTTATGGAAGATAAAAAAATGTTACGAATACCAAAAACAATAAAAACTAAAACAGAATTTTTTATTGGATTTGGTGTTGCAGAATTAGTAAAAACAATAATTATATCAGCAATAGCAAGTGCATTTGCTTATATAATATACTTAATAAAAAATGAAACAATAACACCAGTTTTCATTGTAATCACTTCTGCAACTATTAGTGTAGTATTATTTACTAAAAATTCAATTAACTTTTCCTTATTTGATTATATATTAAACATAATAAAATTTCAATTATCTCAAAAGCAATATAAATATAGAAAAGGAGGTAATGATATATATTTAATTTTAGAAGAAAAAAAGAAATAAGTGCAAATGAATTTATAAATATTAAAGATATAAAATCAAAATTTTTATTTACAAAAGATAACAAAATAATTTGTTTTGTAAAAGTAGAGCCTAAAAATTGGGATTTATTATCAGATGATGAAAAAGAAGTATTGATAAAAAAATTAGCCATAGAATTTTCAACAGAAAATTTGGGGTACAAAATACTAATAATTCCTAAAATAGTAGATATTGCTTACAATATAGAATTTCAAAAAAATTTATATAGTAAATTAGATAGTAAAATAAAAAAAGAAATTATTAGTAAGAGAATTAAAGAATTAAAAGAATTGGTTGGAAGTGAAGAAATTATTGAAAACGAATATTATATTGAAATTTGGTGCGAAGATAAGGAAGAAACATGCTTAAAAAGAGCAAGAGAGTGGGTTAATAGATTAAATATTTGCAACTTGGAGGCTAAAATTTTAGAAGAAGAAGAAATAAATAGGTTAATGCAGAGTTTTACAATGCCTGAGGTTAGTAATGAAAGTTTTATGTATCGAGAAAATAATGGAAAAAGAAAGGAGATTTAATGCAGAAAAATAAATTATACAATATGAATTGTGAAGATGGACTAAATTTGATTGAGGATAATTCTGTGGATTTAGTGGTAATAGATCCACCATATTTAATAAATTTAACAAAAGTAAGAAAGCCAACTAGATTTAATAATTATGCTAATGATATTCTAGATATAAAGGATGGTTTTAAAACAGAGGTATTAGATTTATTAGTAAAGAAAATGAAAAAAATAAATATTTATATATATTGTTCAAAATTACAAGTTCCTTTATATTTAGAGTATTTTAAAAATAAGAATTGCAACTACGAAATACTAACTTGGCATAAAACAAATCCATCTCCACTTGTAAATAATACATACTTACCTGATACAGAGTATGTATTATTTTTTCGCCAAAAAGGTGTAAAACTATATGGAAATTATCATACAAAAGCAAAATATTTTTTGAGTGGAACTTTACAAAAACAAAAAAAATTATATGGTCATCCTACGGTAAAACCTATTGATTTTGTAGAAAGACATATAATAAATTCCTCAAAGGAAGGCGACCTAGTGCTAGATTGTTTTGCTGGCTCTGGTACAACACTAGTTGCTTGTATAAAAAATGGTAGAGATTTTATAGGTTTTGAAAAAGAAGAAAAATATTGTAAGGTTGCAGAACAGAGAATAAAACAAGCATTTGCAGAAAGGAGGAGTTGTTAATAAAAAAACCAGATGTAATAAATGAACAATTATTAAATTTTATAGTTCCAGTAAGTGGAATAGAATTTCAAAAGAATAAAATATTTATGGGAGAAAATTATTATAAAGTATTTACTATAATTGATTATCCTATGAATATTCAAATAGGATGGCTTGCAAAGCTATTAAGTAACTTAGGTATTTTTGCCAGCATACATATAGAGCCAGTGGATAATAGCATGTTATTACAAGCTGTTAATAGTAGAATAAGACAAGCTAGAGGTCTTGCAAAAACTGCAAAAGATGAAGTAGAAAAACAAAGAAAAGAATTAGAGATAGAAGAAGCAAAAAATATGATAACAGAAATAGACCAAAATAATGAAGTGATATCATATATGACAATTTATGTAATGGTTTTTTCACAAGAGTTAAAAGAATTAGAAGAAAAATGTAAAACAGTAAGAAGAATAGCATCAATGTTAAAATTAAAATTACGACCAATGACAAACTTTTCTATAAAAGATGGTTTTAAAGCGATAAGTCCATTTGAGATAACAGATGAAAATGTAAATTATAATTTTAGACAAAATATATTTATGAATGACCTTACAGGCTCATACCTATTTAATACAAATGCATTAATAGAAGAAAAAGGTTATTTAATTGGAAAAACAGACGTAGGAGGATTAGTTATTCCAGACTTTTGGAAAAGAGGACAAGATGTTGTTAATGGAAACATTGCAATATTTGGTGAAAGTGGAGTTGGTAAAAGTACAACTATAAAAAAGATTTTTATAAATGAAAGCATAACAAGCAAAATATTACTAATAGACCCACAGGGAGAATATGTAGATATGGCAAAACAAATGAATGGAAATGTATTTGATTGTAGTGGATTAAAGAAAAATGAGGGAATTATAAATCCTTTACAAATAAGGGTAAGTGATTCTGAAAATAATATCAATTATTTAACAAAACATCTTCAATTCCTACAATCATTTTTTAATATTTTATTTCCAACATTAAATGAAATACAAATTTCTTTGCTAGATGAAGTATTAGAGGAATTATATAAAAGCTTTGATATAGATGAAACAACAGAAATTGATAAGTTAGAAAATGATGATTTTCCGATATTAGAGGATTTATATGACCTAATAGAAGAAAAATATAATAACACAAAAAAGGCGGATTATGAAGTTTTATTATCAATTATAAGACCAATTTCAATAGGACAATTCAAGTCTATATGGAATGGATATACAAATGTTAATAGTAAAAATGACATAACAGTATTTGATACATCAAATCTACAAGGTTTTTCAATATTATATAAAAGAGCACAGTATTATAATATTTTGTCTTATATATGGGAAATTGTCACAAGAGATGTAAAAGAAAAAGTATGTGTTATTGCCGAAGAATGTCATATATTGTTAAGTAAAGATGTAACACAAACGGCAGAATTTTTGAAATATATAATAGCAACTATAAGAAAATATAATGGAATAGCACTGGTTGCAACTCAAACAGTAGGGGACTTTATGAATAATGATATGAAAATATATGGGCAAAGTATTATATCAAATTGTGGAAATAAGTTTATATTTCGTTCAAACTATAAAGACATAAGCGACTTGCAAGAAATATGTGGCTTTTCTCAAAGTGAAAAAGAAATATTAAAGAATGCTACAAAAGGAGAATGTATTTTTATATCAGGAAATAAAAGAATACATACGAAAATTATTTTATTAGAAATGGAAAAAGAAATAATAAAGGACAGTGGTGGCAGATAATGAAAAATAAAATATTGTTAGTTCTAGGAATTACAATGTTTATACTAATTATAACGGCTACTAACATATTATTATTGGTAAAAAGTGAAGAGCCAACACAAATAGAAGAACAAACAATAAGTAATGAAGAGAATATAACACATACAGGTACATTTTTAGTACCTGTGGAAAATTATATGAAAATGACTTCTAAATATGGGATAAGGATACATCCTATTACAAAAAAGCAATCTTTTCATACTGGAGTAGATTTGGTGGGTAGTGTAGGAAGTTATATATTAAGTATAAGCAAAGGAGAAGTATTTAAGATAAGTAAAACAAATGCTTATGGTAATTCAATAGAAATAAAGCATATAGATGAAGAGGGAAATATTTTTTATAGTTTTTATGCACATCTAAGAGATAATTCAATAAGTGTAAAAGTAAATCAAGAAATACAAGAAGGTCAAAGAATTGGTATTCAAGGCACTACAGGTTGGAGTACAGGAGAACATTTACATTTTGAAATAAGAAATTCAAATCATGAACATATAGACCCTACATCATATTTATTTGAAAAAATATAGAAGGAGAAGATATGGAAAAGTCAGCAAAAAAAGAGTTATTTATATATAGTTTTATATTAGTAATGTTAGTGGTGGTAGTAGTAGTTAAAAATTTTATATTACCCAAAACAGATAATAATATTGCAGAAAATACGGTAAATCAAACAAATGAACAATATCTAACAGTAAATAATACGACATACAATACAATGTATCAAGAAGAATGGATGGGAGAAGTATAAAAAAGTGAGGTGACAAAATGCTAATTTACATATCTACACTAGAAAAAGCAAATATAATAGAAGATGTATGCCAAGAAAAAAATATTCTGGTACTTAAAGGAATTGTAAAAAAGAATTTTAATTTCTTTTTATATTCAAACCTACAAAGCGAATTTGAAAATGTAGACTATATTGTAATAGAGATTGATTCATTAGTAACAAATAGTGAAGAAGAAATTATCAATGGAATAAAAAAATTAAAAATGTTTCATAAAATGAAAATAATAGTAATTTGTAATATTGAAGAAGATAAAAATCAGAAAATAATTTCAAGACTAATAAATGAATTAAAAATCTATAATATTATAACTAAAACAGAAGATAAAGAAATAAAAGAGGAATTAAAAAATCTTATTATGAATAATGCGGAATATAAGAATATTAGTTTTTTAAATATTCAAGAGCAAAAAAATATAGGAGTATTAGGAATTAAAAGTGGCATAGGTACTACAACACAAAGCATTGCAATAACTAAGTTTATAAATTTTACTACAAATTCTGAACAAGCATGTTATATTGAAAGAAATCAAAGCGAAGTGTTTGAGAATTTAAAAAAATATTATAACTTAAAAGAAGAAAATAATAGTATAACATATAAAAATGTAGATATGTATAAAAATAAGCCGAGAGGTTATAAGTATAATATTTTTGATTTTGGAAATATAATGCAAGTTCAAAATATAAATGAATTTTTTAAATGTGATATTAAAATTATTATATCTGGCAGTAAAGCATGGCAAATGAATTATTTGTTTAAAACTTTTGAAATATTAGAAAAAGTAGATAAAAAAGAAATTTATTTTATTATAAATGCAACACCAGAAGAAGAATATAAAAAGATAAAAAAGGCAATGGGAAAATATAAAAGAAATACATATTTTTCAAAAGAAATAAAAAATCCATTTAGTGAAAGTCTTGATAATAAAGAGATTTACAAAGAAATTTTTAATAGTTTAGAAATACAAGAAGGAAAAAATGAAATCATAAATAAAAAGTGGAGGAGAAAAATTGGTAAAATTTAATGATTCATATTACAAAGGATATTTAAAAAGAAAAAAGCAACAAAAACAAAATGATATAATCAAAAAAGATTATGAGGAAGAAAATAAAAATATAGTAGTAATTCGCCAAAGATGGTGGGTTACTATTTTTTATATTATAACAAATATTTTAAAATTTTTATTATATCTATCAATAATATTGTTATTAAGTTTAGGAGCAACAATTTTGATAAATGCAGAAGTTAGAAATATGCTTTTTAGCAATTTAATAAAAAATTTTTTATAAAATTGCTCACTTGCATTTTTTATATGCACTCTTACTTTTTAGAAGAAGACAAACTTCTTAAAAATATGAAAGGAGGGGAAATTTTGAAAAAATCGTTTTTAGCTATCTGTACTATAATAACATTATTTTTATTTGTAGGAAATGTTTTTGCAAATTCATCGGAAAAAGAAATTATAACAAAAGAATATACAGTAAACGATTTAAATAAAGAAGAATTTTATAAAAGTTTAAATGGTCAAATAGAAGAAAATAATAAGACAAATCTTCTAAAAAGTGTAGAAGAAAAAGAAAATAAAGAAGTATTAGAACAAAATATCGAATTAGAGAAAACTACAATAATTCAAAACAATGATGTAAAAGAATTATTAAATACAGTAGAAAACCAAATCAATTATGAAAAAGACGGTTATACAGGAAATATAAATATAGATGAAAGTTCTATAATTATACAAAAAAATAATGTTTATGAAAGAGAATATAAAGTTTATTACGAAAAAGAATATTATAATTTACCAACAAATGATTTAATAGATATTCCTAAAACATTAAAAATAAATGGGACTACATTTTATTTAACAAATCCAGTTTGGTACATTGCAGAAACTACAAATATTAATGGTAAAGAAATTCCAAGTAAATATAATGCAGTAATGAAATATGAAGGAATAAAAAAAGAAGATGTAGTAGTAGACTATATTGCAAATTATAAATACAAGGGAATTTTAACAAAGGAAGAGATAACTTCAATTACTTATAAAGTGCAGTATATAGAAGAAAAAGAAGAAAAGAAAAATAATATATTGCCTATTGTAGCTACAGGTAGTACAGGAGGGATTATATTTGTATGTTTAATTATATTTAGAATGAAGAATATGAAAATTTACAATTATAAAAAAGGAAAATACAAATTAGTAAAAATGAAATATTTAAAAAATAAAGATGTGGTAGTGGATTTAGCAGATATAAAAAATACAACTAATAAATTCAAAATAAAACTATCTAATTATTTATTTAAAAAAATAAATAATGAAAATATTAGTTTTAAATATTATGACAAAATATACAAATATAAGATAACAACGAAAGAATTTGAAATTACTGTTTAGGAGGAATTTTACCAAAATGAAAACAAAAAACAAAGTAATTATATTTTTAATAACAATTATTTGCATATTAGGTGTGTTTCTTTCTATAAAAATTTATATGGAAAATAATTTGGTCGAACCTGAAGAAATAACAACTGATAAAAAGTATATAGATGTCAGTTATGAGGATGAACAGGAATTAACCAATACAGAGATAGGATATTTAATTATTGAAAAAATAGATTTAAAAGCAAAAATTAAAGTAGGTAGAGATAAGGAAACGTTAAAAAATTATATTGGAATTATAGGAGCAAATACTTATGATGGTAATGTTGTTATGGCTGGACATAATAGAGGTTATGAGAATTCGTTTTTTGCAAGACTTAATGAATTAGAATTAGACGATCAGATTACTTATAAAACAAATTTTTTTGAAAGAATTTATAAAGTAACTGATATAAAAGTTATAAAAGATACCGATATGTCGGTTTTAGAAAATAGTGAAAATAATAAGCTGACACTAATAACATGTGTTAAAAATAGAAGTACACAAAGATTGTGTGTGCAAGCAAAAGAAATAATATAATTGGAGGTATGATATAGATGGAAGATAATAGAATTACACTCGCTGTTAGAGTAGATAGAAATTTACATAGAAAAATTAAAATGTTAGCAATGCAACAAGGAAAAACATTAAAAGAATATATGATAGATTTAATGTTAAATGATTTACAAAAAGCAAAACAAATTCAAGTATATAAAGAGCCTGAAAAAGATGAAAAATATATTTATGAAAATGGCAAAAAGATAGAGTTAATGGAAGATGAAGAGGAAAGTTATATTCCAAATGATGAAGAAATAGAAGGTATAGATCAACTAGAAGATTTAGTAGAAAGTATGGAAAAAGAAGAAAATCAAGAAATACAAGAAGAAAAAATAGAACAAGAAGAAAGCCAAGAAATACAGGAAGAAAATACCGAACAAGAAGAAAATCAAGAAATACAGGAAGAAAATACCGAACAAGAAGAAAATCAAGAAATACAGGAAGAAAATACCGAACAAGAAGAAAATCAAGAAATACAAGAAGAAAAAATAGAACAAGAAGAAAGCCAAGAAATACAGGAAGAAAATACAGAACAAGAAGAAAGCCAAGAAATGCAGGAAGAAAATACCGAACAAGAAGAAAGCCAAGAAATACAAGAAGAAAAAATAGAACAAGAAGAAAGTCAAGAAATACAAGAAGAAAATATAGAACAAGAGGAAAGCCAAGAAATGCAGGAGAAGAATTTAGAACAGAAAAAAAAACAAGAAATACAAGAAGAAAACATAGAAAAACAAGAAGATGAAAAAAAGAACATTGAAAAAGAAAATAATATAGTTTCTAAAAAAAGGAAAAGAAAAAGACGTATGAGAGATTATGAAGAAGAAAATGAAATGTAATAAAAATATTCCCTTACAACATATCTTAAAAGTGGAAAGAATGTCAAAGATATGCTTGAAAACCAAACAAAAGTGAGGTAGAATAGAAAAAAAGGGGGAATAGTGCTATGGATAAGACAAAAAGACAAGTATCTATTATTGGAAAAATTGTAATAGCTTTTATTATAATATTATTCATATTTACTATTGCTTGTAGAATGATTGTTTCAAACAATGTAAAAAAAGAAGAACAAATTGAAAATAAAAATACAATTAACCAGACAATAGATAATTAGTAAATAAAAAATAAAAGATAAGAAACTATATTAAAAAGTTTTCTTATCTTTTATTTAGTTAGGAGGAAAAATGTTAAAAAAAGTTGGAAAAAAAACAATAGCAATAATATTGCTGATAATAACAATATTAGGTGCATCACAGGGAATTGTAAGAGCATTTGAAATAAATAGTGCTAAAATAGAAAATTTAGGCGATTGTGGTTATCATTTACAGTTTTGGGATAATAAACAAGGAGCTTGGTCATACATCATTACAACAATGGTGGGGTATAGAGATAATACGGGAACATTACATTATGCTTATTGCATGGATGCTAACAAAGACGGTGTTGGCGAGGCAGAGAGTTATACAGTTAATGTAACAGAAATGTTACAAAATGCAGAAGTTTATACAGCTATAATAAATGGATTTCCATATAAATCTGCGGCAGAATTAGGAGTAGAGAATGACTATGATGCTTTTGCTTTAACAAAACAAGCAGTATATTGTATTATTTATAATAGAGATGTAAGAAGTTTCTATCGTGGTGGAGACAGTAGAGGTCAAAAAATGGTGGATGCTATGGAACGAATAGTTAATATAGCAAGAAATAATACACAAACTCCGAATACATCTACAACTTTGAATATAAATAAAATAGGAGATTTTACACAAGATTCAAGAGGAGAATATTACAGTCAAACTTATTCTGTTACAGCAGATGCAGAGGTTGGAAATTATACTGTTTCTATTGACAACTACTATGATGGAACGATTGTAACTGATATAAACGGAAATGTTAAAAATACTTTTTCAGGGGGAGAGCAATTTAAAGTTTTAGTGCCAAAGCAAAGCATTTTAGATAATAAAAATATATCTATAAAAGTATCAGGAAATATAAAAAATTATCCCATTTTTTATGGAAAATCTCCGTCAGAAGATTTGCAGGACTATGCATTAACATATAGTGCTTACACTACGGCAAATGGAGAAACTTCATTAACAGTAGATGCTTATAAATCAAGTTTAAAAGTGGTAAAGATAGATACGGAAACTAAAAAAGCAATTGAAGGTGTGGAATTTAATTTTAGATATAGTGATGGTCAGTATATAGGAAACTATAAAACAGATAAGCAAGGATGTATCACAATAAATTCTTTAAAACAAGGAACAATACTTGCAACAGAAGTCAAGACAACAAATGATTACATACTTAATGATGAAGAAAAAGAAATTGTTTTAGATTATAATGCATATAAAGAATTACAAGTAGAGAATGAACATAAAAGAGGAGATTTAACGGTTTTTAAAGTTGATGCTGATAATAATAAAATTGCACTAGGAGGGGTAAAGTTTGCATTATATTCCTATGAGTTTGATAAAATTACTGGATATTATGAGACAGATGTAAATCGGAGAAATTCATATTGAAGCTTTGCGAACAGGAAATTGGGCATTAATAGAGCAGGAGACAAATAAATGGTATAACTTAAATGATAATCCAGTGGATATAAAAATTGAATGGAAGGAAAATACTAATGTAACAGTAGAAAATGAGCTTAAAAAATCACAAATTAAGGTTATTAAAGTTGATAAGGATAATCACGAAATAAAACTTGCAAATGTAGAATTTGAAGTTCTTGACAAAAACGGAAATGTATTGGAAACTATAAAAACAAATAAAAATGGTGAGGCGATAACTTCTCGTTATCCTGTTAGAGATTTTCCAAAATTATATTTGAAAGAAAAAGTTACTAATGAAAAATATGCACTTGATACTGAAATTCGCACAATAGAATTAAAGGAAAATGAGATTGTTGATTATGTATTTGAAAATCAAAAAATTCAAGGACAAGTAAAAGTTATAAAGACGGCAGAAAAAGATAATATAGTAAATGGAGATAAAGCAGGAACACCAATTCCAAACGTAGCATTCGGAGTCTACGATGAGAACAAGAACTTCATTGAAAAAATAACTACTAATGAGGAAGGAATTGCTATTACAAGTAAACTTGAAAAAGGAATTATATACATACACGAATTAGAGGGAGAAACGGGAGAATGGTATCAGTTAAACGAAGAGGAATACAAAGTAGAGATTGAAAAACATGGAGAAATAAAAGAATTAAATATTACCAACGAACCTGACACACCATCTGTTGAAACTAGCAAAACAGGAATAGAGCAAACAAGCAAAAATCAAGAAATAAAATACGATTGTACTATTGCAAATACAGGAAATGTAGGCTTAGACGATTTTACATGGTATGATTATATTCCATACGATTATATAAAACCAACAAGAATAGTAACAGGAACATATAATCAGGAACTAAAATATGGAATATATTATAAAACCAACAAACAAGATTATAAATTGTTAAAAGATGGACTAAGTACCACAGTTAATAACTATATAGATCTTACTAATATTGAATTAGAGGAAGATGAGTATATTACTGAAATAAAATTATATTTTGGAAGTGTAGATGTCGGATTCAAGTCTGAAGAAAATGTACAGTTATTTGCAGTGGTAAAAGACAATGTGCAAAATGGAGATAAGTTTACAAATAAAACTACACTTGTTGGAAAACATGGTATAGAGGTAAGAGATGATGACCAGCATACAGTAGAAATATATGAAAAGCAAATTGTTGAGAAATTACCTAAAACGGGATTATAAAATAAGAGGGAAAGTGAAAACTTTCCCTTTAATATAAAGGAGGAAAAATGGAGGATATAAAACAAGTATATAAAGAATTAGATTTTTTAGATGAAAAAGCTAATAATATAAATTTAGAAATGGTAACCTTAGAAAAGGAAAAAAACGATATGGAACAAAAAAAAGCAGAATTAACAAAAGAAATAGAAGGTTTAGAAGAAGAAAAGAAAAATATATTGTTAAAATCTGATAGTAGAAAGGGAATAATAAAATACTTATATATGATATTTCAAGCAAATGCGGATTTAAAAAATATAAAAATTATAGACACAAAGTTAGAAGAGAGTAGAATAAATCTTCAAGCTACAGAAGATAAATTGGATATAAAAAACAAACTGATTAAAGAAAAATTAGAAGAAAAATTAAATGTGTGGAAAAGAAGAGATGAATTATATGTTTCTACTACACAAATTAAAGAAAAAGAAAAGCAAGAGGAAATAGAAAGTAAAAGTAAAAAAGAAATAATACAAAATATTAATAATGAAGATGTCGAAAATTTAATAGTATTATATACAATAGCAAATCAACTTGATTTTAAAAGGAAAGAAAATATAAAGATGAAAAGCGATTTAATTAAGAATATAAAGAATGATGTTCAAAAATATCTAAAAGAAAATAATATAAGGTCAGTAAAAGATTTAAAATCGAAAATAAAAAAGAAGGAGGAGGAAAATGAATGTTAGATAATTTAGAAGATGCGGGGAAAAGAATTGATGAGTTAGTACAGGAAACTTTTAAAAACGGAAAATTACAAGATTATTTAGACACATTAGCATTGATGCCCAAAATTAGTTATGGGAATTGTTTATTATTAAGGAGTCAATTAGAAACTGTTTCAAATGTATTACCAAAAGAAGGATGGGAGAAATATGGAAAAACTATTAATGAAAATGCAGAGCCATTAAAAAAAATAGAATGTGTACGAAATGAGGGAAAAAAAGATTTTGTTTTGATTGATGTTTATGATATTAGTCAAACAAATTCAAATAGAAAAGATAAAATTTATAATTATGATATGTTAAAGAATATTATAGATAATTTGCAAAAAAAGTTCGATGATAAATATAAAATAAAATTTGAAAATAAAGAAAGAATAGATGAGAGTATTAGACAAACAATATTTACAATGAATGATTTTTCAAATATGGGAGCAAATGCTAGTGACTTTGTAGATAATGTAAGGTTAATAGTTGAGCCAACTATATATACAATTCAAAAACATTTTAAACTAGAGCCTTCTAATACGGAAGAATTAAAGCGTATTTGTATGTGGAGTATAGACCAAGATAGTAAAACACTGGCAAATGGTCTTAAAGAAATTCAAAAAATTGTAAATACATATTTAAAAGAGTTTGAAAGTGAAGAAAAGAAGTATTTAATAAACTTAGAATATCAAAGTCAAGAAACAGAACAGGGCAGTTAATGCCCTTTTTTAAAGGAGAATTTATGGATTTATATAAAATAGAAGATGAATTATCATATAACTTTTACATGATGCCAAAGGGGTTATTTGAAGGTAAATATAATAAGTTATCAGCAGAGGCAAAAATTGCATATATGCTGATAATTGATAGATTAAAATTATCAAAACTCAATACATGGATAAATGAAAGTGGAGAATTATATTTATTATATAAAAGAGAAGATTTAGCTGATATGCTCGGAGTATGTGAAAAAACAATAGTAAAAATTTTAAAAGAATTAAAGGAGTTTAATTTAATAAAGGAAAGAAGGCAAGGATTAGGAAAACCTAATCTTATTTTTGTATCTAAAATTGAAGAAGGGCAAAGATGTCAAAATAAGAATTGTAAATATTACAATTCTGAAATAGAAAATAATACAATTCTAAATCTGCCAAACATTACAAATCAAGAAATAACAAAAACTACAAGTCAGGAATGGAAAAACTTACAGGGTAATAATAATAAATTTAATAATAATAATTATAATAATAACTCTGTCAGTCTGTATGAAGATGAGATGAAGGAATTAGAGAAGATAAAAAAGAAATGTGAATTAGATTATTTACTGAAGACAGACGAATATAGAATGAAACCAATCATTGAAAATTTATTAGAGATAATGTATTTTTCAAAGAAATTAAAAATCAATAATGCAATATTACCGCAAACATTAGTAAGAGAAAAGATGGAAAAATTAAATAGTGGAATTGTCATGTATATGATTAAAAAATTAAATTCATTAAATGAAGATGAAGGAAATAATATAAAAAATAGTACCAATTTTCTTATATCTTGTTTATATAATGCTATTACAGAATATTATTCAGATTCAGAATTAATGTTCAAAGGGGAATTTTGCTGATTTTTCATTTTTTATATACTTTTTATAGATATTATGGTATAAATGGGATAATAAAAATATAATTTTATGGGGAATTAAATATGAATTTATATGAAATTTTTAAACAATTAAACATTGAATTCAAAGAAGTAGAACACAAGCCAGTGTTTACTATTGAGCAAGCACAATCAATAAAAGAAAGAATTGAAGGAACAGGTTGTAAAAATTTGTTTTTAACTGATAAAAAGGGTAAATATGTTTTAGTAATATTAGAAGAAAAGAAAAAGGCGAATATGAAAAAGATAGCAAGGATAATTAATACATCCCATTTATCACTTGCAGAAAAATCTGAATTAACAAATATTTTAAATTTAGAACAAGGAAGTGTTACACCTTTTGGAATATTAAACGATATTGATAATCAGGTGATATTGGTAATAGATAAAGATTTGAAAAATAAAAAATTATTATTTCATCCTAATATAAATACAAAAACTATTTCAATCAGCTATGATAATTTGATAAAATTTATTGAGTTTGAAAAACATAAGTATAAGTTTATATAAGGAAAAGTATAGACTTAAAGAAAAGTCAAGATAATAATAGTTTTCATTCTAATTTGTGTAACATCAATTCTATATCTTACAATAATTTGTAATATAATTATTTAATAATATAATTGAAATTATCAAACAGGGAAAATGTTAAATGAAACATAAAATTGACATAATTTAAATAAAATGCTATAATATAGCCATTAAATGCAGTTTAATGAATTACTTATTAGTTATTCAAAATTAGAAATTTAAAGACAATGGAGGAGGAGTTTATATGTCTAGACAAAAGGATTTTAAAAAAGCAACTTGTAAACGGTTAATGTATTCCATGATTAATTATTTAGCAAGACTAATAAAATATGAATTTGATGTAAGTAGTTATTTACTAAATCAACATTTAGATGATATTAGTGATGTTAAATTTTCAGGCAGGAAAATTTGCAAATTTATTGCCAGAAATAATAGTAATAAGTCAGATAATCGGTTATGTTTAGCAATATCTATTCATGATTCAGAATTTGAAGATATTTCACAGTCACATAATCTATTGAAGGAATTATTGCAGGTAATTAAGAAAGATTTTTGGCAAAGCGAAATTCTTGATATTTTGGAAAGTTACAATCCAGAGACAACAGTAAAAATTCTTTCTAGGGAAAATCATGCAACATTGGTTGATTATATAATAATTATATTTAATCTTCCTTATCGTTCATCCATAGAAATAATAATTTCAACTCGAAGATTGAGTAAAAAAATTATTCGACGAGATGAAGAGGGTGAAGTTATAGATTATAATAATAAATTATATAGTGATATCAAAAGATTTGAACAAGAGAGAAAAGAGCGAGAAATTTCTAATGTACATGAGGATGCCTAGAAGGCATCCTTTTAATATCTAATATAAAAAAAGACCCAATAAATTGAGTCTTATGTCGTGAACTTATATAAAATAAGTTCCGGAGCAGGAGTAGTAGGATTCGAACCTACGTCGTCGGTTTTGGAGACCGTCATTCTAACCACTGAACTATACTCCCTGACTGTATAAATAATTTCTTATTTATGTTACGTATTATAATATAAAAAAAACAAATTGTCAATAGTTTTTTAAAAAAAATTAAAAAATTTTAAAAATATATTGAATTTTTATAAATAAAATGGTAGTATATATAAAAAATAATAGTTAAATCGTAGATTCAGAGGAGTAAGTATAAAGGAAACTAATAGAGAGTAATTGATGGTGGAATAATTACAGTGAAATTTATATTGAATGGACTGATGAGAGCAATCCAAAATAATATATATTATTAAAGTAGGCATTGACGAGTATCCAGCTTGTTACAATTGGAGATGTATGATAGTACATTTATAAGGTGGCATAACAAGATAATAGACTCTTGTCCTAATAAAATAGGATGAGAGTTTTATTTATTTTAATAAATAATATAATAGTACAGGGAGGCAAATTTGTGAAAATAAAAGAAATTGATATAAGTGAAGTATTAAAATATTTTTATGAAATAAGTAAAATACCAAGAATGTCTGGAAAAGAAGAAAAAATAGCAGACTATGTAGAAAATTTCGCAAAAGAAAGAAACTTGAAATGTATAAGAGATATTCACAATAATATAATAATATTTAAAGACTCAACAAAATGGAATAATAGCGAAGAGAGTATAATGTTACAGTGCCATTTAGATATGGTATGTGAAAAAGAAGAAAATAGTAATCATGATTTTGAAAAAGAAGGTTTAGAGGTTTATATTGAGGGAGATTATATAAAAGCTAAAAATACTACATTAGGAGCAGATAATGGAATAGGAATAGCAATAATATTAGCTATATTAAATTCAAATAAAATAAATCATCCTAAAATAGAGGCTATATTTACAGTAGAAGAAGAGACAACTATGGAAGGTGCAAAACAGATAGATGTCAGTATGTTAGAAAGCAAAAAAATGATATGTTTAGATAATATGAATGAAGAAGAATTATGGATTGGGTGTGCTGGTGCAAAAATTTTTGAATATGAAATAGAAGGAAATCAGCATAAAATTAGAGAAGATAATATTTTAATCAAGATAGGAATAAATGGATTTAGAGGTGGGCATTCAGGGAAGGACATATCAAAAAATAGAGGAAATCCTATAAAGGAAATGGGAAATTTGCTAGATAAACTAAATACAAAATATAATATTTTTCTAAAAAATATATATGGTGGAAGAAAAGTAAATGTAATTCCAAGAGAATGTTATAGTGAAGTATATATCAGATATGATGATTTTGACAGGATATCACAGGAAATAATTGAATATAATAAAACGATAAAAAGAAAAATTATAAATGATAATGAAAATATTAAAGTAAGTGTGAAAAAAATAGAACAAAATGATAATTATAGTTTCAATTCAAATACAACAAAAAAAGTAATAAATATTTTGAAAGAAATTAAAAACGGTGTATATTATGAGGATAAATATTCAAATCCATTAGTTTCATTAAATATAGGTAAAATAGAAAATACAAAGAATGAAATAAAAATATCTTTTTCAATAAGAACAAATAGAAGTGAAATTGAACAAAAATTAGAAGATGACTTAGATAATATAGTTATCAAATATGGAATACAAGAGAGAAAAAGTGAATTATCAGGTTATGAGCATAAAGAAAGGTCAATATTTATAGATAAATGTAAAGCAATTTATAAAGGATATTTCGAAGTAAATCCAAAAGTTATAGATATGCATATATGTTTAGAGGCAGGTTTTTTTGGAAAGAAAATACCAGAATTAGATTTCATTGCAATAGCACCTAATATATATGATGCACATAGTCCAAAAGAGAGATGTTCTATAAGTTCATTAAAGAAAATCTATAATTATATAATTTTAATATTAAATGATATTTGATACAATTTATGTTAATTATTATTGACAAACATATAAAAAGGTGGTAATATATGGATATCCAAACTGTTTGATACAGATGGGAGTGTAACTACAAACTTTTTAACTTGGCTGAAGAAAGGAAGATGAATTGTATGCCAAAATCAAAATGTAACAACGCAACTAGTTTCATCAAAAGGTTAAGAACAAGAAGGAGGTATTTACATGAAGAAAATGAATGGTTGGAACATTTTTATTGGTGCACCTAAGGACTTTGTCGACAAGGAAAAAGTAACAAAGCGGTGTTTGGAAATAGCTAATAAAGCTAAATTTCCTACGGATTATCAGGATATGTATGAGCATCTCTTTGAAAATGAAAACGCAGAACTTTTTATGGTAATGGATGAAAATGGCGAAATCTACGGATTTGCTACATGCGATAATATTGCTGAAAGCAGTAATACTTATCTGCATGGAATTATTATTCATCCGGATATTCAGGGGATGGGTTTTAGTTCAAGATTACTTCGTGAAATCGTAAAGAAAGATGGAAACGAATTCTTGACAGCAAGAACTCATAACCCGAGAGTATACGAAATGATGAGTAGTGTAGCATATAATGGAAATGCGGATTTAGTATTTCCTAATGTTACATCTCAAAATGTACCAAAAGAAGTTTGGACAGTTATGCATTCACATCCTGCTATGAGTGAAGCTGATGAGGATATGGTTGTACGTAATGCCTATCCAGATGAAAAAATCGTACAGGAAGTAAAAAATGAGAGCATCTATAACATATTCAAGAAACTCAATCCAACTGATGCACAGGTTATTGTGGTTTGCACAAAAAAACCCAGTTGGCTTTGACTGAATAGGAGATAGCCAAAGAACAATTAAAGAAAGCAAAGGTATTTTATATCTTTGCTTTCTGCATTTTTGGCAACATTTGACAAAAAACATAAAGTGTGATATTATGTTAATAACTTTCGGTAGAAAGTAGACCTAAAATACATCAAACCAAAGAAAGGAGCAGAACATGAAGAAAGGACTTATTTTAAGTGGCATACAGCCATCAGGTATCTTGACCTTAGGAAACTATTTGGGAGCTTTACGGAATTGGGTAGATATTCAGGAAGAATATGAGTGTATGTATTTCATTGCAGATTTACATGCAATCACAGTTCCGCAGGATCCGAAGGAATTAAGGGAAAATACAAAGAAGGCTCTTATGCAGTATTTGGCTTGCGGGTTAGACCCTAGCAAAAATGTGATATTTGTACAGTCACATGTACATGAGCATGCCGAGCTGGCTTGGGTACTGGATTGTAACACCTACATGGGAGAATTGAGTAGAATGACTCAGTTTAAAGACAAATCCCAAAAGCAGGTGAATGTGAGAGTTGGATTATTCAACTATCCGGTATTAATGGCAGCGGACATTCTTTTGTATCAGGCAGATTTTGTGCCGGTCGGAGAAGACCAGAGGCAGCACTTGGAAATTACAAGAGATATTGCCAGAAGGTATAATTCTACCTATGGAAAGCAGGTATTTACAATACCGGAGGCATTTATCTCGGAAACAGGTGCAAAAATCATGAGTCTTAAAGACCCGGAGAAAAAGATGTCAAAATCTGATCCAAATCCGTTGGCTTTCATATCTTTATTAGATGATAGAGATACTATCATTAAAAAGTTTAAGAAGGCTACAACAGATTCAATGAATGAGGTGAGGTTTTCAGATGAGCAGTTAGGTGTGAAAAACCTTATTAACATCTACAGTTCAATAACTGGAAAAACACCGCTGGAAGTAGAACGTGAATTTGAAGGGATTGGATACGGAAAATTCAAAATGGCAGTAGGCGAAACTGTTGCCGATGCTCTTGAGCCAATTCAGAAGAAATACTATGAGTTGGAAGCTCCGGAAAATGAAGAATATATCAAGAATATTCTCAAACAGGGAGCAGAGATTGCAAGCGGTAAAGCAAGAGAAACCTTAAAAGAGGTTTATGAGACAACAGGTTTTTATTCTAAATGATGTGATGTGTAAAAAGGTCTAGGAAAAGGCTCGAATTTTTCGAGCCTTTTCCAATTAAATGTTTAATTTTTATTTTTTTCATATATTTCAAAAATTTCAATAAAATTTTTAATCAAATCTTTTTGGTAATTATTAAAGTGTGATATTTTATTTTGAATTGATGTATCAACATGTAAAAGTCAATATAAAATTGATAAAAAAATACAAAATTAAATTGATAAAAAAATTCAATGTTGTTTTTCCAGAAAATGTAACAGTATAATTACATTTTCTGGAATCTATTTTTATATTATTTTCTGTTTTCAATTTCTTCTAATTTATCTTTTAAACGATAGGATTGACCTGTAATTTTTATTACACTAGAATGATGTAACAATCTATCTAATAT
>CASFHP010000015.1 GCA_949294555.1 uncultured Eubacteriales bacterium
CAACAAGGTTAAGCTACATATATTTGTGAAGTACTGCGAAGCAGTCTTCACATGTGTGCGTCGAAATCTTTGATTTCGTTAACGCACGCTTTTCTTATATATTACACACACTATTATTACCAATAATTATGTAAAACATAAGATTACAAAAATACTTTTAAGAACAAATGAATTCAAGAAAAATAAAAAGAAAATAATAGATATTTTAAGAAATGAAAAGAAAATCAGAATACATTGACTTTAATTTGTCAAAATGATATAATTTACATGCATGTAAAAAAACAGAACGAAAAAAAGAAAAAAGTATATTGATTATGTATATTAAAAGGAGATGGGATATAAATAAAAATAGGAACAAAAACAAATAGAGAGGGGGGAAAAAATATGATTAGTGTAATTATACCAGCATATAACGAAGAAGAAAATATTAAAACGGTTATTGATATATGTAAAGCAAATAAGAAAGTTACAGAAATTATAGTAGTTAACAACTTAAGTACATAAGTACAGACAAAACAGAAGAGATTGCACAAAAAGAAGGGGCAAAAGTTATTTTCTGTAACAAACAAGGAAAAGGATATGCTATGGAAGCAGGAATTGAACAAGCACAGAATGAATGTATTGTATTTCTAGATGGAGACATTTCAGATTATTCAGATGATGTTATCTATAAATTAACAGAACCAATATTAGAAAGAAATGTAGATTTTGTAAAAGCCACTTTTGACAGAGAAGGTGGAAGAGTAACAGAATTAGTAGCAAAGCCTCTATTAAAATTATTGTTTCCAGATTTACAAAAATATTCCCAACCTTTAAGTGGAATGGTGGCAGGAAAAAAATCAGTATTTCAAAAAATAGAATTAGAAAAAGATTATGGGGTAGATATAGGAATATTATTAGATATGGTAAAGTTAAATGTAAATATAGAAGAAGTAAAAATAGGTAAGATAAAAAATGTATGCAAAAGTTGGAAAGCGTTAGAGAAAATGTCTACTGAAGTAATGAGAGCCATATTGAAAAGGACGAATATAGATGTTTGAAAAATAGCAAACACATCAAGAATGTTTGCTATTTTTTTGAAAGAATATTAGAGGAATCATATTCCATAAAAGAGCAGTTATCTAATGAAATGTTTAAAAGTTTTCCATCTTTAGGAAAGCCGTTAAAGTAACAATTTGTAGCAATATGTACACCATTATGAGAAACTAACAAAAGTGTTTTTTCTGGATATGTTTTTATTAAAGTATCCAAATATGTATGAATTCTTTTGAAAAAATCTTGAATAGATTCTACATCTTTATAATGATAATCTTTTGCATAATCCCAGAATAGGTTTTTATCATATTCGTTACCTTTTATACCTTCAAGACATCCAAAACCTCTTTCTAATAAAGCGTCATTTGTAGTTAAGGGAATATGCCTATCTTGATTAATAATATTGGCAGTATGAAGGGCTCTATTAAGAGGAGAAGAGATGATATAATCAAAATGTGTAGAGCGTAATTTGTCTGCTAAAATATGTGCTTGTTTAATTCCAGTAGAATTTAAAGGAATATCAGAAGAACCTTGTAAACGATTTTGGATATTCCAATTAGTCTGACCATGTCTAACAAAATATAGTTTCATTTTTAATAACTTCCTTTCATTAATTCTTGAAATTTATTGTAATAATATGTCTTAGATTGTAACATATTATCAGGCTTTACAGTAAAATCTTCTGTTTCATCTGGTACATAAATTTCATCAAATTTTTCTTTTAAAATATTTCGTACATAAGGTTTATTCTCAAAATCAGAATTTTCTAGTTCTGTTAAAATTAAAATTAATAATCTTAAATATCTTCTTTCACATTTTTGAATCAAATATGTATCTCCTAAATTTTTAAAGAAAGACATATAATTGTCATAAGGTTCAAGTGCACCTAGACGTGATAAACTAAAAGGTTTATTCATAATGCTAGATTGACGTTGTACATAACCATATAAGGGAATATTAGAAAATACGATTTTTTTGGCCTTATAAAATAATTTATAAGTAGTATGTTCATCTTCATAGATTTTTCCAACAGGATATTGAATTTCTTTAAAAAGTTTTGTTTTATATAATTTATTACATGCAATAACAGAGTTTACACAAATATCTAAATTGTCATTATGTATTCGATTTAGAGCCTCTATAGAATTTAAAACTAAAAATGTAGAATCAGAAGAAGCTGGAAAAGTGTAACTTAGTAAATCTGTTTCACTAATTTTTATAAATTTACATTCTGCAATATCAGCATTGTTAGAAGTTAGTAAATGTAATAAATGTTCACAGAAATCAGGAGCAATAATATCATCTGCATCGATAAAACTTATATATTCGGATGAAGCAACTTCAATTCCTTTATTTCTTGAATAAGAAAGACCATGATTTTCTTGATGAATGACTTGGATGCGTTTATCACGTGAAGCATACTTATTACAAATTGCTAAAGAAGAATCAGTAGAACCGTCATTTACTAATATAATTTCTAAATTTGTATAGGTTTGCTTTAAAATGCTGTCTAAGCAAAAAGGTAAGAACTTTTCTACATTATATATAGGTACTACAATACTAATTTTTGGTAATTTCATAATAACCTCCATCTCATAGTTTTCATTAGAAAGTATATCATATAAAATGGAAGGAGGCAAATTACAATTTTAATCTTGAAGAATAAAGGCAGTTAATAACTTCCATGTGTAAATGAGAAATATCAAGAAAAAAAGAGAAATGCTTGAATTCTCTAAAAAAATATATTAAAATATGTAAGATTTCGTTAAGAAATTTATACATATTATACTGGAAAGGGAGATAAATAATGTCAGATAAAATAATAAAATTTTTAGCACATGAAGGAAGAATATCTGTTATATGTGCCAACACAACAGAAATGGTAGAAGAAGCAAGAAAAATACATGATATGAGCCCAGTCGTAACCGCTGCATTTGGTAGACTATTAACAATAACAGCCATTATGGCAACAGAAATGAAAGGAAGTAAGGACAAGTTAACAGTGCAATTAAAAGGAAATGGACCAATCGGTGTCATGATTGCAACAGCGAATAATAAGCCAATTGTAAAAGGTTATGCAACAAATCCAGTAGTGGAAATGCCATTAAACGAAGATGGAAAATTAGATGTAGGTGGGGCTGTTGGACATGAAGGATTTATTAATGTTGTAAAAGATATTGGATTAAAAGACCCATATATTGGTATATCTCCGTTAGTATCAGGAGAAATAGCAGAAGATTTTGCAAACTATTTTGTAAATTCAGAGCAAAGGAATTCAGCAGCAGCATTAGGTGTTTTGGTAGATAAAAATGGTGTAAGAGCAAGTGGAGGATATTTGATTAATCCAATGCCAGATGCTACAGAAGCGGATATATCAACAGTAGAACAATCCATCTTTAAGGCTGGAGCAATGTCAAAAATGTTAGACCAAAATTTAACATTAGAAGAAATTGCAAAAAGAATAACAGGAGACGAAAATGTTGAAATTATAGAAGATGATATCGTACCAGAATTTAAATGTGATTGTTCAAAAGAACATATGCAAGATGCTTTAATGACAATTGGCAAAGAAGAATTACAAGATATGATAGAAAAAGAGGGAAAGGCAGAATTGGTTTGTCATTTCTGTAATAAGAAATATGAATTTAACAAAGAAGAATTAGAAAATATATTAAGAAATATAGAAGAAAATAAAGCAGAATAAGAAAGAAACTGCAAAAATGATTTAATATCAAAAAAGGACAAATCTTATATAAAATAAAAAGGTTTGTCTTTTCCCTTTTAGCATATTTTGCTATTTTTTTAATTGACAAATTGCGTAAATGAAAATATAATAAGTGAGAAATAAAGAAAAAAATCGAAATGAAGGAGAAATGAAAAATGGAAAAAGAAGTATTTATATTTGGACACAAAAACCCAGACACAGACTCAATATGTGCAAGTTTAGTAAGTGAAAGACTAGATAAGAAAAATGGATGGAATTGCACAGTTGCAAAAAGATTAGGAAAAATTAATAAAGAAACACAATATGTATTAGATTATTTAAAATTAGAAGCACCAGAAATGATAGATAAAGTAGAAGAAGGACAAGAAGTATGTTTAGTAGACCATAACGAATTTAATCAAAGTGTAGAAGGCATTGAAAATGCAAAAATTTTATCAGTAACAGACCATCACAGAATAGCAAATTTTGAAACATCAGAACCTTTATACTATACAGCAAAACCATATGGATGTACATGTACGATTTTGTTTGAAGAATATAAAAGATTAGGACATGAAATTAGCAAAGAAGAAGCAATTTTAATGGCAAGCGCCATCATATCAGATACATTATTATTAAAATCTCCAACAACAACAGACTATGATAAAAAAGCATTAGAAGAATTAGGAAAAATAGCAGAAATCAATATTGAAGAATATGGATTAGATATGTTAAAAGCAGGAACAGACTTAGGAGATTTCTCAGAAGCAGAATTAGTAAATTTAGACGCTAAAAATCTTGATAAAGATGGAAATAAATTTGTGATTGCACAAGTAAATACGGTTGATATTGAAGAAGTATTAAAAAGACAAAAAGATTTAGAAAGTGCAATCAATAGCGAGATTGAGAAAAAAGGTTTAAAACTTTTTGTACTAGCAATAACAGATATCTTAAACAGTAACTCAGAAATTATAGCTTTAGGAGATAGAACAGATGCTGTAGAAAAAGCATTTGATGTAAAATTAGAAAATAATAGAGCATTTTTACCAGGTGTTGTTTCAAGAAAGAAACAATTATTGCCAAATATTGATAAAAATATGTAAGTGACGATTTTGGGGATGGAGTGATGATTTTGGGGACGGAGCAAAAAATCATCATTCTATAATTTTTAAAATTATATCATAAATTAACTTTCATCAATGATGATTTTTTGCTCCGTCCCCAAAATCATCAATCCATCCCATTTGACAAATCTAATAAAAGAGGAGATATACATGTATTTAAAAAGATTGGAATTACAAGGATTTAAGTCATTTGCAGATAAAACCGTGTTAGAATTTATGCCAGGAATTACCAGTGTTATTGGACCTAATGGTTCTGGAAAAAGTAATATATCAGATGCTATCAGATGGGTATTAGGCGAGCAAAGTATGAAATCTCTAAGAGGTTCTAAATCGTTAGACATCATCTTTGCAGGTACACAAAATAGAAAATCACTAGGTTTTGCAGAAGCTTCTTTGGTGTTTGATAATACAGATGGAACATTACCTATTGAATATACAGAAGTTACGGTTACAAGAAAGATATATAGAAGTGGAGAAACGGGATATTATATCAATAAAGTACCATGCAGATTGAAAGATGTATTAGAACTTTTTATGGACACAGGTATTGGAAAAGATGGCTATTCTATTATTGGACAAGGAAAAATTGATGAGATTTTAAGTAATAAGTCAGAGGATAGAAGACATATTTTTGAAGAGGCAGCAGGTATTGTAAAATATAGAGTGAGAAAAGCTGAAAGTGAGAAAAAATTAGAACATACAAAATTAAATCTTCTAAGAATTAATGATATATTGCTAGAGATCGAAACCAATTTAGAGCCATTAAAAGAACAGTCAGAAAAGGCAAAGAAGTACTTAAATTTAAGAGAAGAATTAAAAAATATTGAAATTGGATTATTTTTATACAATATAGAAAAATATAAAAAAGAGTTAGAAGATATTGTACAAGATGAAGAAGTGTATAAAAACCAATGTAATGATGAAGAAGGTAGATTAGAAAGAATTAAAGCCTTAAAAGAAGAATTAAAATCAGAAATTGATAATATTACAGAGTCTATCGAAGAAATGTCTAATTTAGGATTTGAAAGCAAAAAAGAAATCGAAATGTTAAATTCAGATATCAATGTTTCTAATACAAGAATTGAAAATAATAAACAAAATAAAGAGCGTTTTGAGAAAGAAATTGAAGAGTTATCTGCAAGGATAAAAGAACTAGAAGAGGAAAAAAAGCAAAAAGAAGAAAAGAAGGAAAACTTAAAACAGAATAAAGAAAAATTTGCAAAAGAATTAGAAGAAAAAGAAAACGAATTAGCAGAAATTACGAAAAAACTATCTAATAAAGAATTGGAAATAGAAGAGCATAAGAAAACAGTAGAAGAAAATACAGATAAAAAATATGAGCTACAAGCAAGTATTAGTGAACAAGAGATTAATTATCAAAACTATCAAAAAAGACAAACACAAATCAAAAATGAGATAACAGGCAATATTTCTGAATTAGATAGTACTAGAATGAAAAAAGAAGAAATTGCCAAGGAATTTTATGAAATTGAAAGTAAACGAAATAAAATCTTAACAGATTTAGAAGATGTCAACAAAGAAAAAGAAGAAGCAGACAGAAAAATCAAAGATTTCGATAGTAAAATCAATATGCTTTCAGGAGAAAAACGAATTAAGGAATCAAAATTAAAATTTTTAATTGAAACCGAAAAAGAAAAAGAGGGATATATTAAGAGTGTAAAAACTTTGTTAAAAGATTGTGAGACTACAAAAGAATTAGGAAAAGGTATGCATGGTGTTTTAGCAAATATTATAGAGGTTCCAGAAGAATATCAAACAGCCATTGAAATGTGTTTAGGTAGTAGCTTGCAAAATATAGTAACAGAAAATGAAGAAGACGCCAAAAGATTAATAGAACATTTAAGAAAAAATAACTTAGGTAGAGCTTCTTTCTTGCCAATTACATCTGTAAGAGGAAAGAAACTTGAAAAAATCAAAGGCAAAAACAATGGAATTATTGGTATTGCCTCAGATTTAATTCAATATAGCAAAAAATATGAAAATATTATCCTAAATTTATTAGGAAGAACTGTGATTGTACAAGATATGGATACAGCCATTAGAGTTGCCAAAGACAATGGATATAGCTTTAGAATAATTACAGTAGATGGAGATGTGATTAATCCATCAGGGGCTATCACAGGTGGTTCTGTTGCGAAAAAGACAGTTAACATTTTAGGTAGAGGAAGAGAAATAGAAAAACTACAAAAAGAAATTAAAAAGTTAGAAGAACAAATACAAAAATTAGAACAAGAAAAAGAAAATTATGAAACATCTATTCAAAATGTTTTAGAGACAGCCTCTAGCTTTGAAAGAGAATTACAGGAAATTGAAATTACTTATGCAACAGGAAAAGAAAAGATAAATGCCATTGAAGACAATATTGGGCGAATTGAAACAAGATTAAATAAATTAAAAGAAGAAAGTAAAAAATTAGATGAGCAAAAAGAGGAAAGTACAAAAAATAAAACAGCATTCCAAGAACAAATAGAAGCGATTAATGAAGAAAATGAGAAATTAAAGAAAATCATCACAGAGTTTGCAGAACTAAATAAAGATAACCAAAAATATGTAGATGATTTGAATTTTGATATTACCAATTTAAAAATTTCTGTATCTTCATTTGATGAAAGCGAAAGTTCAATAGAGGAACTACAAGAAAGAATTGATTCTGAGATTAACAGCACTAATAAGAGTATTGAAAATAAAAAAGTGCAAATTGAACAAATTACACAAGATAATTTTAATTTGGAAAAATCAATTGAAGAAATCAAAGACAAAATTGAAAAAATCAAAGAAGAAGTAAAAAATAGTGGTTCTAAAATTGAAGAATTAAAAGAAAAAAGAACACAGAAAAATGAAAAATTAGCAGAACAAGAAGAAGAAATCAATAGTAAATTTAAGGTAATAGAAGATTTAAAAGCCCAGATTGTAAAAATAGATGTCAAGAAAACCAAATTGGAAGAAGATATAAATAGTATTATTAATAAAATGTGGGAAGAATATGAACTTACGCCAAACAATGTTGTAGATTACCGAAAACCAGATAATGTACAATTGACACAGAAAAAAGTAAAAGATTTACGAACCGAAATTAGAGAATTAGGAAGTGTCAATGTTGATTCCATAGAAGAATACAAAAACTTAAAAGATAGATATGACTTCATGTGTGAACAAAGAGTGGATTTAGAAAGCACAATGGCAAAATTAAGAAAAATTATAACAGACATGACAAGTATTATGAAAGAACAATTTAAAGAAAAATTTGAACTAATCAATAAGAATTTTGCAGAAGTATTTAAAGAACTATTTGGTGGAGGAAATGCAAGTTTAACATTAGAAGATAAAGATAATATCTTAGAATGTGGAATAGAAATAACTGTACAACCACCAGGAAAGAAACTACAAAATATGATGTTATTATCTGGAGGAGAAAAAGCTTTTACAGCCATTGCTTTATTATTTGCTATTTTGAAAATTAATCCAGCACCATTCTGTGTACTAGATGAGATAGAAGCAGCACTTGATGATGTCAATGTTTATCGATATGCAGAATATTTAAAGAAATTTTCTAAAAATACACAGTTTTTAGTTATAACTCACAGAAAAGGAACCATGGAAGCGGCAGATACAGTTTATGGAATTACCATGGAGGAAAATGGTATATCAAAATTGTTGTCAATGAAATTAAATAAATAATTTTTAAAACAAAAACGCGAAGGTGGCAACCTTCGCGTTTTGGGATAAAGATAGATTAGTCAGAAACTAATATCTTTGATTTAGGGAATATACATGACAATCTTAAGTGTTTTTCCTAGTTTATTACAAATTCCTTCATAGGAACAAAACCGATGTTGATCGATTAAGATTACTAATTTTTGCCGTTTCTTTAAAATTGGAGGGGCAACAAGCAATCCATTTTCCATCAATCCAAAACTAGCAGTTCCTAATAGAATTTTTCCATACTCTTTGGTATAGAAGGTATAGGGGATTAAGTCGTCTGGAGAAAACTGTTTTAATGTTAATTGTTTCTTGATTTCCTCGTAAGAATGTGCACGTTCCAGTAAGTAGGGAACATTTACATTTAATTGACTTACGATAGTAGAAACTTCTGATTCTTTTAGAGCACCAGATGACTTTTTGGTGATTTCGGTTATCAGCTTTTGCCGTTTTTCCTTGTAAGAAAGATTTTTCAAAGGTTGCATAATATACTCCTTTCTGCCATAAGGCAACTATTATGCAAATATTTGCATAATAGACTACATAGGTCACAATCCGTGACCACGACGCTAGTTACTTAAGTAGTATTCTATCATGGTTTATTTCATAAAGCAATGAAAAAATAGAAATAAAGTCAGTTTATATAGACAAATTATAATATAATTTTACAAAATCCAATAATAATTAATAAAATACCAGAAATAGTTGACCAAATATTATCAGGTAATTTACTAAAAGAATACAGTTTCTTTCCACAATAAATTCCAAAATTCAAGAAAAATAATTGAAAACAACTAATAAATAATGGAAATAGAATAGAAAATGTATTCAGCATACTAAAACCAATTCCAATGCAAAAACTATCTAAAGAAAGTGCAAACCCTAAAAATAAAGCTTCTTTTGAGTCAATGGTGTTGGATTTATCAAAATCAGAGGAACTTGGATTTTTGATAATTTTTATGGTAATGCCTAAACACTTAATAAAAAAAGAATAAATTTTTTCTGTATCGCATAATTTTACATCTAATTTATCATTTGATTTCGATTTTTGTTTAAATCTTAATGCCTGAAAACATATAAAAAGTCCCATTACAATTAAAATAAAACTACCCAAGTAATGAATGAGCAAATCTGGAAAAATATATTTTAATAGATTTCCAAAATAAATGGAAATTGTAGAAATGGTAAAAGCAATAATAAATAAAATATATTTCGCAAAACGTGTAATTTTGGTATTTTTTATTCCATATGTAATACCAATTCCAAGGGAATCTATACTACTTGAAATTGCTAAAATAATGCAGTTTAATAACACATATAAAACCTCCGTTCAAAATGTAAATTTAAGTTGTTATGTTTATAAAGTTTCTAATGATAACATATGAACAAAGTCAAAAAATGGTGTTTTTCAAAAAGTTTAATCCTTTATTAATATATAAAAGTAGTCATAAAAATTATTTATGCGAATACAATTAGTTAGAAAAAGGACAAGATAAATGTCTATTCAAAACACAAAGGAGAGGAAGAATATGTGGGAAACACTTAGAAAAGAAGAAGTTGAAAGAAAACTAAATACAGATTTTAGCAAAGGATTAAATACTGATGAAGTTTTAAAAAGACAAAACCAATATGGCAGAAATGAACTGGAAAATAGCAAAAAAGAAGGAATTATTATTAAATTTTTTAAGCAGTTTAATGATTTCATGATTATTATTTTAATTATGGCGTCTATTGTATCAGCAGGAATATCCTGGTATCAGGGAGAAAATGACTATATTGATTCTATCATCATCATAGCGATTGTGGTATTAAATGCCATTATGGGCGTTTTACAAGAGGCAAAGGCAGAAAAATCAATTGAAAGTCTAAAAAAGATGACACCGCAGATGTCAAAGGTTATTAGAAATGGGAAAGAAATTGAAATTCCTTCAGAAACTTTAACAGTAGGAGATATTGTTATCTTAGAAGCGGGAAATCGTGTACCAGCAGATGGCAGAATTATAGAAAACTTCAATTTAAAAGTAGAAGAATCTAGTTTGACAGGAGAGACGGAAAGTATTGAAAAAGATGGAAATGTAATTTGTAAAAAAGATATACCACTAGGAGATATCATCAATATGGTATTTATGGGAAGTACTGTCGTTAATGGACATGCAAAAGTAGTGGTCACAGAAATTGGAATGGACACAAAGGTGGGCAAAATTGCCAATATGCTTATTGAAAGTGAAGCACCAGAAACACCAATACAAAAGAAATTAAATCAAGTAGGAAAAATATTAGGGGTTATTTGCTTAATCATTTGTTTAGTAATTTTTGTAATAGGCATTATCAAAAAAATACCACCAATGGAAATGTTTATGACTTCTGTGGGATTAGCTGTGGCAGCAATACCAGAAGGCTTACCAGCAATTGTTACGATTATGCTATCATTAGGTGTTACCAAAATGGCAAAACGAAATAGTATTATTAGAAAATTGCCAGCAGTGGAAACATTAGGAAGTAGTAATGTCATCTGTTCTGACAAAACAGGAACATTGACACAAAATAAGATGAAAGTGGTAGAAATTAAAGCAGAAAATCCGAATTTCGCAATGGAACTTGCGACTATGTGCACAGATAGCAAAATAGAAAATAATAATGGAAAAGTAGAAGTTGTAGGAGAGCCGACGGAAAATGCATTGATAGAAGTAGCATACAAAAACAAATTGGATAAAATGCAATTATATCAAGCTATGCCAAGAGTAAATGAAATACCATTTGATTCTACAAGAAAAATGATGACAACAATTCACAAATTAGAAAATGGAAAGTATAGAGTAATTACCAAAGGGGCTCCAGATGTTTTATTAAATAGATGTATAGGAACACAGAAGGAAAAAATTTTAAGAGAGAATGAAAAAATGGCAAATAAAGCTTTACGAGTTATCAGTGTGGCATATAAAGATATAGAAAGTTTGCCAAATAAAATAAGTAGTGAAACAGTAGAAAATCAATTGAAATTTGTAGGATTAATTGGAATGATAGACCCACCAAGAGAAGGGGTTAAGGAAGCAGTAGAAACCTGTAAAAAGGCAGGTATCAAAACAGTTATGATAACAGGAGACCATATTGCAACAGCAAAAGCAATTGCAGAAAAAATTGGAATATATACAAAAAGAGACAAAGCCATTACAGGGGAAGAATTAGATAAATTAAAACAAGAAACACTAGAAAAAGAAATTCAAAATTATACAGTATTTGCAAGGGTAACCCCAGAACATAAAGTAAGAATTGTAAAGGCATGGCAAAAAAATGGGGCAGTTGTTGCTATGACAGGAGATGGGGTTAATGATAGTCCAGCTTTAAAAAGTGCAGATATTGGAATTGCTATGGGAAAAGGTGGCACAGATGTTGCTAAAAATGCAGCAGATATGATTTTAGTAGATGATAATTTTGTAACCATTGTAGACGCAGTAAAGCAGGGAAGAAATATCTATGATAATATCAGAAAAGCCATTCACTTTTTAATTGCCACAAATATAGGAGAAATTGTAACTATCTTTATGGGATTGGTACTAGGTCTTCAATCTCCATTATTGGCTATACAATTGCTTTGGATTAATTTGGTAACAGACTCGCTACCTGCAATTAGCCTTGGATTAGAACCACCAGAAAAAGACATCATGGAAAGAAAACCTGTAGATTCAAAAAAAAGTATTTTTGCAGATGGCTTATGGAGCAAAATCATATTAGAAGGCATTATGTTGGGAATGCTTACATTAATTGCCTTTAGTATTGGAAATAAATATTATGGTGTAGAAGTTGGAAGAACAATGGCATTTATTAGTATGGGCTTGTTGGAACTTGTCCACAGCTTTAATATAAAAAGTGAAAAATCAATCTTCAAAACTGGAATATTAGAGAATAAATTTTTAATAGGAAGCTTTGTTTTAGGGCTTTTGGTACAGACGATTGTGGTCGTAATTCCTGCTTTAGCAAATATATTTGATGTGGTAAGTTTGAATTCAACACAATGGCTTATTACATTAGCAATTTCTTTACTACCAATTCCAATTATGGAATTACAGAAGAAAATAAATAGAATGAATACAAAAAGTCAAAAGAAGACATTTGTTAAAGAAATCCAAATTTCTAAGATGTAAAGATTGACGTATAAAAGAAATAAAGATAAAATACGAATAGAAGAAATAAAAGGGGAAAAATAAGATGAAAGAAGTTATAGTAGGGGTTATCAAATTAATTGTATTAACTTTAGTTTTAAATATAGTGACTAATTTGATAAAACATTTTACACAGATAGAGATTACTGAATGGATGGCATATATCATTTATTTAGTGAAAAATAGTATTATCATATATGTGGGAATAAAAATTTTTTGGAAAGATTTAGATTTAGAAACAGTAAAAAAGATTGCAATTGGAATTATGATAGTAATCATTGCATTTAATGTTATTTATGCCACAAAATCAATTGTAGAATATGAAGAAGGATTATCTATACAATTTTCTAACGAGCCAATACAATATGATGAAACCATAACAGAAAGAGAAAGAGAGCTATTAGAAGATGCTATGGAAACAATAACGAAAGCAGGACAAAATTTACAAAATTATATGAAAGAACTTCGAGAAGATTATTATGGACAATTACTTAGAGTGTATGTTGTTGTATTTAATCTAATGGCAATTGGGTTATATGGTTTTGTGGCACCAAAGTGGTTTGAGGCACAAAAAGCAAAAGAACAAAAAAATCCGACATTTGATTTTTATAAAAAATAATTGGTTTAGTTAGATAAAAAAAGTGAAAAATATACTTGAAATCAATAAAAAAATATGATAAAATAGCTGTGCTTTAAAGATAATACAGCTATTTTTTTAATAAAGAATAATATTTTTACAATTTTTACACAGCAAATGTTCTTATTAAAAAAATAAAAGTATCTCTACTTGCAAAGAAATTGCAGGTTATAAATCCATAGGGAGGTGAATGATAATGAACAAATACGAAAGTATTATCATTGTTAGTCCAAATGTTGATGAAGCAGGTTTAAAAGCTTTAGAAGAAAAATTTACAGGACTAATTAATGAAAATGGTAAAGTGGAATCAGTTGAAAACATGGGAAAAAGAAGATTAGCTTATGATATTAAAAAATTCAAAGAAGCTACATATCTTTTATTCAACTTTGAAGCAAAACCAGAATTAATAGCTGAACTTGAAAGAGTTTACAGAATTACAGATGATATTATAAAATTTATTACTGTAAAAGTAGAAAAATAAGGAAAAATTAAATAAAGAAGGGGCCTTTATTTAAAGTAAAGAAAGGTGATAAGAAATGAACAAAGTAATTTTAATGGGAAGATTAACAAGAGACCCAGAAACAAGATATACACAAACAAGTAACACACTAGTATCTTCATTTAGTCTAGCAGTTAATAGAAGATTTGTAAGACAAGGAGAAGAAAGACAAGCAGATTTTATTAATATTGTTGCATGGGCTAAATTAGGAGAATTTTGTAGTAAATACTTTAAGAAAGGTCAACAAGTAGGTATTGTTGGAAGAATTCAAACAAGAACTTGGGATGATGACCAAGGTCAAAAGCACTATGTTACAGAAGTTGTAGCAGAAGAAGCATATTTTGCAGATAGTAAAAGAGATGGAGAAACATCTAATAATACAAATTTTGAAAATACATTTGGAAATACAGCACCTGGAAGCATGGGAGCAGATTTTGAAATGTCTTCAAGTGATGACCTACCATTCTAATTTGTTAGGGGGGAAAATAGAAAATGGCAGATAAAAAACAAAATAAAAGAAATAATAAAAACTATGATGAGGATTACAATCCAAGATTCAGAAAGCAAAGAAAAAAAGTATGTGTTTTATGTAGTGATAAGAACTTTGTTTTAGATTACAAAAATCCAGAACAATTAAGAAAATTCATTAGTGATAAAGGTAAAATCTTACCAAGAAGAAATACTGGAATGTGTGCTAAACATCAAAGAGATATTACAATTGCTATTAAAAGAGCAAGACATATCGCTTTATTACCATATACACAAAAATAATTTTGAGAATAAAATGAAGAAATGCCCAATATTTTGAAAAATATTGGGCGTTTCTTCATTTAAAGACGCAAAAAGTCTAAGAGTTTCGGATTATTCCGCCTCATGCAATAGCTTCTAATTATTGCATTGCAATAGACTGCGTCTTTATCCGTCATATATGCTGTGTTTTCTACAGCGTGCGGAACCTTTTGCTCTATTAGAGCAAAAAGTTGGGGATAAAAGTTTTTTATGTACTCAAGCTTTTCCATCCGTGTCATAAAAAATCCTCCTTTTAATGTTGACCATATATGCTATGGTCTATGCGGGGTTACATAGTTACCAACATAGTATAGCACAAAAGTTACATAAAGTAAACAGAAACGTGAAATAGTATTGCGAATAAAGGCAAAATGTAGTAAAATAAATACGTCAAAGAAATATAGAATACGAAAGATAATCATATAAAAACAAATTAATATTTAGGGGGAATTTTAATGAACCAAGAATTAATAGAATTATCAAGAAAAATAGAAAAAAAGATAGAACCACAATTCAAAAAAATAGAAGAAATATGTAGTAAAAATAGTATAAAGGTAATTGAAGCATTTCAAGAATGTAATTTACAAGAAATGCATTTAGCAACTTCAACAGGGTATGGAATTGACGAAGTAGGAAGAAACAAAATTGAAGAAATCTATGCCAAAATATTTAAAGCAGAAGATAGTTTGGTAAGAGCACAATTTATTTCAGGAACACATGCGTTAGCAATTACCCTTTCAGGACTATTACGTCCCAATGAAACTATGCTCAGTATAACAGGGGAACCATATGACACATTGCAAACCGTTATTGGCATTGGAAAAGAAGTAAGCGAAAGTTCATTAAAAGCCTATGGAATTCATTATGAACAAATTGAATTAGTCAATAATGATTTTGATATTGAAAAAATAAAAGAAAGATTAGCAAAGAAAGATATCAAATTAGTTGAAATTCAAAGGTCAAGGGGATATTCAACAAGAGAAAGTTTGACAATAGAAAAAATTGAAAAGGCCATAAAAGCGATAAGAGAAGTCAACAAAGATGTGATTATTATGGTAGACAATTGTTATGGAGAATTTGTGCAAGATAGAGAACCAATCGAAGTAGGAGCAGATATTGCAGTAGGGTCATTAATGAAAAACTTAGGAGCTGGCATTGCCACAAGTGGAGCATATATTGTGGGAAAAGCACATTTAATAAAACTATGCGCAGAAAGATTAACTGCTCCAGGAATTGGAAAAGAAATAGGACCTTCTTTAAATCAAAATACAAATTTATTAAAAGGACTATTTTTTGCACCACAGGTTGTAGCAAGTAGTGTTAAAACAGCAATATTTGCAAGTGCCATTTTAGAAGAATTAGGATATACAGTAGAACCAAAATACAATGAGGAAAGAGCAGATATAGTACAAACAATTCATTTAGGAACAGCTGAAAAATTAATAAAATTCTGTCAAGGAATTCAAAAAGGGTCTCCGATTGATTCATCTGTTGTTCCAGAGCCAAGTCCAATGGGCGGATATGAAGATGAAGTCATAATGGCAGCAGGAACTTTCACAGAAGGTTCAACCATTGAACTTAGTTGTGATGGACCAATTAGAGAACCATATATAGCCTATATGCAAGGTGGTTTAACCTATGATTATGGAAAATACGGCATATTAAAAGCAATAGAAGAGATGAAAAAATGATGATTTTTTCTCCGTCCACAATCATCACAGAAAGGAATTCACATGAGTAAAGTAATTGTCATTGGTGGTGGTCCTGCTGGTATGATGGCAGCAATTACCGCCAAAGAAAATGGAAATGAAGTTATCTTATTAGAAAAAAATGGACAATTGGGAAAAAAGCTATTGATTACAGGAAAAGGAAGATGTAATATTACTTCATCACTAGATATGGAAGAATTTATAAAAAATACTCCTGGAAATGGCATGTTTTTACATAGTGCTTTTCAACAGTTTACGAATAAAGATATTATTCATTTTTTAAAACAACAAGGACTAGATGTCAAAGAGGAAAGAGGTGATCGAATTTTTCCTGTAACAGATAAATCAATCGATGTGTTAGCATGTTTTACAAAAAAGATAAAGGAACTAAATATAAAAGTGCAATATCATACAACTGTATCAGAAATATTGGTAAAATCAAATGATGAAATCGATGAAGAAAATATTAATGAAAAAGAGAAATTCAAAAAGACGATTGATAAAAAAGTAATTGGCGTAAAAACCAATCACGGCATATTGCAAGCAGACAAAGTCATATTGGCAACAGGAGGAAAAAGTTATCCATTAACAGGCTCAACAGGAGATGGATATATATTAGCAGAAAAATTAGGACATACGATAACAACCATAAAGCCATCATTGGTACCATTAGAAACATTTGAAAAACAAGAATGTAAGGAATTGCAAGGACTAAGTTTAAGAAATGTAGGAATACAGTTGCTAGATATAGAAAAAAATAAAACCATTTATGAAGACTTTGGAGAAATGCTATTTACCCATTTTGGGGTTTCAGGCCCAACAATTCTAAGTGCATCAGCACATTTGGTAAGGTATAAACAAATTGAGAGATTATTAAAAGAGAAAAAAATTATATTGAAAATAGATTTAAAGCCGGCATTAGATGAAAAGAAATTAGATACCCGTATTTTACGAGACTTTGAAGAAGTAAAAAATAAGCAATTTAAAAATAGTTTAGAAAAATTATTACCTCAAAAATTAATTCCAGTTATCATACAAAAAAGCAACATACAGCCAGACAAAAAAGTAAATGAAATTACCAAAAAAGAAAGAGAAGAACTTGTTAAAATGATAAAAAACTTTGAAATAACCATAAAAGGATTTAGACCAATCGAGGAAGCAATCATCACAAGCGGAGGAGTTAATATCAAAGAAATTAATCCTAAAACAATGGAATCTAAAAAGGTAAAGGGATTGTATTTTGCAGGAGAAATCATTGACGTAGATAGCTATACAGGAGGATTTAATTTACAGATAGCGTATTCAACTGGATATGTGGCAGGATTGTAGTTTTGCCCAAAAAGAAACGTCCACAATTGGACAGATAAGGAATAAAAAATGAATTATTATTTAACTATAAAAGAAAATATAAAAACAGAAATTGTTGTCAAAAAATCAAAATTTATTGCGAATTTAATAAAAGTATCATCAAAAGAACAAGCAGAAGAAGAAATCAAAAAAATAAAAAAGCAATATTTTGACGCAAGACATAACTGCATTGCTTACCGTGTATTAGAAGACGAAACGATTATCGAAAGATTTAGTGATGATGGAGAACCTTCTGGAACAGCAGGAGGACCAATGTTAAATATTTTGCAAAAAAACAACTTAGTAAATGTAGTCATTGTCGTTACAAGATATTTTGGTGGGATACTACTAGGAACAGGAGGATTAGTGAGAGCCTATTCTGATAGCTTACAAGAAGCCTTAGAAAAAAGCGAATATTTAGAATTGGTTAGAGGAATAGAATATGAAGTGAAAATTGAGTACCCACAATTTGAAAAATTTAAGTATTATTGTAAAATGAATGATATAAAGATAAAAGATACAAATTATACAGAGGAAATTGTTTGTAAAATAGAGATGGAAGAAGATAAAAAAGAGAGATTATTACAAGATTATGCATTAAAAAATATATATTTATTGGATATCAAAGAGACATCTAAAAAATATTTAGAGAAAAGTATACAAAAATGAAAGTTTTATAAAATTAATGGAAAAAATTACCAATTTATCTTGCAAATTATCATCTGTAAGCATATAATTAGAACTGTAAAATTTTTACAATTTATTTAGTTGGAGGAAAAATTATGAAAGAAAAGATTACAGTCTTAATAGCAGATGACAATCAAGAATTTAGTCAAACATTAGCATCATACATTGATGCACAAGATGATATGGAGGTTATAGCAAGAGCCAAAGATGGAACAGAAGTTATAGATATTATTGCAAATACAGTACCAGACGTCATTTTACTAGATGTGATTATGCCACAGTTAGATGGACTAGGAGTATTAGAAAATATTAATAAAATCAAAATAGCCAAAAAACCAATTTGTATCATGCTTTCAGCAGTAGGACAAGACAAGATAACACAAAGAGCCATAGAATTAGGAGCACAATATTATGTCGTAAAACCTTTTGATATCGAAGTACTAATACAAAGAATAAGAGAGTTTAAATTCTATAAACCAGCAACCCCAAATGGAAATAATAATTTTATAGCAAGAGAAGCAAAACCACAATATATAGAAATTTCCCTAGATAATACTAAGAATGAAGAAAACCTAGAAGCATTAGTAACAAACATTATTCATGAAGTTGGTGTCCCTGCACATATTAAAGGATATCAATATTTAAGAGAAGCCATTATGATGGTGGTAAATGATATTGATGTCATCAATCAAATAACCAAAAGTTTGTATCCACAAATAGCCCATAAATTTAATACAACACCAAGTCGCGTAGAAAGAGCCATTCGTCATGCAATAGAAGTCGCATGGGGAAGAGGTCAACAAGAAGTAGTTGAAAATATTTTTGGTTATACGATTTCAGCTGCTAAAGGAAAACCAACCAACAGTGAATTTATAGCAATGATAGCAGATAAGTTACGCCTTGAATTAAAGAGTGCATAAGATTTTAGCAAACTTTAGAAGCGGAAGAGATACAGAAAAATTGAAATCCTCACTCATTGCAATAAACAGTATGAAAAGCGAAATAGATTAAGTGAAAAATCTTCTACCAATGCAATAAATTAATTTAATAAAATGCAATAAACTTTCAAGATTTATTGGTCGTTATTTTAGTATGTTTAATAAAATAATATCAATAGAAATTGGAGGTTTTTTGTTTAGTATTTTTTTGCGAAATTTTGGTTTGTTTGCTTGATTTTTACAAACAAATGTTATATAGTACTAAACATAGGAAATGAGAAAAAGCAGATGTGGTTTGCCTCCAACAAGGAGGTGAGGCTTATGATAGAAATACAAACATTAATTGCAACGATATACATATTATATTATTCATTAATTGGAATAACTATCATAGCAATTGCCTTAATTATAGCATTAGCAGTAATTTTGAGCAAAAGCGAATAAACCAATAAAAAAACACATCTGTTAACTTTGACGAGTCAGATGTGTTAAAACATTTAACTTGGCAAACCACGTTTGTGGTTTTCTCCATTTTCTATAATTATTATACACAGATTAAACGGATTTGTCAAATAATTTTTTGTAAAAACAGTGTAAAGTATGCCACCAGAAGAAGCGGAAAAAGTGCAAGAATTAATCCATCAAGCGATGGATCAAGAACTTTCTACTGAAGAACAAGAGGAAGTTTGGAACCAGGTTTTCGAACTTTTGGAACCATATACCACTAAAATTTATGGTATATAATGTAACAAAAAAAGAAACAGGCATGTCATAAGTAGGATGTGCCTGTTTTTTTATGTATAAAATGCAAAAAACTGGAAATACTGAAAACAAATACATAAGAATGAAGGAGGTACAGATGGAAGATATCGATTTAAAAAATATGGTTATTTTAAAAGATTTGCCATCTAATATTGTTAAAGAGGCATATGTTGTTTTTAAGTCTAATAAAATGATAAAAAAATTTCAAAAAATAAACAAAAATAACGAAAATAAACAAGAAAGAGATAATGGAGACGATGACTATGCAATTAAAGAAGCAGAAATGTTAGTAATGGATTATATTGAAAAAGTAGAAAAATCAGAAAAACAAGTGATAGGAAATTCTAAAGTGAATAAAAAATTAAAAAAATATGCCTATATAGCAAGTATCATTATGGTTTTACAATTTATATTATTGCTCATAAAATAGGAATAAAACACTTCTTCCAAACATATAGTGTAACAAGAAACCAAGGAAGAGGTGTTTTTATTATGGAAAGAGCGATGACAGTAGAAGAAAGAATTAGACGAGCAGAAGAAATTTATGAACGTCGAAAAAGAAATGAAGGATTGACGGTTGTAAATAGAGAAAAAAACCAAAAAGAAAAAAATGATAAAAAAGATGTTAAATTATTAAAAAAGATGATTATTCAGCTAATCGTTTGCATTTGCATATATTTTGTTATTTATACGATACAAAATAATCAATATATTTTTTCAGAAGATTTTATTAACAAAGTAAATGAAATTATTTCCTATGATATAGATTTTTCAAAAGTATATGAAGACGCAAAAAATTATCTTATGGGACTATTTTCAAGTCAAACAGAAAATGAAAATCAAGAGCAAAACAATGGAACAAATGAGAGCCAAAGTAATGAAACAGCTAATGGCATTGGTGGAGCAGTGGAAGAGGAGGGAGAAACAGTAGGAGAGGAAACAACAGAAACGACAGAGCAAGAGACAGAAACAACTGAAGAACAGAATTTATCTCAAGAAGAACAAGATATTATAAATGTAAAAAATACCACGAGTTTTATAAAACCAGTAGAAGGAACAATTAGTTCGGTCTATGGATATAGAGAAACGGCAACAGGAAGTGTACCCAAAAATCACACAGGAACAGATATAGCAGCAGTATCAGGCACAAAAATAAAATCTGCAACAGAAGGGCAAGTTGTTTTAGTTTCTGAAGAAGGCGATTATGGAAAACATATAAAAATTCAAATTGGAGAAGTGAGTATCATTTATGCACATTGTAATGCCTTATATGTCAATGAAGGAGATATGGTCACACAGGGACAAGAGATTGCAGAAGTCGGTTCAACAGGAAATTCAACAGGTCCACACTTACACTTTGAAATTCGTATATCAGAAAGGACAGTAGACCCACAAAAGATATTAGATTTATAGAGGGAGAAACTATGAAGTTTAGAATAGATTTAAAAATTTTTTTGTTTGTGCTTTTATTTTTTATCACAAATCAGATAAAAATGTATGCTATGATAATGGTATTTGCCATCATTCATGAGTTAGGACATTTACTAGCAGGAATATTATTAGGCATGCAACCAGATAAATTAGAAATAAATCCTTTTGGTGTTTCTATAGATTTTAACATAAAAAGAAAAGATTACATGAGAAAAATCAAAAAGGGAAATTTATTGGAATTAAAAAAAATACTCGTAGCCTTTGCAGGTCCATTCGTAAATGGGATAATCATACTGATTTTATGTTTCATACATATTAGTCCATATGATAAAATGCTTATGATTTTTTCAAATTGGACCCTTATTTTATTTAACATATTGCCAATTTATCCACTAGATGGTGGAAGAATTGTGAAAGGTATTTTATATTTATTGAAAGGAAAATATAAGGCAGAAGAATACATATATCATATATCTCACATAACATTAATATTATTAACGGCCATCGGCAGTATTGGTATCTTATTTATCAATAATATTGCTATATTTTTAATTATCATATTTCTATGGGTATTACAATTAAGAGAAGATAAAATTTACAAAAACAGAAAGGTTTTATACGAGATAATCAATAAAGAAATGAAACAAACAGATTGTAAAAATCTAAAAATTCCTATTGAAAATAAAATCAATTCATAGTAAACTATACTAAAGAAGGTTGGAGGTAAATGCAAATGATAAAAAAAGAAAATGGTGTTACATTGATTGCACTATCTATAGCAGTCATCATTATTTTGACAATTACAGGGATGATAATTTATTCAGCTAGAGATAATATTTACATTAGAAATTTAACAAATATGCAAAATGATATTGCCAATTTAAGAGATAAAGTTGCAGATTATTATGCAGAATATGGAGATATACCAGCAAAAACAGAATATCCAGATATTGGTAATTTACAATCAGCAGGAATTATTGGTGCAAATGATACAGGAAAATTTTTAATTATTGAATTAGAGTATTTATCAGGATTAACCTTAAATTATGGAGAAGATTATGAAAAATATAAAGACGGAAACTATACAAATTTAACTGATTTGACAGATATTTATATTATAAATGAAATGAGTCATAACATTTTCTATGTAGAGGGAATTCGTGTAAGAGAAAACGATACAACAAAAATGTATTATACAGATTATACTGAGGGGGATAAAGAAGCTGTACAAATTGTAGAAATTGTAGAAATTGATGGAGTACAAATCCCAGAAGATTTTTATTATGTTGGAGGAACAAAAGACACAGGTATAGTTATTTCAGATGTAGAAGGAGATGACTTGGATAATACAGCAGAAGGAAATCAATTTGTATGGGTGCCAGTAGATAATTACGAGGAATTTGTGAGAAGAGCAGGATATTGGGAAGGAAAAGAACAAACATTAACATCAGACTACGGAGAAGCAAATAGTGGTGGAAATAATACGAATAGTAATGTTACAGAAACAGAAACAACAAAAATAGAAGCACAAGAAATGTATGCTAGTGTAAAGGAACATGGAGGATTTTATATTGGAAGGTATGAAACAGGAAAGGATAGCAATTCAAATGCAGTTGTAAAAAAAGATGTAGATGTGTATGATGACGTACAATGGTCAGCAAATGGAACAATGCAAGAAACAAGCGGAACAACTGGAGGAGCAGTAGAACTTTCTAGAAATTTTGATGAAACAAATGATTATACAAGTGTAACAAGTACATTGATTTATGGGGTACAATGGGATGCAGTTATGAAATGGATGGAAAATATAGATAATCCACACGCAACAGGAAGTTTAAAAAAATATATTCAAAACAGTCAAGGAATGGGCTGGTATAGTGATAATTATGAAGATATAGTTCATCAAGCTGGAACAGATGTGGATGAGGATAAAAGTAACTGTGTCAATAATATTTATGATTTAGCAGGAAATACATATGAATGGACAATGGAATCATATAGTAATACAGATAGAGTAGTAAGAGGAGGAATTTGTATCTGGACAGGCTCTAATAATCCAGCTTCTGTTCGTGGTAATAATACACCATCTAGTAAATCTATAGGTGTTGGTTTCCGTGTTGCATTATATATGAAATAAAATAAAAAAGGATGCCTTAGGATAAGACATTCTTTTTTTATAATGTTATGAACAGACAATATGTCAAAAAGTTTAGATATTGTTTTAATGTGATTGAATAGAAAAATACACAATGTAATAAAACTGTAATATTTTAGCAATATTTTTGTAATTTTAGCAAGAAATATCATTGACAATTAATGGATTTCGTTATATGATATACACATCAAAAAATATGTGTTTTTAAATCCTAAGGAGGAAAATTATGGGAGAAGTAATAGTTATCACATCAGGAAAAGGTGGAGTAGGAAAAACAACAACAACAGCAAATTTAGGTTCAAGTTTAGCATTAGAAGGAAAAAAAGTCGCATTAGTAGATACAGATATAGGACTTCGTAACCTAGATGTTGTTATGGGATTAGAAAATAGAATTGTATATGATATTGTTGATGTTGTAGAAGAGAAATGTAAATTAAGACAAGCATTAATAAAAGATAAACGATTTAAAGAATTATACCTATTACCAGCAGCTCAAACAAGAGATAAAAGCGCAGTCAATGAAGAACAAATGAGAAATTTAGTAGGCAAATTAAAAGAAGAATTTGACTACATATTAATAGATTGTCCAGCAGGAATAGAGCAAGGTTTTAAAAATGCGATTGCAGGAGCTGATAGAGCAATTGTTGTAACAACAGCAGAAATCTCAGCTATCAGAGATGCGGACAGAATTATTGGACTTTTAGAGTCATCAAACATAAAAAATCCAGAATTGGTTATAAATAGAATTAGACCAAACATGGTAAGAAAAGGCGAAATGATGGATGTAGACGACATTGTAGATTTATTATCTATTGACTTAATTGGTGTTGTACCAGATGATGAATATATCATTACACAAACCAATAAAGGAGAACCAGTTATTCAAAATAGAAGAGCACCATCTGGAAAAGCATATATTGAAATTGCAAAAAGAGTACTAGGAGAAAAAATAGAAGTAACGATTCCAGGTAGAGAAAAAGGATTTTTTGCAAGGCTAAAAAGATTATTTAAAAAATCATAATAAAACAAAAGTTGGAGGGAAAACGAAGAATGTTTGAAAGCATAATGAAATTCTTTAATAAATTAAGAAAAAAAGAAGAAAAAGCTGCACCACATTCAAAAGAAGCTGCAAAAGAAAGATTACATTTAGTTCTTATGCAAGACAGAGCAAATGTATCAGCAGATTTCTTGGAATTAATGAAGCAAGAAATTATAGAAGTAATCAAAAAATATATTGATATAGATGAAGGGGCAATAGATGTCAGACTAACCAATAAAGAAAATGAAGATGGTACAAATGGTGCTCCAGCTTTATATGCAAATATACCAATTTTAAATATAAAAAATGAAGCAAGAAAAATGGAAAAACAAGTGCATAATAAAGAAGAAAGCAACAAGAAAGAGCAAGATAATAAAAAGGAAAGTCAAAAAGAAGAAAAGCAAGAAGACAAGCAAGAAAAAAGAGAACAACAAGCAAAAAATGTAGAGCAAAACAAGAACAGCAATAAAGATAAACAAGAAAATAAGAAAAAAGATGAAACAGAAAGAGAAGTAGAAAAAAGTAACCAAAATAAAATAGAGCAAAAAGAACAAAATAATGAAAAACAAGAAGAGAAAAATACAGATAAAGAAAAAACAGAAAACAAAAACGAAAAAAGAAATGATAAACAAAATGTAAATCAAAAACAAGATAAAACAGAAGAAAATAAAAAAGAAAAAATTGCAGAACAAAAGAAAAATTAAATCAAAAATAGTACAAGCTTAAAGAAAAATTGTTTCACAATTTTTCGTGCAACAAATCTTATACGCTTCTGGCTAGACATTGAATTAATATAGTAAATGTTAAAAAGTAGAGAAAAGGTCTAGCAAAACTGGATTTGTTCCTATAAGCACACAAAAAATAATAGAAAAAGAGTGATTTAATGAGAAAAAGAGAATTAAAAAATATGGAGTGGGGAATTTTAATTACTGCAATTATTCTATGTGTTATTGGAATAGTTGCATTATTTTCTGCCACACAAGAAACAGATTATGAAGAGTTTACTAAACAAATTATATGGTTTGTTATAAGTATTATTGCTATGGTAGTAGTCATGTTTATAGATTATAACTTATTATTGAAAGCATCTCCTGTATTATATGGCATCTTTATCGTATTATTGATAGGGGTATTGTTTACATCTCCTATTAATGGAGCAACAAGCTGGTTTAATATTGCTGGTTTTTCTTTTCAGCCAGGAGAATTTGATAAAATATTTGTTATATTATTTTTAACATATACGATTATCAAAATACAGCGTAAAGGACAAGATGAAATTAATAGAGTAACGAGATTACTATTAGCATTAGCGGTTGTGGGATTACCAGTGTTATTAATTGTTATGCAACCAGATTATGGAACAGCATTGGCATATATAGTAGCGATGGCACTTATGCTATTTTCAGCAGGCTTAGACAAAAAATACATTATAGGAACGATTTTATTAATTGTGATTGCAGTTCCATTATTATATAATTTTGTTTTACCAGAACACGCTAAATCTAGAATAGATGTATTTTTAAATCCAGAGTCAGACCCAAGAGGGGCAGGGTATAACATCATTCAATCCAAAATTGCAATTGGTTCTGGAGGATTAACAGGAATGGGCTTATTAAAAGGTAACCAAACACAATTAGGATTTTTATATCCAAAAACCACTGACTTTATCTATTCTGTTATTGGAGAAGAAATGGGCTTTATAGTGGCAGGAGGTATCATTTTGTTATATGTTTACCTAATAACGAAATGTATCTATATTGCCAAAACAGCAAAAGATAAAGCAGGTTCTTTGATAGCTATGGGAATTACAGGAGTATTGTTATTCCATGTATTAGAAAATGTTGGAATGGTTATGGGATTATTACCAATAACGGGTGTACCACTTCCATTTATTAGTTATGGAGGAAGTTCACTAATTACCAACTTTATATTTATTGGAATCTTGCTAAATATTAGTGGTAAAAGGCAAAAAACTATCTTTGTACAATAATAGGAAAAAATAATTTTTTCCTATTATTGTATAAGTTTCGTTGCACAGAAAAATTGCGTAGCAATTTTTCGCGTCGACAAATCTTTACGCTTCTTTGAAAACTTAAATAAATATACTTAAATTAAAAAGATAGAAAAAAGTTTTCAAAGAAGCGAGATTTGTCATAATACTACAATTCACATTATTTACAAAAAGCCGAAAGGTATATTATCATATTTTATGAAATTAAATGGCTGGCATTACAAAATATGATAATATACCTTTCGGCTGATAAAAAAATGCTTAATTGTGATTGTCATATTAATTATAATTTATAAGAAGGAGAGAAAATGGGGTTTATTAAAAAACTAAAAATTGGAGATGTAGAGCTAGAAAATAATTTAATATTAGCACCAATGGCAGGGGTCACAAATAAGCCTTTTCGAATTGTATGTAAAGATTATGGTGCAGGAATGGTTTGTACAGAAATGGCGAGTGCTAGAGCAATGTTTCATAATGATGAAAAGACCAAACGCTTGCTAAATACGGATGGAGAAAAGAGACCAATTAGTATGCAAATTTTTGGCAGTGATGAAGAAAGTATGGGATATGCAGCAAGTCATGTAAGCAAGATAGCAGATATTGTGGATATCAATATGGGATGTCCAGCACCTAAAGTTGTAAAAAACGGAGATGGTAGTAAGCTTTTACTAGATTTGAAAAAAGCAGAAAATATTATGAAGGCAGTGATTAAGAACTCTCAAGTACCAGTAACTTTAAAAATCAGAAAAGGCTGGGACAAAGAAAATATTGTAGCTGTTGAAGTTGCTAAAATAGCAGAAAAAGTGGGAATTTCAGCTATTACAGTTCATGGGAGAACAAGAAGCGAATTCTACACAGGAAAAGCAGATTGGGAAATTATAAAAAAAGTAAAAGAAAGTGTAAATATTCCTGTTATTGGAAATGGAGATGTAGTGGATGGAAAATCTGCTGAAGAGATGTTTCAATATACTGGCGTAGATGGAATTATGATAGGAAGAGGAACCTTTGGAAGACCCTGGATATTTAAAGAAATTATTGAGTATTTAGAAACTGGTAAACAAATGGAAGAACCTTCAAATAGTGAAAAATTAGCCATAATCAAAAAACAAATTGATTTGGCAGTAGAAGAAAAGGGAGAAATTGCAGTAAAAGAACTTAGAAAACATATTGCATGGTATACAAAAAATTTAAAAAATTCAAGTGAATTTAGAAATTCGATAAATCAAATAGAGACCAAAACAGAATTGGTAAATAAAATAGAAGCATATTTTAAAAGCCTTTAGAATACAATGGTATCAACTATTGTATTAGGAGGCTTTTTTTGAATAAGAAAAAGATTATTTGTATTTGTAGTATTTTTTTATTGCTTCTCATTTTATTTATATTTTTTTATGCCAATAAGAGTAAAAAAATGAAATTTGGAAATACTAGTAGTAATCAAGAAATTATTGAAAATATTTTAAATATTAGTTCTTATGAAACCATGATTGAAGTAGAAGTTAATAGTAATAAAAATACCAATAAATATATTATAAAACAAACATACATACAAGGAGAAACATCAGAACAAGAAATTTTAAAACCTGAAAATATACAAGGCATAAAAATTATCAAAAATGAAAATGAATTAAAACTTGAAAATAGTAAATTAAATCTAACAAAAATATATAATGATTATGCCTATATAACAGACAATTGCATGGATCTAAGTACATTTATAGAATTATATCAACAAAATGAAAAACAAGAATATGAAGAAAAAGATGGAGAAATTATTTTAGATGTAGAAAATGCAGACAATCCATATACCAAATATAGAACCTTATATATTAGCAAAGAAACAGGAAATCCCACAAAAATGGAAATAAAAGACAATAGCAAAAAAACATCAATTTACATATTATATAGAGAAGTAAAGTTTCAATAAGAAAGCTGTGAATTAGCAAAAACAAAGCTTTCTATAAGACTTTACATGACTAATATTTAAAATAAAACACATACTTGATAATATAACAATATTGGGAGTGAAAAAAATGATAATAAAAAGAGGAGATATGTTTTATGCAGATTTAAGCCCAGTAGTAGGTTCTGAACAAGGAGGAATTAGACCAGTACTCATCATACAAAATGATTTAGGAAATAAATATAGCCCTACAGTTATTGCAGCAGCGATTACTTCACAAACAGGGAAAAATAAATTACCAACACATATAGAAATTGACTCAGAAAGTTGCGGGTTAAAAAATAATTCAGTCGTTTTAACAGAGCAAATAAGAACAATAGATAAAAGCAGATTAAAAGAAAAGATAGGGCATATAGATGATGAAAAGATAATTAATCAAGTGAATAATGCATTAGGTGTCAGCTTTGGGCTAGAAGAATAAAAAGCTTTGCTTGAATAGCAAAGCTTTTTATTCTTATACATGTAACTTTTTAATAATTTTAATTTCTTTATATAAATTATCAACAATAGCTTTTCTAGTGTTGTATGCTTCAATATATTCTTGATGTATTTGTTCTATATTTTCAGCCGTTTCTCCTGGTTTGGCCAATACTTTAATTCCTTCCAAATAATAGTTTCTATCTTTTTCAGTTTTTGCTTTTTCCATTTTTTCTTTGTATTTTTCCATTTGTTTTACACGTTTGATATCTTGTGTCAAAGCTTCTAAATAGCCTTGTGTGCAAGTAATTTCATAACCAATATCATCAATAACAACCTTAAATAAAGTACGCACAATGACAGGATTACTTTTACCTAATTTTGCTTCTTCTGCAAGATGATTTAAAGTTCCAGAGTAATCAGGTGTGATAGAAGGTTTGGTTTCATCTATCAAAATTTTTAATGTATCAGATATACCAACGTGTGATTTATATTGTCTTTTACTTACAATAGCGTCATATTCATCAGCAACGCGGATGATTTGCCCTTCATAAGGAATATCTTTTTTGGTTAAACCTTGCGGATAACCTGTTCCATTTAAGGCCTCATGATGGTATAAGGGCCCAGCAGCATAAGGTCTTAATTTTAAATCTTTCATACACATTTCATAACCTAAAGTGGTATGCTTTTTCATGACCTCAAATTCTTCATCAGTCAATTTATCAGGTTTCTGTAAAATGGTAGGTGGTATGAATAATTTTCCAATATCATGCAAATATGCACAAATTGTACAATATTCTGTAAAGCCTTTGTTACAATGTAAATATTCACAAAGTCTACAAGTTAAAGCTGCTACGTTTTCAGAATGTTTTCTTGTAAAAACATCTAATGTATCTAACATATTTAATTGGTATCGCATAGTTTTATCTAAGTTATATGATTTTAAACTTGTTTTATCATAAAAATCAAATTCTGGTTGTTTCATAATATCATTCCTTTCTTAAGATACAAATCTAGTTGAAAAAGAATTAAATTTGACATATCTAAAATTATAATTTTTTTCAACCGTTATGGTATCAAAATTATCATACCATTAAATAAAAAAAACTGCAATAAAAATGAACAAAAATGTGGAAATGCCATAATAGTATGGCGAACAGAAAGGTAGAACAAATAAAAAGGATTGACATAATCTGGAAAATGATATATAATATTGCCGAAACTTGGAAACCCTGTTTTAGAAAAGGGAGGTTGAAGAGAATGAAAAAAACCAGTAGAAAAATAGTAAGATGGGAAAAAGAGTACCATTTTATTAAAGGATATGCAACGATGTATAAATTACGGAATACATTGATTGCACTTGCTTTGTCTGTAAGATATCATGAGGGACAATATCGGGATGGAGGAGAACCATATATCATTCATCCACTCATGGTATGTAAAAGCTTGATTCTTTTGAACATAGAAAAATGTTTAAAAGAATGGTATCCGGAAAAAGATGCATCTCAGATTCGACACGAATGTGACATCATATATGCAGCAGCAATTTTGCATGATGTTATAGAGGACTGCAAGCTTAGAAGAAGGGGAAAAGAACTAGTAAAGAAGTTTGGACTAGATAAGGAGGTTTGGGAGATTGTATATTTTTTATTAACCAAACCACCTAGAAAGAAAAAATGGCCATGGAGTCCAGTGTACAAGCCTGAAAAGTATTTTGGAAATATCCAAAAAAACTGGAAAGCAACATTAATTAAGTTGGCTGATCGGGCCAATAATTGTAGCACTATGGAAGTTTTTGATGAGGATAGAAAGAAAAAATATATTCTTGAAACAATCAAATACTATTATCCATTGTGTGCAACAGTTAAAGTTATGTATCCAGAATTTTCAGATGTAATAACAATTCTGGAAAACATAATTGTTTCAAACATAGAAGTTTTTGCATCCATTCTGGGAATGCAGAAGGTCATCACAGATGAAACAGAAGAATACAAAAAAACAGTCTATTATATTGAAGGAGCATGTAGAAATGAAATGCCTAATACATATAAGGCACTGTTTGTAGCTCTAAAATTTCATCAGGGGCAGAAAAGAACAAGTGGAGATCCATTTGTTATTCACCCACTTAGGGTGTGTTCTTATCTGCTGACACTTGGAATTCACGATGACTATGCATGTGCAGCAGCACTGTTGCATGAGATTCCACAAAGATGTCATCTTCCAGAAAATGGCGAAGAATTGATTAGAGATTATGGCATTGATAGGAAAGTAATTGATGTTGTAAGATTAGTTTCTAACAAAAATAAGCCATTGAAAGAGTACTATGATGGAATAGAAGAAAATGTTAGTGCTCTTTTAGAGAAACTTTCAAATCGTGTTCACACTTGCACTTTTTTGGGAAGGGCAAGTGAAGAAGAAATGATTGCCTACATCGAGGAAACAAAAAGATACATGCTTCCTATGAGTAGGTATGGTTTACTGCATTATCCAGAATATGCAAATCAAATAGAGATTATGCAGGAGCATATAAAATCAATTTGCAATATTATAGAAGCAGCAGTAGCCAAAAAGAAAAAACAAACTGGTTTAACCTCACAAGGAAGCTGACAATTTGTTAGCTTCCTTTTTTTTAATCTAACCATTGAAAAATAGCGAAAATTATGGTAATATAGGTAAGACAAAACAAACAGAAAAAAGTTGGATAACAATTATCTAAATCTTTTTTACATTATAAGAAATTGCATTTCCTATAATGTAAAAAATACAAAATTGCACAGAAAAATTGTAAAACAATTTTTCGCGCAACAAATCTTATACGCTTCTGGCTAGACCTTAAATTAATATAGTAAATGTTAAAAAGTAGAGAAAAGGTCTAGCGAAGCTAGATTTGTTCATGAGCTTTATATCAAAAGAAGGGAATGAAATAAAAATGTATAGAACAAAAACTTGTGGAGAATTAACAATAAAAAATGTAAAAGAACATGTTGAACTTGCAGGATGGATTCAAAAAATAAGAGATTTAGGTGGAATGACCTTTATTGATTTAAGAGATGAATTTGGAATTACACAAATTGTTGTAAATGATGAAGAATTAAAGAAATTTGCAAAAGAATTACACACAGAAAGCTGTATCCACATAGAGGGAGAAGTTGTGGAAAGAGCAAGCAAAAATCCTAATATGAAAACAGGAGACATAGAAGTAGTTGCACAAAAAATAGAAGTGTTAGGAAAATGTAAAAATGTACTTCCTTTTGAAATTAATACAGACCAAGAAGTTAGAGAAGATTTACGATTAGAATATAGATTTTTAGATTTAAGAAATGAAAAATTACACAACAATATTTTATTGCGTTCTAAAATCTTAAAAACTATTAGAGATAAAATGGACGAACTTGGATTTACAGAAATTCAAACACCAATTTTAGCAAATTCTTCTCCAGAAGGTGCAAGAGATTATTTAGTACCAAGTAGACTAAATCCAGGAGAGTTTTATGCACTTCCACAAGCACCACAACAATTTAAACAATTATTGATGGTTAGCGGATTTAACAAGTATTATCAAATTGCACCATGTTTTAGAGACGAAGACCCAAGAGCAGATAGAGCACCAGGAGAATTTTATCAATTAGATTTTGAAATGAGTTTTGCAACACAAGAAGATGTTTTTAAAGTGATTGAAGAAGTAGTACCATATACTTTTGAAAAATTCACAGATTGGAAAGTGGATAAAGGACCATTTGTTAGAATTCCATATAAAGAAGCAATGGAAAAATACGGAATTGATAAGCCAGATTTAAGAAATCCATTGATTATTCAAGATGTAACAAAATTATTTGAAAATTCTGATTTTAATGCATTTAAAGATAAAACAATAAAAGCAATTATTGTACCAAATGGAGCAGAGCAAGGAAGAAAATTCTTTGATAAAATGGGCGAATTTGCAACAACAGATGAAGTTGGAGCAAAAGGATTAGCTTGGACAAAATTAGACAATGAAGGAAATGTACAAGGTGGAATAGCAAAATTCATAACAGATGACATCAAAGAAAAATTAGAAAAAGACTATGGATTAGAGAAGAATGCAAGTATTTTCTTTATTGCAGATGAATTCGAAAAAGCACAAAAAATTGCTGGATTAGTTAGAATTGAATTGGGAAAACGATTAGACTTAATTGAAAAAGGCGTATATAAATTCTGCTTTATTGTTGATTTCCCAATGTATGAACTATCTGATGAAGGAACAATAGACTTTAGCCATAATCCATTTTCAATGCCACAAGGTGGATTAGAAGCGTTAGAAAATCAAAATCCATTAGATGTATTAGCATATCAATATGATTTGGTATGTAATGGATATGAAATGGCGTCAGGAGCAGTTAGAAATCATGATCCAGAAATCATGGTAAAAGCATTTGAAATTGCAGGATATAGTGAAGAAGATGTCAAAAATCGATTTGGTGCTTTATACAATGCTTTCCAATATGGAACACCACCACATGCAGGTGCAGCACCTGGAATTGATAGAATGATTATGCTAATCGCAGATTCACAAAATATAAGAGAAGTTATCGCATTTCCAAAGAATAAAAGGGCAAGAGATTTATTAATGCGAGCACCATCAGTTGTTACAGAACAACAATTAAAAGATGTACACATTAAATTAGATTTAGATAAAAAATAAACAGATACTTCAGATTTGTCAAACATTTTAAGAAACATTAAAAATGTTTATATAAGTATAATTTGTGAATGGAGGAATTATCATGGAATATAGATATAGACCAAATGGTGTTTGTTCAAGAGAAATGATTATTGAATTAGATGGAAATATTATAAAGAAATTAACGATTGTTGGGGGATGTGCTGGAAATACAGTCGGGGTATCTAAATTGATAGAAGGCATGAATATTAATGAAGCTATTAGGAGACTAAAAGGAATTCCTTGTGGCACAAAAGGGACATCTTGTCCAGATCAATTATCAAAAGCTTTAGAAGAAGTAAAAGAAAAATACAAAATAGATTAATTTGGTCGCTTACGCGGTGTTTAAAAATAATATACATGTTTCTTTGGATAAAAAGTAATAAAATATAGATAAAACTGGAATGAGGAATTTTAATGAGAGAAAAAGTATTATTAGGAATGAGTGGTGGGGTAGATAGTTCTGTATCTGCCATTCTTTTAAAAAAAGCAGGATATGAAGTCATTGGCTGTACTATGAATTTATTAGATGAGCCAAATGAAGAAGCCATAAAAGATGCTAAAAAAGTATGTGAAAAGCTAGGAATTGAACATCATGTGTTTGATTGCAGAAAAGAATTTAGATGTCATGTCATAGATACCTTTATTTCTGAGTATGAAAATGCAAGAACACCAAATCCATGTGTGGAATGTAACCAATATTTAAAATTTGGTGTATTTTACGATAAGGCAAAAGAATTAGGGTGCAAATATATAGCAACAGGGCATTATGCCAAAAAAGAATATTCAGAAAAATATAAACAATATGTTTTAAGAAAATCAAATGAAGAGAAAAAAGACCAGACATACTTTTTATATACCATTCCAAGAGAAACAGTAGAATATATTTTGTTTCCATTACAAGATAATGTAAGCAAAGAAGATACAAGGCTATTGGCAGAAGAATATGGATTAGAAATTGCTCAAAAAAAAGATAGTCAAGAAATCTGCTTTATTAAAGATGATGATTATCAAAGATTTTTAAAAGGACATATGCAAAAACAACCAAAAAAAGGGAAAATCGTTTTAACAACAGGAGAGGCCATAGGAATGCATGATGGACTTATCAATTATACAATAGGGCAAAGAAAAGGTTTAGGAATTTCATATAAAGAGCCATTGTATGTTGTAAAATTAGATATCAAAAAGAATCAAGTCATTGTTGGTGCAGAAAAAGAATTGTATAGTAATCAATTAGAAGCGATTAACTTAAATTGGATTGTCGATGTTGAAAACAGATTAAAAAAAGGATTAGAATGTTTTGCTAAAATTCGATATAGAGCAAAGGAAGCAAAGGCAAAAGTAATAAAAGAAAATCAAACCATAAAAGTGGTATTTCAAGAACCACAAAGAGCAATTACCCAGGGACAGTCTGTAGTGTTTTATGATGAAGATGGAATTGTTTTAGGTGGTGGGAAGATTAAATAGTAGATTATAAAAAATGTATATAAAACAAGAAAGACTATGCTTGAGTTTGAGGGATAGTCTTTCTTGTTTATATGTAAAATTACTTACTATCAATAATTTCATCAGCCTGTTCCTGAGTAATATACCCATTTTCTACCATCGTATTTAAGACATGGGCTTGTCTTTCATTTGCTAAATCTGGATTAACCGTTGGAGCATAGACAGAAGGAGCATTAGGAACACCAGCAAGCATAGAAGCTTCATCTAAATTCAAATCTTTTGGTTCTTTATTATAATATCCCATACTTGCGTCATAAATACCATAATAGCCATCTCCAAAATAGGCACTATTCACATATAAAGCAAAGATTTCATCCTTGGTAAATTTTTGTTCTAAATCATAGGCAGCAAACAATTCGCCTAATTTTCTTGTTGCTGTTTCTTCTTGTGTAAAAACTAAATTTTTGGCAACTTGCTGTGTAATAGTACTGCCACCCTCTCTGAGTTCTCCAGTTCTAAAGTTTGTCCAAAGGGCTCTGGCAATTCCGATAAAATCAACAGGTCCATGGTCGTAATATCTTCTATCTTCTACAGAAATTACAGCATTAATATAATCTTGTGATAATGCACTAAAAGGTGTGTAATGCTCATCTTCTGTTATTTCTGCGGTTCTAGTTAGTAAAGGCTTTTCATCTAAAGCTTTAGAATAGACGACAAAACCAATAATTCCTGCAACGATAATGGCGATTAAGATAAGTATAAAAATAATTAATAATAATTTTCTAAAAAGTTTCATAGACACCTCTATATAATCTTTTTTTCCATTATATATCATTATATGTGTTTTTACAATAATGAAAAAGTTAAGATTTTATGAAAAAAATATGTTTATAAGAATTATAATTTGCCCAAATCAGAATATATTAGATAAGGAATATTTTAAAAAACTTTACAAAAATTACTAGATATGATAAAATTTGGAACAATGAGATATAACTATATTTCATTGGCTATTAATACCTAAAAGAGGTGAAAGAAAATGATAAAATTTACAAAAATGCATGGGCTAGGGAATGATTATGTCTATATGGATGCTATCCATCAAAATATAGAAAACGAATCATCTCTAGCTCAATTTGTTAGTAATCGACACTTTGGAATTGGTTCAGATGGATTAATTCTAATATGCAAAAGTGAGAGTGCTGATTTTAAAATGAGGATGTTTAATTCAGATGGTAGTGAAGCTGAAATGTGTGGAAATGGAATTCGCTGTGTAGGAAAGTTTGTATATGACAAAGGACTTACCGATAAAACAGAGGTTACCATAGAAACATTGGCAGGCATTAAAACATTGGAACTTCACGTAAAAGAAGGAAAAGTAGAAACGGTAAAAGTAGACATGGGAGAACCTATTTTAAAGCCAACAGAAATACCTGTTATTTCAGAAGAGGAACCAGTAAAAAATTTAAAACTAAAAGCAAAAGACAAAGAATTTACATTTACTTGTGTTTCAATGGGAAATCCACATGCGATTACTATTGTAAAGAATACAAAAGAATTTGATGTAGAAACTTATGGAAAAATTTTAGAAGTAGATAAAGCATTTCCAAACAAAACAAATGTAGAATTTATCGAAATTGTAGATAGAAATCATATAAAAATGAGAGTTTGGGAAAGAGGTGCTGGAGAAACATTAGCTTGTGGTACAGGTGCTTGTGCATCTGTTGTAGCCTGTATATTAAATGGATTAACAGACGATACCGTAGAGGTAGAGCTATTAGGAGGACCATTAAAAATTGAATGGAGCAAAAAAGATAATCATGTATATATGACAGGACCAGCAGTGACAGTATTTGAAGGTGAATTAATGGTTAGACCTAAAGCATAAAAGAAGGGAAGGAAGAATATGAGTTATATAAATGAAAATTTTTTAAATTTACAAGAAAGCTATTTATTTTCTACAATAGCAAAAAAAGTAGCAGAATACAGTAAAAACAATCCAGATAAAGAAATTATCAAATTAGGAATAGGAGATGTTACAAAGCCAATCGTTCCAGCATGTTTAGAAGCAATGCATAAAGCAGTTGATGAAATTGGAACATCAGAGGGATTTAAAGGATATGGACCAGAACAAGGATATGAATTCTTAAGAAAAGCCATTGTAGAAAATGACTATAAAACAAGAGGTGTTGACATAGAACCAGATGAAGTATTTGTATCAGATGGAGCAAAATGTGACTGTGGCAATATTGTAGACATATTTGCTGAAGATAATAAAGTAGCCATTACAGACCCAGTATATCCTGTATATTTGGACACAAATGTAATGTCTGGTAGAAGTGGTAAATATAATGAGAAAACAGGAACATATGAAAACATTGTATATTTACCAGTAACAGCTGAAAATAACTTTAAACCAAAATTACCAAAAGAAAAAGTAGATATGATATATCTATGTTTTCCAAATAATCCAACAGGAACCGTATTAACAAAAGAAGACTTAAAAGTTTGGGTAGATTATGCAAAAGAAAACAATAGTATCATATTATATGATGCAGCATATGAAGCTTTCATAGAAGAAGATAATATACCACACAGTATATACGAAGTAGAAGGTGCAAAAGATGTGGCAATAGAATTTAAAAGTTATTCAAAAACAGCAGGATTTACAGGTGTAAGATGTGCGTATGTGGTTATTCCTAAAACTGTAAAAGGTTATACAAAAAATGGAGAAGAGGTATCATTTAATAAACTTTGGAATAGAAGAACTTGTACAAAATTTAATGGTGTATCATACATTGTACAAAGAGCAGCAGAAGCCACATATACAGAAGAAGGAAAAAAACAAATAGAAGAAAATATTCGATATTATAAAGAAAATGCAAAAATTATAAAAAATGGATTAGAGGAAGCAGGCTTTACTGTTTATGGAGCAGTAAATTCTCCTTATGTATGGTTAAAAGTACCAGAAGGTATGACATCATGGGAATTCTTTGACAAATTATTAGAAGAGGTGAATATTGTAGGAACGCCGGGAAGTGGTTTTGGACCTCATGGTGAAGGCTATTTTAGATTAACAGCTTTTGGAACAAAAGAAAATACGATAAAAGCAATTGAAAGAATAAAAAGTTGGAATAAATAACTAAATATAGTAAAAGAATTTCTTAGAGTCAGTTACTCTAAGAAATTCTTTTATGTGAAAATAATACCAATAAAAAGTGAGAATGTCAATAAAAAACAGAAAAACAATTCACAATTTTTAAGTCATTACAAGAAAAAATTTTTTGAAAATTATTAAAAACAATTATCGTAAATGCCATGAGTTTATTCGTTTGTATGGATTTGTAATTTTCCTAGAGTAACTGACTCTAAGAAAATAAGAAAAAGCAAAAGAAGGGAAGAAATACAAATGAAAGAAAGATTAAAAAATAAAAATGGTATTACTTTAATTGCGTTAGTTATTACAATTGCACTAAACGCTTCGCGTGGTCATAATGAAAAACTCCTAGTATCCAAAATGCAAAATGAGAGTAAAAAAGAAGAATCCGCTAACAAAAAACTTTAAAA
>CASFHP010000016.1 GCA_949294555.1 uncultured Eubacteriales bacterium
TCAAAAATAAAAACTAATCCAAACCAGAGAGAATAAAAAATATACTTTTATTCTCTCTAGTTTGGGTGTTTTTTTATTTTAAGGCTGTGAATAGTAACAAGACCCTCAACATGATATACAAATTCTCCTCATGTTAAGGGTGTTCTAAAATATATTATAAAATTTTTACAAATTCACATATAATTTGATTATCTTTCCTATAAAAATTTATATCATATGTGTTTTCTTCGCTTTTATATGTTTTACTATACAATCTTTCTTCATAATAGATACTTTCTTCTACTGGTCTTTCAAGGATTTCTGTACTTTCTCCATATAGTTGCTCTGTTTCTGTATATTCTTCATCTGTTATTCCCATATATCCCTGACATAAAGTTTCAAATTCTTGCATAATATTTTGTACTTGCGTTGTTGCATCTTTATATTTATTTAATGTATATTCAACTTTATATATGTTTAAATTTTGTGCTCCTCTTACATATATCATTTTTCCTTCAGTTTCTCCTGCCTGCACGTTTGCTTTTACTTCATATGTATTTCTTCCTGTTATATATTTTGTTGATATTTCTTCTTCTGTTTTTTCTGTTTCATACGATATGGTTTCTATGTTGTCTCCATCTATAAGTTGTGATAAATCTGCATTTTCTAATATTTCTGTATTCTCTGCTGTTTTATTTTTATTATTGTTTGATATTATAACTATTAGGATGACAAGCAATAGCACAATGATTGCTATGCTTGCTCCTATTATGATTTTTTTCTTTTTTTCTGGCATATTATTCTTCCTCCACTTTACATACATTTTTAGTTACCCACTATTACATTTGTATAATTTGGATAGTTCTCTGTAAACCATTCCTTCATACTGTCTTTTACGATAATTTGACAATTTGTTGGTACAAGCCACATCCAAAATTCACCGCCATAACCTGTCGTGTTTGTTATATCAAATTTTCTAATATCCAGTTTTTCCAAACTTGAACAGTAATAAAACATTTGATTTATATTTAATCCTTCTACTGCTTCAAAATTTCTAAAATCTAATTCTTTTAAATTTCTACATTGTGCAAACATGCTATCCATATATTTTACTTCCGGTGTTTTAAAACTACTTAAGTCTAATCGCGTTAAACTACTACATTCTTGAAACATCTCTCTCATATTTGTTACATTACTTGTATCAAAACCACTGACATCTATTTCTGATGCCTTACACCATATAAACATCCTATACATACTTGTCACTTTGCTTGTATTAAAACTGCTTAAATCTAAAGTTGTTACTGAGCATGATGTAAACATAGATTGCATATCTCTCACATTACTTGTATTGAAATTGCTTAAGCTTAATTCTGATACACTACTACAACCATAAAACATACTATTCATAGTCGTTACATTGTTTGTATTAAAATTACTCACGTTTATATTGGTTGCTTTACAATTTCTAAACATACTAACCATTGTTGTTACTTTACTTGTATCAAAATTGGATAAATCTAGATTGGTTACAGAACAGTTTGCAAACATATTTTGCATTGTTGTGACACTACTTGTATTAAAGCTACTTACATCTATACTGGTTGCTTTACAATAGCTAAACATGTAATACATACTTGTTACTTTACTGGTATCAAAATTGGATAAGTTTAAACTTGTAATTGAACAATTGTTAAACATACCAGCCATATTAGTAACATTATGTGTATCGAAACTAGACAAATCTAAACTCGTTAAATTTGTACAATCTGAAAACATATACTGCATATTTGTTACATTGCTTGTGTTAAATTTGCTTACCCTTAAATTAGTTGCTTTACAGTTCTCAAACATATATTCCATACTTCCTATTACTAAACCTGTATCTAAATATTCTAATCCTGTGATTGTTACTTCTCCATTTGTTATTCCCGAACCTATATTTCTAAACAAGTATGCTGGTATACTATTTGCTACAATTCCTCCTTCTCCTGCTATTGTAACATCATATCCATTTTCTTCATTTCCTTCATACCATGCTAAATATTTTCCTTTGTTTCCATCTGTTACATCCCATGTGTTTGCATCTGTTAAGCTATGTCCTCCTAACGTGTTTTGTATCGTTATACTTTTTATTAGTCCTCTTTTTACTGTTGCATTTCCTAAAAATCCTGCATCTGATAAACTATCGCTTTCACTTACTCTCATCAACATTGTATGGTCTCTTATTGCATATGGTCCAAAACATGTTTCTTGTTCTATTTCTCCCACTACTGCTCTTACCCATAAATAGTAATTTCCTTCTGCTGATACATCACTTGATACGTTTGTTGTTCTTATTCTTCCTTCTCCCGTTAAGTCTGTTACCATAAATTCACTATCTTCTGGTGCTGTATCTTGACTATTGCTCCATGCATATACTAGGGTATAGTCTACATTTCCTATATCGATTAATGTTTTTACGGTTAGTTCTACTTCTTGGGTTAGTTTTGGCGTTGTGTCACTTTCTGGGTTTGCTGTTATATCTGCTCTTGTTAATAATTCATCCTCAATTCCTAGATATTCTACCTCTCCATCAATACTTACTTTATATATCCTTCTACTATCTACAAACTTTACAAAGTAACCACCTTCTTCTGTGTCTGCTGTTACGATTGTTTTTCCTTCTCCTGTTATTTTATCTAGTTCTTCTTGCAATTCATCTCTTACGATGTTTCCTCTTTTATTATTTCCCATCGCTTGTACGGTTGCTTGTTCTACCACTTCTCTTTCACTATCAATTTCTGTTCTTTCCTTTGCACTTAGGGCATTTTTGATTATTCCATTATCTGATGTTATGGCACTTATGGTTATTCCTGCTAAGATTAATAAGACAATTATCATTATGACTAAAGCCAACAGCGTAATTCCTTTTTGAGATTTTACCCAGTTTTTTGTTTGCAAATTTGTTTGATTTTGAATTTGTTCTAACTTCATTTTTTATCCCTCTTTTCTCCTATTTTCATTTGTTTCTGCCTATTTTGTAGTTTTTTATCATTTTCAATTTTTTCTTTCAGTCGGATACTTAAGGAAAAAAGAAAAAGCAGAAATTGCTTGTTATTACTATAAAAACAAACAATCTCTGCTTTTTAATTTTTCTGTTTTTCCTACTTTTCTTTTTTATTTTTATCTTTTCTTTCTATTGACTTTCCAACATTTTATTGGTATTATGTTTTTAGTTTTTCAATCGTTGAGTATCCGACTTAACGAAATTTTTTGATGTTTAAAATTTAATATTTATCATTTTTTCGTACATAATTCTGAGTAACACTTCATATTATTTTATTTTTCAAATGTTGGTAATCCATTAGAGTCTAATTTCCATCTATATAGTTCTACTGCATAATCATATTTATGTGTATTTGCATATTCGTTTAATTTATCTATTATACTTGTATCGCCTTTAGAAAAAGCTATAGAATTTTCATTTGCTATCACTTTTTCATTTATAATATTATCTAAATAATAACAGTTTTCTAAATCTACCGTTGCCCCTCCATTTAAAAAATAAAAATTCTGACTAGTTCCACTTGGCTTTGATACACTTCCTAAACTACATGTATTGATAATATTTCTTGTTCCTGTGCTATATGCCCATCCTATTATCCCACTTACATTTCCGTATACTTGATTACCTAATATTTCTCCTAGATTATAACAGTTTACGATTGTTGTAGTTCCTTCAATGTCATCAAAATATATAATTCCTCCAGCACTGTTACCTTGTACTTTTGCTAAATTATAACAATTTACAATTTCTATTTTTCCTCTTACTTGACTTGCTATACTAGAATTACCGCCTATTATATTTCCAGAAACATATACATTATAAAAATTACTTCCTGCACTTATGTAAGTAATTCCTGCACCACTATTGCATGTAATATTTAGATTTGTTAATCCTAGATTTTCTATTGTACTTCTATATATCGAACAAAATAATCCTCCAGTACTTTCTGTATTTTCATATAAATTTTGTATTTCAAATCCCTGTCCATCTAAATTTCCTGCAAACATTAAATAGGTTGAACCTGTATCTTCACTAATTGGTACAAAGCCTACCCCATTTCTATCTATTAATAATTCTCTTAGATTCTGTGTGCTTGTTTCATCTATCACATATGATTCTTCCTCTTCGTCATATTTCCATGTCATTGATAAATCTGCGTAGGATACAGTCGAATTAAAGTTTAAATTTTTAGTTAATATAAATTGTTTTCCTGAAAATGTATCTTTTGTTGCCTCTTGTATTTCTCCATTTTCTATGTAGTTTCCTTTTCCTCTTGATATATTAGACAATACAACTAAATCCTCTATACAGGAAATTTCATATGGTTTTTCCACGCCATCTAATGTCTCTCCATTCCCCCCTACTGTGAAGTCTCCTGGATTGTCGTCTTTTGTAAAGTCTTGTGCCTCCCCTACATTTCCATCTTTATCTACGATGTAATATCGATTGCTTTCTGTAAATACTACTTCAAATTCTTCTCCTACATCTGTTGCTTCTGTTTTTCCTTCCCCTGTTTCCCTATCTAGTTGCTCTTGTAATTCTTGTTCCCCGATATTTCCATATTTGTTATTCTCCATTGCCTGTACTGTTGCTTTTTCTATAATTTCTTTTTCATTTGCAATTTCTGTTTTTTCCTTTGCTCTTCCTGTATTTTGAATTATTCCATTGTCTGATGTTATAGCACTTATCGTAATTCCTGCTAAAATTAGCAATATAATAATTGTTATTACGAGTACTAATAATGTAATTCCCTTTTGTGTTTTTAATTTTTGATTTCTTATTTCTGCTCTCTTATTTATTTTTTTCTTATTTACTTGATTTTTACTTTTTCTTTCCAACCTTTATTCCTCCTTCTTTTGTTAGCAATACTTTCTTAGTCTGATTAATTATTTACTTGTAGTTATTTACTCTAAGAATTTCTGAACTTACAAAAGTATTGAAATAAAGGCATTTTTAGTATATTCTTTTTTAAAGTTTTTGTTATATTTTTAATTTGTTTTTTATACAAATTTTTTTATTTTTTATTGACTTTATCATGTTTTATTGCTATTATGAATACGAAAAAATTTTCTTAGAGTAAATAACTCTAGGAAAATTTTTCTTTAAAAAACAAAATCATACTTAAAATCAATCATCTTTCTTTTCCATTTCTTCTATTATTTTTTTAGCTTCACTATATCCCTCGATTTCGCTAAAATTGATATTTTCTAAATCAACATATCGATTGCCTTTATATATGTACATATCTACTGGTATTTCTATTCTTTTATCAATCGGATATGGCTTAAATAATAATTTTAATATTTTAAAAATTTTATTATTTTTTACAACAATTTTCATTTTGTTTTTATTATAACGTACATATAAATAACTATAAGTTCCTGTTTGTCTTCTCTTGTTGGTAGTTCCGGCTTCAATAATATATGCTTTTATTTTTTCTCCCTTACTTTTTATTGTTTCTATATCCACATTTTTATTATTATACATAGTTAATATAAGTAATACGAATGTTAATATGTTTAAACATATGAATATAATAATAAGCATATTAAAACCAATTGTTAAATACATTACTATCTCAAACATTACCTCTACAATTAAAGCTACAACACATAGTATCGTAAATCCTGTCAAGTGTAATGGTTCATCAACTTCTATATTCATCATTTATTTTCCCTTCTTGTTATAATTTGTTGTCCAGCAAACCGCCATAACAATTAATAATATAACTATTATAATTTTTATATTTCATTCTATTTCCATAAAAATTTTATCATATCAAAAAATAAAAAACAAGAAAAAGAGCTATATTTGAATAAAATATCTCAAAATACAACTCTTTATTATCTTTTATACTATGCTTTTTTATCTTCTTCTGTTGCTGGTTTTTCTTCAGCTTTTTTAGAATTTTCTTTTACTTCCTCTTTAGCTGGTTCTTCAGCTTTAGCTTCTTCTACTTTTTCAGCTTTTTCTTCTTTTTTAGGTTCTTCTACTTCTTTAACTTCTTCAACAACTTCTTCAGAAACTGTATCAACTGTTTCTTGTACAGCAACATTTTCTGTTTCAACAGCTGGTGCTTCTTCTGGAGCTTCCTCTACTGCTGGTTCTTCTGCTAAATCTTCTTTGATAGTAATTTCTCTATCTTCGATTCTTGCTCCAACTTGTTCCTTAGTCTTAGCAGCTTTACCTACTCTATCTCTTAAGTAGTACAATTTTGCTCTTCTTGCTTTACCTACTCTTACTAATTCTACTTTTTCAACTAATGGAGAGTGTACTAAAAATGTTTTTTCAACACCTACACCATAAGATGTTTTTCTTACTGTAAATGTTTGGTTAACACCTCCACCTTGTACTTTTATGATAATTCCTTCAAATACTTGGATTCTTTCTTTGTTTCCTTCTTTTATTCTTACGTGTACTCTTACTGTATTACCAACTTTTAGTTCTGGTATCTTATTTTTCAATTGTTCATGTTCAATTGATTTTATAATATCCATTTTAGAATTTCCTCCTTTTCTTTTTATTGTCAGGGGACACACCTTACCTTTAGGTCTATCCACTCAGGTTAAGGTATGTCCCCTCCCCTTGTGATTTATTGTTGACCTCTGCTAACATGTTCTCCCTATTTCTATTTTTCTAATAATTCTGGTCTTTTTTTCCTTGTGATTTCTAAAGACTTTTCTTTTCGCCATTTTTCTATATTTTCGTGATGTCCTGAAAGTAATACTTCTGGAACTTTCATTCCTTCAAATACCTCTGGTCTTGTATATTGTGGATATTCTAGAAGTCCATTTGAAAAGCTTTCTTCCTTGATAGAGTCTTCTTTTAAAACACCTTCTACATATCTGCTGACACTATCGATTAACACCATTGCTGGAATTTCTCCTCCTGTTAATACATAGTCTCCAATAGATATTTCTTCATCTACAATTTTATCAAGTACCCTTTGGTCTATTCCTTCATAATGCCCACAAAGTATAATTAAATGACTTTCTTTTGCTAATTCTTCTACCTTTTTTTGATTGAGTTTTTCCCCTTGTGGCGACATATAGATAACTTTTGCATGTTCATCTTTTACAGATTTGTATGCATCATATACTACATCTGGTCTCATTACCATGCCAGCACCACCACCATAAGGTGTATCATCTACTTTTTTATGTTTGTCTTTTGAAAAATCTCTAATATTGGTTATTTGAATATCTATTAGGTCTTTTTCAATGGCTTTTCCTATAATACTTTGATGTAATATTTCAAACATTTCTGGAAAAAGCGTTAAAACATCAAATTTCATGGATTTTAGTTCCTTTCTTCTTTTATCAAAATAGATTTAAACCAATCCTGGAAGTAAATGAACAATCATTTTTCTATTTTCCATATCAATTTGTTTGATAACATCTTGTATGGCTGGTAAAAGAATTTGTTTTCCTTGCTTATCTTTTACAACATATATATCATTACTACCTGTGTTGAATATGTCATCTAAAGTTCCTAATAATACTTGTTCATCTGTGTATACTTCTAGTCCAAGCATATCAACAATATAATATCTTCCTTCTTCCAGCTTTTCTGCTGAATCTCTAGAAATGGTTAGATAGGCATTTCTTAATAATTCTGCTTGTTCTACTGTATCTACATCTTTAAATTTTATTAGTACCATATCTTTATGATATTTTACTTCTTCAATTTCATATTCTTTTTGGGTATTGTTTTTTTCAATATATACGGTTTTTAAATTGTCAAATCTTTTAATATCATCTGTAAAAGGCTTTACTTTTACCATTCCCTTTATTCCAAATGTATTTACAATTTGACCAATTTCTAGGTTTGGTAGCATCGTTTTTACTCCCTTATCCTATAAATTCTACTGTTGCTTTTTTGTGTTCTTTATTGGCAACAGCCTTCATAACATTTCTAATAGATTGTGCAATTCTACCTTGCTTTCCTATTACTTTTCCCATATCTTCTTGGGCTACTTTTACTTCAAATGTAACAGATTTTTCATTGTCGATTGTATTGATTTCAATCGCTTCTTTATTATCTACTAAATTAGAAATGATAATTTTTAAAAATTCTTCCATAGTCGAATTCCTTTCTTATTATAACAAATCAAAAGCGAAGTTTTTCATTTGCTTACGCATTTGCTTTTTCAATTAAAGCTTTAACTGTATCTGTTGGTTTTGCACCATTTTTAATCCATTTTTCAACTTTTTCTTTGTCTAATACGATTGTTGCTGGGTCTGTCATTGGATTATATGTTCCTATTTGCTCTATAATTTTTCCATCTCTTGAAACTCTTGAATCAGCAACTACGATATGATAGAATGGAGCTTTTTTCTTTCCTTGTCTTTGTAATCTTATTTTTACCATTTTTGGTTCACCTCCTGAAAATTTGGATTATGAGGACAGACTTAATTTTTCTTTTCGGAATTTTGTCAGCCTTCTAATCACTTTATTTTTATATATAAATTTAAAAATTTAATAACAACTTAAAACTTAAAATTCTTTAATGTATTTTCATCTATGCCATTTAACAACTTTTTCATACCACCTTTGTTGTTTTTCATCTGTTTCATCATTTTTTGTGTCATTTCAAAAGATTTGATGAATTTGTTAATATCTTGTACGGTTGTTCCACTTCCGTTTTGCAATTCTTTGTCTTCTACTTGCATTTAATAATTTGGTATTTCGTTTTTCCTCTTTTGTCATTGAACAAATCATTGCTTCAATTTTAACAAATTCTTTATCATCTACTTTTAAATCTTTGATTTGATTAAATCCTGGTATCAGTTTTAATAGTGATGAAAATGAACCCATCTTTTTTACTTGTCTAATTTGTGCTAAATAATCATCTAAATCTAGTTCTTTCTTCTTTAATTGTTTTTCAAGCTTTTCTGCCTGTTCCATATCAAATGATTCTTCAGCTTTTTCAATAACAGCTAAAATGTCTCCCATTCCTAAAATTCTTTGAGCCATTCTATCTGGATGGAATACTTCTATATCACTTAGTTTTTCTCCAGTTGCTGCAAATTTAATTGGCTTTCCTGTTACCTTTTTAACAGAAAGTGCTGCACCACCTCTGGTATCACCATCTAGCTTTGTAAGAATAATTCCGTCAATTCCAACCGTATCACTAAAGCTTTGCGCAACATTTACTGCGTCTTGACCTGTCATACTGTCGACAACAAGTAATATTTCATGAGGTTTAATATTTGCTTTTAAATTTTTTAATTCTTGCATTAATTCTTCATCAATATGTAGTCTACCTGCTGTATCTAGGATTACTACATCGTTTAGTTTTGACATGGCAACAGATAATGCTTGTCTGGCAATATGCACAACATCTTTTGAGTTTTCATTTGCAAAAACAGGTATGTTTAGCTGTGCTCCAACAACTTGTAATTGTTTGATAGCAGCTGGTCTATATACATCACAGGCAACTAATAATGGTTTTTTACCTTGCTTTCTAAGTAGGTTTGCCAATTTTCCTGCTGTTGTGGTTTTACCTGAACCTTGAAGTCCTACTAACATGATGATTGTTGGTGGATTTGGTGTAAAATTAATTTGACTTGTTTGTCCACCTAATAGTTCTACCAATTCATCTTTTACAATTTTTACAACTTGTTGACCTGGAGTTAAAGATTTTAAAACATCTTGACCTAAGGCTTTTTCTTGAATGGTCGCTATAAAATCTTTTACAATTTTATAGTTAACATCAGCTTCTAATAATGCAAGTTTTACTTCTCTTAGCATTTCTTTTAAGTCTGATTCTGTAATTCTTGCTTTTCCTCTGATTTTTCTTGTTATTTCTTGTAATCTAGAAGATAATCCTTCAAAAGCCATATTTTTCAACCCCATTCATTCTTTTTATTCATCTGTTTAAACTAAACAATTTAACTCTTTTTTAATATGCTCTAATACAACAGCTACTTGTTCATCAGAAGACTCTTTTTGAATCTTTGTCAATTCTGATAAAACTTGTTCAATCTTTTTTTCTTGATTTAACATCCTTTTCATAAACAATAGCTTTTCTTCATATTCAAAAAGCTTCTTTTCCCCCTTTTTGATGATATCTCTAACAGCTTGTCTTGTAATCCCATTGTTTTCTGCAATTTCTGATAAAGACAAATCATTATTATAGTAGTCATTTATGAATTCAAATTGTTTTTCAGATAATAATTTTCCATATAAATCACATAAAATACTGATTTCTACGTTTTTCTCCATAAATAACGACTCCTTTAAAATGTAATGCTAATATACTTTACACTATTTTTTTGCATTTGTCAATAGTTTTTTTGAAAAAGTTTGCGATGATTTTGGGGACGGAGCAAAATCATCGTTTATAAAGAATATTTCATTCAAAACTTTTTAGGAAACAAAACGATGATTTTTTGCTCCGTCCCCAAAATCACCCAAAATCATCGCAACTTTAGCCAAAAAGAAAATGTGCCAGAATAGGAAAATTTTCCCATTCCAGCACATAAACTTAATCGATAATATACTTTTCCCATCCTTTTGATAGGAATCTGCCTAAGGAATTGGCGTGCGAAGCATCAAGATATATTACTTCTTTGCATAATCGGTTGACTTTCTTCTGTGAAGAAACTGTTACAATACCATCTCCTCGCGCATGCAAACACCGGAAATTAAGATATTTGCACACTCTATCTACTGGCTCATAAACGTTCCTCGTCTCGCTTATGACATTGCGACATATATGCCTTCCCACTCCTGAAAAATCACAGTTTGCCAAAAATTTTGAATCTGGCATAAGGTCTAAATCCACCTTATGTCGCTTATAGAGTTTCTGATAAACCCTATATTCAAAAGAAGTAGCAAATCTCTTTTTCATCAATTCGGCATCTACCATTGTGGTTCCTCCAAATGGTGCCGAAATGAAATCCATCCTTACGCGTCTTGATATCCATTTTGCCATATTCGCAAAACAAACACCGCCTTTAGAGTGTCCAATTAACCAAACGGTCTTGTAGTGGGGAATATTAAAATTGATATACACGGCCAATTCTTCCCCAGCATATTCTAATCCTTTACATTCGAAAGGAAAATACATATTAATAATATTTCCCCTTAAATTAGGATACTCGGCCGAAGTTGGAATTGTCATAAACGGATCCCATTTGCATAGTATATTGTCATTATCTACACTCATGGAAACTCCTTCACAGATAATGTATACATTATCGCTGTCTACTTCGTTTCGCCTGGTTTCTAACAGTAAAAGATTTGATGATTTATATAATATGTTATCAATCCTCAAATCTTTACTTACCTTTTTCCGTTTTTCCTCCCGTTTTTGCATATTATCTACCTCCAAAAATTTTTTTGCAACCAATATTGGTATACATAATCTGTATTTTATCACAGATTATTCTTCTTTTCAATCTTTTATTCTTAATTTTATTTGTTCTCCTCATAATCGATATTAAAAAATTGCCATTTTAACCCGTCCCTTTTGGCAACTTTGGGCAAACTTTTAATAATAATTATACCCATACCCATTATTCATAAAATTATTAAATCTTCTGTTAGATATGGTAATAAATTTAATAGAATAAATGTCACAATAGGTAATCGTATCACTTTCTAATGAACGCAATAAAATATAACTTGCTCCAACATCCTCTAAAATCCCAATTCTATCTACTAAATTATTTGTACCTATTAAAAATTCTACTCTCATGAGTTTTCCAATTTGTTCTCGTAAGAAGGCTGGTGTATAAATGGAATTTGTTAAAATTTCTGGTGAATCTTGATTAATGGTTACATTCCTATTTTCTCTTTTGTCTTGTCTTTCATCTGGCATAATAAACCTCCTTTATTTTGTAATGATTATGTGTTTGCATATTGACTTGTCGGACGATAAAAGCAGTGTTCTCCGAAGTCTTGTATGAAATGTTCCAGAACCATTTCGTGGAAAAGTTGTATCACAAGTTGGTTTAAATGGATTTAGATACCATAAACATTCTCCGATTTCATTTAATCGATTTCCTGCTAATGCCCAATCTGCTATGTAGTAGTGTTCTTCTGTTGGATTCATATTATAGATATTCTGTGGATTGTATCGATTGAATAAGGTTTCTGCTGCACAATCGAATTGCCCTGGTTGGAAAATAATATTTCTAATGCTCCCACCTTGCGATATTCTTGCATATTCCCCATCTGATGCATTTACTCTATTTAAAATAACGCTTGCAACTGCTTTCATTCCATTGTCTCCTTCTCCTCCGTGCCTCACATTGAACAATTCTAGCAATTAATTCTCTATCTGAATATGCCATTTCTTTCATTCCTTCCATAATTTTCAAAGCTTGGTTGGAAAAGAATTAAATTTTGGCAAGGAAAATTATATTTAAAAGGCAAGGGAGCATACTTTTTGTATGTGACCGCGTTTTAAATGAAATTTGACGTAGCCAAAATTGTAATTATTTTTCAACCATTCACCTCTAATAGTAAAGTATATGCAAATAAAATTAAGAAGTTCCTACTTTTTTAACAATTTAGTCAAATAGAAACGGAGACTTTAACAACAAAAAATTGTCAAAATCTCCGTCCCTACTGACCATTTTATTTTCTTAACTCTGCACCGACTGTTTTTTCCAATTCAGCAATAATATTCTCCATTGCAACATTTACTTCTTCATCACTTAATGTCTTGTTTTTATCTCTAAATGTCAAAGCATATGCTACACTCTTTTTATTTTTTCCTAGCTTTTCATTTCTATAAATGTCAAATAATTTTAATCCTTCTAGTAATTTTTTTGCTTTCTTTGTAATGATTTTTTCAATCTGTCCAACTTCAACACTTTCATCTACTATAATTGCAATATCTCTTTCTACTGCTGGGAATTTTGGAACTTCTACATATTTTTTATTATTTCTTGAATATTTTTCTAGTTTACTGATATTGATTTCTGCTAAATATACTCTTTTTTCAATATCATAATTATTTAAAACAACTGGATGTACTTCTCCTAGAGTTGCGATGATGTCTTTTCCAACTGTTAGATTTGCACATCTCCCTGGATGATATGATTTATTTTCTGTTTCTCTTTCTACTTCATAATGATTAATATATGTTGCTTCTAATACATTTTCAACGATGCCTTTTAAGATATAGAAATCTACATCATCTCCATACATTCCAATGGTTAAAATATTTTCTTGTAATGGTACTTCTCCTTTTTCTACTTCGCCATTCATGTTTTTATAATTTCTTGAAATATCAAATAATTTTACATTTTGATTTTTCTTGTTAGCATTATTAGCTAATATTTGTAACATACTTGGTATGGTTGATGGTCTCATTAATTTATATTCATCACTTAATGGATTTTGAATGGTAATTGCTGTTTTCTTTAATGTATCACTAATATTTGATTTTTCTAAATCTTTTTCACTTAAAAATCCATATGTATATATTTCTGATAAGCCACTATTTACAAGGACTTCTTGTATTTTCTTTTCAATTTTCTGTTCTTTATTTCTTACACCTAGAGTTGTATCACTTTTTATTAATGTTGTTTCCAATTTGTCATATCCATAAAATCTTAATACTTCTTCTGCTAAATCTGCTAATTGTTCTACATCCATTCTAAAATATGGTGCTGTTGCAATATCATTTTCAACTTTTATGTCTAATTTATTTAGAATATCTATCATTTCTTCTTTAGAAATATTGGTTCCTAATAATTGATTAATTCTATCATAATCTACTTTTATTTCATGTACTTTTTGTTTTGTTGGATAGACATCTATTTTTCCATCAACGACTTCTCCTGCATGTAAAATTTCTACCAATTCTACTGCACGATTGACTGCTCTTAACGCATTTTCTGGTGATAATCCTTTTTCAAAACGAGAAGATGCTTCTGTTCTTAATCCTACTTTTTTAGCTGTTTTTCTAACAGCTCCCCCATAAAATACAGCTGATTCAAACACAACCGTTTCTGTATCATTTTCGATTTCTGAATTTAGTCCTCCCATAACACCAGCAATCGCTACAGCTTTTTTGTCATCTGCGATGACTAAATCATTTTCATCTAATATTCTTTCTTGTTCATCTAATGTTGTAATTTTTTCATTATTTTTTGCTCTTCTTACTGTTATATGTTTTTCTTCAATAGAATTGATATCAAATGCATGCATTGGTTGACCCATTTCTAGCATTACATAGTTAGTAATATCTACAATGTTATTAATACTTCTCACACCACAAGCATTCAATCTTCTTACCATCCATTTTGGAGAAGGTCCTATTTTTACATTTTTAACAATTCTTGCAATATATCTGTAACATAAGTCAGGTGCTGTGATATCTACTTTTAATCCTTCAATTTCTTTTTTATCTTCTACTTTTAATTCATCAATATTTTTTCTAGGATTTTTAAATGGTTTTCCTAAAGATACTGCTGTTTCTCTTCCTAATCCTTCAATTGACAAACAATCTGGTCTGTTTGGTGTGATTTCAAAATCAATGATATCTTCTTTTAGTTCTAATACATCAACTAAATCTTTTCCTAAATCTTTTTCATATTTATCGTCTAAAATAAAGATACCATCTACCACTTTATCTGGATAACTTGCTGGGTCTATTTCTAATTCTTCCATTCCACACATCATACCTTGTGATTCTACACCGCGTAGTTTTCCTGTATGAATTGTTACACCTTTTGGTAATTCTGCTCCGTCTTTTGCAACTGGTACGATTTGTCCCGTTTCTCCTACTTTGATATTAGGTGCTGCGGTTACAATTTGAAGTATTTCTCCATTTCCCACATCTATTTTTGTTACCACTAATTTGTCTGCATCTGGATGTTTGGTAACTTCTAAAATTTTTCCAACTACTACATTTTTTATGTTGTTTCCTTTTTGTTCTATGGTTTCAACCTTAGAACCTGTCATTGTTAGAATATCTCCTAATTCTACAGTGTCTACATCTATATCACTATATTCTTCTAACCACTCTCTACTTGCTTTCATTTTTTCACATTCCTTTCTTATGTTATATCATGATTATCTTGATTGACCATACTTTTTCTGATAATCTCTGGCAGATTGATAATTATTATATGTTGGCACTACTCTGCCTGGTTTTGTACTACTACTTTCATGAATATCATGAGATAATGTTTTGAAATTACCATTATCGCTTACTTCATTCATAAATTCTTTTCTTTTTCGTTCAAAAGGTGAAGCTTCCCTTCTTGTTGCTAAAATCGGATTTGTTTTTATTAATTCTTTTCTAACTGCACTTTCCTCTCTCAACCAATATTTAGTGTTAGGATTTCCTGGATGAGTCGGAACAGGCATATGAAATGCATATTCTTCTTTTTTTAACATTTCCATAGCCTCTCTTAGTGTATATTGTTTTTCCTTTTTTCTAAAAAACCCCATTTTTACTCTCCTTAAATTAATTAAATTTTTAACCAATTTTTTGTCCATTTTGGCACGTCCCTAAAATTGTTTTAAGAATCTGATATCATTTTCAAATAGTAATCTCATGTCTTCGATTCCGTATTTTGCCATGGCAATTCTTTCTACACCAAATCCGAAAGCAAATCCTGAATAGACATCTGGGTCTATTCCGCAATTTCTTAAAACGTTTGGATGAACTTCTCCACAGCCTAATAATTCTATCCAGCCTTCGCCTTTACAAACTCTACAGCCTTTACCACCACACACAAAACATGATACATCTGCTTCTGCTGATGGCTCTGTAAATGGGAAATGATGTGGTCTGAAACGTATTTTGGTATTTTCCCCTAAACATTTTTTAGCAAACATTTCTAGTGTTCCTTTTAAATCTGCCATAGAAATATGTTTATCAACAACCAATCCTTCTACTTGATGGAACACTGGTGAATGTGTTGCGTCTACACTATCTGATCTATATACTGCTCCTGGACATATAATTTTAATTGGTGGTTTTTGATTTTCCATAACTCTTGCTTGAACAGGAGATGTTTGACTTCTTAAAACAATATCATCTGTAATATAAAATGTATCTTGTACATCTCTTGCTGGATGGTCTGGTGGTGTATTTAATTTATCAAAGTTATATGTTGCTTTTTCCACTTCTGGACCATCTGCAATTTGATATCCCATTCCTAAAAATATTTCTTCTACTTCTTCAATGATTTTTGTGATTGGATGTAATGAACCTAAAACGACTTTTTTGCTTGGTTCTGTAACATCAATTGTCTCATTTTCTAATCTTTCTAAAAGTTCTTGATTTTTAAATTCTTTTTCTTTTTCTTGAATTAAATTTTCGATTTCTTCTCTTACTGTATTTACTAGACTACCAATTACAGGTCTTTCTTCAGGAGATAATCCTCCCATTCCTCTTAAAATTACAGTTAATTCTCCTTTTTTTCCTAAGTATTTTACTCTTAGTTCATTTAATTCTTTTAGATTTTTAGCATTTGAAATTTCTTTTACTGATTGTTCCTTAATATTTGCAATTTGTTCTTTCATCTCGTCCATTCCTTTCTTATATTGGTCGATATTCGCCTGTTTTTTTATACTGACCATATTTTCTATTAAGTAAAGAAGTTCGTTTTTCACTAACTCTTCGATTTCTTTCTGTAAGAAGTAAAACCTTTTTATTTTTTCTTTTTTCTTTAAAGTTATCAATATATTCTATTTTATCTGTAAAATGAATTTTTAGAATATATACACCCCATTGATTTAAGAATAAATTTGGTTCTACTTTCTTATTTGGAAATTCTTGTTTTGCTTCTTCTATACTTTTTAATAGCTGTTCTTTTGTAAAAGTTTTTGAATCAAAAAAATATTCAATACATTTTCCTTGATTATTCATATTTATCAACATCCTTTATTAAATTTTATTTAAAATTTAAACATAGTGTTATTTTTTTGAATTATAGGAAATGCAATTTCCTATAATTCAAAAAAACCATTTCCTCCTATTTGTTTTAGGACGAAATGGTCATCATTCGTGGTACCACCTAAATTTATTAGTATCTGCTTACTAACCTCATTCTAGTTTTAACGGTTCAACCGCCTTTTCCTACTATCATTTCAAAAAAGGACCTAAAAAGTGAATTTTCTATATATGATATTTAATGGTTTCCAGCCTATGACCATTTTCTCTTGTAAATATTTGATATATATATACTTTTCTTTTTAATTGGTTTTATTATTTTTCCTCACGCATATTATTTTATCATAAAATCACATAAAAAACAAGCCTTTTTTCTATTTTTTCCCATATCTTATGTGCAAACACTTTTCTTATTTCCATAAATCTCCATTTATATATTTAGTTAATGCTACCATAAAGGCATTTCTTGTTAAGTCTATTCTTGTTAATTCTCCATGTGTTAATAAACTTATACCACCTTGCCCTTTATTTAGCTCGTTTCCATTAAAGATTCTGTCCATTACTTTTCCAAGTTCTGTTTCTCTAATTTCTTGCATATATTTATCTGGTATTGGAAAACCTTGGCTTGTTCCTACACTGCTTATTCCACTATTGTCTTCGATTACTGCTGCATTAAATTCTATCCATTCATCACATAATAAATTTTGAATTCCACCTTCACTTGCAATGTAAAAATCAGCATGTATATTGTTATTTTTTGCATATTCTTTTAAGTTTTTTACACGATTTTTTGCTCCTTGAAATACTTCCTTATTTAATGGTTGATTACTTACATCTGAATTTACAGCTATTCCTTCTATTTGAACATCGTTAAAATATTTTTCAAATGCTTCTTTTGCTCCTTGTATTTTTCCTGGATTTTTTGTTCCCATTAAAATTTTCATTGTTTTCTATCTCCTTTTTTAATTCGTAATATAACCCTTATAAGTAGCTTACTATATATTCAAAAATATCATATCTACTTTCACTATATTACTCTTCAAACATTTCTGCTAACTTTATTCCTATATTATATCCCTTTTTATAAAAATCATCTGATGACATTTTTAAATAATCAAATCTATAACATAATTCCAAAGTCACTGGTCCATTGTAGTTACATTCTTTTAATTTATTTATAACATGTTTCCAATCTATTGTTCCATCAAATGGTAATAGATGTAAGTCATCTGATTTATCATTATCATGTAAATGTACTGCAAAAATTCTATCTTTAAAAAACTCAAAATTAAATTTATCATTGAAATGTGCATGATAATGCCCTACATCAAAACAAATTCCTACATTTTCTTCTTTTATGTTATCTAATACATACTCTAAATAACCTTGAATCTTTGTATTTTCAAATGCTACTTTAATATTTAATTCTTTTGCATATTCTACAATTTTTCTAATCCTATTTAACCCTATTTCTCCATACTTAGGTGCTTTTTTATGACTCGTCAGGTGCATGACTACCATTGGTATTCCGTTATCATGACAATTTTTAATATCTTTTTTATATCTTTCTACTTGGTTATCTCCTTCAATTCCTTCTTCCCAAATTGAATTGATATTTTGATATCCTAAATGTGCAAATATAATATTAAGTCCCAATTCTTTGCATACTTTTACTTGTTCTTCTTGGCTATGTTCCCAATTTTCATCATACCATTGAACAAATACATTTTTAAATCCTGCATTTTTTATAGATTTTATTGTTTCTATAACACTTACTTTTTTGTTTTCATTTTGAATAGCTACTGCAAGTTCTCTCATTTTACACCTCCATAATTCACATTTTTGCTATCACAAATTTTGCACTTATCATTATAATTCCATATACTTAAATGTCCTTTTGCTTTTATTGGATTGTCTAACATTTGATATAAAAACTTGTTGTGTCTCAATTTTATTTACCACTTTGGTAATTCAGAATCTAACTCTTTGAATCCTTTTTTTACGATTCCAATATTAATAGTGGATAATCCCATATTATTCATTTGTTCTATTTGTTGAATTAGCATGTCTAATATTTCATCTGCCTTTTTTCCATCCAAACGTCTTTCTAACGTATAAGGAATTAACATTTCTCCTAACATTCCAAATAAATCTTCGCCAAAGAACATATTAGAATTAAATTCTTTTTTTAATCTTTTATAACCTTTGGTATTTTTTAAATATTCTAGTGTAGAATATTTTATATATTCCTCTTTAGTATATTCTTTAATCTCTTTATTTTCTTTTACAATCTTTTTTGCTGATTCTTCATTTATTAAATTATTATAAATAAATTGCAAACTTCCAGTTGCTTTTTCTATTCTCATGTTTGCTACTTCGAAAAATGCACAAAACATTACTAAGTATTTTGCTAATTGTTCTTTCGTAATCCCTTCATAAAATTTTTCTAAAATATGATAAATTTTTCTTGTTTCTATTGCTCCATATACTTCACACATTCCAGAAATTAGACTCATTTTTTCATTTATATCTTTGTTCTTTTCCATTACATTTTTATCTTTTATATATTCTTTCATTTTTTTAATATAAGGAATTGAAATTACTAATTTATCATTTTTGCATTCCATAAACGCCATTCCAGATAATTTAAGCAGAAAAACTCTCTGTATATCTATTAATTCTTGTGCATTAGTATCATCTAAATTTATTTCCATATATCCATTCGTAGGAAATTTTTTTATACATTCAATCACATATCGAGGCATATATTTCATATTTTCTTTTAATATAATGTCATAATTTTCTAAGATATATTTTTCCAAGTCCTCTCTGTCTATTTCTTTTTCTGTACTCATTATTAGTTGTGGACACAGAAATTTTATTCTACCTTCGTCATTTGTATCCAAAAGATATTCTTCAAAAGTTTTATTCTTTTTTACTTTATCTTTTAACATTTCTTTTATATCTTCAATCATATATTTTTTTGCTTCTTCTAAAAAGTCATCATATTCTTCCATATCTTCTTCGTCATAATAGCTTTCTTCTTCAAAATCTAAAAGTGATTCATAGTATTTAGCCAATTCATCATTTCCAATTTTTTCATAATATTCTATTACTTTATCATATATCTCTTCATTTGGCACAAATGTCCCATTATCTTCTGCTTCATCAAGGATTTTTGCTATTTTTTCCATATCTGGTTTTGATTTTTCAAGCTCCCAATCACATTTTACTTCATAACCTTCTCCTGCCTTTGGATTTGCTTTAATCCATTCATCAATTTGTTTTTCTGCTTCTTTTTTGTTTCCCATAATATATGTATCCCTTATAATGATTAATTCAAATTCTTGTTTTGTATCTTTATCTATATTAAACTGTTCTAATGTTTCTGTTAGCATTTTTATCTCTGGTTCTAAATATATTTCATCTATTTGACCACAATAATCTATAAAAACCGAATAACTTTCAATAAAATTTTCTAATCCCCATTGAAAAACATCATATTTTTCATCAAATTTTCCAGTATCTCTTATGTTTTCTTCTTTACAAATTTCTAATACTTCTTGCCATATTTCTTCATATTTCTCTATGATTTTTCTATCTAATGGGGTCGGTGGTTCTGTTTCAATATCTTCAATGGATGAATCTATCATTTCGTTTAATTCCTTTATTTTTTCTTTTAATTTCTCTGTTTTTTGATTCATATGAATCCTCCTTACATTTTTTATATTTTTTCTAATTTTAATAACACTATTTAATGACTATAAATTCTCAACAAAGTCAATCAAATTTTGAATATTTTCTTCTTCATAAGCCACTCTTCTATTTTTCTTCAAGCAATTGCAAGTTTCTAATAATTCCTTGCTATTTATGTGTTTTAATTTATTAATTCTAGTTTCGTTTACTTGCATATTTGATATGTTTTTTAAATAAGTTTCTATATCAAAACCTATAAATTCTAAACTTTCTCCATATCTTTGTTTTAGCTTATCAGCTATTTGAATTCCTTCTGGGTCCAAATCACCTGAATAATATAATGTATATCCTGCATTTACAAGTAAATCCAAAAGTATGATACCTGCTAATTTTACTTGACCATACGTACAAACTAATGGAAAATCTTTTCTTTTACATTTTTCTGCTATTTCCATGAATACTGCCGGATTTTCTGTTATTAATACTTTTTTATATTTATTGTTTTTATTTATACCAAAAATATTAGACAAATTGTATATTGTTAGATATATGGGTTCATTATATTCTTTAAAACCTTTTAATCCTTTGTGTTCTAAACACCTATTTTCTACAAATCCTTCAATATTTCTGCATAAAACCATATTTGAGACATCATCTACTAGCAAGTGATTTTTGTAATATAGTTCTGATAAATCTTCACTACTTTTTGGTACTGAAACATTATTAATATAACTTAATAACATTATAAATATTTTTCCACATAAATTTTTTCTATCATATCCATGTGGATTATTTATTGTATTACTTGCAAATACAGGTATCCTTACATTTTTTTCTGGCAAATGATTTATACCTATACAAGCATTTTTTAATGCTTTTTCTAATGAATCCTTGTCTTTATTATAATACTTTTTTAAATTGTAATATATATTATTTTTATTTTCTATTATTTCTTTTAAATATTTGTATACATATTTTTCTTTATTTTGCTCTAATATTTTTTCAAAAAATTCATCCAATTCTTCTTGATATTTTTTCTTACTATCTTTATTTGTAATAATTTCTTCTTTAAAATATATGTTGATAATATCTTTTAAATCTACTCCAGAAAATTTTGTATTTTGTAATTGATTCTGTAATTTCATTATATTGATTGTTATTGTTTTATTCTTTGAATAGTCTTTTTTCATTAGACCTGACAAAGCCTGTCTTTCATCTTTAGTTGGATTCGTAATTATTACGTTTCCCTTCATTTCTCCATAAGATACATATTTATTTTTTATTCCTTTTAGTAATCGTAAATATCCATTATTATTTTTGAAATATTCAACCGCTTCTTCTAATACTTTCATTTTTCACCCATTTCATTTTTTTATTTTAATTATTTTTCAACGAAATCCTTAGTTACCAGTTCACGCTTTTTACCATTCCAATAATATCTCATAACAGAAACGACTTTTCTATTCACATCACTTATCAGTTCACAAATTGACAAGCTTGGAACAGTATCATATTCTCCCCAAAGGACTTGTGAATTTATAATATATTCCAGGTCTAATTCTGTTAAAATTCTAAACATATCTCTAATATTATTATCGTCAACTCCAGCAAATGCTTCATCTAATGATATAATTCTTAAACAATCCTTTCTCGCACTTTGATATCTTGCACATACTGAAGCAAATAGTGGAATGTACATTGCCATTGCTTTTTCTCCACCACTTAATTTGTAAAATGCATTGTTTGTTAATTCTTTTGATTGCTCTCCTGATTTTTTATACATAAATTGGAACTCAAACCATTTTCTATAATCTAAGGTTTCTTTTATAATATTGTAAAATGGTACGATTGCTCCTTTTTCTGTAAATTCTTTTTCTGCTTTTGCAAATTTCGTTCTAAAGTGTGTTGCAACTTTTTTGATGTCTGATTGTCTTAATAATCCCACATCTGAATTTAATATATCTACAATTTCCTTAGTGTCTATTTCATTTTCGTCTATTGCAAGTTTTGGTTTCCAATTTAAACTAAAGGATAATCCACTAGATGTATTAAGACTTCTCATTAATTTGTTCATTGATTCTACCCATGCCTTTGCTGAGTAAATTCTTTCCCTTATTTTTCTACCAACTGCACCTATCAAAATTTCTTCAAATAAATGTCTGTCTTCATCATCCACTAAGTTTTTTGTTTCTTCGATTGTTTCTTCAATATATTCTTTTAAATTATTTAAGTTGATTCTTCTTCCATTTACAAAGCATGTTATATCGCTTCTAGTTCTTGTCTTTTCAATTTCTTTGATTTCTTCTTCTTCATCTTCTAATTCTTTTATAAATATTCTTCCTATTTCTAAGTTATAATCTAAAAGTTTCTCACTATTTTCTCTATATTTTTCAATTAAAGTTTCAAAATAGCTTGATATATCTTTAGATTCTTTGTCAAAATATGCATAATCCTCTAAAATCTTTCTTGTAATTTTATTTATCTCTTCATATTCTTCAATTACATATTTTAAGTTTAATTCTTGTTTTAATATTTCTTTTGCAATTTCTGTTTGTTTTTGCAAACTATTTAATTTGCTATTTATTGTTAATTCATTTTCTTCTAATTTTTGAATTTCTGCTCCTTCTCTTCCAATATCTTCTGATAGTTTGTCACGCTCTTTTGGTAATTTATCTAGTTTTTCTAGGCACTCTTCCATTTGTTTTTCTAAGTCTGATACTTCTGCCATTTGTTTTATTGTTTCGATTTTTCCTTTTAATGTTTTGATTTTTACTGTAATTTTTCCTTTTTGATATAATACATCGTCTAAATCATATCTTAAATTTTCTAATGTCTCTTGGACCACTAATATTTTTTCATATTCATTTATATAGTTATTATGATATTTTTCCATGTCATAGATGAAATCTTTTAATTCATTTGCACTTTCTAAATTTTCTGTATATGCTTCTAATGTTAAAGCAAATGGTAATTTTGCAGTTTTTACCTTTACTTCTTCTTTTGCTTGTTTTAACTTTTCAAATTTTTCTGCCAATACATCTTCTAGCTTTGTTATATTTTGTTTTATAGCTTCCAATTTGTTTGTATTGATTCTTAAGTTGTTATATGCGTTTTCAAGCTCTTCTTTTTTAGGAAATTTGTTATATTCTTCTTTTATTTTTTCTATTTTTTCATCTATTTGTTCTATTTCTTTTTCTAAATTATCTTTTTCTGTTTGTAAATTTAATTTTTCTTCTTCTAGCTTTTGTATTTGTTTTTGCTTAAATTCTTTTCTTGCTTCAGTTCCAATAAACTTTGCTTTTTCATCTTTATCTGCAATACCTTGTAATATTCCTATCTTATATTCACCTTTTTCATTTACGTAAGTATTCGCAGTTTTATCTTCTATCATGATACTTTTTAACACATTATATACAGTTTCTTCTTTGATATTGGAATCTTGTGGTAATTTTACATTTAATAAATGTGACAAATCATATGTAAATTCTACTGGATTTTCATATAAATATTTATCCACAAAGTCAATATCTATTTGTTTTATGTTTTCTCTATATTCTTTTGGTATGATTAATGCATTTAAAATTCCCATGTCTAAAAGAGCTGATTCTATTTTGTTTTTTATTTGCTCGTCTAAATCAGGTTTAAAATCTATTGCATTATATAGCTCAATATATGGTATATTTTTTTCTTTTAACTTTTTTCTATTTTCTTTGACTTTTTCAGTGATAATTGGCTCTGGCTCTTTTTTGCTTTTCCATTCTTCTATTTGTTCTTCTAATTCTTGTATTTGCTTTTTGATATTGTCTTTTTGAACTAATTTTGAAGCTCTTTCATTAAGCATCTCTTGTGTTTTATTATTATATGGTACATTTAAGGCAAGCACTATATCTCCATATTCTGCTCCTTCTCCATAATTGTTTACTTTTTGGGATATATTGCTCATTTCTTCTTGATTTAATTTCAAAAGAGAATTTTCTCTTTCCCATGTATACATGTCTTCTATAAAATTTTCTTTATTTTCCTGTAATTCATTTCTTGCTTTATTTGTAACTTCGTCTTGCTTTGTTTTTTCTCTTTTTTCCCTATCTAAATTTTCTAATGCAACTTCATATTCATTTGACATTGTTTTTTCAGTTTCTAATGCCTTTTTTCCTTCGTCTATTTTTGTTATATATCTTTTTATATCTTCTTTAAAATGTCTGTAATCATATTTTTCTTGTAATTTTATTTCATCCATTTTAAAGAAATATTCATCATAATCTATTTTTCTTGCTATTTGTTCCATTTGGTTATTTACATCTTGAAAATTTGTTTTTTCCTGTTCAATTTTTTCTTTTGCTATTTTTTCCTCATCTTCTTTTTTTCTAATTGTTACTTTTTTATTTTCTTCTAAATTTTCCTTTGATATTAAATCCTCTTCTAGTTCTTTTACCTGCTTTTCCATTTCGATTTGTTCTTCTTTTTGTTTCCATATTTCATTTGCTCTTAGTTCTTTTTCTTTATATTTGTATATTTCATACTCATTTTCTACTTGCACTTTTTTAGCTTTCATTTCTTCAAATGCTTTTTTGTTAAATGTAATCTTTTCCATGATTTCTGATGCTTCTTTTTGCGTTTTTGTATACCTTTTTTGTTTCTCATCATATTTTTTTGCTTTATTATATAAAATACATTTATTGTAATTATCATATGGTGTTATGATTTGTTTTAGTGCTTTTTCACTAATTTGTAGATTTTCTAATTGTTCTTTCGTTTTGTTCATGTTTTCTATTGATTCTGAAACTGCTTTTAAATCTTCATCTGATAATCCTCTTAAACTGTTTGACATGATTTCTGTTATAATTGATGGCTTAAATCCATCTTTTGAAAGTTTTGGTGTTCTTATTTCTATTAATAATTTAATAAACTCTTGATACTCTGAAAGTGATTCAAATCCAAATATATTGTTGTTTACAAGTGTTGCATATTCTGCTGTTGTATCAACAACTTGTCCGCCTTCTCCTATCCTATTTTTTAATTCTTGTTTTGTTAGTGGAATTTTGTTTCCCATATCTTTATATAAATAAAAATCTTTTCCAATTCTTCTTCCATCATTTATGATAAATCCCCAAAATGTTACACCTTGGTTCTTCTTTGCTCTTAATCCCATGCCAATTGTTAAATAGTTTTTCGTTTCTTTTTTGCAAAATTCCATGTATAGATAACTTGTGTTTTCTTCTTTAATATCCTCTCCATACCCTAAAATATAGTCTTCAATTTTTCTTGCTCTTGTGTTAAATGGATCTAATCTTTCTGGTGATTTATTTCCATCTAATAAAAGAGGAATAAAGCTCTGCATAGTAACACTTTTACCTGAGCCATTTGTTCCTCTTAAAATAAGCCTTCCATCTGCAAATTCAAATTTCTCTTCATCATACCACCAATAATTTAGTAGTCCAATTTTTTTAATTTCCCATCTATTTTCTCTGTTTTCTACTTCCATTACTTATTCCTTTCCCTCTACTATAAATTAAAATCTTTAGGATATTTACCAATAATCTTTGAAACAATTGGCATAATTATATATTCTTTCGTATCCTTATTTTCTCTAATCATATCAAACTGTTTCATATAATCCACTATATCCAAAGTCAATTTATCTTCTTCCATCTCTCTATACTCTTTACTAAAACCTTTTGAAAATCTTGTCTTAACTTCTCTAACTAATTTAGTCAATTGAATTTCTGATATTATTACTAAATCATTTATATTTTTTTGATATTCATTTGAATTTATTTTTTCTTTTATAACTCTGTTTATAAATAAAACTACGTCAGAAATTCCATTATTTGCTGGAAATGTATGTTTAAAATTCTTATTTTCTACTAACAAAATATATGCGCCATTTTTATGGACTTCTAATGTTGATTCTAACATTTTATCAACATCTTGATTTATTGCATTTCTATAGTTTCTTATATAATTATAATCTTGGTCATTTTCATTTTCTTTATATACTACATTTTCTGTAAATAGCCTTCTATATACTCTTTGTCTTCTTTCTTTTCCTTTATCCTGTTCTAGACCTAGTTGTTCTTTTTCATAAATATCTATATATAAATTACAGTCTGTTATATTACTTGAAAAGTTACGCATAAAATATTTTGAAATTCCTGTTACTTCATATAAGACATCATTTTCTATATTTTCTGCAAATTTATTTTCATCTCCATCATAAAGTTTTATAAATCCCATTTCTTTAATAAATTTTAGGACCTTTACCATAGATTTTCTTTGAGAATAAATTGTAAAATCTATTTTTATATCATTTATATCTACTTCTGCAACAAGATTTTGTATATAATCGATTAATCCAGATAAAATAAATTGTTCTCCTCTAGTTCTTTCTTCTAAATAGATTAGAATTAGGCACAAAAACACATATTCTAATTTTGTATCAAATTCTTGAATTCCCATAAACTCTTGTGGTTTTCCTGGTATTTTTTCCATTTTTATTAAATATGGATTTACGATTAATTTATATCCTAGTTTGTTTTTTATAAAATCTTGAATTTCATCTGTTAAATCTTGTTTTACCAAATTATAACTTTCTTGATTAATGTCTTTTACAAACCAATAGTTTTCTAATAATTTTTCAAATGTAGTCAAACTTTTATCTCCTTTTTATTTTCTATTTTCTAATTTATTTAAAGTTAAAGTTCTTTATTATATTTGTTTTTATATTATCAATATATAATTTCAGGTTTTGCTTTCTATAAATTCTAATTCAAAAGCTGGCATTTCTAAGTTTCCATCTTCACATTTTAGTGTGCATCTTTCCTTATTTTGAGGATATATCAACTTTATTTTTCTTCCATCTTCTATTACGATTTCATGACTTTGCATTTGACCTGCTTTACTTATCCATTTTAATAGTGTTTTTCTAAAATTGCTTTTAATTTCTGGCAATGATTTTATATCTATTTTTCCATCTTTTATATATTTTTCTAACTCTCTTCTTTCTTCTTCTAATTGCTTAAAGTATTTTTCTATTTGCTCTTGTTTTTCTTTTGTTTTATCGACAATTGCAACCTTACTCTGTTTTTCTCTATATTCTCTTATTCGTGGTTTTACTTCGTATTCATTTGAAGATTCTTCTAACAAGCTACTATTTATACTATCTGTTTCTCTTACATAATTTCCTTTCATATGTCTAGTATTAAACATTCCAAAAACTAAGCTTGATAATTTATGTGCTTCTTCAATATTTTCTACTTTTGCAAACATTTCACATATCTTTTTATATTCTGCTTTTTTGCTACTTACATTTCCCTTAGCCTCTGCTATTTGATTTGCAACTCTTGTTATTTTCCTTATGATTTCTGTTGTTTTTTCATTTATTTTTTCTACTTCACTTACTCTTAGATTTGTACCTATAAACCATTTTTTTATATTTTCCCACTTATCCTTGTTTCTATCTTTTAGTTCTTGTTCATCAATTTCTTCATCTAATTTATCTATTCTAACTCTCTTCTTTTGACCTAAATATACCTTTTCTAAAAATCTTTTTTGTATATCTTCATTTAAAGTTTTTAATTTTTCTTCTATCGCATAGGAATTATCTTGTAAAAGTTTTATAAATTCTCTTAAGTATCTTACTAAATCATTTTTATAGATTATAAATTGTTTTGATTTTGCAACTTCTTCTAATTTTACATTATAAAAAGTTTTAATATAATCTTGATAGTCTTGATTTAATCTTTTAAAATCATTATTTAGATTATCCCATAAACTAATGACATCTGACTCATCTTTAAAACTCGTTTTTTCAATACTTTGTATCTCTTCTTTTATTCTTTCTATCAATTTAGGTTCTAATGACGCACCTTCTATATGCAAGTTTTCTAACCTAATTACTAATCTTTCTATTTCTACTGCATATTCTGTTAATTGATATCTAAATTTTCTATGTTTGAATTCTTCTACTGTTGCTACATTATTCGTATCTTGCAATGCTGTTAGATTTCCCCAATTTACTAATGCTGTTAAATCATTTTCACACATTTCTACTGTGTAATTTTCAAAGTTTGGTTTGTCTTTTAAATAATTCCAAACATCTTCTTTATATAGCATATAGTTTATTTTTTCGTATTCTTCATAGAAATATCTTAGTATTGGTCTATATCTTTTTGTATTTTCTGTTGTTAAATATGATGTTTCTGTTATTTGTTTTGATAGTGTTTCATTTATTTCCATATTTTGAACCTTTCTAAAAAAATAAAGAGTAGTCCTTTTGTTTACCACTCTTCTGTACATTCCAATTTTATCATATATTTCCAGAATTTTCTACATTTTTTGTGAAATTTATGAATTTATGTTTTATTTAATATATCAAAGTCATAACCCTTCCATGCTCTTTGATATTCTCCATATGGTTCTTTTTCAGTCCATGATGTCAAATATAATAGTAATAATGTTAGTTCCTTAATTTGTTCTTCCATTTTTAAATCTCTCTTTCTATAAATTCTATAAATGATGGTACTGTTTCCAATAAATATTTATTATCTTTAACCACAAAATAAGCCTCTGCTTCTGACCCCCATGAATATGTACCATTTATCTCAATATCTTCTACTTTGGCTTTTGTAAACTTCTTTCTTCCAGTTAGATAGTTTAATAAATATTCATTATTTTCTTGTAATTGCTTAAGTACTTTTTTACATTTTCTATAGTTTCCTTCTTTATAATACATTATAGATAAAGGAAACCACATAAAGGTTGAAGCTTCCGAATATTTATTATATATTTTTTCAGCTTTGTCAAATTTTTCAAGTACAGTATACAAACCTATAATCAGATATCTTATACCTAAATTATCACTCTCACATAATTTTAATAATTCTTCTCCTTGTTTTATTGCTTCTGTATATCTTCCCAATTCCATTAATGTTAGCATATAACTATGTTTCGTTCTCATATATGGTCTTGTCTCTATTAATCCCCAAAATATTCCTATATTTTCCTCTTTAAAAAAATCTTCTTTTTCCAAATTAGCTTTTTCCTTATTTAGTGTCTCTTCATATTTTTTTAATTTTTTTATTGTATTCGTTTCATGTTGGGTAATAAAATTTTCTGCATCTATATTATTTGGGTTTAATTCAAGTGCTTGTTTTGCTAGTTTTATTGCTTTTGTTTTTACTGGTTCATCATATGCCTCAAATAATAAATCATCTGATTGTTCTCTTTTGATAAATTCTTCATCATCGAAATCCATATTTTTCAACCTCCATATTTTTTCTTCTAATTCATTTTTCAAATTCATTCTTTCTACTTCTAAAAAAATCATAAAAGTATCTTACATTCTCAAGTTCACTCCATTTTTGAACTTTATAATCTTTTGTATCTAAATTATATATTTTGGCATTTAGAATGCCTAACATAAATGGAGAATGCGTTGCAATTATAAATTGAACACCTAAATATCTTGCCATTTTATTTATTTCTTCCGCAAGTTGTACTTGATTTTGCGGAGATAATGAAACTTCTGGTTCATCTAATAAATACAAATTGTCTGGTTCAATATTATCTTCTAAAACTTGCAGTGTTGTTTCTCCATTAGAATATTTATCTTGTGAAAATTCAAATCTTGCAAACTGCTTTCCTCCTTCTTTTGTTTGCAAAAATTCTTTAGTTCTTTGCATTCCTCTTTCTCTTGCCAAATTGCTTTCTATGCTTTCTTGCAAAACTGCATCTTGCTGTACTTTCCTTATTTCATATAAGATTTCTTCACTTTTTATATATCTGCTATTTTCTGGTATTCTAGTTAGTTTTCTACCATTTTCATTTTCTCCTAATTCATATTCACATTTTGATGCATAATCTTCAAAATAATCTAAAGTTCCAACAACTTTTGGATTACTTCTTTCTTTTCCTTTTAAATTTAATTTATGAGCAATGATATTTAGTATGGTTGATTTTCCAGAACCATTATTGCCATATAATACAGTTATATTGTCAAATATAAATATATCGGGCTCTTTATTTTGTAATACATTAAATGGGTATATGTTATTATTTGTTATTCTGCTATCACTTAATTTAAATGTTTTTAGATATATCATTTTTCATTCCTCAAATTATATTTATCAATATTTTCTTTAGTTGCAAATCCATTAGGTCCTTTTACTTTTTCTAAAAATACTATTCCGTCTAAATGGTCACATTCATGTTGCACTAATCTTGCAAAAAATCCATTTAATTGTTTTACTATTTTTTCTCCATTTTCGTTATAATAAGTCAATTCTATATTTTTATATCTTTCTACTTTTCCTCTTATACTAGGAACACTCATACATCCTTCATATTGCACATCTGTATCATCTGATCCCCTCTTCCAAGTTGGATTAATCATTGCTGTTATTGGTATTTCCTCTGCATCATTATATTTTATATTTTCTTTTTTAGCTCCAACTACAATAATTCTTTTATTTACACCTATTTGAGGTGCAGCAATTCCTAATCCTGTTCCATACTCTAGTGTTGATTTTAAATCTTCTATAATGTCTATAATATCTTCATTAATATTTTTTATATTAACTTCATCGCATTGTTTTTCAAGGATAGGATCTCCTACTTCTCTTACTTTTAATACTTTACCCATTTTGTCTTACCTCCATATATCACCATATTTATATCACAGATTTACATTTTTTTCAACCAGACACCTATATTTTGACGTTTCTCTTACATTTGAAATTTAGCTTTTCTTTTGGAAGTTACCTTTACAATTTGTTATTAGAACGAATGTTTTGTTTTTGTTAAAAACTATTGCTTTTTTACATATTTATGATATAATATTGTCGCGAAAGGATGTTTGATATATGCAAGAATTATTAAATGTTTTAAATACAACAAAAAATACTTTAGATAAATATTATGACATACATAAAGATGAAGATTTCTCTAATAAACGAAATACACCTAAAGATTATCTTGAATGGGTTGATAAGAAAACAAAAATTATTATCAATTCTCCAAAATTTATAGAAAAATCAAAAGAATGCATTATTCGTGGTGATGTAGTTTGGGTTGAATTTGGATTTAATATAGGTGAAGAGTTTAGTGGTAGGCATCCTGCTGTAGTTCTAAAAAACGGTGGAAAAACATTGCTAGTTTTACCTATTACAAGTAAACAACCAACCGAAAAACAACTGGCTAGTAAAACATATGTAGAACTTAGCAAAATATATAATTTTAAATCGATGAGAAGGTGGGTTAATATTTTTAATATTAGTCCAATAAGTATTGAAAGAATAGATTTTTCAAAGAAAAAGGGAAATATTAAAGGAATCGATTTGGATAATATATCAAAAGCTTTTTTAGATTCCGATCTCTTTAAATATAAACCTGCAAAAAATAATTTGTAAAATTCATAATTTTTTGCATAAAATTCTTGATTTTTACATAAAAATATAGTATCATTTAATTAATAAAAAATCTATTTAATTAGATGACTGAGAAGGCTTACTTCGGTAAGCAGTTATGATTTAGAATGTAGCTTATATAGAAATATATAAGCTACAGTTTTTTAATTTTTTCTTTATTTACGAAATTTATAACATATTTGATTTCTATATTACGAATATTAGCAATTTCTCGTAATATAATTTTCTTTATTACGAATCTTTCGATTTTTTCGTAATATAATCTTATAAATAACTCACTATATCTTCAAAAGTATCATATCCGCTTTCGCTATTGATATGTCCTGCATTTGGTATAAAAACTTGTTCCGTTGCAATCTTATTTTTCTCCTTATTTTGTTAGATATTTTTGATTTTTATGATTTGGTTTTTCTGGTGTAGTCATTTGCAATAATTTCTTGCTCATTTAACTTAGTCGGTTCTTGGTCGGTCTTTTATTTCATTTTCAAATCCATCATGCATAAATATGGTTGTAATAAAATAATCTCTTGTTTCATTTGTTTCAAACTCTGGTTCTTTTGAGCCGTTATTTTTCAATGTTCTTTTTATTTTAGGAATACCTGTATTTCTACCCTCGGTTAATTTTAATTCTTTTAAAAATTCTACGATTCTACGATTTCTATATTTTCTTGCAATTATATTTTTATCTTCAATTGATTTTTCACTAATAGAACGGTCTGGTCCAGGATAGCTTACAATATGAATTCTATCTGCCATTATCCTGTTTTCGTTTAATATATTTTCTATGCTTGTAGGTAATTTCATTTTTTTACATTATCTTTCCACTTGCTAAGTTTGTTTTTCTTTGCTATCGATTTCTAACAAGCTTTTCAAATATTCTCTTTTTGGATTTTCAAATTTTTCTAACTCTTGTGTCGTTTTATCTCTTTTTATAAAATGAATTCTACTAAATGTTCATAATATTCTTGCATTTGAGCTTTATTCATATTTAGTTTACCTTTTGCAAATAAGATATATGTATAAACTGTTTCACTTGGTAAACATATATATTTTATCTCAAAATGTTCTACTTGATTTTTATCTTGTAAATTAATATTTAGTTCTTCTTGACATTCTCTTATTATGGTATTAAATATATCTATCTCCCCATCTTTTATGTCTTCATTATCTGCACTTCCTCCTGATATTTGCATACAATGTGGAAAAGAAGTATTTTCTTCCAATTCTCCTACTATATAATAATTATCACTAGTTTCCAATAAACACCCTGCCACTAAACTAGTACAAGCATATTCTTTAGTTAATCCAATTCTTTCATCATATAAATAATGTGCATAATTAGATTTTTTACAAGTAATTTTTATCTGATTACCTTTTCTTTTGCATTCACTCACACACATTAATTCTCCATTCCACAAATTAGGATTTTCTACTTTACATTGGTTCCAGAATTCTTCTATTTTTCTTTCTATTTCTTCTGGTAATTCAAATTGCTCATCTTCAAGTTTTACTTTTATAATTGTTTTTCCAATGTTTTTTATCATATTAACATCTCCATTTTATACTAATATATCTCTTTTCTTTAATTTGTCTATCAAATTTTGAAAATTATTTATATCAAAATTATCTATATACTTTTACCACCATCTACAAGATATATTGAACCTGTCGTCCATAATGATTTATCTGACAATAAAAATTCTATTGTTGGTGCTATATCTTTTTTTGCATCTCCTATTCTTCCTAATGGATATAACTTCTTTTTATCTTCTGACCATTTATCATATCCTTCTTGAGTATAATCACCACTTGCTACATAGATATTTGTATATACTGCTGCTGGATTTACACTATTAACTCTTATATTATATTTTCCAAGTTCTTGCCCCATATACTTTGTTAGCATATCGACACCTGCTTTACTTGCACAATAAGCAATTGAACCTCCTGCTCTTTCAGATGACATAGATGAAATATTTACTATTGATGGATTAGTTCCTTTTTTCAATAATGGTAGCAAAGTTTTTGTTAATAAAAATATTCCTGTTAAATTTATATTAATTGAGTTATTCCATTCTTCTAAAGTCTGTTCTTCGATTCCTCCAAGTTTTATAATTCCTGCTGAATTTACTAGTCCATCTAATCTATTATATTTTTTCTCAATTTCTTCATATATTCTTTTACAATCTTGTTCTTTACTAATATCTCCTTGTAAAAAGGTAATTCTATTCGCATTATCGCCTAATTTTTGTTTTGCTAAAGATAAATTTTTATCTCCTCTTGAAAGAGAAATAATCTCATAATTACCTTGCTCTAATAAATATTCTATTGTTCCAAGTCCAATTCCACTTGTTCCTCCTGTTATTAAAACAATTTTTTCTTCTAACATATTTTCCTCCTCGTATAATTACTTTATATCATATTTGTATCAAAAGTGCTACTATTTTAAGTTCACCTGGTGTACTAAATTTATAATTTTTAGTTCATTTGGTGAATTTTCACATCAAATCTGCTTAAAATTTTTGTTCTTTTATTAACTCTTGAAGGCTTGCCCTTCAATGTGCGTAGGCAATATGTTAATACTCGCTTTCCTGCCTTTAGAATTCACTTTAGTTCACCATTTCAAATCATGCATATTATTATTCTAAAGTAGTATCTAATAATAATACATTACATATAAATCTATTTGCATTATTTCTTGTATCAATATTAAAAACTATATACAATATAATTAATATCGTTATATTCACTATAATAAAATCTAATTCTATATTTAAACATATTTTACTTAATATAAATATTGCTAATATTATTGGCATAATCAATATTGTTGTTATACATAAGTCTCTTGAAAACAAATAATCTTTCTGTGACTCTAATATTACTTCGTCTGCCTTATATTTTTGATAAGCCTTATACCATATATCATGTTGTTTTTGTGAAGAAATATTTTTTCCATATTTCTTATTTAATATTTTTATATTCATTCTACTATCTTTAGAAACAACTTTATTTTGCCATCTATAACTAGGTAATCTATTATTTACTTTCCAAAATATTAATATTTCTTTTACATTTGATGGTATTATATTTAAAATCAGTAATCCTATAATAGATAATAATGGCACACATATTAGAGAATATATTGGCTTAATTATAGTTTCATTTTCTTTGATTAGATTTATAGTATTAATGTCCATAAAATTATATTTATATATAATTATTAGAAAATTAATTAGTAAATATATAACAAAATAACTCACTACATATTTTTTATATTCCTTTTTTATATTTCTCATTTTCTCTGTTTTCTCCTTTACTTCTCCACATAATTAAAAGCTTTCTTTATCCTCTCATTCATTTCATATTTTCTAGTATTATATAATATTAATTCAGAATCAGTAATCTTAAAATTAAATCCATAATCACTTCCTATATATCTTTCTGTTTCTCCATTTATCGATTTCGAAACATATATTCGTTTTACTTTTTTTAGCTTATTAAATTTCATCTTTTTTATAAAGCAAGAAATAATAATTAATGTATCGCATTTTATATTTTTAGCATTTGTTAATATATATTTGTTAATAGAATTATAATGTCCTATTAACATAATTATATCAACTTTTAATATAGAATAACATTCTAATTCAATCCTATCATCATACTCACTTTCTTCTATTCTATACATACCTGGAAATGTATCATAAATATATAATTTTCTTGCTTTTATATCTTTTCTGTCAGTAGAGCCATCTTTAAAAAGTATATATATCATTTTTCCCTCCCATATGTTCCAGCACTTCTTTTGTTTTCTATAACTTTATCAACATCTATGTCTCCATAATTCTTTGTATTATATACTATTTTTCCTTTTGTATCTAAATCATCAGATCCTCCATTACTATTACCCGTATTATCTGATACTATATATGTAATTTTGCTATTCTTTTCTGATAATTTATCAAATATTTCTTCTGCTTGCTTCTTTTTGCCATGATGTGGTAATTGTACAGAATCATATTTATCTATTTTATCTTCTATACTAGGATAAGATGCATCACCAGTTAGCAAAACCGTCTTTCCATTAATATTCAATTTTACCTGAACACTTATAGCATTAAAAATGGTCTCTGAATCAATCTGATCACTTTCTCTACCATCTAATTGGTGTGCTACAGCAGTTATCATATAATCTTTATTAGGCCCTACTATATCTACTCCATCTATATTTATTGTTTCTTCATAAATATCCTTAAGATTTTCACCTGACAATTTTGCTACATTGTCATACAATTTTAATATTTGTTCTCTTAAAGCTTCTCTAGTTCTTCTTTTATCATTTATTTCTTCATAGATTTCATCAACATATTTTAATAACAGTATTGTATATATTCCTTTTATTTCTACATTTTCTCTTAACCATTGTATCCCTTTAAAATGATCTTCATCATTATGAGACAATATAACATATACATTATTTATATTCTTCCCTTTCAAAAAATCTTTTACTCGTATTGCATGTTCTTCACTTCCACAATCATAAACTATTACATTCGCATTATGATGAATTATAATGCAATCACCATAATTTTTTTCTTTTTCTTCATACTCTTTACTACTTAGTACTTTAATTTCCATATAGTTATTCCTCCTCTTACTATAATCTTCTATTTATTTCCTCTATCCAACTCTCATCATCACTTTCAAAATTTTCAATAAATTTCAATATATTAGTACTAGAAGTTATGTTATCATCTGTAGATAACTTAGCTACATTTTCTTTCATTTTTTCGTAATTACTTCTTTTTATTTTAGTAAACAGCTCTCTTCTCTGCTCATCTGTAGCTTTATAGTTATCAATACCAACATATTCTTTTATAAATTTACTATTTATAGATTTACTTTGACTTGTTAACTTTATTTCAGCAAAATGTGAAAGTATAATTTGCATCGTACATGGATTTCCAAATATTACTATATCATCTGCTACATCTTCGCCATGAAAGTCATTTATCTTTTGCTTGATTTCTTTATATTTTTCTGATGGGCCTTTATCTGTATCGCAAAATATTAAAACCAAAGAATATGAAGCCGATTGATACTTTTCTTGATATCTTGCTATTATTGTATTTATTGATTTTGCATTTACTGTAATAAAATCATATTTATTAGAAAATACTGCCTTATTTTTTAATGCTTCAATATAATCTAATTCTTCATATCCTTCACATATAATACATATTTTTTTACCCTTATATTTCCTCATCTTCCACCTCCAATAAGGTAGAAATTAAATCTGGTTCAGGTATTGCTCCAAATTCTCCTTTAATATATTTTTCTTGTATATCTGATGTATCTCTTACACCATTCTCTGCATAACTAAAGTCTTTTAAAGAATATAAATCTGTTTCATTTTCATCTTTATCTGTAAACCATATTTGCTCTTTTCTAAACATTCTTTTGCAGTCTAATAAACTTATATCATGAAGTGTTGCTATTAATTGTGCATTTTTGTTTATTTCATTATTAAACATACTAATTATTGCTCTTGTAATTTTAAAATGTAAACTACTATCCAATTCATCAATTACCAATGTCTTTCCTTGTTCTATTGCTTCTATTACATAACTTGCAAGAGCTGCAAATTTTCTTGTTCCTAATGAGTCAAATATAATACTTGGTACGGCTTTCCCTTTATAGACTGATATAACTTTTATTTGATCCATTAAATTTTGATTTTTTAGTAGTTTCTCATCTGCAATTTTTCCATCTATTTCAACATCTAAATCTTCTACATACATATAATCATCTAAATATAAATCAGCATTTTTTATAAAATCTACAACTTTTTTTGTTTCATCATCTTTGTTTTTTAACATTTGTATTGTTTTTGAAATAGGTATTTTGTTCATGTCTACTATCTCTATACTATTTCCAATACCTGTTAATATATCTTTTATTTTTTCTAATATAGGAAACTTTTCAATTTGTACCGTATATATCAAAATATTATTGTTAGAAGCAATATTTAATACTTTTTCTAATTCTTTATCTTTTGGACATTCGTATTTTTCATTGATTGTATCTTTTAAAAATATTAATTCTTCTTTTCCATTATTATATTTGTCTCTTACTATTTCACACATTTTCTCATATATATATAACTTTTTTTCATCATCGAACTTATATTCATATGAGTATTCTTTTTCTTCAGATATAAAAGAAATAGATTCTTCACAAATATTATTATTTGTAAATATGTTTGAATCTAGATGTATTTCCTTATTTAGCAAGGTATTTTTAACTGCTTTTATACAATTTATAAAAGTGGTTTTTCCTGTATTATTTGGTCCATAGATAACTGCTGACTTTAATATATTAAGATTATTATTTATATTAGTTATATTAGACGAAAATTTCTTTGTTCTCATATCTGCTTTCAAATTCATTTCTATTTGATTATTAAATGCAAAACAATTATTAAATTTTAAACTTGTTATCATAACAAATTCCTCCTAACTAATTTATAAGAAAAGTGGCTTCGCCATATGTGCATTTCGCTTCGCGAATATGCACGTTCCAAGGAAACTTAACCTTGTTGCTCCAGAAATTTCTAACGAAATTTCTTATGCAATAAAATTATAACACATTTTTTATTTTTTGTGCAATATTTTTGCATAAAAAATATTATTTAATATATAATATGCCCAATTTAAATTAAAATACACTTATTTATTATATAATAATTGCCGGAAATTTTCGTAAATATCAAATGATTTACGAAAGTTTCCAGCAATTTGTTTTCTATATTACAAAAATTTTCAATTTTTCGTAATATAAACTTATAAATAGCTTACTATTTCTTCAAAAGTATCATATCCACTTTCACTATTGATATGTCCTGCATTTGGTATAAAAACTTGTTCTGTTGCAATTTTGTCTGCAAAATCTTTTTCTACTTCATATTTTACATATGGATCATTATCTGAATAAAAACATATTATTTCATTAGCATATTGCTTTACCTCTTCTAAGTTATCAAAATACATAAATTTATTAACATTATCATATTCTTCATTTATTCCTAGGTAGTTGTTAAATCCACACACAAATATTAATTTTTTAACTTTAACTTTATTTTCAACTAGAAACTTTGATATAAATACTGGTGCAATACTATGTCCTATAATTGTGGTATTCTCATTTATTAATCCTAAATTTAAATAATATTTAAGTAATCTGCTCCAATTTTCATAATTTTGATATCCTACCCCTATTGGAAAGTCTGGCACATATACTTGTTTTCCTTCATCTTCTATAAAATCATGTAACCATCCTATCCAATTTGAATATGGACTACTAAATGAACCATGTATTATAAAATAATTTTCCATATGCTTACCTCTCTTCCAATTTATAATCTACACTTAATATGTTTTCTTTCTCATCTACTTGTATCTGCATTTTAAATTTACATTTTTCATCAGTTAAACCCTTAATAAAAAATCTATCTAAAATCATTATATTAGACAATATTTTTTCTTTCTTTAATAATTCATTAATTTCTATCCATTCTGATGTATTTTCTTCAAAGTCTTGTGGTTTTCCTTCACATTCATTACATATAAATACTTGAAAATCAAATATTCTATTTGGATATTCAATTATCATTTTTCCTTTATATTTTAAGTTTTTTATTTTAAGTCCTGTTTCCTCTTTCATTTCTCTTATAGCTGTCTGTTCTGGAGTTTCTCCTTCTTCAATTTTTCCACCTGGTATTTCGTAATACCCTGCTTTTTTATTGCCTTCTTTATATTTCGTTACTACTACTTTATTATCTTTTACTAAATAGCACCTAACTGCTTTTCTTATAGGTTTATCCATTTAACATTCTCTCCAATTTAATTTTATAAATCATTTTTTAATTTTCCATTTGATAATGTGTTTCTGTTTCTCCATATACTTTAAAGCCTAATTGTTCATATAACTTTTTAGCAGGGTTGTCTTTAAATACCTGTAAAATTGTTCTAATTCCTTTTTCATGATTTTCTTTTAATTGTTTTTCTAGAATCCTTTTTCCGATTCCTTTATTTTGATATTCTTTTAATATACTTATTTCATTTATAAATAGATCTCCATCTTGAGTTGTGTGTACTGCATATATTCCTATTGGTTTATTATTGACTAAGATAATTCTTTTATGGTGCAAATGCTCTTTTAAATCTTGTTTCAATCTTTCTTTTTGATCGTCATCTTTCCATCCCCAGATTTTATCAACATACCATTTAAAATTTTCTTTTTTTAATTTAAATAGAAAATCAAAATCTTCTAATGTACAATTTCTAAAACTATATTCCATTTGCTACTCTCCTCTTACTAAAAATTACTTACATCATAATTTCAAAGGATTAAATATATTTTCTTTTTATATCTTTATTCCTAATTAGTTTTCTTCTATTTTTTCTTTTAATTTTTCAATAATTTGCTCATAGTTGTCATACATTTTAGTTACATCATCTATTGTTTCTATATCTCCACTAGTAAAATTCTTCAAAAATATAGTTTTAAAGCCCATAAACTCTCCAATACTCTCAAAATATTCTTTTATATTTCTAGCAATATCCTTATTTTCTTCTTCATTCATTTGTCCAACTGTTATTAAATATATTGTTTTTCCTTTTAATAAGTCATCATGCCAAGAAAACGGATTAAATCTATCTATTACATTTTTTAGTAATCCTGTTATGTGATTCATATAAATAGGACTGGCAATTACTATTTTATCTGCTCTCAAAATTTCTTTATATATTTCTTGCATATCATCATCTATTACACAATATTCTTCTAACTCATTCATACAAGCATTACACCCTAAGCAGTAGTTTATACTTTTATCTGATAGTTCGATTAACTTATCATCTTTGTTTTTTAGATTATTTAATATTTTAGAACAATTTCCTTTTCTATTGCTTCCATTTATATATAAAACTTTCATATTCTTCTCCTACTAATCAAATATTATATGTTTTTAATTTTTCAATATATTCTTTAATGCTAAAATCATTTATATCTTCAGGCTTCAATTTACAATATTGCATAATTTGTTTCTCTATACCTAAAGAACATTCAATTAAATGATTTGCTTTTTCTTCGTTAGACCATACTGATAATGGCTTATTTTTATATCTTACTTTTGCATCTTCTAATCTTTCTTTTATACTTACTACTCCATCTGGTGCAACTCTTTGGTCACAATAAGCACAAATTTTCCTTTCATAAGAATTCGATTTCAATGTTTCTTCATTTTTTCTTGACCTTTTTCCATCTAATATGGTTAATTCCTGTTCAGTTAATCCTTCTTGTTTTCCAATTTCTAAATTGATTTCATGGTCATTAGTTCCATACTTATCGAAATATTTTTTTCTTATCTTTAAGAATTCTTGATCTTTTGAAAAATCTTCTGGTATTTTAACTATATTTCCCATGTCATGTAACAAACACACTCTAATAATTGCTTGGTTATCTATTTCTACTCCATTCCAGTTATCTATTATTAAATTACTACATGCTGCTACTCTTAACATATGCATTTGCAAATTTTCTGGTAAATGATATTTTTTATAAATTTCTATAATATTCATTTTATTTAATCATCTCCCAACTCTTGAAGTAAACACATTCAAAATTTGCATTAAATTTTATTTCATATATACCATCAAATTCTTCATCATTTTGCTTTAATATCCACTCTGCAATAACTGTATAACCATCTATTGCTAATAATTTAATTTCTATCTTTTCTATATTTTCGTTCTTTACATGTTGCCATTC
>CASFHP010000017.1 GCA_949294555.1 uncultured Eubacteriales bacterium
CTTTTTTTCTATTTTATTCTTTTTTTTTCGATTTTATTCTATTTTTTTCATTTTTACATTTTTTATTTTTTATAATTTTTATTATATTTTTTTATTTTCTATTTTTTTTTAATTTATTCTTTTTTTTTCGATTTTTTTCTAATTTATTTAAATTTGCTTTTTATATTCATTTTGTTATATTTTAAAAATTTATACTTGATTTTTATATACATTATCCACAATTCGTTCATAATCTGTGGAAAAGCAAGGTAGAATTTCTTCCACCTTGCCTTTTCAATTAATCTTCTTTTAGTCTAATTGGTAAAATCATATACACATAATCATTATTTTCCACTGATTTTATTAAACATGGAGAAATACTACTTCCAAATTCGATATATACTTCTTCATCATCAATTGCTTTTAAACTATCTAGAAAATATTTTGGATTAAAACCAACTTCAAGGTTCTTTCCTTCTGTTGAAACATATAATTCTTCTTTGGCATCTCCTGTTTGATTTGTACATAAAATCGTTACTTTTCCGATATCTACTTGTACTTTTACAGGATATTTCTTCTCTTTTTCTACTGATGAAGAAGAAATTAAGCTAATTCTTTCAAAACTATCTTGTATATTGTTCTTATTTACTCTTATTCTTGTTTCCCAAGTATTTGGAATAACATTTTTATAATTTAAAAATTCGCCATCTAAGATTCTTGTAACGATTTTACAATTATCCATTTCAAATAATGCTTGGTTCTTAGAAACCCCTATTTTTATTGGTTCAAATGAGTCTGTAATAATTTTATTTAATTCTATTAATGTTTTTCCTGGTATAACTGCACTAAAATCATTGCTTTGCTTTGTTAAAAATACAGTTCTTAATGCTAATCTAAAGCCGTCAACAGCTACTAAACTTAATTTATTATTCTGAATTTCAAATAAACATCCTGTAAAGATTGGTCTACTTTCTTCTGTACTTGCTGCAAAAATTGTTCTTCTAATCATATTTTTTAATACATTTTGATCTATTTCTATAGAGTTTTCCACTTCTATTTTTGGTAATTCTGGGAATTCTTCTGGGTTCATGGTTGCCAATTTATATAAAGATCCTTCACATTCAATTTCTAGTAAATTATTGTCATTTAATGATATTTTAATTTCTGTATCTGGTAATTTTCTAATAATTTCACTAAACATGATAGCATTTACAACGGTACTTCCTTGTTCTTCTACTTCACATTCCATTACATACTCAATTCCTATTTCTAAATCATAGGTTGTTAATTTTATTTCATTATCATTTGTTTGAATAAGAATTCCTTCTAGTATAGGCATTGTTGTTTTAGCAGCTACACCTTTTACTACGGAATTTAAGGCTTTAATCATTTTGTCTTTATAACAAATTATCTTCATTGCCATATCCTCCTTTATAATTAATATAATATTTTTAGTAGTAATAGTATTAGGGGCTGTGGAAACTGTGGAAAACTATGTTGATAGTTACAATCCCTAGTAAAATTACTGTTTATAATTCAGTGGAAAACTTAAAAAGTTATCCACATCGTTTTGTTATAATTGTGTAAAATTGAGTTATAAACACTTTTTAAACAGCTTATTAACAGTTAGGGTGTGGATAGTCTTTTAAGCTGTTCCGTAAGAATAGAAATATTCTCCTTTAGAGAACAAATTTTCTAACAAACACAAATTTCAAAAATTCATTTTCAAAGTGCAATTTTATTATTGTTTTCCATTTATGATGATGTTTTTCACACTATCCACAATTAATTTTGTATTACTTTTTTCTTTTACTTCTTTTTCTATTTTTTTACAAGCATGCATAACTGTTGAATGGTCTCTTCCCCCAAAGTCTACACCGATCTGTGGAAAAGACATATTGGCCACTTCTCTGCATAGATACATTGCAATTTGTCTTGGAAAAGCAATATCGTTTGAACGTTTATTTCCTGCTAAATCATCTTTATCAATGCTAAAATATTTAGCAACAGTTTCTTTGATAAAATCACAAGAGATAACTTTTTCACTTTCGTATTTGAATTCATTTATGATATTTTCTGCTAATTCTATAGTAATTGGACTATGAATTAGAGAGGCTCTTGCAACAATTTTATTAAATACTCCCTCTAGTTCTCTAATGTTAGAATCAATTTTGTTAGCAATATCAGATAAAATAAAATCATCAATAACAATATTTTCATCTTGTGCTTTTTTTCTCAATATAGCTAAACGTGTTTCATAATCTGGACAAGAAATATCAGCAAGTAGTCCCCATTCAAACCTAGATTTTAACCTATCTTCTAAGAATTGAATGTCTCTAGGTGGCTTATCACTAGAAATGATGATTTGTTTTCCATCCTCATATAAAGAATTAAAGGTATGGAAAAATTCTTCTTGGATACGTTCTTTTCCAGCAATAAATTGAATATCGTCTATTAAAAGGACATCAATACTTCTATATTTATTTCTGAATACTTCATTTTTATTGTCTTTGATAGCATTTACCAATTGATTTGTAAATTTTTCAGATGTAACATACAACACATTTGTTGTGGTACTATTTTCTAAAATACGATTTCCAATTGCATGCATTAAGTGGGTTTTCCCTAGACCAACACCACCATATAAAAACAAAGGATTATATGCTTTTCCTGGTTCATTTCCTACTGCAAGTGCTGCTGCATGTGCAAAGCGGTTACTATTTCCAACAACAAAGGTTTCAAAAGTATATTTTGGATTTAAAGTAGATTTATTGGTTTCTATTTCAGCTGAATTTGCATTTGCGTTATCTTTGATAACCAATTCATCTTCCCCATTTTGTCCTTCCTTTGATAAATCAATAACAGAAAATGTCCAGTCTTTATTGGTTATGTAGCGTAAAGTATTGAAAATTAGACTTCTGTATTTATTTTCAATAAAATCTTTTTGAAATTCTGAAATTGTAGTAAAAACAATATTATCCCCATCAATACTTCGTATATCTAAAGGCAAAATCCAAGTGTCATAAGATATTTTTGTGACTTCTGGTTTTAATAGTTCTTTTATTTTTGCAACTAGTTCTTCTTTATCGATTGCCATTTTATCATCCCTTCTTAAAAAGTTATCCACAAAGTTATCCACAAATGTTGATAAGTTTGTCACATTTCTGTAAAGAAACAGAAATTTTACACGAACAAAAATTTAAGTATTTTCAACAAAAAATGAATATTTTTTATGCTTTCCATATCATAACAAAATTCTATAAAATAAGTCAATACAATTGTGGAAAAAAATTTTTAATTGTGGAAAACATGGTAAAAAACTGTGGAAAACTATAGATTTATTACAAAAATATTACAAAAAAAGACAAAAAATTTCATAAAAAATGGAAAAAAGAGAAAATGAAAAAATATGGAAAAGCCCTTGACAACACAAGTAAACTTAATGTATAATCGATATGCTAACTTTTTTGCAAATATTTTCCTTTTAGGAATTTATATATATAAAAACAATAGGAGGTGCGAATAGATGAAAAGAACATATCAACCAAAAAACAGACAAGAAAAGAAAGAACATGGATTTATGAAAAGAATGAAAACAAGATCAGGACAAAATATATTAAAAGCAAGAAGAGCAAAAGGTCGAAAAAAATTAAGTGCTTAGTTTAATATATTAAAAAGTTATTTTGTAGCACAGAAAAAAGTAAATTTTTCTGTACCATAAAAAGGCCGCAATCGCGAGCCTTTTTCATCTAATAGTAGGAAAAAAGAAAACTTCTATTTGATGAAATTGCATAGAGCGATTGTACACAACTTAAAATGGGGTAAAAAATGAAACATACAAAAATGTTAAAAAAGAATTACGAATATAGAAATGTCTTAAATAGAGGAAAGCCATATTTTGGGAAGTATATAGTTGTTTTTATAAAAAAGAACAACCAACATAAAAACTTTTTAGGAATTGCTATTAGCTCAAAATTAGGAAAAGCAGTAAAAAGAAATTATGTAAAAAGAATTATTCGTGAAAACTATAAAAATGTTGAAGAACAAATAAAAATAGGCTATGATATGGTTTTTTTATGGAAAAAGCAAAATGATATTAGACAAGCTTGTTATGAATTTGTGGAAAAAGATATCCAAAAAATTTTTAAAGAAGCAAAAATGATTTTAGAGGATTAAAATGAAAAAAATCATGATAAAATTTATCAATTTTTATCAAAAACATATTTCTTATTGGCTAGAAGAGAAAGGGATTCGATGCAAATATTATCCAACATGTTCAGAATATGCAAAACAAGCCATTGAAAAATATGGTATTTGTAGAGGTTCTTTTTTAGCAATCAAGAGGATATTAAAGTGTAATCCTTTCTCAAAAGGTGGATATGATCCATTAAAGTGAAATTAGGAGGAACGTAAATGTTTCAATTTTTTGCAAATATTTTTGGCTACTTATTGTCGTTTATGTATGGAATTATAAACAATTATGGGTTAGCCATTATACTGTTTACAATTGTTATAAAGATATTATTTATTCCGTTTTCTGTAAAACAGCAAAGAACAATGAAAAAGTCAACAAAAATGCAGGAAAAAATGAAGGTTATACAGTTTAAATATAAAAATAATCCTGAAAAAATGAATCAAGAAATAATGGAATTATATAAAACAGAAAAAATGAGCCCATTTAGTGGATGTTTAACAGCAATTTTACAAATTATTCTTTTATTTTCTATTTTTTACTTGGTAAGATCACCATTAACCTATATGCAAAAGATACCTACAGATAACATTAATCAATATGTATCACAATTGCAGGAAAGCGGTAAATCCGTAAGCACAGCTTATCCAGAAATAGATATTATAAGAGAATATGAATTTTTGAAAGAACAAAACCCAGATGATGAATACATTGATAGGGCAAATTTACAGATGAATTTTTTAGGCTTAGACTTAAGTAAAGTACCACAACAAAATTTAACAGATATTACAGTGTACATCATTCCTGTATTGTATATCTTATCATCATTTATATCTATTAAATTATCAACATCAATGCAACAAAAAAATCAGAAGAAAGCAAAAGACGGGGTTATTCTTGAACAAACAACAGGAAAAGAATTGGTTCCTGAAGAAGAGAAAAACGAAATGGATGCTATCATGCAAACCAATAAAATGATGTCATGGTTTATGCCATTAATGTCTTTATCAGTTGCTATCATTGCACCATTGGGACTAGCTTTATATTGGTTAACCAATAATATTTTAATGATTTTAGAAAGATTAATTTTGAATAAAGTGATAAAAGATGAGGAGGAATAACAATATGACAATTATTTCTGAAGGTAGAACGACAAATGAAGCAATTGAAAATGGATTAAAACAATTACGAGTTTCAAAAGACAAAGTTGAAATAAAAGTCTTGGAAAATGAAGAAAAAAGAAGCTTTTTTAGTATTTTAGCACCAAGAGTTGTCAAAGTGGAAATGAAACTTAAAGAAGAAAAGACAGAAAAAAAAGAAATAAGACCTAAAAAAATAATAGAATTAACAGAGGAAGAACTAAGTAAAGCAGAAGAACATGTAAAAACATTTTTAGAAGAATTATTACCACAATTACCAGAAGGAACCACCTATCATATTAAAAGAGATGAAGAAGGCTTAATAGTGGAATTATCTAATAAAAATCTTGGATTTTTAATTGGATATAGGGGAGAAACCTTATATGCTTTCCAAAATATCTTATCAGCCATTGCAGGAAAAGGAATTGATAAAAAAGTAAGAGTTATCTTAGACATAGAAGGCTATAAAGAAAAAAGAGAAAAAACATTAGAAGAACTTGCTGAAAAGGTTGCAAAAACAGTAATTAGAACAAGAAAACCAATCAAATTAGAACCAATGCAAGCATATGAAAGAAAAATAATTCATAGTAAATTACAACATAATGATAAAGTACAAACAGAGAGTATAGGTGAAGAACCTAACAGAAGAATTGTGATTTCATTAAAGAAATCAAGATAATAAAAATTTAATAAAATTTGAGGTCAAAGGTCAAATTTTACAGCAAATGCATGTAAATAATAAGCCTTTGATCTTATTTTTTTATATATTAGGAAATCGCATTTTCTAGAATAAAAAAACAAAATATATTTTAAAAATTGACATAATATGATATAATCATTTAGAATAAAAGAAAGAGGTGTATTTTTATGAGTACAATCGCTTCCATATCTACGGCTCCTCGGGATTGGGGGAATTGGAATTATCCGCATGAGTGGAGAAAATTGCTTTGAAATTTTAAATAAAATCTTTATACCTAAAAAACAAGAAGCCATTGAAGAAATAAAAGGATATCGCATGAAATATGGGCATATTATGGAAAATGATACAGTTATTGATGAAGTATTGGTTTCCTATTTTAAAGCACCAAAAAGCTATACAGCTGAGAATATGTGTGAAATTAACTCGCATGGAGGAAACATTATTGTTAAAAAAATATTAGAATTATGCCTAAAAAATGGAGCTATATTAGCAGAACCAGGAGAGTTTACCAAAAGAGCCTTTTTAAATGGGAGAATAGATTTAGCGCAGGCAGAGTCTGTTATTGATGTCATTAATGCAAAAAGCGAAAAAGAGGCACAAGCTGGCATTAAACAGTTAGAAGGTGGTCTTTCTAAAGAGATTGCAACAATTAAACAAGAAATTATGGATGTAATGGTGAATATTGAAGTATCTATAGATTATCCAGAATATGATGTAGAAGATGTGACAAATCAAGAGATTTTAAGCATGTTAGAGAGTGTAGGATCAAAACTTAGCAAATTAGAGAAAAGTTTTGACAACGGAAAACTTATAAAAGAGGGCATAAAGACAGCAATTATAGGAAAACCAAATGCAGGCAAATCTTCTCTTTTAAATCGCATTTTGAAAGAAGATAGAGCCATTGTAACAGAATTTGAAGGAACAACAAGAGATACAATAGAAGAATTTGTTAATATTAATGGAATTCCTTTAAAATTAATAGACACAGCAGGAATTCGAAACGCAAAAGATGAAGTGGAAAAGATAGGAATTCATAAATCCAAAGAAATTGCGAAAGAGGCTGACTTGATAATTGCTATTTTTGATGCCTCTAAGGAATTATCAAAAGAAGATAAAGAAATTTTAGAAATTATAAAAGGAAAAAAAGCCATTATTTTATTAAACAAAATTGATTTAACAACAGAAATTCAAAAAGATGATCCAATTTTTAAAGATTTGACAGATAGTGTGATAGAAATTTCTGCATTAAACAATGTTGGTATTGATAAATTATATGAAGAAATCACAAAGTTATTTGAATTAAATGAAATTCAATTAGATAATGAACTTGTAATTACGAATATTCGACATAAAAATTTAATTGCGAAAGCAATGGAAAGTGTAGAAAAAGCAAAACATACAATTGAAGAAAAAATGCCAATTGATATAGTAGCAGTATATATTAAAGAGATTTTAGAAGACTTAGGAACAATAACAGGAGAATTTGTCACAGAAGATATTATTAATGAAATTTTTTCAAAGTTCTGTTTAGGAAAATAATTGATAAAAATCGTTATGAAAACAAAAAATAAAGCAAAAAGAAATTCTTATAGTATATTTTATACATAAAAAGTAAAAAACGATTAAAATTGATTTTAAGAGCAAATAAAGTAAAATAATAAAAATACATGTATATGATATTTAAAAATATATTACATACAATTTTACATTTTTGGTAATGTAAAAAATAAAAGGGAGAAAAATAACATTAAAATATAAAAGGTATATTTTTGATAAAACCAGATAATTATTTTAAAATGAAAAATACATTAAAAGTATAACTAATAGTTAGAATAAAATGTTCATAAAAAATACAAAAAATGAACAAATATTTCATAAAAAATAGTAAAAAAAGAACAAAAAAGTTTAAAAAATTTACGCACAAATAAAGGTAAACAAGGGGCGAACAAAAATCGAGCAAAGCAAGTGAAATAGCGAACTTTAGCAAATCGCTCCATAAAATTAAGGCGTTATGTATACCTTGTTCGCAGAACAAAAGGTCGCCTGTCAGGCGGTGCTCAAAAAATCAATTTACCAAAAAGTAAAAATTAAAAAATATAATTAACAAAACATAACTTTCTGTTTCACAGGGAATGAAAAAAATAAAATAGGAACAGTAAAAATTGCAATAATTTTTCAATCAAAGAAAGGAGAAAAACATAAATGGAATATGATGCAGGAGAATATGATATAGCGGTTGTAGGAGCCGGCCATGCTGGCTGTGAGGCAGCACTTGCAGCAGCAAGGTTAGGAATGAAAACATTAATATTTTCAATTAGTTTAGAAGCTATTGCCAATATGCCATGTAACCCACATATTGGAGGAAGCTCCAAAGGACATCTTGTAAGAGAGATCGATGCTTTAGGCGGAGAGATGGGAAAGAATATTGATAAGACAATGATACAAATCAAAATGTTAAACACATCTAAGGGACCAGCAGTACATTCGCTAAGAGCACAAGCAGATAGAAAACGTTATCAAGCAGAAATGAAACATACACTAGAAAAACAAGAAAATCTAGAAGTAAAACAAGGGGAGGTAGTAGATATCCTCGTTGACAACGGAAAAGTAAAAGCAATCAAGACAGATGTTGGGGCAATTTATCATGTAAAAGCTGTTATTCTAGCAACAGGAACATATTTAAAAGGAAAAATTTTTATTGGAGAATTTTCAAAAGAAAGTGGACCAGATGGGGTAGCGGCAGCAAATCAGTTATCAGATGTTTTAAAGAAACTAGGGATTCCTTTAGTAAGGTTTAAAACCGGAACACCGGCAAGAATCAACAGAAGAAGCATTGACTTTAGTAAAATGGAAATACAAAAGGGAGACCAAGGAATAGAAGCCTTTTCATTTGAAAATGAACCAAAAGAATTTGAGCAAGTAGATTGTTATTTAACATATACGAATGAAAAAACCCATAAAATTATAAGAGACAATTTACATAGGTCTCCATTATATGCGGGAAAAATAGAAGGAACAGGTCCAAGATATTGTCCATCTATAGAAGATAAAGTGGTAAGATTTAGCGACAAACCAAGACACCAAGCATTTGTAGAGCCTGTTGGCTTAGATACAGAAGAAATGTATATCCAAGGAATGAGCTCCTCTTTACCAGAAGATGTACAAATTGCTCTTTATAGAACTATTCCAGGATTAGAGCATGCAGAATTTACAAGGCCTGCTTATGCGATTGAATATGATTGTATAGACCCATCAAATTTAAAATTGTCCTTGGAATATAAAGGGATAGATGGTTTGTTTATGGCAGGACAAATTAATGGAACATCTGGATATGAGGAAGCGGCAGCTCAAGGATTAATTGCAGGAATTAATGCCACACAAAAAATAAAAGGAAAAGAACCTGTGATTTTAGACAGGTCACAAGCATATATTGGGGTTTTAATAGATGATATTGCAACAAAAGGAACCAATGAACCATATAGAATGATGACCTCTAGGGCTGAATATAGACTACTTTTAAGGCAAGACAATGCAGATTTACGTTTAACAGAAATTGGACATGAAATTGGGCTAATATCAGACGAACGATATAAAAGATTTTTAAATAAAAAAGAAAATATTGAAAAAGAAAAAGAAAGATTAAAGAAATGCATTGTAAAACCAACAGAAAAAGTCAATGAGTTTCTTGAAAAACAAGGAACCTCAGCATTAACAACAGGTACAAAAATGTCTGAATTATTAAAAAGACCAGAACTAACCTATGAAAAATTGGTGGAAATTGATGAGGATAGACCAAATCTTTCTAAACAAGAACAAGAAGAAATAGAAATACAAATAAAATATGAAGGTTATATTAAATTACAAGAAGAACAAGTGCAAAAATTTAAAAAATTAGAACAAAAAATCTTACCAGAAGAAATCGACTATGAAACAATTAAAGGAATTAGTTTAGAAGGAAGGCAAAAATTAAATAAATTTAAACCACACTCTATTGGACAAGCTTCAAGGATTTCAGGGGTTTCACCAGCTGATGTGTCTGTGCTTTTAATTTATTTGCAACAATTAAAAGAATTAAAAGAAAAATAGAAATAATTAAAGGAAAGGAGAAATTTGGTCATTTTGGCACGTCCCCAATCGACCAAGAAAAAGAAATGGAACGAAAAACGTTTTTTGATTTAATGATAGATTATGGAAAAGAAATGAATATTGTGTTTACAGAGGAACAATTACAACAATTTTATCAATATATGCAATTATTGATAGAATGGAATCAAAAAATGAATTTAACAGCCATTGTTGAGCCAAAAGAAATTATATTAAAACATTTCATAGATTCTGTAACAATTTTAAAGTATATTGATAAAAATAAGACATTAATTGATATTGGAACAGGAGCAGGATTTCCAGGCATACCAGTAAAGATTATGAGAACAGATATAGAAGTTACATTATTAGATTCTTTAAATAAGAGAATTCACTTTTTAGAAGAGGTAATCAATCAGCTGAGATTAAAAAATATAGAGACAGTTCATGCTAGAATTGAAGAATATGGTAAAAATCATAAATATAGAGAAAGTTATGATATAGCAACTTCAAGAGCGGTGGCGAACTTAACTACATTATCAGAATATATGTTACCAATGGTCAAAGTAGGAGGATTTAGTATTTGTATGAAGGGGGCGGAAATAGAAGAAGAATTTTCAAAAAGTCAAAAGGCAATAGATATATTAGGAGGGAAAATTCAAAAAGTGGATACTTTTATACTTCCAAAAAGTGATAACAAAAGAAATATTATTCTCATAGAAAAAAGAAAGTTAACCCCTTCAAAATATCCTAGAAAGCCTGGCACACCTTCAAAAGAGCCGCTTTATAATTAAAGAAAAAATAAAAGAAAAAAAGTCAAAAAAATTGCAGATTTTTATTGACTTTTTTTTTATCTTTATATATGATTATAGTAGAGCATAAATAAACAAAAGAGTAAATGTTAACTATAAATGGAGGCGAAGAATTTTGGGAAAAATCATATCAGTTGCAAACCAAAAAGGTGGGGTTGGAAAGACAACAACAACCGTAAATTTAAGTACTATATTAGCAAAAAAAGGTAAAAAAGTGTTATTAATCGACGCAGACCCACAAGGAAATGCTACAAGTGGTTTGGGAATAGAAAAAGAAGTAGAATTTTCTACTTATGACATATTGGTAAATGATACAGAAATAAGAGAAGCTCTTCAAAAGACAGTCATAAAAAATTTAGTGTTATGTCCTTCAAATATGAACTTAGCAGGGGCAGAAGTAGAATTGGTATCAATGATGTCTAGAGAGCAAAGATTAAAAGAAAAGTTAGAAAATGTAAAAGATGTATTTGATTATATCTTTATTGATTGTCCACCATCTTTGGGACTAATCACATTAAATGCTTTTACAGCTTCAGACAGTGTATTAATACCTGTACAATGCGAATATTTTGCATTAGAAGGATTAGGACAACTGCTAAATACTGTAAATCTAGTTAAAAAACATTTAAATAAGGAGATTATGATAGAAGGAGCATTACTAACGATGTATGATATTAGAACCAATCTATCTAATCAAGTAGTAAAAGAAGTTAAAAAATATTTTAATGACAAAGTATATAAAACCGTTATACCAAGGAATGTAAGGCTAAGTGAAGCACCAAGCTATGGTATGCCAATTACAGAATATGACCCAAAATCAAAAGGGGCAAAGGCATATATGAAATTTGCAAAAGAATTTTTAAAAATCAATGAAGAAGAGAAAAAAGCAAAACACATGGTATAAATTATGTAAACAAAAACAACACGGGAAGTTTATCAATTGTCATTACTAAAATTAAATCGTAATTTGAATTGATATTATAAAGATAAGATAGGAGGAATTACAATGGCAAAAATGTCAGGATTAGGAAAAGGACTAGATGCCCTATTTGGACCAGCACCAGAAGAAGAACAAATGCAAGAAAATGATACATTAAAAAACTTAAAAATAACAGAGGTTGAGCCTAACAGAGACCAGCCAAGAAAAAATTTTGACCAAGAATCATTGGAAGAATTAGCAGATTCTATTAAAGAGTATGGATTAATTCAACCAATTGTTGTTACAAAAAAAGATGGATATTATGGAATTGTTGCAGGAGAGAGAAGATGGAGAGCGTCTAAAATAGCGGGATTAACAGAAATTCCAGCAATTATTAGAGAAGATAATGAAAGAATCAACTCAGAAATTTCATTAATCGAAAATATGCAAAGAGAAGACTTAAATCCTTATGAAAAAGCGGTAGGTGTTAGAACCTTAATTGACAATTATGGATTATCACAAGAAGAAGTTGCTAAAAAATTAGGAAAGGGAAGAAGCACCATTGCGAATATTGTCAGAATTTTAAATCTAGAACCACGTGTATTGGAAATGGCAAAAGAAGGAAAACTATCAGAAGGACACTGTAAAGCTTTATTAGCAATTACAGACCCTGAAAAACAATATAAAACAGCTGTACAAATGTTAGAAAGAGGAGCAACCGTTAGACAAGTTGAGAAAAAAGCAAGAGTAAAAGAAACAAAAGAAGAATTAGATAGAAATCATATCTTATACAAAAGTATAGAAGATAATTTCCAAAGTTTCTTTGGATCTAAAGTAAGATTAGACCCAGGAAAAAGAAGAGGAAAAATTATCATAGAATACACATCAAATGATGATTTAGAAAGAATATTAGGATTAATCAAATAGACAAAAAGGTTAAGAAACAAGGCATTCTAACCAAAGTGGTACTTCAGAAAGGAATGATGTAATAAATGGAAATGCTCATGGATTTTTTAAGAACAGATACATTTCTAATCGTAATATCTGTGATTTTATGCATACTCATAATCGCTTTTATTGTTTTACTAGTAAAATTGTTTTCAATAAATAAAAAATATAAAACTTTCATAAATAAATTAGGCAATGGAAATAATATAGAAGAAGATTTAGAAAACTATATGTATCGAGTAGAAAGAGTAGAAAAGCAACATGCGGAAATTCGAGGACTAATTAATACGATAGATACAAACATGGCAAATTGCATACAAAAAATTGGAATTGTGAGATACAATGCATTTAAAGATACAGGAAGTGATTTAAGTTTTGCACTTGCTATGTTAGATGAAAAAAACAATGGCGTAGTATTAAATGGTATTTATTCTAGAGAAATGTCTAATATTTATGCAAAACCTGTAGAAAATGGAAAGTCAACATATACCATTTCAGAAGAAGAACAACAAGCCATTCAAAAAGCGATAGAAAGTAAAAATATATATAGGGTAAAAGAACAATGAAAGAATTTGTAAAAAAGTTAACTAAGAAAGATGATATTATTATCTTTTTTGTAATATTCTGTATCTCTATTGGAATTGCACTTAATTTGTCGATTGTAGCTATGGACGAGACTTGGAATTTTCAAAGTACTTATAAAATGTACAATGGGTATGAAATATATAAAGATTTTAATGTTATTATAACACCACTATTCTTTTGGTGTGCTGAATTTCTATTTCATGTTTTTGGGGCAAATTTAGCTGTTTTTAGAATAAGTCACTGTATCTTAATGAGTATTTACTACTTAGTTTTATATAAAGTATTAAAAAAATTAGATATACCAAAACCAATTTCACTACTTGTTATTTTAGGATTTATTACGATAGGGTTTTCAGAAGTGATAAGTTTTCCACTAATAAGAACAGGATTTAACTATAATCAAATGGCCATGTTATTTGTTATTTTAGGAATATACCTTTTAACAAGTAAACGATTTCATAAAAATTATATATTACAAGCAATGCTCACGGTTTTAGCATTTTGGACCAAACAGACTATAGGAATCTATTTTGGTATTGCAAATATCATATATTTAATTATTTCAGATAATACAAAAGAAGAAATAATAAAAAAAGGAATACAATATATTAGTTTGACAGTTATAGGAATGCTTATATTTTTATTAATTCTATATTCTAATAATAGCTTATATGATTTCTTTAATTATACATTTGGAAGTATAGTAGAATTTGCAGATAAAAATATAGCCTTTGAAGTAAATAGTTTAGCGTTTTTATTAGGGATAACTTTATTAAACATAATAACAAGTATATTGGTAATAAAAAAGAAATGCTTTTCAAGAGAACAAGAAGAAAATATAAAAAGATTATTGATATTTTCCATTATATTTACTTTGGTAGCATATCCTATTTTTAACCAATTTCATGTTATATTAGTAATCAGTCTAAGTGTAATCAATTTGGTATATGTGATATATAATTTATTTAAAGATTTTAAAGAAAGTATATGCGAAATTGTAAAGGTAATTAATTGGGGATGTGTGATAGGATTAATTATTTTTTCAGGATATCACTTATTACAGTGGCAAAAGAGCATAAATAGTGCAGATTATCCATATTCATGGGAAGAACCATTTTTTGGAGGGATTATAACCCAAGAAGAATATCAGAAGAATGAAATGGTTATCCAGTATATACAAAATAATGAAAAAAATGTCATTGTTCTTTCAGATAAAGCAGTATTATATATGGTACCATTAAAACGAAATAACGGGGACTTTGATTTACCACTTAGAGGAAATTTTGGAAGTCAGGGAGAAGAAGGATTAATAGAAAAAATCAAACATATAGAAAATACACAATTTTTGATTTACAATGGTGAAGAAAAAGTTGTATATCAAGAAGTTGAAAAAACAAAAGAATATATTAAAAATACGATGGAATATGTTGGAAAAATAGATGATTTTGATATTTATGAATAAGGGAATGCGAAAATGGAAAAAATATAAAAATGCTATTGACAAATGTTCTTAAAAATGCTAAGATAAATACTGTCGCTGGACATTTGTCTAAGATATGGAGAGGTGGTCGAGTTGGTTTATGGCACCAGTCTTGAAAATTGGCGTGCGTTTGTAGCGTACCGTGGGTTCGAATCCCACCCTCTCCGCCAACAACATAAAAGTTAGATAAGATTAAACTATCTAACTTTTATTTATAAAAATATATATGGAGATGTACCCAAGTGGTGAAGGGGACTGTTTGCTAAACAGTTAGGTCCCGAAAGGGGCGCGGAGGTTCGAACCCTCTCATCTCCGCCAAAAAATATTACATTGGAGACTAAAAGTCTCCATATTTTTTTGTCAAAAGAGTAAAAAATCTGTAATACACTTCAAAATAGGAAATATATCTATGGCAAGAATACGAAAATATAGTTGAAAATTCGGAAAAAATGAAGTATAATAATAGTAAGAGCGATATTTTGAGATAAAGGAGGGGAAAGCAATGACAAGAAATAAAATATTTATGAAAATAATTCTAATATGTATGGTTATGGTTTTATGTTTGGTGTGTTGTATGACAGAAGTAAAAGCCGTTTCAGCAACAGACATTATAGCAGATTATAAAGCAGATCCAGACGCAGTGGAAGAAACGATTTCATCGTTAAGTAAAGAAGAAGCTGAGGATTGGCAAAAAGAATTAAGAAGCTATAATAACGCAATGAATAAACCATCAGGCGTAACAGATGCAGGAATTCCGATATTTCCAAATTATCCAGCCGAAGATGAAAGTGCTGTAAATAAGTTACTTAATGCATTAGATAGTAGACTGGCTCAAATATCAGGAGAAGAGAATAAAGATAATTTAGATGAAGAGGAAATGATGGACTGGTCTGCTGAAGAAATTAGAGATTGGCTACTTGAAAACAATGCGGATTCTGCAGAATTATCGACTGATTTAAGAAATAAATGGAAAGAAACCATTGACAATTCTGATTTTCCAGGTGAAACGCAAGAAGATTTGAAAAAAAGAATAGATGGTGCGACAACTTCAGATTTAAATGACGATAGAGTAGATGAAGCCTATGATACAGCAGAGTCTCCAATATACAATTATCCTACAAAAATAGGTTCAAATGATAATGCAGAAGAAAGTCTAGAAGATTTGATAACAGATGGAAATCGTTTCTTATCAAATGGAACATTAAACCTTAATGAAAATGCACTTCAAAATTTTTCAGGAACTATGTTCAATATATTATTAGCTGTAGGTGTTGTAATAGCTGTTATTGCAGGTGCTGTGATAGGTATAAAATTAATGACATCATCAGTAGAAGAACAAGCAGATGCGAAAAAATTACTAGTGCCTTATGTGGTAGGATGTATTGTTGTATTTGGTGCATTTGGTATTTGGAAACTAGTGGTAACGATTTTGCAAGGAATATGAGGTGATGCATATGAAGAAAATATTTATAATTACAATATTATGTATGATATTGATTATAATTCCATTTAATTGTACTTTTGCAAAGGTAATGGGAGAAGGCGCAGAAGGTGGAGGTACAGGCTCTCAAGATTTAGGATTGGGAGATTTAGAAAGTTATAAAGGTTCAAATCCAAATTCTGCAACATTACAATCAACGGGAAATAATATTTTAGGAATTATTCAAGCAGTTGGTACAGTGTTGTCAGTAGTCATGCTGATGGCAATTGGTATAAAATATATGTTAGGAAGTGTAGAAGAAAGAGCAACTTATAAACAAACGCTAAAACCTTATATTATAGGAGCATTCCTATTATTTACAGGAACGACAATTCCAAATCTTTTATACCAATTTGCACAAAATATTTAAAAAATGTTGAAAAAAGTTTTTTTAAATGTTATAATATAAAATAGATAGGTATTTAATATTTTAGAGATAAAAGGAGGAAAAAAATATGAGCAAGGTTGTAGTGAAAATAGTAAGTATAATTTTAATAACATTGACAATTATATCTATTTCATTAAATTGTTTTGCAATATCACCAAGTGATATAACAGGTTCAGCTAGTGTATCAGGAACAACAGAAATACAAACATTAGGAAATAGTATAGTAGGAATTCTTCAAGTAGTAGGTATTGTATTATCAGTTGTAGTTATTATTGTTTTAGGTATTAAATATATGCTAGGAAGTGCAGAGGAAAAATCAGAATACAAAAAATCAATGCTTCCTTATGTAGTGGGTGCAGCATTAATTTTCGCAGGTTCAATATTTGCCAATGTTATTTACCAATTCTTCAATGGAATGTAATGATAATTAAAAAGAATATAATTAATAAAAAAACAGAAATTATTCTTATAATTTCTGCTTTTTTATTACATAAGTATTACAATTATATTAAAAATATATTATTTTATACTTTTTTACGTAAAAATGTTACAATTTTTGCGTTTTTTTGTTATAATAAAATATAAGTAAAAGTGTTTTTTAGAAGGGAGAATTCTATGGGACCATATAATCTACCAAGGAATGTAAAAGGTGAAGGAAGAATTTTATTTGTATTTTCAGTAAAGGCACTGTTGTTTACAGTTGCAGGAGGTGCTATAGGATTATTATTTTATTTGCTTTTTAACTTTATTGGAATGCAATTTGTCGGAATTGTATTTGTCGGCATATTTGGCTTAATTGGTTTTATCATTGGAACTTTTAAGATGCCAGAGTCAACAGCATTTGAAATCACGAAAAAAACAGGCGGAGAAAATATAGATGATGTTATCAAACGATACATAGAATTTCGTTTACAAAAAAATAAGATATATATTTATCAAAACGAAAAAAAGAATGTAGAGGAGGAAACAAAAGATGAATAATAATGTAGATGCAAATGCTTTGTCAGGAATATTATCCATTGCATTAGGTGTTGCTTTTTCAATTTTTATCATTTTAGTTGTTATATTAGTTGTTTTAAAAATTCGAGATAATAGCCAAAAGAAAGAAGCAAAAAGGAATGAAGAAATAATAGGGAACAATAACAACAAAAACAAAGATAAGAATAAAACGAAAACATCAAGTGAATATAAACAATATAACAAACAATCTATTTACGATTTTATGGAATTTGATAAGGTTGAAGACAACATGATTGTTCAAAAAAATGGAAGAAGATATTTAATGGTAGTAGAATGTCAAGGAATTAACTATGATTTAATGTCAAAAGTTGAAAAAGTAGGTGTGGAAGAAGGATTTCAACAATTTTTAAATACATTAAGACATCCTATACAAATTTATATTCAAACTAGAACTGTTAACCTAGAAGGAAGTATTGCTACTTACAAATCAAGAATAAAAGAGATAGAAGATAGATATAATCAAATGACATTTCAATATAATCAAATGAGAGGATCAGAAACATATAGTCAAAGTGAGTTAGATGAATATTGGTTTGAGCTAACAAAACAAAGAAATCTTTTAGAATATGGAAGAGATATTATAAGTAATACAGAAAAAATGAGTTTAAATAAAAACATATTAAATAAAAAATATTTTATCATTATTCCATATTTTGCAGAAGAAAGCACAGAAAAATATGATAAAGAGGAGATTAGAAATATTGCATTTTCTGAATTATATACAAATGCACAAGCCATTATTAGAACACTATCTTCATGTTCAGTAAGTGGAAAAATATTATCATCAAAAGAATTGGTAGAATTATTGTATGTAGCATATAATAGAGATGATTCAGAAGTATTAGGAATTGATAAAGCATTGATAGGATATGAGGACCTATATTCAACATCAGCAGATGTATATGAAAAGAAGGTTAAAGCACTAGATGAATTAATTCATGATAGAGCAATTGATTTGGCAAATGAAACCATTGAAAAGGTAAGGTCAAGACCAGAACAACTTGCGAAAGAAAGAGAAGATAATTTAGATGAATTAATTAGAAGAATGGCAGCACTTGTAATCAAAGAAAATGAATCTCATGTTGGAGAGGATGTGGCTGAGGAAGCAATTAAAGAAATTGAAAGTAATGAAGGAGGAGACGCAAATGAGGAAGTCCAAAAGAAAGCTACAAGAACAAGAAATGCAAAGGCAGTTAATGAATAGTGAAGAACCTGGAATTTTAAAAAAGCGTACAATTAAAGAAATTATAGCTCCTGCAGGGATAGATGCTTCAAAAATAGACCATTTAGAAATTATATCAAATGTAACAAGATATGCGAGAAGCTTTTTTGTATCAACATTACCTCGTATGTGTAGTTTCCCAGATTTATTTAGGGATTTATACTTTTTCGGTGATGTTAATACATCTATCTATATTACACCAGTTCCAGAATCAAGATCACAAAATGAGTTAAATAAAGTCATTAATGAATTAGAGACCGAAAGACTTGTAGCCGCAGATAGAGGAAACATTAATAGGGAAAGTACACTATCACAGAAAAGATATGAAGCAGAACAATTAAGAGATGAGATTGCAGCAGGATATAATAAAATGTATGAAGCATCTATTATTTCTACTTTGTTTACATACAACCTTGAAGACTTAGACAGATTAACAAAAATGTTGGCAACAGAAGTTTCAAAATCATTAGTAGGTATTAAAAGTGCATGGGCTATTCAAGAAAAAGCTTTTAAATCAAATTTACCACTAATGGATGATAAAGTTAAAAAAGTACATTCTTTTGATAGTAGATCAATGGGAACCGTATTCCCATTTACAACCTCAGAAGTAGGACATTCTACAGGTGTACCATTAGGATTTAATAAACAAACAGGAACACCAATTTTATTTGATAATTTCCACCCATCTTTAACCAATTATAACATGGTTATATTTGCAAAATCTGGTGCCGGAAAATCTGTAACAATGAAAACATTAATATCAAGATCTTCTGTATTAATGGGAATAGAAAGTTTGGCATTAGATGCAGAAGGAGAATACAAAGTAGTGGCAGAAAGCTTAGGTGGTATTAATGTTGTATTAAGTCCAAGTTCAAGAACCGTTATTAATTTATTTGATATTGAGCCAGAAAATGTAAAAGATGAAATTACTGGTAGAGAAAGAACAGTATTAAATGTAGAAAATAAAGTAGAGGATGTTACACAAGCACTATTAACAATGGCAAGAGGTAGTACAAGAAGTCAGGAAGTAAATGAGGTAACAAAACAGGTTATTGCAGAATCTGTATCAGAAGAATATGCAAGTTTAGGGATAACCAATAATCCAATGAGCATTTACAAAAGTGGTGAAAATTTCCAAAAAGGGGATAAATTATATAAAGATAAAAAAGAAATGCCAACAATTGGTAGTTGGTATAAAAGGATAGAGAAAAAAGCACAAGAAAATAAAAATCCAGATTATCAATATCATTATAGTTATCTATTAAAAGTTATGAGACAATATATTAGGGAATATAATGGTCAGATGGCATATTTTGATGGACAATCTACATTTGAATTGTTAGATGGAGCACCATTTATTAACTTAGATATTTCTCAACTAGAAGAAAGATTTGCAAGACCACTTGCACAACAAATATTGCTTTCATGGATATGGGAAAAATATGTTAAGAAAAATAGTGAAGACAGAAGAAGAGCAAGACAAAAGAGAGTTTTGGTAGATGAGGCATGGATGTTATTGCCATACCCAGAAGCTGTAGACTTTTTAAATACAATGGCAAGACGTGCTAGAAAAAGAAATGTATCATTAGCCATTATATCTCAAAGATTCCAAGACTTTTATGAAAAGCCAGAGGCACAAGCAGTATTGACATCTTCAGATACAAAATTATTCTTAGCACAAGATAAATCTGAAATTGAACAATTAAAACAAGTATTCAAATTAAGTGAGGGAGAAGCAAACTTCTTAATCACATGTTTAAAAGGAGAAGGTCTTTTGAAGGTAGGTGGAGATACAGCTATTTTGCAAATTACACCAACTGCTAAAGAATTTGAATTTGTAGAGACCAACTTAAATAAATTAGCAAAGATGAGAAAAAGGACAGGCTAACTAAAAATAGGAGGAAAAAATGAAGAAGCATACAAAATTCAATATCATACAAAAGATAGTGATAGCCTTAGTAATTGTCGTGATACTTTTTACTTGTATAATACCTAAAAATGTATATGCTGATAATGATGATGGAAATGGTATTGCAGGAGGATTATTAAAAGAGGTTGTGCAATTATTTGCAGCTCTAGGAGATGCCGTTATGGGGGCCTTAAATAAATTTATGTTAGGAGCTGATGAATTCTTTTCTGCCATGCTGGACCAAGATGATGTCAACTTAGAGGAAGATTCTGGTTCATGGCTAACAAGAGATATTGCAGATGCTACACCAAATGTAATTGTGCCAGCTGATTATATGGATGAAAAGACATTTTTATTAGATGCATCTACATATAAAGTTCCCAATATGCTATATTCTCCAGAAAATATTTTTGCAAATAATATAGCCGCATTGGACATAAACTTTTTAAGTCCGAATAACTATACTTCTATTATTACAGGAGATTCTGCGGCATATGATGCTTCAAGATCAGCAGCAGGGGGAGATTTGCAAGATACAATAGCTTCGTGGTATAAATCTTTTCGAAATATTGCTATTGTAGGGCTATTATCGGTATTGGTATATTTAGGAATTCGAATTTTAATAAGCTCAACAGCAGCAGATAAAGCAAAGTACAAAGAATCTCTTCGAGATTGGTTTGTCGCATTATGCTTAGTTTTTGTTATCCATTTTATTATGGCAGGAATTTTATTATTAACAGATAATATTAATGCACTATTTTCAACAAGTATTGATGAAGGAATAGTTGTGCAAGCAACACATAGTGATGAAGGAGCAAATGCAAATGCAACTTTTAAGTTTAGAACTAATCTAATTGGTTTAGCAAGATTTAGAGCACAAGCAGACCAATGGCAAGATGCGACTGCTTATACGATTATTTATTTAGCATTAGTAATTTTTACTTGTATGTTCACATTCTTATATTTCAAGAGGTTTTTATGGATGGCATTTTTCACAATGATAGCACCATTGGTAGCACTTACATATCCAATTGATAAAGCAGGAGATGGACATGCACAAGCATTTAATTTATGGTTTAAAGAGTATACGATGAATGCCATTATACAACCTGTACACTTAATTTTATACTCTGTATTTGTATCATCTGCAATTGATTTGGCAACCAATAACCCAATCTATGCGATTGTTGCGATATTCTTCTTGATACCAGCAGAGAAATTTATTAAGAAAATGTTCAGATTGGATCAATCTCAAACAGAAGGAGACTTTGGTTCATTTGCAGGTGGCGCTGTTGCTATGAAAGCATGGGACTCATTATCAAAACTAGGTAGAGGTAAAAGCTCAAATGTGAATAAAGGCAGTAGCGGAAGTAGTAGTGATGGAGACGATGAAGATAGTGGAAAAATTATGTTTGCAAAAAGAGATGATTCTGATAAATTAAATTCATTCAATAATGGTGAGGGAGCATTACCAGAGGGAAATGATGAAGAAGACTCTGACACAGACAATACTAGATATGCAAATAATCTAGATGAAGAAAATGATAGGAGAATGTTTAATAATTTTGAGAATAATAGCCAACAAGAAAATGAACTGGATGAGATAGATGATAATGAGACATATTATGCACCAGGATTGAATGATAGCAATTCAAATGATCAAGGAGGAAATAGAGAAGAATCTGAATTAGATAGACAAAGAAGATTAGCAAAAGAAGAAGCAGATCGAAAAGAAAGAGCAAAATTGTTTAAGCAAGGATGGAGCAGAAAAGAGATTGATAATTATATGGGGTTATCTGATACAGAAAGGAAAAGAGCCAAAAGAGATAGAAGAGTACGAAGAAACTTACAAAAGAAAGGATATTCAAAAGACTATATTAATGGCTATATTAATAGACTTCCTCCACCAATAAATAAGGGAGCTGTAGCTAAGATGGGACTTATAGCAGGTGCAAAAACATTAGGAAAAGGTGCATCATTTGCAGGAAGAGGTCTTGTACGAACAGTAGGAACAATTGGAGGAGGAATAGTAGGATTATCAGCTGCAGCGACAACGGGAGATTTTTCAAAAGCATTTCAATATACAGCTGCTGGTGCTATAGCAGGTAACATGATGGGAAAAAATGTGAACAATTTAGCAAGCAGAACAGCAAATGCAGCAATGAATGTACCAGGAAGAATTAATCGTAAAATAAATAATGCAGTAGATGATTGGAATACGAAAGCTTATGGACCTTCATATGCAAGACAACAAAGAATGGATAGACAAAATCAACAAGCAAGACAAAGAATGTTAAGAAGCGAAACAGAAAGAGACAAAGCAGAGCAATGGATGGGAGAAAACAATTATAATGGTAGTGTAGAAGACGTCATCAATGCAAAAGCTGATTTATATGAAGCAGGTGTAACAGATGACAAATTAATTGAAGATGCAATGAAAACAGAATTTAAAAATACTGGATCATTATCAGGTGGTAACCATCAACAATATGTAGATGCAGCAGCTTTTATTAAGAAACAAAATTACACGAAAGATACTATAGAAGATGAAGACAAGATGAGAAGAATGGAAGAAAGAGTACAAACAATGGTATCAAATCCAAATGACCAACTAAAAGTTATGCAAATGACATCACAAATATTAGGTGCAGATAAAACATATGAATTACGTAGACGTGAAGGTAGAACAAGAATTGGCCAAACACAAACACCAAGAAATAATCCACCAGATGGGGGAAATGGGGGAAACCCACCAACAAATAATCCACCAAAAAATACCCCACCAAGAAATAATCCGCCAAGAAATAATCCGCCAAGAAATAATCCGCCAAGAAATAATCCCCCAAGAAATAATCCACCAACAAATAACCCACCAAGTGGAGAAAACGGAGGAAATTCACCAAGTCCTAGACCATCTAGTGGCTCAGGAAATTCAGGAAGAGGTAGACCAAAAGGCTCAGGAAATTCAGGAGAAAGTACGTCAACACCTGTACCGGGATTTAGAAGATCAAATAGAAATACTTCGAATAACAGGAATAGACCATCGATTGATGATTTGGAAGAAATACCATTAGAATAGTGAAAACGGTAATAATGCCAATATAATAAAAATAAAACCTTAGGAGGAATTATGCATAAATTATTAAGATTTTATAATCAAAATCGATTGAAAATCTGGGCAATGATATTAGGAATTATATTTATCCTAGTAGTTATTCAAGTACTAAATTCCATCTCGAGAAATCAAATGGAAGAGCAAAATAGAAATATTCTAGAACAAGAAACAACATTATCTAATGTTGTTTCTTATGATAATCAGAGTCAATCGATTTTATCAGAAGAAGATGTACCAGAACAATATCGAGAAGATTTTGGAAATCTTATAAATCAATTTTTTACATACTGTATTAATAATGAACCAAGAAAAGCATATAACTTGTTAGCACAAGAAACAATTGATGTACTATATCCAACAGAGCAAATATTTGAAAGTTCCTATTGTTCAGAAAAGTTTTCAGGCGATAAAGATTTCTCTTTTCAATCTTATATAAAATCAGGAGATTTATATATTTATCAGGTAAGAATTTTTGACAACATGCTAACAACAGGAATTTCAAATGATACCTATTATGAAGACTATGTAACGATTATACCAGAAGATGGAGAATATAAATTAAATATTAATAACTTAATTGACATAAAGGATATTTTTCAAAACTATAGTGATGATGTATTAGATATTACTGTGAGGGATTCACAAGTATTTATGAATTATGAAATTTATTCTTTTGAAATTACCAATAAAACAGATAGAACCATTTTATTAGACTCAAGAGAAAATACCAATACAACATATCTTACAGATGATTTAGGAAATCGATATAGTTCTCTTCTATATGAAAATAATGAAGAAGAATTAACTTTTGAACCAGGAGAAACAAAAAGAATTTCTATAAGATTTAGTGATACATATAGAGAGGGAATTGTGATAACTGGAATTACATTTGGAGATATCATATTAGATTATAATACATATAAAAATGGAAATGAAGTAGAAAGAAGCACTTTTGAAATGGAACTATAAATGAACGAAAAGAGGTGATAAAATGGAGATATTCGGAAAAATAAAGGGATTTGTCAAAAAAGTAGGAAAGGTTATTGTAGGACTTCCCATTACAATAAAGCTTATTTCAATTTTAAGTATTTTAGTATTGACAGTTACAATTTTTTCGTGGGTACTTGAAGTTGTTTTTGGTGGTAATACCCCATCAGCCATTTATGAAGCTTTAGAAATTGAGGATGTAGCTGAATTAATACAGATTAAAGGAAATGAAACGACAGGATATTATTTAGACTTTGTAGACGATATTGACGAAAAATTAGGAGACATTATTGAAACAATAAATACAAGTGGCTCATATCACGATGTGCCAAACGATGTGGACTTTTTAAAAAAATTAATTCAGGCAGAAGTGGTAACCAAATTTCCTAACTTGGGAGGAGAAATTCCAGAAGGAGAAAGTGGTTTCCAAGGTGTAATTGATGTTAAAAGAGTAACACCGAATAAGGCCGTTGGTGAAATGAAAAATACAGGACAAGGAGAAACCAGTGTATTAGAACCAGAAAGTTCTTATACAGATGTATCTTTAACACCAAGAGAAGAAGAAATCCAAAGTTGGGAAGAGGGAAAACAGCTTATTTTATATAATAATGCCTATGTATATGAAGAAGAAGCTAATGTATGGATAAAGAAACAAAATGAAGATTCTAGTTATGTAATTATCAATAAATCTGATGAGGTAACTTATACAGGAAATTATGAGAAGGTTGAAGATCGTCTAAATGATACAGTCGTATTCTACATTGAAGTAAAAAGTGGAGATATTACAGGATATATCAGATCAAAAGATATCAATATACGTTCTAGTGGAGGAGAAGGAGAATATAATGACAGAGAAGATACAATCGATTCCAATGAAACACCTTCTCTAACGCCAGAGTTTAACACAGTTACAATAAATTCAACGAGTTCAACAGAAACGACAACTAGAACAAATGCAACTGTAAGTTCAAGAGCAAGAGATTCTAGTGGAAGAGAAATTATTGGAGAAGAAGGCGACCAATTTACAGTTGCAATTGCAGCAGGACATAATAACACAGACGACCAAGGAGCTGCATCAGGTGATTTAATAGAAGAAGAACTAACGATTCAAGTAGCAGAAAGAGTACAAGAATTGATAGAATCTACATATTCGAATGTGACAGTAGTACAAACAGGAAGTACTTCAGACAATCCAGGAGGAATTAAGGTAGAAGATAGAACACAACTTGCAAGAGACGCAAATCCGGATTTATGTATACAAATTCATTTTAATGCTGCTGAGAGTGCAGACGCAAATGGTGTAGAAGTTATCTATAAAGAGGGAGATGGATATTCTCAACAATTGGCAGAAATATTATCAGATAGTATATCTTCTGCTATGGGATTAGATAATCGTGGATCTGGTGCGGATACACAAATTACGGCGGTGGGAAGTTTAAGTATTATAGAAAACGCAGCTTCTAGTGGATTTCCATCAGTCGTTACAGAAGGTGGATTTTTAACAGGAAATGTTGATGCAGATGTCATTAGAGATGATGGTGTTGAAAATTATGCACAAGGAATTGTAAATGGAATAAAAACCTATCTAGAATCAAGTCATGAAGGAATTAGCGCAACAGAAACAGGAACAACTACCATCACAAGTAGTATAGAATCTCGTGTAGTTAATATGAAATATGTAACACAAGAAGAATTTGAAGAGTTAAAAGCAAGTGGAAATGTAGAAGAAGCAACAAAGTATTTTACATTAAATGAAGATAATAAATTGGTTTCATTAACTTGGACACTAAGTAATGATGGTAGTGTTGAAATAAAAGAAAATGCAGCAATGGATTTTAGGACTGCTTTACAAAATTATCATATGCCATTTGAATATTTATTATTCTATTACATAGATACAGGATATGAAGATTTTTCATTAGAATTAGCAGATATTGTATTAGATAGCGAAATTGTTATTGCACTTCAAGATAATATAACAACAACAGAAACACTAACAGATCTAGAAGTAAAAGTAGAAACATCTTCAAATGAAGGAAATGCAGCAGGTGCTGCACATGACTGGCAAGTAGATAGCTCACAACATACAAGGACGATTACAGAAACTTGTAATACCAAAACAGATATTACCTATATAGAAACTTGGTGTGTTAAAACATATAAAGAAAACAGTTATAGTGAACGTGTTTTAAATATGGGTGACCAAGATGAAATTATTGTAAATGTACCAGGACAAGTTACGTATACAGAAGGAACAGTTACACGTGGTGAAGAACAAATCGTAGCACAAGAATCAAGAGATACAGGATTAGACGATGAAGATGGAAATAATATAATGTATACATATACAGAAATTCATAGAACGGCAACAACTGTTAATAGACTAACCAATACATACGATAGTGGCGGAGACATGAAAGTAGAACCTATGACAGATAAATATGTAGACTTATATATAGAAGAACATATGAATAAAAGAATGCAAGAGTATTGGTTCTTCAAACTTTTAGAAGATAATGAGAAAACTGCTAATTTATTAGATTTAACAAAATATTTAATGTTTTTAGCTTCTAATACGGATTATGGTGTAACAGAATTTGATTTTGAAGATACTTTTGGAGAAAAAAGCTTTTCAAGTGTTTCAGGAATTTATGGCTCTACACCGCAGGAAAAGGTTTGGTTTGCACTATTAGATGCTGGATATAGCAAAGAAGCAGCAGCTGGTGTACTGGGAAATATTCAAGCAGAGTCTGGATTTGATTCATCAGTTATAGAAGCTGGAAATGGAATTGGGTTTGGCTTATGCCAATGGTCTTATGGCAGAAGAACGCAATTAGAATCATATGCAGCTTCTAAAGGAGCGGATCCAGGAGATATTAATATACAAATAGAATTTTTATTAGGAGAGATTACACCAGGTGGAGGTGCGGATGGATATGCAACATATCAATTAATGAATAATCATGGGTATACAGCAGATGATTGGATAAATGCATCAACACCAGAAGCAGCGGCAGAAGCTTTTTGTTGGATATTTGAAAGGCCAGGCGTTGTTAGAATGGATGTAAGAACTGAAGCTGCAAGAGACTATTATGAGCAATTGAAAGACTTAGAAAAACCGATTGTAGCAGGTGGAGATGTTTTAACCGTCTGTGAGCAAGTTATGAATGATATGATTGCAAGAAATGTACATTATTCTGTAAGTGACTTAACATGGGGAGATATTGAAGCAGCTGCACAATACCCATATGCATGTTGCGCAACGTATGTTTCTATTGTGCTATATCAATCAGGCTTATTAACAGCAGATCAAATTAATGCATTTAATTATAATTATACAGGATCAGGTGGAATTCCAGATATGTTATCAGCAGCAGGATGGACACAAGTAAGCCATGATGAAATTCAACCAGGAGATGTCATCAATGATGTTGGAAATCACGTATTAATTTATGCAGGTGATGGTTTAGTATATGACCAAAATTGTGGTGTTGTTTCTTCAAGTGGAAGGGCACCATTGGGAGGACCATATAGTGCATGGTTTAGTCGTTATTATGGAAATGCAAATGTTCAAGTATGGCGAGCACCAAATAATTCTGGAGCCTTAGATGTATAGAAAAGAGAGGTTTATATGAAGAAATTGAAAATTATTATAGGAATTGTTGTTGTTATTATTATCCTATTAATTATAAGTATTGTTGTTATTCAACAAATGCAAAAACATGAACAGGAAAATGCGGTTACACCAGGTGTGGAATTAGAAGATATAGCAAATGAAACTAAGGAAATAGAAAGAACAGAATATAATATTGTTAGTAATGCAGTGACAACATATGTACAAACATTAGACATGAATAATTCAAGATATTTTGGTAGAGATGAATCTGGAAATTTAATGCAAATTATTACAGAAAATGAAAAATTAGAATTTATCATAGACTTACTAAGTAGTGAATATATTTCACAAAATAATATCACAACACAAAATTTTGAACAATATGTTGACACAAAAGAAGAACAATTGCTTTTTGTACCAGTAGAAATGAAAAAAATTCGTGATGAAAATGTAAGAACATATGTAACTTACGGAATAGTCGAAAATTTGAATTATGAATTGGACAGTGAAATCACATTGATTGTTAATGTAGATTTCGGTAACAGAACATTTTCAATAGAACCAACTACACAAGATTATGATGAAATTAATTCTGTTAGCCAAGATATTACCAGTATAGAAAAAAATGATAATAATCAATATAGTAGTACAACAATTAACACTGAAAATACGGTAAGAGATTATATCAACCAATATAAGCGATTGGTATTAGTTGCCCCAGAATTGGTTTATGAAAAATTTGATGAAACTTATCGAAATGAAAGATTTGGTAGTTTAGAAAATTTTGAAAACTATATTACAAAAAATACAGATGAAATAAAAAGTATCACTTTAGATGAATATTTATCTAATACGTATAATGATTATACACAATATGTAGGAAGAGATAAATATAACAATACCTATATCTTTAATGAAAAGGATATATTATATTATACCATACAATTAGATACTTATACGATTTTAACAGATAGTTTCAAAACAGCATATGATGAGGGAGATGCGACATTAAAAGTAAGAATGAATGTTGATAGATGGGTAGAAATGTTAAATAATCGAGATTATCATTCAGCATATCAATATTTGGATGAAACGTTTAGAAATAATAATTTCGGTTCAGAAGAAGCATTTGAACAATACATGAGAGAACATTTCCCATCACATTATCAATTGCAAGTAGGACAATTTACAGAGACAAATCAAACATATACACAATATATTGTTTTAACAGATATGACAGGGGAAACAGACGAAGAAATTGAAAATACAATTATTATGCAATTAAAAGATGATTATGATTTTGTTATGTCATTTTCAGTAGAATAATGTAAGTCGATATAGATGACATTAGGTTACAAGAAATTTTTAAATTGATAAAAGAATAGAATAACACAATAAAAAAATTTGATTTGGTATATACTTTTTAGTATGTACTAAATCAAATTTTTAAACATTTGGACAATACTTTGAAGGAATGTATTATTATTATAAAAATCAATAAAAAAGTTTTTAACAAAAGGAATTTGCCATAATAATACCAATATAAGAACAAATATTACTAAAGCAATAAAATCTTTAACATAATCCTTAAACGTTTTTTTATAACGAATTTTATAACCTCTATTTTTTAAATCTTGTATATAAGCATCATGGTAAGCTTGTTCTCTAGCATTTTGTAATTGTTGCTGATAATATAAATTTTCTTCTTGTCTTCTTAATTCGTCTTCATAATTTTGAGTATTAGTAGTGTCTTGAAAATGTGTAGGATTTGTTCTTGCATTTGGCTCTTGAGTGTGAGAAAAGTTGCTTTGCGTGTATCCGTGTATTTGTATTACGATTAGAAGATTGATTTGTATGTTTTAATTGTTCTTTTAAAATCTGATTTTGTTCATACAAATCATTATAATCATCTTCAGAAATGGAATGAGATTCTATCGTTTGGTCATAGATGGATTTTTTTTCAGGGTTTGATAAAGTCTCATACGCTTCATTAATTTTCTTTAACGTTTCTTCTGCTTCTTTCTTATGAGCGTCATCTTGCAAATCAGGATGATATTTTTTGGCCAAAGTTTTATATGCTTTTTCTATAATTTCTGGTGACGCGTTTTTATCAATTTCTAATATTTCATAATAATTTTTATCCATAGTTAGTAATCCTTTCATAATCAATCATACCATAAAAGTTTTCATTAATCAATAAAATCAAATTTTAAAATTGAATATTACGATAAGATATATCATTTCAAGCAATTTCACACTGAAGTGTAACAGGTAATTATTAAGAATAACAAGAACTAAAATCAATTAAGTACATATATTAAATTAGGTGATAGCATGAATTTAGGTTTAAGTTTATCTGGTGGAGGTGTCAAAGGCGCTGCACATATTGGTGTGATAAAAGCATTAGAAGAAGAAAATATAAAAATAGACAGTATAGCTGGAACCTCCTCAGGAAGTATTGTGGCAAGTTTATATGCTATGGGATTTACCGCAGATGAAATTTACGAAATTTTTAAAAAATACTGTAAAAAAATAAAATATGTTGACTTTTGGAATATTTTAAAATTAATTTATGGAATAATTTTTAAAGGAAAAATTATTATTGACGGATTAAATAGTGGAAAGGCGATTGAAAAATTAATAAATGAAATGGCCGAACGTAAAAATATAAAAGATATTTCAGAAATCAAATTTCCATTAGTAATTCCATCAGTGAATTTGTATAATGGAAAGGTCACTTGTTTTACATCTTACCAAAACCAGAAAAGATATTTGTCAAATACTATTTTTATAAATCATATAAATATCGGAAAAGCAGTAAGAAGTAGTTGCAGTTTTCTAGTTGTATTTTCCCCTTGCAAAGTAGACAATAGCAGTTTAATAGATGGTGGTGTTCGAGAAAATACACCATGGAGAGAATTGAAAGAAATTGGTACAGATAAGGTAATTAGCGTTGTTTTTAAAGAGGAATATGATAAAGATTGTTGTTGGAATATTGTAGATGTTGCTAGCAGGTCTATAGGGCTATTGTCTAATGAATTGGCAAATTATGAATGGGAAGGTACAGAATATTTGTTGGAAATTCGTACTAAAAAAATAGGGTTACTAGATATGGATAAAATAGATGAGTTATATGAGATAGGGTATAGAACAGCAAAAAAAGAAATTATACAATACATAAATAAGGAGAAAAAATAGAGGAAGCTGCAACTTCCTCTATTTTTATTGGATAAAGAAAACCCCGCGTTTTACGTGGGGTTCTAAAAGCTTCTAGCTATGAGTGAAATAAATCTCCTCCTTTGATATAATATTTTTGGTT
>CASFHP010000018.1 GCA_949294555.1 uncultured Eubacteriales bacterium
CGTTTACCACTATTATAATTACAGCTGGTTAGCCAGAATAAAATAGTGTTAAAAAGGAAATTTTTTTACTGGCTAACCATCAGTAATTTCCTATACATAGTCGTTTTATTAATTTTGGCAGGAATAACTATAGGGGTAATAACAAGTGATAATGGAATAATAAAAAATACAAATAATGCTAAAGAACAAACAGAAATAGCTAATGAGAAAGAAATTATAGACGAAGCTACAGTACAAGCTATGAGTAATAACAAGTATGGAAATATAGAGAAAGATGAATTACAAGAGCAACTAGATAAAATAGCAGGTAATGGAAAGACAGAAGCAGATGATGTAGGAGAAGAATTTGAAGTAGCTTTTGTAGAAAGTGAAAGATATTATACGGTAGATAAAAATGGTACTATAACTGGGCCACAAAAAATAGTAATAGATAAATCACCAGGAGATATAACAAAAGATGAAAATGGAGAAGAATTAGATGGAAATACTAAAGAAACTGCATATGAAATTTGGTGTATTGAGGATTTAGTTGAATATTCAAAAATAATGAATTCTTCATCGGCAGGTACCCTTGGAAATAAATATATAAAATTATGCAAAACATTAAATTTTAAATCAAAATTTTCCTATGTGGATTATGAAACAACAAATTATGATGAATTTTTAGGCGGAGATGGTACTACAAAATTAATGGAACAATTATCAGAAAACGGAAATGGATTTTATCCAATAAATGGAGGACCTTCAAAAAACGCTGGTATAGCTAAAGAATTTGATGGACAAGGATTTAAAATAGAGAATATTTATATAAACCAAGAAGGATTTGCTGGATTTATCGGACAAGCAAGTAATATATGCGTAAAAAATTTGACAATAACAGGAACAATAATTAGTAAAAATGCATCTGCAGGTGGAATATGTGGACAACCATCTTCATTACGGTAATATAATTGATAATTGTTATAATTATGCAACAGTAAAAAGCTATTCGAATAATAGTAATTATGGTGCGGGAGGATTTATAGGAAATGGTTCGGCAACAATAACAAATTCATCAAATTATGGAGAAATAATTACCGAAGCTAATGCTAATGCAGGAGGATTGTCTGGAACAGGAAATTCTTTTAGTGTAATCAATTGTGCAAATTTTGGAAATGTTACTTCAAATACTAGTGTAGCAGGTGGAATATTAGGATTTTTTAATGCAACTGTTGCTAATTTAAATATATATAATAGTTATAATACTGGAAAAATTTCTGGGCAGACATATGCAGGAGGAATAATAGGATATATATATAACTCAGCCAAAATTAAAAATGTATATAATATCGGTCAGATTGAATCTACTACCCAAAATCCTGGTGGTATAATTGGAGGAGCACTTTGGAATAATCCGGCTAATATAATTCAATATTGCTATTATCTTGATAATGTAGAAAAAGGTATTGGGCAAACTATACCTGATACAACAACTAAATATCAAAATGATATCATGAAGTCTTTAGATTTTTTAAATGAATTAAATGAAAACATAAAAAAAATTGAAACTGATGGAACAGATATATCACAATGGCGTAATTGGGTTAGTGGAGAAGAAGGATATCCTATATTGCAACAGAGCAAATGAGCAAAAGTTCGTTAAAACTATAGGTTTTTACAGACAAAATCTATATAATGTGAAAGAAACGATACTAATATTGTATACGGAACAAGATATTAAAAACTATACCAAAAATTATACCAATAGTTATCTTAATAAAATAAATGAAGAGTTTGCCAAGTTTTATGGAAAAATTCTGAATAATTAAGAAATCGTTACAAAATGAAAAATATATGATATAATAATATTGTGGAAATATGAGAAAATTTCAAAAAGATAGGAAGTGAAAATTTTATGAAGAAGATACCAGAAAATATAAATAAGATTATTAATGAATTTATTACAGTAATAAATGATACTTTTGGGGATAGAGTAAAGAAAATCATTTTATATGGATCTTATGCTAGAGGTGATTTTAATACAAGTTCTGATATAGATATTATGATTTTAACAGATTTTACAGATGATGAAATAGTACAATATAGAAGTAAAATAGTTCAGTTAGCATATGATATTGAGTGGAACAATAAGTTTGATATTCATTTATCACCATTAGTTAAGAATATGGATAGATTTAATTATTGGTTAGAGGCATTGCCTTTTTATAAGAATGTTCAGAAGGAGGGAGTGGTGTTAAGTGAGTCCTAAAATATATAAACAAGCATTAAAAAATAAGATTTGTAAATAAATATAGAGGAGCACCAAAAGGTGTTCTTTTTTTGCAGAGAAACTTAATTTTTTCACATAAGAACAAAAGTTTGCAAAAATCTATTGACTTTTACAACCAAAATCTATATAATGTGAGAGAACTGAAAAAGATAAAGTAATATAATGCAAAGGAAGGAATGAAATAAAAAGTGAAAGAAGAATTTTTAAATTTATTAAGAACTGTAAATAGAGATGGAATAGAAGATTTAATCAATTTTTTAGAGAAATCAGATTTTTTCAAAGCACCTGCAAGTACCAGATTTCATGGAGACCATGAAGGCGGACTAGTAGAACATAGTTTAAAAGTATATGAAATTTTAAAACATAAAGTAGAGCATAACATCAAAGGTGTAACAATACCAGAAGAATCTATTATTATTATTGGATTATTACATGATATTTGTAAAACGAATTTCTATAAAGTAGATTATCGAAATGCAAAAAATGCCTTAGGGGTATGGGAAAAAGTACCATATTATACAATTGAAGATACCATACCATATGGACATGGAGAAAAATCTGTTATGATGATTACAGAATATATGAAATTAACACCAGAAGAAAAATATGCTATCAGATGGCATATGGGATTTACAGAACCAAAAGAAGCATATAATGCAATTGGTGCTACATACACCAAATACCCAATAGCATTATTGACACATGAGGCAGACTTGGAAGCTACATATTTTTATGATACATAAATGTCCAACTGGGGACGTTTCCAAATGGACAAAATAATTTGAATTGTATTATAAATGCAATAAAAAATGATAGAGGAAAGGAAAGTAACATGTTAGCATATATAAAAGGAACTTTAGAAATGAAAATGACAGAATATGTGGTTATTGATGTTGGAGGATTAGGCTACAAAGTATTCATGTCAAGTGTTGGAATGGACAATTTAGGAAATATAGGAGACCAAGTAAAAGTTTATACCTATTATAGAGTAAGAGAAGATGACATCAGTATATATGGATTTAATTCTAATGAAGAATTAAGAATGTTTGAATTGTTATTATCTGTTAGTGGTGTGGGAGCAAAAACAGCCTTAGCAATGCTTGCTGTTTGTACACCTTCTGAATTTGTGTTGGCAATTGTATCAGAAGATATTAATGTATTAACATCCATTCCAGGAATTGGTCCTAAATCTGCTAAAAGAATTATTTTAGAATTAAAAGATAAAATCAAGAAAGAACAACAAATAGCAGAATTAACAAATGCAACAAATAAAGCAATTAGTGAAACCAATATGAAAGTAAAACAAATGATTGAAGATGATAATAAAGTACAAGAAGCAATTGCTGCATTACAAGTTTTAGGATATAACAAGAAAGATATCGAAAAAGCCTTTATGACATTGGATAAAACAGGTTTAAGTACAGAAGATTTAATTAAGAAAGGATTGACAATGTTAGCAAATTAATAAAAAAATGATATAAGGCTAAAAAAAATAATTTTTACCAATCCAGTTTATGTAAGCTTTCAAAGCTTATAAATTTTAAGGAAAGGAGAATGTGCTAGCTTGGAAAGCTAACATCTACTAGGAAAATGAATAATAATGAACCATTAGCATTTAGAATGAGACCAAAAACATTAGAAGAATATGTAGGACAAGAACATGTTCTGGGAAAAGATAAAATTTTATATAGAACAATAAAAGCAGATAGATTATCCAGCATTATTTTATTTGGACCACCAGGTTGTGGAAAAACATCATTGGCAAGAGTGATTAGTGAAACTACAAAATATAAATTTTATAAAATAAATGCTGTCACTGCTGGGGTAGCAGATATTAAAAGAGTCATAGAAGAAACCAAAAACTTTATGCTAAATCCTACTGGAAAAAGTATTTTGTTTATTGATGAGATTCATAGATTTAACAAGCTACAACAAGATGCTTTACTTCCATATGTAGAAAACGGAACAATTATATTAATCGGTGCAACCACTGAGAATCCATATTTTGAAGTGAATAAGGCTTTGATTTCTAGGTCAATGGTAATTAAATTAGAGCCATTAACTATGGAAAATATTTTTACTATATTAAAAAATGCACTTACAAGAAAAGATGGATTGGGAGAATATAACATCAAAATAGAAGATGAAACATTAAAAAAATTAGCCATTATTGCAAATGGAGATGTTCGAACAGCTTTAAATGGTTTAGAGGTGGCCGTGTTAACAACCAATATGGATGCAGATGGTGACATTCATATCACAGATGATATAATCAAAAACAGTGTGCAAGATAGAAAAGCAATTTTTGATAAAAATGGAGATGCACACTATGATAATATTAGTGCATTTATCAAGTCCATGAGAGGTTCAGACCCTGATGCAGTAGTATTTTACTTAGCAAGAGCCTTAAATGGAGGAGAAGACCCTATGTTTTTAGCAAGAAGAATTGTGATATGTGCTTCAGAAGATGTAGGACTAGCCAATCCACAAGCACTGGTAGTGGCAAATTCTGCTATGCAAGCAGTTCATATGGTAGGAATGCCAGAAGCGAGAATTATTCTATCAGAAGCTGCTGTATATGTAGCGTTATCCAAGAAGTCAAATGCGAGTTATTTGGCAATTAATAAAGCTCTAGAAGATGTGAAAAATAAAGAAACTGGTGAAGTACCAATGCATTTAAGAAATGCACCAATAGAAGATATGAAAAATTTAGGATACAGCAATGGCTATTTATATCCACATGATTTTCCAGGACATTATGTAGAACAACAGTATTTACCAGATGAGATGGTGGGAACAAAATATTTTGTAAAAGATGAAAATATTGATTTATGATAAGTGAATACATACTTATATAATAAAGATGACATTTTATAAAAAAACTGTCATCTTTATATTATTTTCGTGTATGATAAATTGTACATTCTTAATACAAATATATTTTATTGAATAGGAAAATTAACAGGAAATTATCTATCTTAAAAAATTCATCTTAAAATACAATATGATTAGAAAGGAATGAAAAATATGGATAAAGATGGAAATGCTCGAAGAACAATAGAAAATAGTGATTGGAAAAACAAAGATGAAAAATATTTATTTGAATTGCAAAAATTTTTAGATATTACAGAAAATATAACAGATGAGGTTTTGCGAAAAGAAATAATAGCACAGATGCTAAAATGTGATAAAAGAATTACACAATTAGCAGAAACAATTTTTGAAAACAATTTATAAATTTAGTATAAATTTATAAAATTTGTAAAAAATAAGGAATATGAAAAATATCGTACAAAAAGTAATTATAGGATTATTTGCTGGAATTGTTAGTGGCTTATTTTCAACAGGAGGAGGCATGATTATTGTTCCTGCCTTGGTATATTGGCTAAAAATGGAGGATAAAAAGGCAAGAGGTACATCCATATTTTGTATATTACCAATGGTCGTAACAAGTGGAATTTTCTATTACCAAAGTAATTATATAGATTGGAATATATCTATTTTGTGTGCAATTGGAGGAATGATAGGAGGATATATTGGTGCAAAGGTGTTAAAAAAAATACCAGTACAATATTTAAAAATCGTATTTACTATATTTTTATTATATGCCTCTTATAAAATGATTTTTAGATAAAAAATTTTTTCTATGTCAATTTGATTATTTCCAAGCGGATTTGGTCTTGTGAAAGGAAAGCGTGAAAAAATGGTAGAAATTTTAATAGGAATTGCGTCAGGAATTATAAGTGGAACAGGAATGGGAGGAGGAACATTACTAATTTTCCTTTTAGTATATGTATTAGGGATTGAACAACATATAGCACAAGCTACCAATTTAATTTTCTTTATACCGACTTCCATTATTGCCATTATCATAAATTTAAAAAATAAGAACATTGCAATAAAAACGGCAATTTTTATCTCAGTATTTGGTATACTTGGTGCTATTATTGGTGCCAATATATCTATAAAAATTGATGTTCAAATTTTACGAAAATGTTTTGGCATATTTTTGGCAGTGATTGCCATTCATGAAATTTATACCATTATAAAATGGTATAAAAAACGAAAAGCGAGAGATAATAATAAAAAATGAAAAAAATATTTAAGGAGAGGATGATGAATATGAAATTTGTAAAAGGTGTTGTTATTGGAGGATTATTAGTAACAGGTGCAGCAATGATGTATACAGAAATGGGAAAAACAACTAAAAAGAAAATGATGAAAAAAGGAAGACAAATGGTTAGAAAAATGGGAATTGTTTAAATAAATCGTAGTAAAAGTAGATTTTTACGTAAATAAAAGACACCTCAAATCTAGCAAGTGTATATTATTTATTTAATTTGTATACATGTATTCCATGAGATACAAATAAATAAAATAATGTAATTACTAGACTTGAGGTTATTCATTTTTTTAAAGTCTTAATATTATAATTTTACTTGTCACAACAACATGGTCTGTCATAGTAATCTGGTTTTTTATTACACTTATCATTGCATTTTTCGTCGTATTCCTTATCGCACTTCTTATCACATTTCTTGTCACATTTTTCGTCGTATTTCTTATCACATTTCTTATCGTATTTTTCGTCATATTTCTCGTAGTATTTTTCTTCATATTTTTCATCTTTTCTGTCTTTTTCTTTACACTTGTCAGACTCTATAAAGCAATCACACTTTTCGTTTTTTTCGCCTTTTAAGCATTTACCTTCATGATGACATTTTGCACAAATTTTAATTTTTTTAGTATCATTTACCCAGATTTGAAGAGCATATTGTTTTCCTGGACATAAAGGTCCGAAAACAAACTCTCCTTCGCAGTCGGTAAACGTATGCCCGATTGGTCTACGTTCTTCTTTACCACAGTCATAAAAAATTTCAACCAATTTAACAACAGCGTCTGTAACTGGCTCTTTAAAACAATCTTTTACAACACCATAGATGACATCGCGGTTGTCTTCTGGTAAAGTTATATCAAGGTCAAATTGTTTACCTCCTGAGATAACACCATCAATGTCTAAAATTTGACATGGTCTTTTATTTTCCATTTAAAATCACCCTTTCTAAAAACAACTTGTGTTGTTTTATATATATTATGATGTTTTTTTGTCGAAAGTGCTTCTTTAAAAAATTTTATAATAAATTTTATAATGAAAAAAGTTTACAACTTGATTTTTTATGGTATAATAAAAAAGAATAATTGAAAACAAATCTCAGATATAAAAATAGGCATAAACATAGGAGGAAATCAAATGGGAATTTGGGAAAATATAAAAGCTAGGAGACAAGCAAAAAAAGAAGCGGAGATATATGCAGAAATTGAAAAAATAGAAGAAAGGACACAAAAAACATTATCAAATAAAGGCAGAGAAAAAGTAGCCCAAAAGGTAGAAACAAGAAGAAAAAAAAGAGGTATTCGAAAAGCCTTTATAGCAGCTCTAGCATCATTAGGAATTGCTGTGGGAGGACAAGCTCTATTACCAGAAGGAAACGAAGGAGAAAAGCAAGAAACTACGCAAGAAAATGAAACAACAAATAGTAAAAAAGAAAGTTATTTGAAAGAACTACATGTAGATGTCGATAGTAACGTAATCAATAAAGAAGAAACTTCACAAGAAGAAAAAGATACACAATTAATAGACCAAATTTTAGCGGCATATAATGCTAATTTATTAGAACAAGCTAAAATTACAAAAGATGACTTAGGAATTATTTTACAAAAAGATTTTGAAAATAGTCCTATGGAACTAATACGTGAAATAGATGAAAATGGAGAAATTTCATATATAGAGAACGTTTCTAAAAGCGCAGCTGATTTAACACCTAACCGAGAATTAGCAGAACAAGAAAACGTAGGAGATATCTATGTTTTAGTTGATACAGAAAATAATGCAACAATAGCAGGTATGGGGGCTATTGATGATAATTATTATGAAATCAATATAGAAAACATAAGAGGAGATAATGGAATTCAATATATACAAAATCCAGATACATATGTAGGAATTCCAGAAGATATTGATAGAGAAAATGCAGATGATATGGAAAATGCATACAAAAATTTTTCAAATTATTATCAAGAAAGAGTTAATCAACTTGCCGAAAAAGAAGCACAAATAGAAGATGATGGTAGGTAGATAACGATTAACAAAAAATAGGCTAAATGGTATAAAAATTCCACTCTTTGCAAACAATATGTGTAAAACATATTTGCAAGGAGTGGAATTTTTTGAAAACGAATAAAATATTAAAAATTGATGGGACGACATTAGACAAAAAGCAATTAGAGAACCATTTGCAAAAAATTGCAGCAAATCATAATTTAACAAATAAACCAGCAAAAGAAACTTATCCAATTCCAGCATTATTAGAAAATTATGAGACAATAAAAACAGTATATAATTTATTAAATGAACATGTAAAATTAGGAATTAATACACATCCAGCAGGAGAATGGTTATTAGATAATTTCTATATTATAGAAGAAACAGTAAAACAGATACAAAAAGAATTAACCTTAAAAAAGTACATGAATTTTTTAGGAATTAGCAATGGAAGATATAAAGGATTTGCTAGAATATATGTGTTAGCAGCAGAAATTGTGGCATATACAGATAATAAAATCGAAAAAGATGATTTAGAAGATTATCTTGCAAGTTATCAAGAAAAAAAGACATTAAGTATGGAAGAAATCTGGAATATAGGGTTGTTTCTTCAAATTGCGATAATCGAAAATATTAGAGAGATTTGCGAAAAAATATATAGTAGCCAAATTCAAAAAGTAAAGGCAGAAAACATTGTTCAAAAATTAGTAGAAACATCACAAAATCATGAAGCACATATATATCCTTTAAAAAATGTAAAAAAAGATATGTTAAATGATGTAAAATATCCGTTTATTGAATATATGTCATATATTTTAAAACGTTATGGAAAAAAAGGATATAGTTATCTAAAAATTTTAGATGAAATTGTAGAAATGACAGGAACGACTGTGCAAGATATTATCAAAAAAGAGCATTTTGATATTGCCGTTAAAAAAGTTTCAATTGGAAATAGTATAACGAGTATTAAAACCATCCAAAGAATTAACTTTTTAGAAATATTTGAAAAAATTAATGGTGTAGAAGAAATTTTAAAACAAGACCCAGCAGGTGTATATCAAAAAATGGATAATGATACAAAGGAAAATTATCGAAATAAAATTAAAGAAATATCGAAAAAAACAAAGATATCTGAAATTTATATAGCCAAAAAGATTTTGCAATTAGCAAAAGAAAACGAAGCAGAAGGAAAAAAGGCACATATTGGATATTATATTATTGATAAAGGAAGCAATAAAATTTATCAAGAATTACAGTATAAAGTGCCAAAACAATTGAATACTCAAACAAAGCAAAAACTATATATTGCAGTAAATGCTGTTTTTTCGGTTTTACTTTCTATTTTAATTAGTAGCATTTTAAATGTAAAAATTCAAAATATATGGGTATTTGTGATAAATGTTCTTATTTTTCTTATTCCATCATCAGAAATTGTTATACAGATTATACAATATATTTTAAGTAAAATCGTGAAACCAAAACCAATTCCCAAAATTGATTTTTCAAAAGGAATTGATGAAGAAAATAGCTGTATGGTTGTTATCCCAACCATTTTAAAGAACAAAGAAAAAGTAAAAGAATTAATGCATAAATTAGAAGTCTATTATATTGCCAATCAATCTGAAAACTTGTATTTTACCTTATTAGGAGATTGTTCAGAAAGCAGTATGAAAGAAGAAAAAGCAGATAATGAAGTCATAGAAACAGGAACAAAACTGGCAGAAGAGTTAAACAAGAAATATGCAAACCAAAAATCATTTCCGATTTTTCATTTTATTTATCGTAAAAGAGAATGGAATGAGAAAGAAAATTGCTATTTAGGTTGGGAAAGAAAAAGAGGAATGCTTACACAATTTAATGAATATTTGTTAGAAAACGAAGAAAACCAATTTCGTGTAAATACCATAGAAGGCTATAAAGATTGTATTCCTAAAATAAAATATGTAATTACATTAGATGCAGATACAGATTTAATTCTAAATTCCGCTTTTGAACTTGTAGGTAGCATGGCACATATTTTAAATAAACCAGTTTTAAATGAAGAAAAAACGGTGGTAGTAGAAGGACATGGTATTATTCAGCCAAGAATTGGAATTAACCTAGACATTTCTTACAAAACACTATTTACTAGAACCTTTGCAGGTACAGGTGGAATTGATTCTTACACAAATGCTATTTCAGATTTGTATCAAGATAATTTTGGAGAAGGAATTTTCACAGGAAAGGGAATTTATGATTTAGAGGTATTTTCTCAAGTCTTAAAAAATGCAATTCCAGAAAACACCGTATTAAGTCATGACCTATTAGAAGGCTGTTACTTGCGTTGTGGTTTAGCAACAGATATTTTGCTAATGGATGGGTATCCAACGAAATATAATAGTTTTATGAACCGTTTATCTAGATGGATAAGAGGCGATTGGCAAATCACAAGTTGGCTAAAACAAAAAGTAAAGGGAAAAGAAGGAAATGTCCGAAATCCATTAAATTCTTTATCAAAATATAAAATTTTTGATAATTTAAGAAGAAGCTTGATAGAAATTGCCGTTATTGTTTCGATGATTGTATTTGTTATTTTAGGAAATATATATCATTTTGAAAGTTATCCATATATTATCATTAGCTTAATAGCAGTGGTTATATCAAATATATTAGAAATTTTTAATAATATGCTTGTCAAAAAAGAAGGCGAACATCAGCAAAAAAAATTCACACCAAAAATATCAGGATACAGAGGAATCTTTTTGAGAATGGTAATAACCATTAGTGTGTTGCCATATAAAGCATATGTTTCCCTTATAGCAATTATCAAAACATTGTATCGAAAATGGATAAGTCATAAAAAACTATTAGAATGGATGACTTCGGAAGAAGCAGAAAAACAGGCGAGAAATGATGTCCTTTCCTATGTAAAACAAATGTGGATAAATCTAGCTTTTGGAATTTTGACAATTGGAATGGCTTTAAATTTTGGAAGTTTGGTTGGATATATATTGGGAATGATGTTAGGAATTATCTGGCTTTTGGCACCATTTATCATGTGGTATATTAGTAAAGAAAAACAAGAAATTCCAGCAGTGGAAACACTTGATAAATCTGAAAAAGCATATATATTGGAAATTGGAGAAAAAACATGGAAATTTTTTAAACAATATATGGACAAAGAACACAATTATTTAATGACAGATAATTATCAAGAAGGTAGAAAAGAAAAGATTGTTAGTAGAACTTCTTCGACAAATATTGGATTATCTATCTTAGCGATTATTTCAAGCTATGATTTGCAATATGAAAATTTAACAGATACAATAAATCTATTATACAATGTCATTACTTCAGTAGATAGTTTGCAAAAATGGAATGGACATTTATATAATTGGTATGATACCAAAACGAAAGAACCTTTAAAACCAAGGTATATTTCGACAGTAGATAGTGGAAACTTTGTGGGATATTTGTATGTTACAAAAGCATTTTTAGAAGATATGAAAGAAAAATTGCAAAAAAGAGCATTTGAGGTAAAAGAAGAAAGAGAAGAAGATAGTAAACAAGAAAAAGAAGGACAACTAGATACAGAAAAAGTTATAGATAAAAATGAAGAAATAATGAAATTGCAAAACAAAGTAGAAGAAATGTTAGAAATCGTTAGTAGAATTATTGATAATACTGATTTTTCACATTTATACAGCGAAGAACATCAAATCTTTTCAATAGGATATAACCTAGAAGAAAATAAACTAACAGATTCCTATTATGACCTATTAGCCTCAGAGGCAAGACAAGCAAGTATTGTGGCAATTGCTAAAAAAGATATTTCCTCAAAACATTGGAATCATTTAAGTAGAACACTGACTGTTTTAGACAAATATAAAGGGCTAATTTCTTGGTCAGGAACGGCTTTTGAATATTTAATGCCAAATATTAATATTCCAAAATACAAAGGAAGTCTATTAGATGAATCTTGCAAATTTATGCTAATGAGTCAAAGAAAATATGCAGAAGAATTGCATTTACCATTTGGTGTATCAGAAGCAGCCTTCAATTTAAAAGATTTGCAATCCAATTATCAATACAAGGCTTTTGGAATTCCATGGTTAGGACTAAAAAGAGGACTAGCAGATGAAATGGTAGTGGCAACTTATGGTAGTGTTTTAGCAATTACAGATATTCCAAAAGAAGTAATCAAAAATTTAAAAACATTAGAACAATATGGAATGTATAATCAATATGGATTTTATGAATCATTAGATTTTACCCCGGAAAGAGTTAGAAAAGGAAAAAAAGCAGAAGTGGTAAAAACATATATGGCACATCATCAAGGCTTAATTTTACTTTCTATCAACAACTTGATTAATCAGCAAATCTTACAAAAACGATTTACGAAAAATCCAGAAATTCAGGCAATTACGATATTATTACAAGAAACCATGCCAGAAAAAGCAATAACCACAAAAGAAGATAAAGAAAAAGTAGAAAAATTAAAATATAAAGATTATGAAAATTATATCGAAAGAACCTATACCAAAATTGATGAAAGATTAATTAGAGGAAATGTGATATCAAATGAAAATTACATGGTAGCAATGAATCAAAAAGGAGAAGGGGTTAGCAAATATAAAGATATTTATATCAATCATTTTAAAGCAACAGATGATTCCATTCAAGGAATTATATTTAATATCAAAAGTATCAAAAACAAATATATTATGAGTTCTAGTTATGCACAAAACACCAAAAATGAAGAAAAATATCAAATTCACTTTATGCCAGATAAAACAGAACAAGAAATATGTGAGGGCAATTTAAAGGCAAACATTAAAACAACCATTGCTTCAAATGAACCAGTAGAATTAAGAAGAATTATCATAGAAAATTTGGGAAATGAAGAAGAAATCGTAGAACTAACAGGATATTTTGAGCCGATTTTAACCAGAAAAGAACAATATTACGCACATCCTGCTTTTAACAATCTATTTTTAGTTTATGATTATGATGAGAAAAATGAGGCTTTAGTGGTTAAAAGAAAGAAAAGAGATGTAGAAGAAAAGGAATATTATTTAGCAACGTCATTACATGTAAGCAATGATGACAAAATCGGAGATTTAGAATATGAAATAGAAGAGGAAAAATTTTATGGAAGAGGCAATCTAAAAATACCAAAAATGGTAAAAGACTCTTTGCCTTTTTCTAAAAAAATAGGACTTGTAACAGAACCAGTAATTGCGATGAAACGAACCATTAAAATTAAGAAACAAGAAAAAGTTATCATTGACTTTATTCTATCTGTTGAAGAAAATAGAGAAAAAACAATTCAAAATCTAGAAAAATATACGTCATTTGAAAATGTAAAAAATGAATTTGATTTATCAAAAGCAAGAGTTGAAGCAGAAACACGATATCTAAATATCAAAGGAAAAGATATAGAAAACTATCAAAAAATGTTAGCATATATTGTATTTGATGATTCTATCAAAAGTCCCCAGAAGGAAAAGAAAATGCCAAAGCAAGCATATCATCAAAGTGATTTGTGGAAATATGGTATATCAGGAGACTTGCCAATTATCTTTGTAAAAATGAAAAATGCCAATGATGCAGAATGTTTAAAAGAAGTATTAAAAGCATATGAATATTTTAGAACCAAAAATATAGAAGCAGAAATAGTGATAATAGATGAAGAAAAATATAGTTATGAAAATTATGTAAGAGAAGAAATTGAAACCACAATTTTAAATCAGCATATGGGATATTTGAAAAATATAAAAGGTGGCATATTTACATTAAATGAAGAAGAAATGGAACCAAAAGATATTGCCTTTTTGGAATTTATCTCTGTAATTACAATCGACTGTGCAAAAGGAAACTTAGAAAATAACATTAAAGATATGGAAGAAACGTATTTAGATAATTACAAAGATATTAGTGAAGAAGAAAATACGAATGTATTTATAGAAGAAAACATAGAAGATGTGGATATATTAAAAAATAAAGAAACTCTAAAATACTATAATGAATATGGTGGCTTTTCAGAAGACGGAAAAGAATATTGGATAAAAGTAAACAAGGAAAATCGACTTCCAACCGTGTGGTCACATATTATGGCAAATAAAACATTTGGAACGATTGTAACAGAAAATATGGGCGGATATAGTTGGTATAGAAATAGTAGATTAAATCGATTGACGAGCTGGAATAATAATCCAAGTTTTGATGTTCCGTCAGAGGTAATCTATCTAAAAGATATGGATACAAAAAAAGCATGGTCATTAGGATTAAATCCAATGCCAGATGAACGAAATTATAATGTTGTTTATGGATTTGGGTATTGTAAATATATTCATAGCAATTTAGGACTAGAACAAGAATTAGAAATCTTTGTACCAAGAGAAGATAGTTGTAAAATTGGTATATTAAATTTAAAGAATAAAACACCAAATCGAAAACATGTAAAATTGTATTATTATATCAAACCAGTAATTGGAGAAGATGAAATCAAAACAGGAAAACATATTCATATCCAATTTGATAGAAATAGTAATATTTTAGTTGCCAACAACACCTATGTTAGTGAAATGGATAAAACAAAATTGTATATATCTTCTAGTGAAAAAATAAAAAGCTATACAGGAGATAAAAAATTCTTCTTAGGAAAAAATGGATTATCAAATCCTGATGGAATAAAAAAATTGAAATTAAATAATAGTGACTCTATTGGTAGAAACTCTTGTATGGTCGTAGAAATAGAAGTCGAAATTGAAAGCTTTTCAAACAAAGAAATCTCCTTGGTGTTAGGAGCAGAAGAAAGTGTAATGGATTGTAAAAATATAGCGTATAAATATAGCAAATTACAAAATTGTAGACAAGAATTAGATAGTGTAAAACATGATTGGAAAGAAAGACTGGGCAAATTACAAATATATACACCATTAGAATCAACGAACATTTTATTAAATGGCTGGTGTGTGTACCAAACATTAGAAAGTAGACTATTAGGGAAAAGTGGCTATTATCAGTCTGGAGGTGCTTTTGGATTTAGAGACCAATTGCAAGATACGATTTGCTTAAAATATATCTCTCTAGAATATTTAAAAAATCAAATCATCATACACAGTAAACATCAATTTGAAGAAGGCGATGTAGAACATTGGTGGCATGAAGAAACAGGAAGAGGTATTCGAACTAGATTTTCAGATGATTTGTTATGGCTACCATATCTTGTTATGGAATATATAAACTTTACAGGAGATGACAGTATTTTAGAGATAGAAACACCATATCTTAAAGGACCTGTTTTAGAAGAGGGAATAGATGAAAGATATGATAAATATGAAACAAGTGAAAAGCAGGAAAGCATTTATTTACATTGCATAAGAGCAATTGAAAAAAGTTTCAATTTTGGAGAAAATGGATTACCAAAAATCGGTAGTGGCGATTGGAATGACGGATTTAGCACAGTTGGCAATAAAGGAAGAGGAGAAAGTGTATGGCTTGGATTTTTCTTATATAAAATATTAGACGAATTTATTCCAATTGTAAAGAAAAAGGAAGAAGAAAGAAGTGTAAAATTTGAAGAAATAAAAATCCAATTAAAAAAAGCATTAAATACAAATGGATGGGATGGCAGATGGTATAAAAGAGCATTTATGGATGATGGAAATGTATTAGGCAGTATGGAAAATGAAGAATGTAGAATTGACAGTATTGCACAAAGTTGGAGCATTATATCAAATGCAGGAGACAATGACAAAAAATATATTTCAATGGAAAGTTTAGAAAATCATTTGGTAGACAAGGAAAATGGAATTATCAAACTATTAGACCCACCATTTGAAAAAGGAAAACTAGAACCAGGATATATTAAAGCATATTTACCAGGCGTTAGAGAAAATGGGGGACAGTATACACATAGTAGTTGTTGGGCAATTATTGCAGAAGCCTTATTAGGATTTGGAGACAAAGCTTTAGAATTATATAGAATGATAAATCCAATCGAACATTCCAGAACAGAAGACGCATGTAATAAATATAAAGTAGAACCATATGTCATTGCAGCAGATATTTATGGAGCAGGGAACTTAGCAGGAAGAGGTGGCTGGACTTGGTACACTGGCTCAAGTAGTTGGTATTATGACGCAGGTATACAATATATCTTAGGATTAAAAATTGAAAAAGGATATTTGATGATTGAGCCTTGTATACCAAAAGATTGGAAGGAATATGTTATGAGATACAAATGGAAAGATAGCATTTATAATATAAAGGTAATGAATGAAAATCAAAAAAATACTGGTGTGGATAAAGTGCTATTAAATGGAGAAGAAGTAGAAAATCGTATTAAGTTGGATGGAAGTAATAAAATTTATAATATTGAGGTTATTATGTAATGTCAAAAAACAAGAAGATTACCACTCAACCCTCTGTAATAAGTGGGAAGTATTCATAAATTATTTATTACTCGGTTCAATACGATATTTAAGAATTTGTAACATAATTTACCCGAGCCTCTTTCACTCAGACCCTCACTGCGTGAGTACCGTGAACGTTCCTCAGTAAATTATGCAACAAATTCTAAAACATCTCCAATCACATTCGTAATTAAATAATTTATGAAATACTTCCCACTTATTTACAGAGGGGTTAAGTTATAACAAAAAAGTCGTTGTTACTTAAAAGTTAGTAGTGATGGCTTTTTTCTTTAATTTGAAATTCCGCCAAAGGACAGTCTATATTATATTTTGAGCGGGTTTCGGGGGGACCGACACGCTACATACTCTTAATAAATCAGCGATAGTCCCATGGGAGCTGATTTAGTTAGAGTATGTAAAGTGTTGGGATAGCGAAAAATATAATATAGACTGTCCTTTGGATTTCAATTTGAAGAGGGAATATAATTTTTGAACTTTTTTCATGTATATGATACAATAAAAAAGTATTATAGGGAAAAGAGGATTTTTATGAAATTAGTTTCTATACCAAAAGACAAATATGATGAATATAGAATTGACCTTATGTTTGATGCATATAAATGGGACCCACAATTTTTTGATAGTAATACAATAGCCAAACAGGCTCTTGTTATTACAGATGAGGAACATAAAGAATTAGAGAGATTAACTGAACAACTTGATGAAGAGACAAGAAAAGCAGAGGATTTGTTAAATAAAAATTTGAAGTTGGCAAAGCCATTAGCATTACCTAAAAAAATTTACAAAGAATTAAAGAAAATGAAAAATTATGACCCAGATAAGCATATCCGCCTTATGAGATACGATTTTCATCCAACAATCGAGGGAAAGTGGGCAGTAAGTGAAGTGAATAGTGATGTCCCTGGTGGTTTTGCAGAGAGTTCTATTATGCCACAAATGGCTATTGATGTGTTAAATGAAAAAAGTTATTGGTATAAAAATTTTGGAGATATTTTGACAAATGCGATTATCAAAAAAGTAAAAGCCAAAGGAACGATTGTGCTAGTCCATTGCACATCATATAGTGATGATAGACAAGTTATGCAATTTTTGGGAGATAAATTGAAACAGTTGGGGTTTCGTATTATCTATGCAGCTGCTGACCATTTGCGATTTAAAAACCAAGAGGCATTTAGTATTCTTGATGGGAATGAAGGAAAAGTTGACGCAATTATTAGATTTACACCGTTAGAGTGGCTAATTGATATAAAGCCAAAACATTGGGAAGGATATTTTGATACTATAACACCATCTTGTAATCATCCTATTGCAATATTTGCACAAACAAAGCGTTTTCCACTAGTATGGGATCAGCTTGAAAAACAAGGTATTAGACTATCTACTTGGAGACAGCTACTTCCAGAGACGGTTGAGGTCAAAAATGCAAAACATAAAAATGATTACATATTTAAGCCAGCGTGTGGCAGAGTGGGAGAAAAGATATCTATAAAAGAAGCATGTAAAGAAGATGAGTATAGAAAGATTATGGCAGATGTAAAAAAATATCCTAAAAAATACTTAGCCCAAAAAAAGTTTAATAGTAAGCCATTAATCAGTGAAGAAGGCGAGAGTTTTCATGTATGTTTAGGGTCATATAGTGTAGAGGGAAAACATGCAGGATATTATGCAAGAATTAGTAAACTGCCACGAATTGATTCATATGCAGCAGATATACCAGTTTTAATAGAGAAAGGAAAAAATAATAAATGACAGGAAAAGAGATATATAAAATATGGGCTCCTACAGAAGCAAAATGGGTAGACTGGGTTAGACCAGTTCCATTTGTAGGTATTAATGAAAGCTTTGAAGGATATGAAGTTGATGAATTTCTAATTCCTAAAATAAATTATATAAAAGAGCCTATTTCAGATATGGCTATTATAATAGATTTACCAGGAAATAATAGTATAAAAGAAGGAATAGCACTTGCAAAAATTGGTTTTAGGCCAATTCCAATTTATAACGGAACAGATGAACAAAATGGTGCAACAGCCACAGTAGATAATAGGGCAATAAAAATGGGATTAATAAAAGGTGCTTTAGAACTTAAAAAAATAGAAATTCCAGATAATGCACCACCAGCATTTCTATTAGATACGAATCGCATGAATCGATATAAAATGGACCAATCTGTATTTGATAATAGCTGGGATATATACGCACAGGATATGCCATCAGCAGAATACTTTCTGAAAAATGGTATTAACAAAATAATGGTTAGAGGAGAATCTATACAAAAAGATTTAAAAAAAATTCTATATACATTTCAAACAAAAGGCATTCAGATTTTTTGGATTAATGAATATGAGAATATAAAGCAAGTTAGGTTAATAAAACCGAAAGAAAAGGATTTTTAAAGGAGATAAAAATGATAAATTTTGATGGTAACATTGTTCAATTTGGATTTGGAGCAGTGGGGAAAAGTTTTTACGAAAAGGTTTCAAAAGAAATCAAATTTAATGAAAATAAATACTTTGTAATCACAATGGATAAAGAAGAATTCACTGCATTTATCAATTTGGGAGGAATGGTAGCAAATTTTATTGAAGCACAAGTCACAAAAGAAAATTTTAAAGAAATATTTGAAAAGTATTTGAATGAGGGTGACTTATTAATCGATTTTGCTGATACAGTAGGAACAAAAGACATTTGTGAATGGTGTGCAGAAAGAAATATCATGTATATTAATACAGGAGAGGCAGATTGGCCAGAAAATTGGTATAGTATTTTAAATGAAAATTTATTAAAAAATAAGCTGAAAGAAAAGTATAAAAATAGTAATTCAAAGGCTAAACATCCAATTGTATTACAACATGGAGATAATCCAGGATTAGTCTCTCACTTTGTAAAAGCAGGGATTGAATATATTGCAAATACTCAATTTAAGAAAGATAAACAACTTAAAGAATTTATAAAAAATAATAAATTTAATGAAGCAGCCTATAAATTAGGAATTAAAATGATACATGTAAATGATATAGACTTGCAAAAAATTAATGATAATTACAGTGACGACAAGTTATTTAATACCTGGTGTATAGACTCGTTCTTTTTTGAAATGTTAAGTGAAGCAACCATGAATATAGGAACACATGAAATTATTGATTATGAAGACAAATGTAAAGAATTTGATTATCAAAATGGATTTTTAGAATTTAAAAAGTTGGCAGTAGAAAAAAAGTGTCAAACATATTATCCCAATGGAGCATTTGAAGGATTTTTGGTTCCACACGAGGAAACCATTACAATAGCAAAAAGTTTAGAAGTAAAACAAAATGAAAAAGTGGTATATCGACCATCAGTTATGTTTATATATTCTCCTTGTGAATTTGCAAGAAGATATTTAGAAAATGCCAAAGTAAACGATTATCCAGAACCAGACATAAACAAGCCACTAGACTGTGAAAATCAAAATGGCTTAACAATTGTGAGAGGATATGTATATCCTAAATATTCAGAAATTGTTTATAAAGAAAAAATAGAATCAGGAACAGAATATGTAGGCGTCTTACTCATTGGAGAAAAATTCAAGCCAGTATGGGTAGGAAATAGGGTAGAACTTTCCTTTTTATATAAAAACAAAAAAGATTCATATTGGCAAACGCCAACGATTACACCTGTTGCAATGTCTGCACTTTCTGCAATATGCTGGATGATAAAAAACAAAGAAAAAGGTGGTATCTATTTTCCAGATGATATAGATGATTATAAATCTATATTAAAAATTGCTGAAAAATATATTTCAAAAACAATTTATAAAACATTTGGTTCAATTGGGGACGTTTCTTTTTGAGACATTTTTATGTAAAGTTATCTTAACAATCTCCATTTCTAGGCATAATATTTTCAGTAAAAAAAATAAGTGACAAGTAGCACTTTTGAAATTTTTTTGTAAATCAATTTATTTAAATTTTTCCATACTTTAAGCCTTTCCATCGCACAAGAAAAAACTGTGTAATTCAAAATTTTATTTTTTGAATTTACACAGTTAAATTTTAACATTCTTTAACAGCTGTTATTTTTAGTCCTGATATTTATAACAGAGAAAGAGATTTACATAAAAATGTCTCAAAGAGAAACGTCCCCAATTGGACATTTAATGACCGCCTCCGGCCTCCACCGCCACCGCGGCCTCCGCCTCCATATCCACCATGTCCGCTAAAGCCACCAAAGCTACTAAAGCCACCATTTCTAGCAGTATGTACGGCACTACGTGTAGCAGTTCTGAAAGAATGACTGCGATAATGGAAACTTCTTGAGGTATAATAAGGATTGCTAAGCATTGGACTCATTTCCATATCTGGACATCTAATTTTTAATGCTTTGATGACTTTTTCAGAAATACCAAAAGCAGTAGCATATACTAAATATTGTTCCCATATAGGTAATTCAATCAAGGTACGTTCATTCATAAGGGTTTCACTATTTAAAAAGTCATATAATCCTTTCCATTTAGCATATTCATCTTCACCAAATTGTGTTAGTAAAACATATTTATTAGCTTTTTTTCTAAGATAAAGTGCACCAATGATACATGTAAAACCTAAAATAAAGAATGCACCATAAGCTAAATCTAAATATGTATGGTAAGATATAAAGTTAACTAAGGTTATTAACAAAATGCCTAATATTATAAATTTGGTAGACAAGGATTTCATCTGCTTTTTAGGTTGTTCATAATCTGCTTTTTGGAAGTATCCTTGTGATACACCAATGTTAACAATTGAGCTTTGAATATTTTTTACGAAGCTATTTGTATTTTCATAATCAATAGAAACTTTTGATTGGAAGTTATCCATAGAAATTTCATCTCCATGAGAGTATCTATTAATTAGTTGGAAATACTGTTCTTCTGTTGGTGTAAGTGGTTCTAATTTTTCTTGGTCTTGTTCTTGAGCTTGTATTTGTATTTTATCTCGTTCTATTGTATTATTATCCATCAATTTAAATCCATTTATGATTGGTGTTGGTTTATATTTTACAACTATTTTTACATTGTTAGAAGTCCAGTCTTGTAAATTATCCATTTTAGCAAGCTCGATGTAACCTTTTCTAACTAAACTTAGCATGATAGAAGCGTATCCATCAGAATCAGTCTTTCGTGAATGTTGTTTACAAAAAGCTAAAGTAGAAGCAAAAACGGGGTCAAGGTTACTAGGAATATCTCTAAAATATGATACTTCGTTAGTAGGTTCATAGAAGACATGCTCTTCTTTTATTTTTTTAGTTTTCTTCATCATATATCGAATTACTAGATAAGCGCCAACTAGACATATAAAAAATACAACAATTTTTATGGTTTTATAATTTTCAAAAGTATTGTCATAATCTGCTTGTTCTTCTCTAAGCTCTGCTAAAACAGGGTCATTGTAATATAAATTTGTAGAAGCGTAATCAGTAAAGACATGACTGTCTCCTCCATAAGAGATTAATGAAAATTCAATGTATTCATTATATGGTTTAAATTTTAATTGAGATTCGTCTAAAGTAAATGCAAATGTATGGTAACCAGGATTTAATGTGTCAGACTCTGTAAAAGGAAATCTGTTAGAATTTGTACCATAAGTATAAGCATCATAATTTTCTGTGCGTGGCATGTCTTTATTTGGAATTAGTATTTGTGCATCAAAAGACTCTAAATATTTTATAGAATCTTCAGAATAAAGAGAGATATATAATTCAGAACAGTCGCCATAACGCAAAGCAGCATTATTCATTTCATATTCAATTTCAAAAGTATAATCTCCACGATATAAACCATCAACATAGAAAAACACACATTCATATAATCTAGTAGACTCGTTATAAGGTCCACCACTATGATACCACTTTCCAGGACCATATCCGTCTAGCGGTACTCGTATAATCAGAATCATTCCAGTACAATTTTGGACTTTCCGTATAGACAATTTCAGAGCCATCATCTAAGATTTGTTTTACAGAATTTACTTGATAATCAACCTTTACACCATCTATATAACTTTCAGGAAGGTCACGCCAGAGTTCCCAAAAAAGATTGTTTTTCGATGCAGCATGAATATCAAAAGTTAATCGTTCAGTAACAACAATTTTGCCGTCACTACCAGGATTATCAACTAATACAGCTTTGTAATCAACATCTGTGATTCGAGCATAATCAAAAGGATTCCAATTTATTTCTGTAAAATAATCGAATAGGCCTTCTGAATATGCAAACAGTAAGATAAAAATAATAAAAATTATGATAGATGAATTTTTTCTCATTTTTAACATTCCCCTTATATATAATCTTAAAGGTATTATATAAGAAAAGAAAAAGATTGTAAAGAAAAAATTTTCTGATAATTAGATGTGGATTAATTGACAAAAGAACAAAAGTTTGATAATATATAGCAAATAAATAGAGGTGAGTTAAAAATGAGCAACAAAAATTTATATATAAGAAGTAGTTCAGCAGAGTTTCTGATATTTGAGCAACAAAAAGAAGAAAAAGGAATTGAAGTGCGTTTTGAAGATGGAGATTTATGGTTAACTCAAAAGGCGTTAGGAGAATTGTATAATACATCAAAACAAGATATAAGTTATCATTTAAGTAATATCTTTAAAGAGCTAGAATTGGAACAAAATTCAGTTGTCAAAAATTATTTGACAACTGCTTCAGATGGAAAAAAATATAAAACAAATTATTATAATTTAGATGCAGTAATCTCTGTTGGATATAGAGTAAATACAGATAGAGCAATTCAATTTAGAAGATGGGCAACAAATGTATTAAAAGAGTTTTCAAAAAAAGGATATATTATAGATAAAAAAAGAATGGAAAATGGAACATTTTTTGATGAAGATTATTTCGAATCATTACTTGCAGAAATTAGAGAAATAAGATTATCAGAAAGAAGATTTTACCAAAAAATAACAGATATATATGCAACCTCTATCGATTATGATAGTAAATCTCCAACAACAATCAAATTCTTTAAAAAAGTCCAAAATAAGATGCACTATGCAGTGACTCATCAAACAGCAGCAGAGATAATTTATAATAGAGCAGACCATACAAAGGAACATATGAACCTAACTAATTGGAAAAATTCTCCAAATGGCAAAATATTAGAAACAGATGTAGTTATTGATAAGAACTACTTAAAGAAAGAAGAACTAGAACAATTAGAACTTATTGTTTCAGCTTTCTTAGATTTAGCAGAAGCAAGAGCAAAAAGAAATATTCCCATGACTATGGAAGACTGGGCAAACAGAATAGATAAATATTTGTTATCAGATGATAGAGATATATTAAAAGATGCAGGTAAAATATCTCATGAAATTGCAAAAGAAAAAGCTTTAACAGAATTTGAAAAGTACAGAGTTGTACAAGATAAATTATACAAATCTGATTTTGATAAATTAATGGAAAGTAGTGAAATTCGATAAGATAAAGTAACAAAATAATGTTGAAATTAACAAAGATAGTGTAACAAAAAAATAATTCTCTCATATATATAATAGTAAAAGCTATATAGGGAGGATTATTTTTTATGGCAAAAATATTAGTGTTTAATAATGATACAGATAGAATGGAAACATATTATAGAAATGAAGCTGACCCAATGCCATATAATACAAATGGAACATTACGAGTAAGAGAATTTAGAGGTTCAAGCAAAAGCAACATATTGTGGACCACGAAAAGAACTATGCAAAGTTGGAATAGTCAAAGATATATATTTGGAGGGCCAATACCAGTAGGATTTGCTTTCAAAAGACCATATGAAGGCGGTCATGGAAATCAAAGCCAACATTATGCAGGTGTAGCATTTGATGTTGGGCAAACTTTATCAGCTGAACGAAGAAGAGTTCTTTGGAATAGTGCGAACAATTCAGGTGTATGGACATATGTAGAGCCAATTTCTTTAACACCAACATGGGTACACTTTGATAAACGTTTTGGAAGTCCAGCTTGTAGTACAGGTGGATATCCACAATTAAAGAGGGGAAGTCTAAGTAATTATGTACTAATTGCACAAGATGATTTAAATACATTGGGATATAGTACAAATGGACTAGATGGTATTTTTGGCTCAGCAACACAAAATGCAGTAAGGGAATTTCAAAGAACAAGAGGATTATCTGTGGATGGTATAGTGGGATGTAATACATGGAGAGCATTGCAAGAAGCTGTAGTTGGTACAGGAGCAACAAGTACAACAATAAATTAACAAAAAATAAAAAAAGGGGTCTATATCTTAAAGACACCCTTTTTCTTCTAGGCTTTTTTATAGTTTCCACTTCTTTCCTCTTGCATTTTTATAAGTTGTGTTGTTAACAAATAAATTATTTCCTTATTATAATTATTTAATTTCAAATAAGCCTCTAAAAACTTATCATCAACTAAATCATTGAGAGAGGAAGAATCATTGCCTATTAAATCATCAAAAAGAAAATTTGAACTAATATTTAAAGCTTTACAAAGATTAATAATTGTAGTAGCACTACCAAAAGCAATACCTCTTTCTAATTGACTAATATATCTTGTTGATAGAGAAAGTTTTTCTGCTAATTTTTCTTGGGTATAATTTGTTCTTGACCTAGCTAATTTGATTTTTCTTCCAATATTTTTTCTTAAATATTTTTCATTACTATCCATATAGACGTTCCTCCTTCCTAATTTGTCAAAAGTATATCAAGTAGAAAAATAAATGAAAATGAACTGATAATTAGACTATGAAAATATACAAGAATAAAATGTTCGTCGCACTGAATGGTAAAAATTAAAACAAAATGTAAATAGATTTCCTATACAATAAAAAAATTAAAAAAAATTTCAAAAAACTATTGCAAAATATAGAAAGTTATATTAAAATTTAGATGAAGTGGAGAGAAGTGGTACAAAGTGGTGGGAAAAGGAAATGAGGTGGAAGACCATTGCTAATTGGTGAATATGAGCATTCTCTAGACGTTAAGGGCAGATTAATTATGCCAGTAAAGTTAAGACAAGACATGGGAGAGAAATTCATCGTAACAAAAGGGTTAGATGGATGTTTATTTGCTTTTTCACAAGAAGAATGGTTAAACTTTGAAACAAAACTAAAAGCGTTACCTCTTTCAGATAAAAATGCCAGAAACTTTGTAAGATTTTTCTTATCAGGTGCAACAGAGTGTGAACTAGACAAACAAGGAAGATTTTTAATACCAAATAATTTAAGAACAGCAGCAAACTTAGAAAAAGAAGTTGTCATCATTGGTGTAGGGACAAGACTAGAAATTTGGGATAAAGCTATTTGGGAAAAATGTGATGAAGATATATCAGCAGATGAAATTGCAGAAAATATGGCAAATTTAGGTATATAACTTGAAAAAGTTTATATAGACACAAAAGACAAATTTACAAAAGATGAATTGAAAAATTACAAAAGATAAAAAATAAGAAAACAAAAGATAAGTCTACAAAAGATGATTATACAAAAGCTTTAAAAAATACAAAAGATAAATTTTTTAAAGTACAAGAGAATATGATAGAAAACAAATGTTAAATTTACAAGAGAAAATTTAACAAAAGATTTGTGAAAAACAATTTGAAACCCAAAAGAAAAAGCATAATATACAACGATAAAGACAACTGGTAGTTTCTTAAAATTACCAGTTGTTTAAGCATAGAAAAAAATAAGAGGTGTAAAATTGAAATTTGAACATAAACCAGTCTTGCTTCAAGAATGTATAGAAGGCTTGCAAATAAAGCCAGATGGAATTTATGTAGATGGCACAATGGGAGGAGCAGGACATAGTATAGAAATTGTAAAAAGGTTGTTAGACAAAGGAAAATTAATAGGAATTGATAGAGATGAAGAAGCATTAAAAGCTTCAAAAGAAAGATTATCATCATATAAAAATGTAGAATATATCCATGATAACCATGACAACATAAAAGAAATATTGCAAAGATTACATATTGAAAAAGTGGATGGTATTTTATTAGATTTAGGTGTTTCTTCATATCAGCTAGATGAAAGAAATAGAGGGTTTAGTTACTTAGGAGAAAATGAACTAGATATGAGAATGGATAAAACCCAAGAATTAACAGCAAAAAGAGTAGTAAATTATTATTCAGAAAAAGAATTAGCAAACTTAATTTATGAATATGGAGAAGAACGTTTTTCAAGACAAATTGCAAGAAATATATGTAATTATAGAAAAGAAAAAACAATTAACACAACAAAAGAATTAGTAGCCATTATTGAAAAATCTATTCCAAAATCAAAACAAAATGATGGACATCCAGCAAAAAGAACATTCCAAGCAATCAGAATAGAAGTTAATAATGAAATTAAGCCATTATATAATACTGTAAAAGATTGTATTGACTGTTTAAAACCGCAAGGAAGATTATGTATTATAACATTCCATTCGTTAGAAGATAGAGCAGTCAAAAATGCTTACATAGAAGCAAAAGGAAAATGCACTTGTCCAAGTGATTTACCATATTGCGTATGTGGAGCAGAAACATTGGGAAAAATTATTACGAGAAAACCAATCATTGCAACAAAAGAAGAGCAAGAAGAAAATTCAAGAAGTAAAAGTGCAAAATTAAGAATTTTTGAAAGAATATAAACATAAGAGGAGGTGAAATAACTTATGGCAGCTAGATATCAATATGAGACAAGTCCAAGAAAGTTGGAACCAGATTACAGAAGAGAAAAAAAGAAACAAAACATAAAAGTTGTAAAAGATTTGCCAAAACAAGATGTAAAATTATCAAAAGAGCAAAAAATAAAACATAGAAAAGCCACTTTATTTGTGCTTGCCATATTTGCTGTGTTGTTTACCATAAGTTATCGAAATACTCAAATAAATGAAAAATTTAATGAAATACAAAACTTGAGAACAGAATTGTCTTCATTACAAAAGGAAAATGAACAATTACAAGTAACAATTGAAAATAGCTTAAATCTAAGTAATATAGAAAAACAAGCAAAAGAAAAATTAGGTATGCAAAAATTAACTAATAAACAAACAGTTTATGTTAGTTTACCTAAGAAAGATTATATAGAGTCTGCAACAGAGAAAATTGAAATTAGCGATACTAACGAAGAAAATTGGTTTGAAAAAATTGTAGACAGAATTTTTAATAGATAATTGTAAAAAAACAGTTATCTATTTTTGTATAGGCATAAAAACAAACACCTCTAATACATATTATTAGAGGTGTTTTTATGAATGAAATCAAACTAACGAGCAAGAAAAAAATGAGAAATATTTTATTTATATCCTTTTTAATTATTATATGTCTAATCACAAGAATTGGGTATATCCAATTAGTACAAGGAAAAGAATTATCAGAATTAGCATATGAACAGCAAACATTAGATAGAAAAATTAATCCTAAAAGAGGAACAATTTATGATGCAACAGGAACAAATATATTAGCTGTAAGTAGTACAGTAGAAACAGTAACTGTAAATCCAAGCAATATATCAAGTGAAGACAAAGAAAAAGTAGCAACAGCTTTGGCAAATATATTTGAACTTGACTATGAAACTGTATTAAAAAAAGTGAAAAAGAGAAGTTCTATTGAAACAATTGTAAGGAAAGTAGAGAAAGAAAAAACAGACGAGTTAAGAAAATGGATAGAAGAAAATAATATTACCAGTGGTATTAATATTGATGAAGACACAAAAAGATATTATCCATATAACAATTTGGCCTCACAAATTATAGGATTTTGTGGAAGTGATAATCAAGGATTAGATGGAATAGAGGCAAAATATGAAGAAGAACTAAAAGGAGAGCAGGGAGCAATTCAAAAACATACAGATGCAAAAGGAGGAGAAATCGGAGAAGAAGGTGAAAATTATATACCAGCAGTTGATGGTAATGATTTAGTATTAACCATTGATTTAACGATACAATCAATTGTTGAAAAATATTTAGAAGAAGCTTGTATTGATAATGTTTGTACAGATGGTGGCAGTATTATCGTAATGAATCCACAAAATGGGGATATTCTAGCAATGGCGAATTATCCAAATTATAACTTAAACGAGCCATATGAACCATATACAGAAGAATTGAAGGCAACATGGGACTCTTTAGAACAGTCAGAGAAAACTACCTATTTGCAAGCGGTTTGGAGAAATAAAGCCATTGCAGATACATATGAGCCAGGGTCAGTATTTAAGCTGATTACAGCTTCAGCGGCTTTAGAAGAAGGAATTACAGATACAGATAATGAGGGCGAATTTTCTTGTACTGGTGGAATTGAAGTTGCGGGCGTTAGAATAAAATGTTGGAGATATTATAGACCACATGGTTCAGAGAGTTTAAGGCAAGCATTGATGAATTCATGTAATCCTGTATTTATTGGATTAGGGCAAAAGCTAGGTGTAGACAAATATTATGAATATTTAGAAAAATTTGGATTGCTAAAAACAACAGGAATTGATTTACCAGGAGAAGCAGGAAGTATTTTTTTAGCAAAGGAAAAAGCAGGACCTGTGGAATTAGCAACAATCAGTTTTGGGCAAAGATTTGAAATCACACCAATTCAATTAGTAACAGCAGTATCTAGTATTGCCAATGGAGGAACTAGTATAAAACCAAGAGTTGTAAAGCAAATTATTGATAGTGAAACAAAAGAAGTGACAGACATTCCAGTACAAAAAGGAGATACGGTTATCTCTAAAGAAACTTCTGAAAAAGTCTTAAGCATGATGGAAAGTGTTGTATCAGAAGGAACAGGAAAAAATGCAAAAGTTGCAGGATATAGAATAGGAGGAAAAACAGGAACCTCTGAAGATGGTGTTAATACTAATAAATATGTGACCTCTTTTTGTGGTGTTGCACCAATTGATAATCCGCAAGTGGTTGTGTTAGTTACCTTATATAATCCAACTGGAGAGGGAGGACACCATCTATGGGTAACCTTATTGCAGTCGCAAAAAATAAAGGTGTATATATTTGATAAAACACTACAAACAAAAGGGTTACAGAAGATTAACAATTTGTCCCAAAACAAAAAAATGACTAAAATTCGAGCAAAAATAGGGTAGGAGAGTGTATTTTTATTGCAGTTATTATTCACAACTAATTGAATAAATGTGGAAAAGGCTAATTATAAAGTGATTAGCTATTTTTTTATGCTAAAAAGGAGGGAAGAATATTGAAAGATGAAAAATTAACAGAAGAACAGAAAAAAATGATTAAACAAGTAATGAAAAAAAATTCGATAGAATTGAGTTTTCCAATAACAAAACAAAAAAAGAAAACAAATAAAGTTAGAGAAGAAAGATAAGGAGGAAAGTAGAAATGGAAGAACAAGAAAAAAGTTCAATAGAAGTATTAGAAGAATTAGGAACAGGTATGTTTTGTAATATAGAACTACCACTTACTAATTCAATG
>CASFHP010000019.1 GCA_949294555.1 uncultured Eubacteriales bacterium
TAATATAAAAAATGAAATGATTTTGCGTATCTAAATTTGAAGTTAGAAATAACCAATAAAACCATGAGGAATGTTCACGGTACTCACGTTAGTGAGGGTTTAAGTGAAAGAGGCTCATGGTTTTATTGTGTTAGTTCTTTGAAAATTTAGCTTATACAAAATCATGAATGACTTTATATTATATATTGCTTAACAGGCAAAACCGACTTGACCTCTGAATAGTTACTCGTAATCAAAAAATAGAACACCGATTGCATATAGGATATTAAAATCGAAGTTTGTCGAATTTTGCGATGAAAAGTTTCAAAAATCAACATAAAGTGATTGACAATGACAAAATATGGAATTATAATGAAATTACATTTTTTCTATAATTTTAGGATTCAAGATGAATTTGTTTTAATTAATTTTTAATTTCAAAATTATCTATCAATTATCCAAAACAAAAAATAAAAAGAAAAGGAGGTATGCCTATTTGAAAAAAAATAAAAAGGTTTTAATCATTGCCTTAGTTTTATTGGCAATTACATTATCATTTATTGGTGGTAGGACATTTTCAAAATATATAGCAGAGGTTAATGGAAGCGGAACAGCAGATATAGCCAATTGGGTGTTTAAAGTCAATGGACAAGAAGATTCTGTTCAAAATGTAAATTTATTATCTACATATAATGACGAAACATTAGTGAATAACAAAGTAGCTCCAGGAACAAGTGGCAGTTTTAATATTGTTATAGATGCAACAGGTTCAGAAGTTGGTGTTGACTATAATGTCACATTTTTAAACGAAAGTGAAAAACCACAAAATTTAGTATTTGTGTATGATGATACAAAATATAGTACAATACAAGATTTAGAGCAAGATTTATCAGGAACCATAAATGCTAATGAAGAAAATAAAACAAGAACCATTACCATTGATTGGGAATGGCAATATGAAACTGGTAACAATGAAAACGAAATTGCACAAAATGACGAAATTGATACACAAAATGCAAAACAAATAGAAAACTACAATTTCGATATTCGCGTTACAGGAACACAAGTTACACCACAGTAATAAAGGAAATATAAGACGTTTTAAAATATTATGAATATGAAAAAATAGTAAATTAAATGTAGAATCCTCTTTAATAGATTATAGAAAACTTGTATGAACAAAAGAAATAAATATTGTAAATAATAAAAAATTCTTCTAATATATGCAATAACGAATGATATTAGTCGATAATAGAGCAAAATAATCTTTATACTAAATTAAGAGGACAAGCTTCCTCTTAATTTAGAAAATTTTAAATAAGTAGACGTAGCTTATAAAAAAGGAGGAAAATTTGAAGTTTAATTTTTATAGAAAACCAAACACAATCAAACGAAAAAACACGCGAAAAAATCAAAAGAGAAATAGAAAACAGCAAATTATATTATTATGTAGTATCATTTTGATAGGAATAACCTTCTTTTCTGGAATTAGTATAGGAAAAGCGGTATATAATACAAACATAAAAAATAATACAGAAATTGCAAAACCAATTTTAGAAGTGGAAAAAGCTTCTGAAATTACGATTACAGAAGAAAACAAAACAGGCGAATATCATTTTATAGTGAAAAACTTTAATGATATAGAAGAAGTATCACAAGTAGATTTACAATATTATATTGAAATATTAGATAATAACTTAGATGAATCGGTACAATATCAGTTATTTAAAGAAAATGAAGAAATTGCTTTACAAGAAAATAGGACACAAGAAATGATATTACAAAAAGATATCAAAGAAGAACAAAAATATACTTTGAAAGTAGAATATGATGCTGATAAAAATGCAATTGGAGATATTATAAACGAAATTCAAATAAAAGTACATTCTGAACAATTAAAGATATAGGAGATGATAAAGATGAAGAAAAGAAAAAAGAAAACAGCAATTATCATTTTCATTATATGCATATTGTTTATTGTATGGATGATAAATTCCATGAAATATAGCTTTTTACAAGAAGATTTAATATTTTTTCAACTATTTTCTTCTGTAAAACAATCAAGTAGCAAAATAGAGAATTCAAAAGAAATAGAAAGTCAAATAACTGATGAAACAACAAGAACAGCAACAAATACAAGTATCGAAAAGCAAAGTTCAAAATCACAAAATGCAAATCAAACACAATTTATATTTGATGTGCAATATAAACATACAAAATTAACAGACATAAATTTACTAGATACAGTAGATAACAAAACGTTGGTATATGAAAAAATAGCACCAGGTACAAGTGGAGGATTTGACATTGTATTAAAAAGTAATCAGCAAATACACTATAAAATTCAATTTAAAAGTGAAAATGAGAAACCAAAAAATTTACAATTTTACACGTCAAATAATACCCAAAAATATAATGCTTTAGAAGAATTAGGAGAAACCTTAGAGGGAAGTATTGCACAAAATGAAGAAAAAATAGTACCTATTTTTTGGGAATGGATTTATGAGAAAAGTGAAGAGTCAGATATGCAAGATACTTTTGATGCCCAAAATATACAACAATATAATTTTTTGATATATGTTCAAGGATTTTAAGATAAATTTCAGCCAAAATACTTGTAAAAATGATAAAGAACCTATATAATAGAATTGTATATTGGGGTATCGCCAAGCGGTAAGGCATCGGACTCTGACTCCGACATTCCTGTGTTCGAATCACAGTACCCCAGCCAAAAATTTCAATGTAACAATAAATATATGGAGGAACAAAGGATGAAAAAAAATAATGCTGGAATAACCTTGGTTAGCCTAGTTATAACTGTAATTGTATTATTGATATTATCATCAATAGCTGTATATAGTGGTGTAAGCACAATCCGTTCAGCAAGATTAACCAAATTTACAACAGAGCTAAAAATGATGCAACAAAAAGTAAACGAACTATATGACAGTTATATAAATAACAAATCTGTAACAGTAAATGGTGTAGAATATGTTGGACAAGGTGAATACACAACGCAAAATACGGAAGATGGACAAACGCAAACAGTACAAACAAAACTAGGAATACAAGACATAGGTGAAGATCCAGAAGGACTTTTTAATTCAAATCGACTAGAAGAAGTTTTTTCAGCAGAAGGCTCAGGTATTACAGATAGAACTGGGCATATGTATTATGATTTAGAAACGATACAAGCTTTAGGATTAGATGACATGGAATATGAATTCTTTGTAAATGTAGCAACAAGAAGTGTCGTAAGTATTGAAGGTTTCAATGATTATGGAACAAGATATTATACATTAGATCAAGTGCCAAATGGAGTATATAATGTGGACTACATTAGCAATGGTACGGTAAATTTTGAAACAACTTCTGAAGTAGTAAATGGTGAAGGAAAAATTTATATTAAGAATATTACAGCTACTGGATATGTAAATAAGTGGCAAGTGAGATATCGTATAAAGGCAGAAGAGGGAGAAAATGAGAATGCATGGACAACAACAGAAGAATTTACAGGAAATGCATATACTATAAATGTTCCTACAAGAAACTTATTGGATACTTATGAAATACAGGTAATTCATGGAAATGAAATAGCATCAAGTCCTCAAGAATATCATATACTGAAAGTTGGAGATTATATTAATTATACATATGATGAGGCAGATAATTATGTAATTACATCAGAATACACTGGTTCTAACTCAAATCCATCTGCCGGAATACCACAAACAAAAGATTTGAATTGGAGAATATTAAAAGTACATGATGATGGAACAATTGATTTAATAAGCGAAATGGCAACAGACACAGATATATTTTTTGAATCAGCAGTAGGATATAATAATGCTGTATTTATATTAAATGATATTTGTGCTAAACAATATAGTAATGCAACATTAGCTACAACTGCAAGAAGCCTAAATTTGGATGATGTAGAAGAAGAATTAAATGATCAAGGAATTGAAGAAAAAAATAAATATATTAGTGAAGGAAATGTTCAGTATGGTAATTTTAAATTATATCAAGGAATATATCCTTTGCTATATGCTGAAGAAAATGGGACATGGACAAATATAAGTAGTGAGGATATAACAGCAGGATTAACAGAAGAAAAAATTCGACAAAATCTAAAAAGGGATGGTATTGATGTAAGTGAAAATGGCTATACAAGTTTGACAACAGATAGTGCATCAACAGTAGTACAAAATTTAATTATGACACAAAGTTTTTATCAGTTAGAAGTAAAAAGCGAATATCTAAAAAACAGTGATATTTATTCTGTTTTATTTGAACAAGAAGAAACTTATTGGCTGGCTTCAAGAAGTATAAATTGTTATGAAAATTATGGGAATTTTGCGATAAGTGGTATAACAAACAATTTTATAGGTGGAAGCGGAACTTTTAACACAGATACAGGTATAGGAACACCATCAAGGGCAATTCGACCAGTAGTTTCATTAGATTTAAATTCTATTAGATTAGTAGGAGATGGAAGAGAACACAATGCAGAAAATCCACATGAAATTGTAATTGAATAAAAAAGACCATTTTAAAGTCAAGGCTATAACTAAAAATGAATAAGTTAATAAAATTTTTTAACTATGATATGCAATAAACAAAGAAAACTATTTTGATTTTTCAGAATAGTTTTCTTTACTTTTTGGTAAAATTAGGATATAATATAGCAAGCAAGAAAGGAAAAAACAACAAACCTAAGGACTTATCAGAGAGTCAAGTATACTAGATAAGTCCAAGATAAAAAATAATGAAAGAAGGGAATTTTATGCAAGAAAACCAAAATAAACAAAACACAAATCAAACAGAAGAACAAGATATAAATCATTTAATGCAAATTAGAAGAGATAAGTTAGCAGAATTACAAGCAGAAGGAAAAAATCCATTTGAAATTACTAAATTTAATAGAACAAATACAGCAGGAGAAATCAAAGCAAATTATGAAGCATTTGAACAAAAAGATGTAACAGTTGCAGGAAGAATTATAGCCAAAAGAATTATGGGAAAAGCGTCATTTTGCACAATACAAGACTGCGATGAAAAAATCCAAAGTTATGTTAGTATCAATGATTTAGGAGAAGAAAGCTACAAAGCTTTCAAGACATTTGATATTGGAGATATCATTGGAATTACTGGTTTTGTATTTAAAACAAGAACAGAAGAAATCTCTGTTCATGCAAAAGAAGTGACATTACTTACAAAATCTTTAAGACCATTACCAGAAAAATTCCATGGCTTAAAAGATATGGATTTACGATATCGTCAAAGGTATGTTGACCTAATTATGAACCCAGAAGTAAAAGAAACATTTATATTAAGAAGTAAGATTATAAAAGAAATCAGAAGATTTATGGACGAACAAGGTTATATGGAAGTAGAAACACCAATGCTTACAACAGTAGCAACAGGAGACGCTGCAAGACCATTTATTACACATCATAATACATTAGATTTACAAATGTATTTAAGAATTGCCCCAGAATTAAATTTGAAGAGATTAATTGTGGGAGGATTTGACAAAGTATTTGAAATTGGTAAGAACTTTAGAAATGAAGGAATGGATATTAAACACAATCCAGAATTTACTAATATGGAATTTTATGCAGCTTATGAAGACTATAATGACATGATGAATATGGCAGAACAATTAATTTCAACTGTTGCAAAAAATGCATTAGGTACCACAAAAATTACGTATCAAGGGCAAGAAATTGATTTAACACCAGGTTGGAAGAAAATAACAATGATAGAGGCCATAAAAGAAGTGACAGGGGTTGATTTTAACACAATCAATACAGATGAAGAGGCTCAAAACATTGCAAAAGAAAAAGGTGTTGAATATGAAGAAATCAAAAATACAAGAGGACATATTATCAATGAATTTTTCGAAACATTTGTAGAAGAAACATTAATACAACCAACATTTATTATGGATTATCCAGTAGAAGTATCTCCGCTTACAAAGAGAAAGAAAGAAGATCCACGATTAGTTGAAAGATTTGAATTATTTATTGGTGGAAGAGAATATGGAAATGCTTATTCAGAATTAAATGATCCAATTGACCAATATGAAAGATTTTTAAAACAAGTGGAGGCTAAAGAAAAAGGTGATGAAGAAGCAGGAGGAATGGACGAAGATTTCGTAAATGCACTAGAAATTGGATTACCACCTACAGGAGGAATGGGAATCGGATTAGATAGATTAATTATGTTATTAACAGATTCTGCTTCTATAAGAGATGTATTGTTTTTCCCAACAATGAAGCCTTTGAACTAAAAATGTCAAAAGTATTGGTAATTTAGATTGAATGTGATATATTGCAAAAAGAAGTTAAGACTTAGAAGGGGAAGATAGGAGTTTTTATGTTTAATTTTTCATTTGATAAAAGAATTATTTATATTATATTAGCAATCATGGTATTATCCATGGTAGTACAATATGCAACAAATCCAGGAATGTTATTTTCACTATTAATTAGTATGCCAGGTGTATTAATTGCCATAACATTCCATGAATTTGCACATGCCTTTGTAGCAGACAAATTGGGAGATGACACAGCAAGAAGAGAAGGAAGGTTAAGTCTAAATCCATTAGACCATTTAGATCCAATAGGAACTGTATTACTATTATTTGCAGGATTTGGTTGGGGAAAACCAGTTCATGTAAATCCAAGAAATTACACAAGGAAAATGTCAATGGAAAAAGGAGAGGCACTTGTATCAATTGCAGGACCTGTCATGAATTTTTTACTTGCTATTATATTTGCTATTATATATTATGGAATTTATAAATTCGCAGGTATTTCATTTATGATGTCTACAACAGGTGGTATTATTATGAGTTTAATTAGTGCAACTGTATCGATTAATGTTGGTTTAGGATTATTTAACTTAATCCCATTACCACCACTAGATGGATCAAAAGTCATTATGCCATTTTTACCATTTAATGCAAAGCAATTTTTTATTAATAATGAACAAATCTTTTATATTGTATTTGTTGTATTATGGATAACTGGTTTAACCTCCTATATCATTACACCAGGAATTCAAGCAGTAGGAGGATGGATATCTAACTTAGCTGCTGCTATTTGGGGATTGTAGGAAAGCGGTTGTCCATCCCCAATTCTCCAAACACATGAAAGGAACAGGATAAAAAATGAAAGATATTTATACATTAGGAATTGAATCAAGTTGTGATGAAACATCAGTAGCAATTGTAAAAAATGGAAGAGAAATATTATCAAATGTTATTGATACACAAATACCCATCCATGAAAAATATGGAGGGGTAGTTCCAGAAATTGCTTCTAGAAATCACATTGAAGCGATTTCTAGAGTAACGAAAAAAGCATTAGAAGAAGCCAATATGACTTTAGAACAAATAGATGCCATAACACCAACTTACGGTCCAGGACTGGTTGGTGCTTTGCTGGTTGGGCTATCATATGCCAAAGCCTTGAGCTTTGCGGTCAATAAGCCATTAGTGGGTGTTAATCATATACAAGGACATATTGCAGCAAATTATATAACATACCCAGAACTAGAGCCTCCATTTTTATGTATGATGATGTCAGGCGGAAATACGCAAATTATATATGTGAAAGGTTATACAGAATTTGAAGTTTTAGGAAAAACAAGAGATGACGCCATTGGAGAAGCTTTTGATAAAGTGGCAAGAGTAGTAGGCTTAGGATATCCAGGCGGACCAAAGGTAGACAAATTAGCACTAGAGGGAAAACCAACAATTGATTTACCAAAAACACATTTTGAAAATATGGATTTTAGCTTTAGTGGAATTAAGACAGCAGTTATCAATGTTCATCACAAAAATCCAGAAATCAACAAAGCAGATTTATGTGCAAGCTTTGAAAAAACAATTGTAGAAATATTAATTGAAAATGTAACAAAAGCCGTGCAATTAACAGGAATAAAAACCATTGCTTTGGCAGGTGGCGTATCAGCTAATAAATTTATAAGAGAAGCATTTTTAAATTTAGAGAATATAAAAGTTTATATGCCAGATTTAAAATTATGTACAGACAATGCGGCAATGATCGCATCAGCTGGCTATTATAATTATTTTGCAGGAAAAAGAGATGGACTAGAGTTAAATGCAATACCAAACTTGAAATTGTAAAAAAGTACAAATAAATGTATATTAGAAAATTCATGTAGTAATAAAATAAAAACAAATTATATATATAAATGAAATGGAGAAGATAAATGGCAATATATACAATTGGAGACCTTCATTTATCCTTTAATGAAAACAAACCAATGAGTATTTTTGGAGAGAATTGGGAAGGATATGAGGAAAAGGTAAAAGAAAATTGGATAAACATCGTAACAGAAAATGATTTAGTCGTTTTACCAGGTGATTTTTCTTGGTCAATGTATTTAAAAGATACGTATAAAGATTTTGAATATTTGAATTCTTTACCAGGAAAAAAGTTGTTGTTAAAGGGGAATCATGATTACTGGTGGTCTACTGTGAATAGTATGCGAAATTATATAAAAGAAAATAACTTTAAAGACATCGACTTTTTATATAATAATGCATATGAATTTGAAAATAAAGTGATTGTAGGCACAAGAGGATGGGGATTTGGAGAAGATGCTGAAAGTAAAAGAATGTTAAATAGAGAAGTGGCTAGACTAGAATTATCTATTAAAAGCGGGATAGAAACATTTGGAGAAGAAAAAGAAATGATTGCTTTTATGCATTATCCACCAATTATCAAGCAGGACGTGCAAAACAATGAAATGAACATATTTATACAGATGTTAAAAAAATATCATATTCAAAAATGTTATTATGGACATTTACACAGTACAGCAATTAAAGAGGCAGTAGAAGGAGAACATTTTGGGATTGATTTTAAATTAGTAAGTGCAGATGCACTAGATTTCAATTTAGTAAAAGTAGAATGATGGTCAATTGGGTGATGACTTTGGGGACGGAGCAAAAAATCATCATTTATTTTATAAAAAGTTTTATAGAAAACTTTATAGAAATGATGATTTTTTGCTCCGTCCCCAAAGTCATCACCCAATTGACCATTGACAAAAAAACAAGGAATTGATAATATATAAGTGGTTTATAGGTAATGCCAAACAAAAACCTAAATAGAAAATAAGGAGCATATAATATATAGAATATATTATTAATAAAAACATGAATATATATCCAAATGCATATTTTAAAAGAGTAGAAGAAATTACGATAGAATTTTTAAACAAACATAAAATAAAAGCATTGTTATTGGATGTAGACAACACATTAGTAGACTATAGTAAAAAAATGACAGAAAGTGTTATAAAATGGGCAAAAGAATTAAAAGGGCAAGGTGTAAAATTATATATATTATCAAATACCAATGACAAAGCGAAAATTGAAAATATTGTAAAAGACTTAGACATACCATACTTGCATTTTGCTATGAAACCACTAAAAAGAGGGTTTAAAAAAGCACAGAAAGAATTAGGAGAAAAAAGTGAAAATATAGCAATTGTAGGAGACCAAATATTTACAGACATTATTGGCGGAAATAGATGTCATATGTTTACAATTTTAGTAGAGCCAATTAATGAAAAAGATTTTTGGTATACAATGTGGAAAAGACCGATAGAGAAAAAAATAAAGAGTAAAATCAAATTAGAGCAAAAAACAAAATAGATAGAAAATCAAAAAAATTTTCATGAAGCCAGAAAATTTTAATAAAAATCAAAGGAGAAAACAATGTATTATAATGATGTACATATAGGATATTATTTGGCAGTCGCTATATTAGGCTTATTTGTCGGACAATTTGTCGATTGGGCAAATAAACGATTACCAGAATATAAAAAAGTTTTATCATTAGACATATTTAAAGAATATAAAAGAAATTTTAAACCAAACTATATATTGATGTTAATAACATCTGCTATTTACGTTACGCTAGTTTATACATTAGGCATAAAAGATACCATCATTGCAAATTTAGACTTAATAAAATATATCATATTAACACCAATGTTATTATCTGCATTTGTAATTGATTACAAATTGCAAATTATACCAAACAGGCTTAATCTAACAATTTTAGAAATAGGTTTATTATTTGCTTTTGCATATGGAATATCAGATGTAGCAATAACGCTAAACATGTTGCTAGGTATGTTAGCAGGTGCAGGAATATTCTTGGTCATCACATTGGTAGGAGGCTTATTCTATGGAAAAGAAGCCATGGGATTTGGCGATGTAAAATTAATGGGTGCATTAGGTTTGTTTTTTGGATTATCCAATATTATTGTCATCACATTAGTATCATTCTTAATAGGTGCCATTCTAAGTGTTGGACTATTAATTACCAAAATTAAAAAAACAGATGAATATATACCGTTTGGACCATTTATTGTAATTGCAACATTTATTAGTATGTATGTACCATTTGAAACCATTCGATTTGTATTAATGAAAATATTTACATTAGGAATGTATAACTAAAATGTCCAATTAGGGACGTTTCCTTTTGAGACATTTTGATATAGAAAAATTAAAGTATAGGGGATGATGAAATGAATCCAAAACTACAATGGTTAAGAAATAAAATGTCTAGTTTAGATTTACAAGGACTAATCATATCTAATCCAACCAATATCAAATATCTAACAAATATTGAAGCAGAAGGAACCCTTCTATTAACAAGAAAAGAAAACATTTATATCACAGACGCAAGATACATAGAACATGTGCATAGTACGTTAACCTTATATGATGAAATTATTGTGTATGACATGAATGATGTATCAAGAGAGGACTACGAGAATTTCTTTATGTTTTGCGAAAATGTAGGATTTGAAGAATACTATGTCACATATGCACAATATAAAGAATATATGAGAAAATATAAAATCAATAGTTTGGTAGAAACAGAACATATTATTGAAAAACAAAGAATGATAAAAGATGAAGATGAGATTAGCAACATCAAAAAAGCTTGTGAAATCACAGACAATTGTTTTTCCTATATTTTAGACTATATCAAACCAGGAATGACAGAAAAGCAAATTGCAAATGAAATTGAAGAATATTATAAGCAAAGAACAGAAGGGTTATCATTTGATACCATTGTAGCTTCAGGAGAAAACACTTCAAAACCACATGCAATTCCAACAGATAGAAAAATCCAGGATGTTGATATTATAACCATTGATATGGGATGTGTGGTAAATGGCTATTGTTCTGACATGACAAGAACCTTTTTTGTAGGAGAAGTTCCAGAATATATAAAACCAGTCTATGATTTGGTTTTAAAAAATCAAACACAAACATCAGAAGACTTTAAAGATGGTGTAAGTACTAGATTGTTAACAAAAATGGTAGAAAATGATTTTAAATTAAATGGATATGATTTAGTGCATGCATTAGGTCATGGTGTCGGAATGGAAATTCATGAAGCACCATATATTAATTATCGTTCAGATACGATTTTAAAGGAAAATATGGTGGTTACGAATGAACCAGGAATTTATATACCAGGAAAATTTGGTGTAAGAATTGAGGATACAGTACAAATTACAAAATTTGGTTGTATAAATTTAACTAATTCAGAGAAAAATTATATTGTAATCTAATAATAAAAATGATGGAAACAGTTAAAAACCTACAAATCCCTTGATTTTTACCAAAAAATGTAGTAAAATATATAAAGTTTTGTAATATAATTAGAAGAATGAAAGGAGATAGAAATATGGCATCAGTATATTCAGCAGGAGATTTTAGAAATGGAACAACATTTGAAATGGAGGGAAATGTATATAGAATTGTAGAATTCCAACATGTAAAACCAGGAAAAGGTTCAGCATTTGTAAGAACAAAGTTAAAAAATGTAATTACAGGAGCAACATTAGAAAAAACATTTAACCCAGGAGATAAATTCCCAGCAGCACAAATCGAAAAGAAAAATATGCAATATTTATATAATGATGGAGGGTTATATTATTTTATGGATAATGAAACATATGACCAAATCCCATTAAACGAAGAACAAATAGGTGATTGCTTAAAATATTTAAAGGAAAATATGGAAGTAACAATTCTTTCATATAAAGGAAATGTATTTGCAGTAGAACCACCAATATTTGTTGAACTAGAAGTTACATATACTGAACCTGGATTTAGTGGAAATACAACAACAACATCAGGAAAACCAGCAAAATTAGAAACAGGTTTAGAAATTCAAGTACCATTATTCGTAAACATTGGAGACATTTTAAGAATAGACACAAGAACAGGCGAATACATGGAAAGAGTATAAGAAAGGTGAAGCTTTAATGAAAATTAAACTTAGAGATGAATATAATAAATTTATAGAAGATATGGAAAAAAATTTCAAAAAAAAGGAAGATTTAGACTATATCAAAGAAAAATTTGCATTATTTGTTGATAAAGTCATCGATGAAATAGATATGATTTTAGACTATAAACAAGAAAAAATGAATGAACTAGAACAAAAACAAAAAGAAATCGATGAAAAAATGAGTAAAATGCAATCAATCATTGACAATATCGAAAAAGATATATATGCCGAAGATGGATTTGACTTTGAAATAATTTGTCCATATTGTGATAATCAATTTGTTATAGATGTCGATGAAGACAAAACAGAAGTCGAATGTCCTGTTTGTAACAATATTATAGAATTAGACTGGACAGGAGATACAGAAGAAGATATAGATTGTGAAGGAAGTTGTTCTGGTTGCCATGGTTGTGATATGCCTTCAGAAGAGAAAGAAGAAGAAACAGAAGAACAACCTGAGCAAGAAAATAATGATGATGATATGTAGTTAAAATTGCAGGTTTTCTTTGAAAATGAATACCTGTAATTTTTTAGTTTTTATATAGTAATTTTTTTCTTTTTATGTTATACTTATATTATCTTAAAGGAGGAGAATATATGTCTGACAAAATATATACAATAGAAGAAATAAAAATTATGCTACAAGATATATTTAAAAATTCAGCAGTAAAAAAGGCTATACTATTTGGTTCATATGCAAAAAATAATCCTACTTCCAAAAGTGATATAGATTTAGTAATAGATAGTGAAGGAAAATTATTAAATATTTATTTTTATGGACTATTAGAAGATATCGTGCAAAAACTACAAAAAAATGTTGATTTATTTGAAATATCTGAAATACAAAAAGATAGTAGAATATATAAGGATATTCAAAAGGAAGGGGTTATAATTTATGAACAGTAAAGATAGAATTATTATTCAAAAGATAATTGGATATATAGATGATATAGAAAAGTATGTTGATAATATGAAAGCAAAAGATTTTTTAGATGATAAGAAAACTATAACAGCTTGTGCTTTTACAGTTTCTCAAATAGGAGAACTTGTAAAAGAGATTACTGATACAACAATAGATAAATATAATACTATTCCATGGAATAGTATAAGAGGTATGAGAAACAGAATTGTTCATGATTATGAAAATGTTGACTTATCAGTATTGTGGGGAACGATAAAAGAAAGTCTACCTGAATTAAAGGATAAATTAAAAGATATTATACTAAGCGATAAAGATAATATATTTTAAAAATAAAAATTATTAAAAATTACAAACTGAAGCGGGTTTTAAATAGAAAAAATATTTAAAAAAGCCCGCTATTGTCTTGTTTTAATGGGAAAATTAAGCCAAAGGATTTACTTCAAATTTAATATTAAAATCAGTAAAATCATCTAATGTATTTCTTTCCAAACAAGAAATATAATTCTCCAATTGTTCTTGCGTTTTACAAGCAGCAATAATCACTGGATTTAAGTCATATCGAAACATCATATCAATTGCAAATTTAAAAGCATCAATAACAGATTTAGATTCTCTATCTCGAATCAATGAATAAGCTTCTCTAAATCTGGCAACAATAGGGTGTTTCATATAATAGTCTAAAGATAACACAAATTCCTTTTTTACAACATCATTAAAAGAATGATAAGAATTTGGATATTGTTTTAAATACAAAGCAATTTCTTGACTAGTATAAGGAAGAAACACTTTTTTTAATTTTTCAGAAACTAATAAAGTGTTATTTTCTTTCACATCTTCAGAAGAAGTTGAAACAGAAGATGTGAAATTTTCAGTTTCAACTTCTTCTGAAGATGTGAAATTTTCAGTTTCAGAAACTAAATTTGTATCATGTAAAGTTTTATCACTTTTTTCTAAATTATGAACTTTCTCATTTTCCAAAAATGAATTAGTGTTTAATGGTTCCTTACGAGGATTAAGCTGAATTTCTGTATCAAAAGTGGCTAAATATTTTTTAACAATATTTTTCTGGAAAAATGTATCAATCTTGATATCATTTAATAAAATCTTTGAATGTACATCTTCATTTTTTATAGAGAAATCATTAATTTTATTTTTTAACTTTTGAACTTGGTTAGAATAATTCGTTTCATTATTAGGATTTTCTTCAATAAGGATTAATAAATTTACAATATTGTCAAGAATTTCAGAAGAGTCTTGTTTCAAATCTTGGATAATACTAATATTTGTATTAATTCTTTCAAATATTTCTTGAACTTCTGATAACAAGGTTAAAAAATCTGCATTGGCATTATGATTATTAACATCAGAAATAGAATCATGTAAATTATTAATCAAACTTACAATAATGTCTCTGGTTTTCGTTTCTTTTACAACAATATCATCTAACTTTTGATTTTCTAAATTTGCATTATTAATAAAAGCAAACTCAGAAGAAGTAAAGTAATTATTTAAAAAATTAAAATTATAAGAAGTCTGGGTTTCCATAGTCAAAATCTCCTTTTTTATCATTTACAAATACAGTATAGCATAAAAAGAATAAAAAAACTATTACAGAATAACAACAAAAGAATGACAAAAGAAAACAAATTGTCACAAAAATGTAACAAAAATGACAAGAAAGTGAAATGGAATATATATATCTGATATAGTAAAATATACGAGAGAATAAATTAGGAGGGATATGTGATGAAAAAATCAAAAAAGAGTCATGCTATTATTGTGTTAATCGTGTTATTATTAGCTTTAGCTATTGGATATGCAGCTTTTAGTTCAACATTAACCATTAATGGTACAGCTACAGGAACAAGTGATTGGGAGGTAGTTTTTGAAAGTGCAACTTTAAAAAATGCAGAAGGAGGAACTGATGCAGATCATGGAACAGCATCAGTTACAACAACAACAAATACAAATGACACGATTACAGCATCAATTGAATTAGCTTACCCAGGTGATGGTGTTATATTAGAAGCTGTTGTAAAAAATAATGGTTCTGTACCTGCTGAATTAACAAATTTTGATATTACAGGAGATACAAGTGATGCTGATTTTGAAATTGTACAATCAAGTATAGCAGAAGGAGAAACAATAGATGCTGGTGGAACTTGTACAGCACAATTTGCTATCAAATGGAAAGCAGATTCAACAGCAACAGATTTAGAAACAAAAACTTTCACAATTACATATGAATACACACAAGATACAACAGAGTTTAATACAACTCCAACACACACAGATGCATAGGAATAAACAACCCTTAGGCAAAAAGTATTTTATTGCCTAAGGGTACTATCCTAATTTAATCGAAATTTAATCTAAGCAATTAAAAAATAAAGAGGAACATACATGCAAAAATCAAGAAATGCAACAATTGCCATCATGATAGCAATACTTTTATATGGAATTTTAGGAAGTATAAAGTTGGTAAGAGAGATAAATATTGTTTACTTATACATTATTAATCCATTATTTTGGATAATTCTTTCCATAGCCTTATACTTTTTATTAGGAAAAAATGTTGAAAATAAAAAGTCAAAAAAGCCAATTATAGAATATACAATCATTGCAACATTAGTGTTTATTATTGTATATATGTTATCAGGGTTATTTGTAACTTTTGGGAAAAATCCATATAATACGACAATAACAGGATTGCTACATAATTTATGGATATTTGGAAGTGTATTAATTGCAAAAGAATATATAAGATACAAATTAATTAATAATGTATATGAAAAAGATAAAATAAAAATGGGAATACTCATTAGTGTGATATATGTAATCATAGATATAGAAATGACTAGATTTATTGGTGCAAATATAACATTATTTTCTGTTATGAAATATGGTATACAATCTGTTTTACCAAATATTGCGAAAAATGTAGTATTTTCATATATAGCAATCAATGGAACATATTTGGCTTCTATCATCTATCAAATGATTACAAATTTGTATTTTTGGATATCACCAATATTGCCAAATGCGCCTTGGATTATGACTGCAATTATTGATACAACAATACCAGTTATATTATTTCTATATATTCGATTTGTAAAAAATAAATTAAATCGATTTAAAAGCAAAGAAAATCTAATGAATACAGATCCAAGAAATATTATTCCACTTGTGATTGCCATTATTTTAGCAATATGGTTTGCAATAGGCATATTTCCAATAAAACCAGTTGCTATAGCATCAGGAAGCATGGAAAAGGAACTATTTGTAGGAGATATTGCTATCATACAAAAATGTAATGCAAATGATGTAAATGTAGGGGATATTATAGAATATCAAATGGAAGGATATACCGTTGTCCATAGAATTATGGAAAAAAATCAAAGAAATGGAGAATTTTATTTTATAACAAAAGGAGATAATAATAGTTCTCCAGATAGAGATGAAGTAAGAGAGGATCAATTAATTGGAAAAGTAGTATTTAAAATCCGTTATCTAGGATATCCAGCAATATGGTTACATATTGTTCAAGCAAATGAGCAAACTGTTGAGGTAGAAACAGGAACATAAATATGAAGAAAAGGAGGTAAGGATGAGAACAAGACAAAAAAATAAAATACGTAAGTCTACAAAATATATCGGTAGTGCTATTTCTATTGTTCTTTTAATTACCTCTTTAACAAGTTTAATGAAAAGCGTATCAGATGAAAACATAAAAACAAGAACAGAAGAAATATATAACTATACAAATACTTTTCACTATGATTATCAGGTTAATTTAGTAAATAATCGATATATTCGTCAAGAAGCTGGAACAGATAAAACATTGGCATATGTAACAGATTTAATAGATACAACAGATTTAACTTTAAACTATAATTATAAAGCGGATAAAACAAGTAATTTACAATATACGTATTCCATTGTAGGAAGATTGCAAGTAGTATATACAAAAGATGGGGAAGAACAAAAAATTATAGATGAAGAAGAAACAATATTAGAAGAACAAAATAATCAGATTTCAAGTGATAAAATTACTATTCAGGAAAATTTACAATTAGATTTAAAAGAAAAAAATGATCTATTAGAAGAATTTAAGCAAGAATTAGGAATGACGATAGATGCAAACTATATTGTTACACTAAAGGTAAATGTGAAAACCAATATAGAAGAAAAGCCAATAGACGTTAATTATGACTCGGCAATAGAAATAGATTTAGCAGACAAAACAAGTAAAATTACTGGAGAAAATGACAAAGAAGATACAGGATATATATCTAAAGAATATAGTGTAAATGGTGCTAAAAATATTATTGTCATTATCATAGATATTATTTTGATTGCTATATCTATTGCAATATTGAAATACATGTTAAAAGCAAGAACAACAAATAGAGTAAGAAATGAATTTAGACAAGAACTAAATAGAATATTAAAACTATGTCAAGACAAAATTGTACAAATTAGTACAAAACCACATGATATACAAGAAAATTTGGTATATGTAAAAGATTTCGGAGAAATTGTAAAAGTTTCAGAAGAATTATTTAAACCAATTTTATATTATTTTGATAACGAAAAACAAGAAGCTTGGTTTAGTGTTATAACAGGAAATACAACTTATAGATATATATTAAGAGGTGGACAATGAAATACAAGGTAAAAAGAAAAAAGAAAACAATAAAAGTCAGTTATATATTTTTGATTTTGATTGTGATACTTGTATTAATGTCAACCTCTTATTCTTTATGGCAGACAGATTTATATATTAATGGCACAGTAACAGGAGAGTATACAGAACCAGAACTACCAGTAGATATCGTAAGACCAAGTGCAGATAGGCTAACAACCAATACTAGTTTAAATGGTGGATTATTCAATGTTAGTGTTTTTGAATTTGAAAGTGATACAATGGAAGGAAATACAATTACAACACAAATTCAAAATGGAACAAAAACATGGTTAACACAAACAATTGATATTACCTTTTCTATTACTTTACAAAACAATTCAGGTTATACATTTACAGATCCAACAATAGAAATAGAAGAATATGATCCAAATGGAAGAATAAATCCAAGAAATACAGATGCTAACAGTCTATTATCAGCAACAGTTGTAGAAAATGGGGAAAGTGTAACATTGTCAGTTGAAATCAGGTTTGAAGCAAGAAGAGATATAGCGGTCGGAAGCTATGTAAATTATAAAATAGGATTTTTATGCAATGGAGCTAGAAGATATTACAATTATAAAATATTAATTAGTGGGTAGTAAAAAATACTATGAATTCTCATTAATTTGCCACATAAAATGAAATAATTTCTTTCAAAAAAAGAGGAGAAATTACTAGAAAAAATCTAAAGGATTTTGATAAACCCCATCAATACGAATCCCCAAATGCAAATGTGTACCAGTAGTAGCACCATTTGTTGGTTTACCAGTAGAGTCAGAATATTGATTACCTTTCACACCATAAACATATTTAGGACCAACATAGCCAATAACTTGTCCTTGTTTTACAACATCTCCAACTTTAACAATATAATTTGGAGAACAATGGCAATATGTAACTCTATAATTATCAAAAGAAAGGGTAATTGTATACCCACCAGCACCCAAAAATTGTGTAAAAGTAATTTCGCCATCAGCCACAGCAATAAACTGCGTGCCTTCTGGAGCAGGAATATCAATACCAGAATGAGAAGAAGAAGCACCGAGAAGTTGGAGCTGTTCGCTTACCAAAATAAGAACTAATTCGTGTATATCCAGGAAGTGGCCAGACAAAACCATCAGGATTAATAGAAATAATTTCAGAATTTAAACTATTTTCATAAGTAAATCCATTAGAACTTATAACAGGTGTAAAAAAAATTGTAATAAATAAAATAAAAAAGATAAGTATATAAATAAAATGTTTTATGTTTTGGAAAATGAAAATCACCTCACGCTTTTTTCTATAAAAAAATAGAAACCAAAAACTGTTGCACAGTCTGGTTTCCATTGTGGCAGGGGTAGAAGGATTCGAACCCTCACAGGCGGTTTTGGAGACCGATGTGCTACCATTAACACTATACCCCTATAAATTAAACACAATTAATATATTAGCATAAAAAAAGGATTTTATCAATATTTTTTTGAAAAAATTCTTTACTTTTTTTAATAAAGATAATACAATATATGAAACAAATATTGCAAATGAGAATGAAATATCATATATTAAGAAATTTTTGAGGAGGAATATTTTATGTTAAAATCAATGGACACTTTAGTAGCACTTTGCAAAAATAGGGGTTATATTTACCCTGGTTCAGAAATTTATGGAGGTTTAGCAAATACTTGGGATTATGGACCTCTAGGAAATGAACTAAAAAATAATGTCAAAATGGCATGGAGAAAAAAATTCATACAAGAAAGTAAATATAATGTAGGATTAGACGCAGCCATTTTAATGAATCCAACAACATGGGTAGCATCAGGGCATGTAGGAGGTTTTTCAGACCCACTAATTGATTGTAAAGAATGTAAAACAAGACATAGAGCAGATAAATTAATAGAAGAATGGGCACATGAAAATGGAAAAGATATGATTGCAGATGGCATGTCAGATAAAGAATTGATAGATTTTATTAATGAAAATAAAATTCCATGTCCAAATTGTGGAAAAACAAATTTTACAGATATCAGAAAATTTAATTTAATGTTTAAAACATTTCAAGGTGTAACAGAAGACAAAACAGCAGAAATTTATCTAAGACCAGAAACAGCACAAGGTATATTTGTAAACTTTAAAAATGTAATGAGAACAACCAGAAGAAAACTACCAATGGGTATTGCACAAATTGGAAAAGCATTTAGAAATGAAATTACACCAGGAAACTTTACATTTAGAACAAGAGAATTTGAGCAAATGGAATTAGAATTCTTCTGTAAACCAGGAACAGATTTAGAATGGCATGCATATTGGAAAGAATTCTGTAAAAATTGGTTATTGAGTCTAGGAATAAAAGAAGAAAATATCAGACTAAGAGACCATTCAAAAGAAGAACTATCACATTATAGTAATGCCACAACAGATATTGAATTCACATTCCCATTTGGTTGGGGAGAATTATGGGGAATTGCAGATAGAACAGACTTTGACTTAAAGAGTCACATGCGAGTTTCAAAAGAAGATTTCACATATACAGACCCAGAAACAAACGAAAAATATGTACCATATTGTATTGAACCATCTTTGGGAGCAGATAGAGTCGCATTAGCATTTTTATGTAATGCCTATGATGAAGAAGAAATTGGCGAAGGAGACACAAGAGTTGTGTTACATTTACATCCAGTATTAGCACCATTCAAAATAGCCGTACTTCCATTATCTAAAAAATTATCAGAAAAAGCACAAGAGGTACATGAGAAATTATCAAAGAAATTTATGTGCGATTATGATGAAACAGGAAGTATCGGAAAGAGATATAGAAGAGAAGATGAAATTGGAACACCATATTGCTTAACAGTAGATTTTGATACACTTGAAGATAATACAGTAACAATCAGAGATAGAGATACCATGGAACAAATTAGAATTCCAATTGATGAAGTAGAAAAATGGTTGGAAGAAAAATTAGAATTTTAATTTTGTCCAATTGGGGACGTTTCTTTTTGAGACATTTTTATGAATGTTGCTTAAGACATGGAATCACAGATATTGTGATTCCATGTCTATTTAAGTGAACTTTTAACTATACTTAAAGTTTTATATTGTTTGTTATTTAACAAAATAATTTTATAAATAAAAAACTTTCTTAGAGTTTCTTACTCTAAGAAAGTTTTTTCAACTAAATTTTAACAATAAAATATAGTAAAGTCAATAAAAAGAAAGAAGAAATTTGCAAAAAATAAACAAAGCAATTTGCATACAAGTTATTAAAATTGTAAATAAAAAAACGGATAAAAATTAGAAATATCAGTATATTTATAGCTTTTTACTATTTCTTAGAGTAAGAAACTCTAAGAAATAAAACACGATAAAATATTGAGTTAATTCGACAGGATATATAAAATAAAAGTAGAGAGATTTTACTACATATAAGAAATTTTATAAAAGTAGTTTGCAATGGAAATAAATATTAAATAAATTATAAAAAATGAAAAACAGAATAACAATATTTGTATAATTGTAAAAGATGGTAAATACTACTAAAAAGATATTTTATTTCAAAAAAGGAACAAAAAACAAAAGAAGAAGGGAGATATAAGGGAAGTGAAAAAAACTAAAAAAGAAGTATCAACAAATTTAAGAAAAGGAACAGGATTTTTTAGAAGAGAAAAAGCTATTACACTAATTGCGTTAGTAATTACAATTATTGTTTTGCTAATGCTAGCAGGTGTTACAATTGCAACGTTAACTGGAGAAAATGGGATTTTGACAAGAGCAAGTGATGCAAAAATAAATACAGAAATAGCAGATGAAAAAGAAGCAATTGGACTTGCATATAATGGAGCAATGGCAAAAAATAATGGAACTGGTGTAGATATGGATGACTTAAACGAACAATTTGCAATGAATGGTAGAACAGATGCACATGCGGATGGAACAAATCCAATAACAATAACCTTTGATTCTGGAAGAGCATATACAGTAGATGTAAATGGACATATAGAGAGTGTAACAGCAGTTACAAATCCATATGGCGAAGACTGGGAATATGCATGGGTTTGTAATGATGGTGTATGGGATAATACAATGTATACAGCTGGTAGTGAAATAGAAGGAGATATTATTGCAAAATTCTATGCTACAGAAAACCAGATTCAACCACCAGATTTAATTTGGGAGGGCTATGAAAACCCAATTTCATTTCTTCAAGGTACAGAATATCATTTAGTAATTGAAGGTACTGGAAATATGGGAACTTTGATGGAAACTTTTGGAACTCAAATAACTAATGCAAGTGGATGGCAATCATTATCTGCCATATATCTTGCAAAATATATGGCAACTGGTACTATACCTAGTGATTTTTGTATTATGCCATATGTAACAGAAATAACTATATGTGATGGAATAACCAATATTGGAGATTATGCTTTTGCTGGTGATACAGCATTAAGCAAAATAACAATTGCTAATACTGTAAATAATCTTGGACAATATTTATTCTTAGGTTGTGAACAATTAACTAATATAACAATTCCAAATAGTGTAACTAGTATAGGAAGTAGTGCATTTGCTGGTTGCACAGGTTTAACAAATGTTAATTATAATGGAACAACAAGTCAATGGAATGAAAAATCAGCTACATTTGATTCAGCTTGGTATTTTGGAAGTTCAATAACATCAATAACTTGTACAGATGGAAAAATAACTTTATAATAGAAATGTATACTCTTTATTGAAACTAGAAGGTAAAAAAGGAAAAAACAATCCGTGAAATTGTACAACGACGAATAAAGAATCACAAAAGTTTGTGGTTCTTTATTCCGTATGTTGTTTTTATAAAAAAAGATATAAGACTTATTACCTTGTAATCATTTTATAAAAATTTGGCTTGCTACTATCATGAATATATATGGATATTAGCAAGGTCAAATCTTTTTAATTATACAAATTTCTTTCATATAAATCTTGAATAAAAACATCTTTTTCTTCAAAATTATCAATAAAGCCCACTTTAGCTATATTTTCATTAACCCCTTGAATCCATACAGGTCTATCATCATAAAACACATCACATTTTTCTTTATTATTTAAAATCGAATGAATTCTTTCCATATCCATAACAAATCCCTCCCATAAAATTCTGATTATTAAAAATATATCCAAAAATATCAAATTTATTCATAAGATTTTTTGTTTCCGTTCAGTGTAGAAACCTCAAGGTATTGTACACCGAACGAAAATGATTTTTTCTCCGTCCCCAAATCATCAACAATCCAGGTTGACTTATAGAATGTTTTACGTTACAATGAATTGGGATGCAAAAGGAGGAAATATATGAAGATACAATATAAAGATAAAATTATAGAAATAGATAAGCCAATGACAATTTGTGAGGTGTTGAAAGAAGAAATTAAAAAAAATCCATACACTGTATTGGCAGCAACTTTCAATAATGAATATAAAAACTTAGCATATTGCATAGAAGAAGATGGAACAATAGAGTTAATCGATACATCATCAAGTGAAGGAATGAAGGTGTATAGAAGGACATTATTGTACATCGTAGGAAAAGCATTTGAAAAGATTTGTCCAAATAAAAAAATGGAAGTGAATTACCAATTATCAAATGCCATGTTTTGTGATTTAATTGATGAAGAAGTAACAGATGAATTTATAGATCAATTGACACAAGAGGTAAGAAGAATTGTAAAAGAAGATCTTCCTATTAGACAAGTGATTATGAATCGAGAAGAAGCAACAAAATTTTTTGAAGAAACAAAAACATCAAAAGGAAGACTACAACTAGATTTGGAAGATAATTCTGAAATTTTTATGTATTATTGTGAAGATTACTATAATTATTGTTATGGAACATTAGCAAATCGAACAGGGGTTACCAAAATATTTGAAATTGTAAAATATAATGATGGATTTTTAGTAAGATATCCAAGTCAAAGTGATCCAGAGAGAATGCCTAAATTTGTAAAAAATAAGAAATTGGCATGGGCAATGGAAGAATATGATGACATTAATAAAATTATGAAAATTGAAAGAGTGTATCGAATTAATGAAGCGATAAAAGAAGGAAATATTAAAGACATCATATTATTAGCAGAAGCATTACATGAAAAGAAAATTGCCAAAATGGCAGACAATATTGCAAAAAATAAAAACATCAAAATGGTATTAATAGCAGGTCCATCTTCATCAGGAAAAACCACATTTGCACAAAGATTAGGTATTCAATTAAAGCTAAATAGACTAAAACCAGTGACGATATCTGTAGACAACTATTTTGTAGAGAGGAAAGACACACCAAGAGATGAAAATGGAGATTATGATTTTGAATGTTTGGAAGCCATAGACTTAGAACTATTTAATGAACACTTAACAAGATTATTAAATGGAGAAGAAGTTGAAATGCCAGAATTTGACTTCTATGAAGGAACAAAGAGATATAATGGTAAAAAGCTAAAACTAGAAAAGGACGAAGTATTGGTAATAGAAGGAATTCATTGCTTAAATGACAAATTAACAAGCAAAATACCAGCTGAACAAAAATATAAAATCTATATCAGTGCTTTAACGGTGTTAAACTTAGATAGATTTAATAGGATTTCAACAACAGACACAAGATTAATAAGAAGAATAGTAAGAGACCATCAATTTAGAGGATACTCAGCAAAACATACAATTAGCACTTGGAATAAAGTAAACGAAGGAGAAAAGAAAAATATATTCCCATTTCAAGAAGAAGCAAACTTTATCTTTAATACATCACTTGTATATGAAATAGGAGCATTAAAACCAATCGTTATGCCACTATTAGAAGAAATTACAAAAGAAGATAAAGAATATGCAGAAGCAACTAGATTAATTAATATGTTAAAATATTTTGAAGAAATACCAAAAGAATATGTACCAAACAATTCTCTATTAAAAGAATTTTTAGGTGGAGGAGACTTTAAATATTAAGAAAGCCGATTGCCAAAGGGGATGTGCCATTTTGGCAATTTTTAATTGAAAAGAGGAGAAAAAATGGAAAGTAGAAAATTTACAGAAATAGACGAAGAATTTATATGTGAAAATTGTGGAAAGAAAGTACCAAAACTGGGCTATTCTTGCCGTGACCATTGTCCATATTGCTTACATTCAAAACATGTTGATATAAATCCAGGAGACAGACAAGAGACTTGCCATGGGGATTTAGAACCTGTTTCTTTAGAGATAGATAGCAAAAAAGGATATGTGATTATCTATAAATGTAAAAAATGTGGAGCTATTAGAAAAAATAAAGCAGCAAAAGATGATAATATGGATTTAATTATAGAATTAAGTAGTAAACAGATTGGAAACTCTGATTACATATAAAATTGTTCCATCATATGCCGTGAGATAAAAAAGTTTTTTACTTTTTTATAAAAAGATAAAACAATCAGTTTACATTTTATGTGAAATATGATAAAATGGTAAGCATGAAACTTGTAGTGTATCAAATAGGTATTATACCTAGATGAAAGGAGAAAGAAAATGTTAAATGAAGTTATGGAAAGCAAGGAACTAAGAAAACGGAAATTAGTGGATTTATTTAATGAAGGAATTTTAAAAGTAGGTGACAAAATTCCTTATCACAACAAGGGAGAAGAAGTATATATAAGTCCTTTTGATCAAAACGGGTATGGTGACCAACATATAGTTTGGCCGAATATCCCAGTAGAATGGCAATTGTTTGGGATTGAGAAATATGCAACGGTAAATGTGATGACATTAATTTCGGAAAGTCCATTAATGCCAGTCTCTATCAGTGGTGCGACTGGATATTTAAAAGGTATAACAGAACTTGACAAAATAGTAAGCAAATTGTTTGCTAAAGGTAAGGGTGCCATGTTTGGAAAAAACATTAGTTTTAAAAATTTGAGAATATTTTTAAAACTAAAATATGTGTCCACTGAATTCTCCGATAGTCTCGATGAAGGAGACCACTGCCTATCGTTAATAAATATTACAAGAGGATCAATAGAAGGATATCGTCCAGAGAATTTTTTGAAGGGAATAAAAACATCTTCAATAAATGATAGAACGATGTATTTTTGTCTAGAGAAGCAAAGAGTCTGGAATAAAAATGCAGACATCTTATTTAAAAAGACACCATATTTCATCTCAACCAAGATGGATTATATAGGGGAGGAAACAATTGGTATGGGAGAAATACCAGACGGTCTTATAGGAGAACCAGAAGAAACACTTGAAATATTTAAAATAAAAGAGTACGTAAAATTTTATGGCATAATGGAAAGTACGGAATTTAGAATTCGATTTGATCCCCGCCGTAGACTCTTTGATTCTCTGGGAAGAGAATTTACAAGAACAGCTGCTATTAGACCAATTATATACCTTCATCCAGATGCAACAATGGAAATGCTTGAAGGTTCATTGTAACACACAAAAGGTAGGCCACAAAATGTGGCCTATTTTTAAATTTCTTTATTCAAATTTCCATTTGTATAATGGCTACCATCAAATCTTTGGTTATTATTTACACGATGAATAATTTCATTAATTTCATCAATTGTTTCATCTAAAACGTCTATTCTTGCAAAATCCACATTAAACTCTTTTGGATAAATAGAAGTTATTTTACTATTAAAAATCGTTGTAACCGTTTGAATATTGTCAGGTAAAATTCTAAATTTCATATGTAAACGGTCTTTTAATTCATATACATTATCTGTAATACATCTTTGCTTACAAGTTGGATAACATTTGTCTGTTTCTCCTAAAAGGCAATAGTTCATATTTAGCAGAGGAGTTCTGCCATACACAATTAATTCATTTGGTAATGTATTACAATTACATAAAGCTGAAATCATGTTTCTATTTAATTCAGGAGAGATGGTATAGCGGCAAATTCCCATTTCTTTTAATTCTTTTATTGTATTAGCATTATACACATTAAAGGTATAATTTGTGATTAATTTTAAAGATTTATTTAAGTCAACAAATAAGTCATTTAATAATTTTACATTACAGATATTTGAAATGACAAATCCTTTAATATGATAATTATTTAAAGTAGTTTCTATATTGCTAGATAATAGATTTTTGTAATTAGATTTTACAATGGTTGGCATATAGATATATAGATTATATTTTTCGTCTAATATATGTAAGATATCTTTATAGTCCTTCATAGAAAAATATTTTAAAGGAATATAGACATTTTCAACTTCGTGTAATTTTGTGTAATCATAATCTTTATGTAAGATATTCAATAAAAGTGATAATTTTGTTTTCTTAATCGGACTATATGCAACATTATTCGTCATTGTTGGTTTCGTATCAGTAGTTGCAATACAAGGAATTGCTGATTTATCTTTTCTTGTCATAATATCAATTGCATGTTGTTCTACCATATGTAAAACTGTTCTTCGTAAGTCATTTAGCGTACTTAGTTTTGGGATGAATAATTTATCATCTAGTTCAACTTCTAAATTCTTAAATGCATAAGGGGTAGAAGCGGTTTTAGAAAATTGTGTTACTATCATATTTTTATCAATTGGCTTTGTTTTAGCTTCTATTGGAATAACATCACTTGTATAATTTAATTTTAAATCTTTATACAATTCTATATTACTAGCAGAAGTAACCGAAACTTGTATAGGTTTTTCTTTATGAATAGCAATATGACAATTTAATAAGATTTTTCTATTCTCTTTTTGGCAACTTTCATGTGCAATCATATTTAGACGTTTAGAACTCATTTTATAAATTTGATTGCCTAACTTAATATTTCCCTTCATCCTGCCAATAACAACAGTTTGCCCAATTTCAGTATATTTAATATTTTTTAGATTGGTATCCATCAGTTCAGAAATGGTGTATGTGCCATCTTCTTTTTCAAGAGAAATGGTATCACCAATAGCAATTGGTTCATTTAATTTAACAGTAATATAGCCTTTTTTCGCATTATATTTTTGTACTTTTCCAAGAAATAATCCCATATTATTCGGTTTTTCTTTAAAAACAAGATTTTTATTTGCTTCATTACTTAAATGTCCAGAAGAAGACATACCTCTATTAAATACTTGTAGCAATTCTTTTTTATCATTTTCATCAATGAAATATTCATTGTCAGACATAGCTAAATCAATATATTTTCGATAAATTCTCGTAACAGTTGCCACATATTCTGGAGATTTCATACGTCCCTCAATTTTAAAAGACTTTACACCAGCACGAATTAAATCAGGGACAAACTCTAAGCCACATAAATCTCGTGTACTTAATAAATATCCAGAATTAATCGTTTTATTATTTTCCAATAATTCAAAAGGAAGCCTACAAGGACCAGCACATTTACCTCTATTTCCAGAACGTCCACCTAACATACTAGAAAATAGGCATTGCCCAGAATAAGAAATGCAAAGTGCCCCATGGATAAAGGTTTCTATCTCAATATTGGTATTTTTGCAAATATAATCAATTTCATTAACAGAAAGCTCTCTAGCAAGAACAACCCTTCTAAAACCTAAATCTTGCAACTTTAAAGCACCGTTCAAATTATGAACCGTCATTTGTGTGCTACCATGAATAGGTAAATCTGGGAATGTTCTAATTAAAGCCATTGCTAAACCTAAATCTTGAACAATAATGGCATCAATACCAAATTCATAAGCCTTTTTTGCGATAGCCATAGCTTCTTCAAATTCTGTATCTGTAACCAATGTATTTAATGTCAAATGCGTTTTAACCCCACGAATTTTAGCATATTGAATCGCTTTTTCTAAATCATCTAGACTAAAATTAGACGCAAAAGCCCTAGCACTAAAACTATCACTACCAAAATAGACACTATTTGCACCATTTTGAACAGCAGCTTTTAAACATTCAAAATCACCAACAGGAGAAAGCAATTCAACCATAATTTCACCACCTTTTTAGTTTTATAGTTTTATATTT
>CASFHP010000020.1 GCA_949294555.1 uncultured Eubacteriales bacterium
TTAGTGAACTTTTATACTTATTTATTATTATTTTCTTTTAAATATCTTTGATACATTTCATCCATACTAGAAATATATTGCATATCTTGTTTTACTCTAAATTTTTCATATTCTTTCTCTGCTTTTTCAACAGCTTGCTTATGTGAAATTTTTCCTGAATCCTTTAATATTTCCTTCTTTCTAAATTTTAAAAGATTATCTGTTTCATTTATCCAGTCTTTCATTGTCATAACTTGGTTTTCTTCTGCCATTGCTTCTGCATAATCTAAAAAGAAATTTGTTAAATTATTTAGTTTTTTTAATTCTTCTTCATTTAAATAGTTTTTTGCTATACTAACATCATATTTATATATCATTCCGTCTGGAGCTTCTTTCCATGTAGTTAATCCCATATTTTCTTTTTCTGCATTTACTCTATTATAAATTAGCTCTGCTGCAGTATGACCTGTTATTGCATAATGCAATTTATTTTGGACAATTTTAAAAAATGTATAAGCTTCTTCTGATTTTTTATCATAATCAATAGATGTTGCTATAAATAAATCTGTTATTTTTTGATAAGCCATTCTTTCGCTTGTACGAATTACTTTAATTCTTTCTAATAATTCATCAAAATATTGCCTATTTACTTTGCCACCTTTTAAAAATCTATCATCATCTAAAGCAAAACCTTTTACCATATATTCTTTTATTATTTTGTTTGCCCATTGTCTGAATTTCACTGCTTTTTTTGAGTTTACTCTATAACCAATTGATATAATCATATCTAAATTATAATATTTTGTTTTATATTTTTTATTATCTGATGCAGTATATTCCAAAATGGAACATACTGATTTTTCATCTAATTCTTCTTCAGTAAAAATATTAGAAATATGTTTATATATTGCTGGCCTTTGTACATCAAATAATTCTGCTATTGCATTTACATTTAACCATACATCTTCATTCTGTAATACGACTTCTATTTTTGTATTTCCTTCTTCATCAGTATAAAAAACAATGTTATTTTTATTTCCAATTAGTTTGTTATTCATAATAAACCAACTCCGTTTCTTGTTTGTTACATATTATCAAACAATTGTTCTTTTGTCAATTGATTTATTATATTTTTATCAATAGTTTTTATTAATACACTAAGTGAACCTTTGGTAAATTATGAATTCATTTAGTGAACTTGCGTACTCTAACAGGCATTTTTAGTCGTTAATTTGGTGAATTTTTACATCAAATTTGCTTAAAATTTTTGTTCTTTTAATAACTCTAGAAGGCTTGCCCTTCTGTATGTATGGGTGATGTGTTAAGCATCACTATCCTGCCCTCAAATTTTATTGAGAGCATAAAAATTTTAAGTAAAATTTTTATATAAAATATAAAACAGCATTCTTTAACAAATTTGTCTTAGAATGCTGTTTCAAATTGGATATCATCCAACTGTTGGATTATCTTATGCCTTTTTTACAAACTTTTACTGAAAGGACATAAATTGGATAACCGAAGTTATTAACAAGTTGATGTTTTTCATCTTTATCGCAAAAATAAATTATTCCATCAGGAAAAATATACCACTCTTTAACCTTTCTAATTTGTTTTCCCTTATTTGCTGGTTCATTATGCCCATGCATACCAATCGCCAATCCTTGAGATTCCACATATAAATAAGAAAACTTATGAACTGTATGCTTATAATAAAATTCACCAATAGACTGACTCCAAACATCTCCCAGCACAACATCATTCTTTTCCATTTGTTTCCATTCATTGCTAGTTTGCTGTTTACATTTTAGAACTCTTTCAAGTTCATCCCAAAATGACTGAAAAGGATCAGAACCATATTTTTCTCTTACTTTTTCAATTCTCTTAAGTTGCATCACATTAAATGACCGTAAATATTGTTGTTCCATATCAATACCTCCAACATTTGAATTTTAACAACTATAAAAATGTTACAATATCATAATACCATAAGTACCTATATTTTTCAAGTTTTAAAATTACTTTCAAGAGTACTTTTGTAGCATTAGTTTTTAATTAAATAAAATTATATTAACTTTTAGAAAACTGGGAAATAAAAAGGAATTGATTTTATAAATCATACATCATATAATGTTACTATAGGAAATATGAATTTACTCAAGACAGCTTGTCTTGGGTATTTTTGCGTTTACACTGCATATAATGCTTTGTAAGAGCTAAAGCTCTAACACAAGCATTTATTTATGTTTTTCTCATAAATTTTAGAGAGGCGATTTATATGATGTTAGAAGAATGTACTATTGGAAATACTAAAATCAAATTTTATGATGATTATATAGTTCAAGATAGTAATAATCAAAAAGAATATATAGACAATATTATAATTAATTTGATGGATAAATCCTCTTTATTGTAATTTGTACTGTTTTCATATATAATATCTGCAAGTTAAAGACAAATTACAAGGAAAGGAGGAACTGTGCAAGATGGCACATATGCAATATATTTAAGAAAATCAAGAGAAGATATTGAAGCGGAAAAATATGGTGAAGGTGAAACTTTAGTAAGACATGAGAAAATTTTAACAACTTTAGCAAAAAAAAGAAACCTACATATTTCAAAAATTTATAGAGAAGTTGTAAGTGGCGAAACAATTAGTGAAAGAAAAGAAATGCAAAAACTACTTAGAGATGTTGAAAATGAAAAATGGACAGGTGTTTTAGTTGTTGAAGTAGAAAGACTTGCTCGTGGAGATACAGCCGACCAAGGTAGAGTTTCAAAAGCATTTAAATATTCCCATACAAAGATAATTACTCCTGTTAAAACATATGACCCTGATAATGAATTTGATGAAGAATACTTTGAGTTTGGCTTGTTTATGTCCAGAAGAGAATATAAAACTATAAATAGGCGTTTACAAAGAGGTCGAGAACTTTCTGTATCTGAAGGTAAATTTGTTGGAAATATTGCTCCTTTTGGTTATGATAGAGTAAAACTAAAAAATGCAAAAGGCTATACCCTATCTATAAACCAAGATGAAGCCCCTATTGTTAAAGAAATTTTTAGATTATATGCTTTTGAAAATGCCACTATAAATTCAGTTGCAAAACAATTAAATAAGCTAAATTTAAAACCTAGAATTGCAAATGAGTGGTCTATTTCTTCTGTTAAAGATATTCTATCTAACCCTACCTATATTGGTAAAATTGTATGGAATAGAAGGAAGCAAAAAAAGAAAACAAAAAATGGACATCTTATTATTGGTAGACCTCGTAATAAAGATTATCTAATTTATGACGGATTGCATGAGCCTATTATTGATAATAAAACTTGGGAATTAGTGCAAGAAAAAAGAAAACAAAATATTTCAAAAGTAAAACATTATAACACTATTCAAAATCCATTAGTTGGTTTAGTATTTTGCGAAAAGTGTGGCAAACCTATGCAAAGAAGACCTTATACCAAAGCAAATAAGCCTGCAACTCTAATATGTTCCAACCCAAAGTGTGATAATGTGAGTTCTAAACTTTATATTGTAGAAAACAGGATTATTGAAGCATTAAAAATTTGGCTTAAAAATTATAAATTAGATTATTCAAGCAAAAATAACCTAAACTCTGATAACAATAAAATGATAGAAAAGTCTATTGGCACAACTAAAAAAGAATTAGAAAAAGAACATGCTAAACTTAATAAAATCTATGAATTTTTAGAAAATGGAATATACAACAATGACGAATTTATAAGCCGTTCTAAAGCAATAAAAGACAATATTCAAAGTTTAGAAAATAAGTTAGAAGAATACAATTCTATATTACAAAAAAATCTAGAAATACAAAATCAAAAAGAAATTATAATACCAAAGCTAAAAAATATTATAGATTTATATTATAATTTAGAAAGAGCTGAAGATAAAAATATTTTATTAAAAAGTATAATTAGTAAAGTTACTTATCTAAAAACAGAAAAGGCTATAAAAAAGGATTCTGACCCTATGAACTTTGAATTACATATATATCCAAAGATATCTAAAATCTAATCTATAAATTTTTAAACCTATTGCAAATTATCACTTTTTTATATACTATAAAAAAGAAAATAAAAGGAGGAACTCTCATGAAACAAAAAACAAATCATCATATAACAATATTAGTTATAATAGTTATTTTATTGTTAGTTGGATTTATTCTTTTTTATTTTATTTTTAAAAATACTTCAACAAATAATATGGTAGAAAAGTATGTTAATGAGAAATATAATTTAAATTTAGAACTTCAAAAAGCCGAAAAATATGTTGACTCATATGGGATAACGGGTGGAACTTATAATTATATTTTTTATTTTAAAGATATGGATGGCTTTGAATATAAAGCATATCTAAATACCGGATATAGTGATAAGATTAATAATGAAAATCTACAAAATATAAATCTAGACAATACCATTAAATAGATTTCACAGTCAATGGCTAAGATTGTAATTCCTGTCTTTGCTACTGCATAAGTTATCTGTAAGATTTCACTTCACTTTGTTTGTGAAACCTAACAGCTTACTTAAGCTATTGACAACATTGTGGTACACATTCTTCTGTACCAATATCATTTAAGATTGCTTTTGCAGTTTGGTCTGGCATTCCAAATCTTTGTGACAAATATCTAAGTGATGCTGCCAATTCGCCATCTGGTCCTCCATATTGTGATATGATGACTTTTGCAAGTCTTGGGTCTGTACATTTGATATTAATTGGGTATTGTAACATTTTATTATATGTCCACATTTAAAAATTCCCCCTTTCCCATGGCCAAGGTTCCTCAAGCCATCTCCATTTATTACAAGGATAGTTAATTGTTAATGGTCCATATACCTTTTGATATTTATCCTTTAACTCTTTTACCTCTTTACAATATTTTCTGTGCAAACAAAGTGCTTTTTGGTCATTTGGGTGTGTATCTAAATATAATGCTAATTCATTTATTGCAAATTCAAGGCATCTAATTTGTTCTGCCATTTCTCTTCTTTCGTCACAGTCTACTGTTCTTTCAACATCTTGCATTTGATTGCAACACATCATTTCATTGTCTTCTTCGCATCCGCAATTTCTATATTCATTTATTGACATTTGTTGCACCCCTTTCCTATCGTATTGGTCATTTCAATATACTTAATTTCTTCCATTGATTGACCTGGTGAATATGGGCTTACCAATTCTGGAAAGATTGTTCCCATTTTCAATCCTACACATGGTTTAAATGTTCTATCCATATATTGAATAGGAACATAACTTTGCGCTAACATTGGATTTTCTGGGAATACGCTTTGTTCTTCATCAAAGCCACAATCACAACTGTTTGGATTTTCTTCGTAAGATACAACATTATTACATTTATTTTCTATGATATCATTTTGCATTTCACATGAATTGTTTGAATAATTGTTGTTCATACAATAACATTTTCTTCTACTAAACATTTTAAAATTCCTCCTTTTGTTACATTATATGTAAATGAACAAAAAAGGTTTACTATTTATTTATGCTTTTATTCATAAAAAGCAGCAAAAATACTATACTTTTTTACAATATATATGTTAAAATATATTCGGAAAGGATGAAAAAATTATGGATATTAATATATTAATTGAAACAGCAAAAAAAGTCAGAAAAAACGCTTATACTCCATATTCAAATTACAAAGTTGGATGTGCTTTACTTACAAAAAATGGAAAGATTTTTTCTGGTTGTAATATTGAAAATGATGGCATTATGTCTATTTGTGCTGAAAGAGTGGCTTTTACAAAAGCAATTTCTGAGGGAGAAAGAGAGTTTGAATGTATTTTAGTTTTAGGTGGAAAAGAAGATTTACAATATACTTTCCCTTGTGGATATTGCAGGCAATTTATGTCCGAATTTTGCGATAAAAATTTTGAAATTTACATGTATTATGGAGAAAATGAAATTGTTAAGAAGACTTTAATGGAATTATTGCCAGATAGTTTTAATTTGTGATTTATATATTGCTTCACTCATTCAAAAAATGTTCATATGTAAATTTTACATAAGTAAATTAATTACAATTGTCAGAGTGAACCAACATTTCTGCATACTAATAAATCTCTTGTTAAAAGTAAAATTTACCTTTAACAAGAGAAAATGTATTATATAACTAAGATATTTTCTTTTATGTAGTTTGCAATGCCATCATTCATATTGGTATTGGTTACAAAATCTGCTACCTTCTTAACGCTTTCTTCTGCATTTGCCATTGCAATACCAATTCCAGCATTTTTTATCATTTCTAAATCGTTATAATCATCTCCAAATGCTATAATATCATCTATACTTATTCCTAGTTTCTCACTTAGTTGTTTCGTACTTGTCCATTTCGAAGCTTCTCTATTCATTATTTGACAAAGCTCTCCCCTATCTGTAATAACGCCTTTACATGAATTGGGTAAACTGTTTACAAAGTTTTGTGATATTGTTTTTTTACTACATATAATTACTTTATATGCTTTTTCAAAGTTCATTTCTGCTAAATTGACTTTTTGATTTAGAGCATTTCCAAAAAATTCCGATGTATCAAAGTTTGAATATAATTTATCATTTATTTCAATACATATTTGATTATATCCCCATTTTTCTGCAATTTCTGTTATTTCTAGTGTATCCTTTTTACTTAGCTCTTTCTTATATACTAGTTCTTGATTATCAATCATACATGCTCCATTATAGCAGATTTCTTAATATTTCAGGTACATATTTATAAGCATCTCTTGGCGGTCTAGCTGTTGCAAATAATATTTTATTATTTGCTTCCTTAAATTTTAATAATACATTTATTGTTTCATTTGATACTGTTTTATCATTTCTTAAAAGAGTTCCATCTAAATCTAAAACTATCAATTTGCTCATTGTTATTCCTCATTTCAAATTTTATTTTGTACAAAATAAAACTATATTTTACAATTTTTCTTATATTAACATACTAAAATATAACTGTCAATTAAAAAAACTCTAATATCACTTTTTCCTACACAATAAAAAATAAAACCCATTTTCTAAAATGAGTTTTATTTTTTACGTCTATCTAAATTATACTCTAGCAACACCACCGATAACTTTGTTTTCTGTTGCATCTGGTAATATTTTTGGTCCACCTGCAAGAACAACTTTATCGCCTTTTTCTAGAATTCCTTCTTCTTCTAATTTAGCAATTCCTTTTTGAATTGTATCTTCAATTGTTTTTCCATCTTTAATTAAGATTGGTGTTACATTCCATGTAACTGCTAATTGATAATATGTTTTTTCATTATCTGTTACAGCAAATATAGGGCATCCAGGTCCCATTCCAGAAATAAGTCTTACAGAATCTCCTTTATGTGTATATGCTACGATTGCATCTGCTTCTACTTGATAAGCTGTTACACATGTTGTATAAGCAATATTTTTTTCTAAGTCTTCTGCATCTATTTTCTTGAAGTTCTTTTTGCTGAATCTCTTCCAGTAATTTACTGTTCCTTCAATTGCTTTTGATATTTTAACCATTGTATTAACACATTCTACTGGATATTTACCCATAGCACATTCTCCAGAAAGCATGATACAACTTGTCATATCATATACAGCATTTGCAACGTCACTAACTTCTGCTCTTGTTGGTCTTGGATTAGAAGTCATTGATTCTAACATTTGTGTAGCTGTAACAACTGGTTTACCAACTTGGTTACATCTTTTGATAAAGTGTTTTTGAACAATTGGAACTTGTTCCATTGGAATTTCAACACCCATATCTCCACGAGCTACCATGATACCATCTGATATTGCTAAGATTTCTTCAAAGTTATCAATTCCTTCTTGGCTTTCAATTTTTGATATGATTTTGATGTGTTCTCCACCATTTGCTTTTAATAAATCTTTGATTTCTTGAACATCTGATGCTCTTCTTACAAATGAAGCAGCTATGAAATCAAATCCTGCTTTAATTCCATTTGTAATATCATCAATATCTTTTTGTGCTAATGCTGGTAAGTTTAATTTTAGTCCAGGAACGTTCATTGTTTTTCTGCTTCCTAGTCTTGCTGTATTTAAGGCTTTACATTTAATATCTTTTCCAACAATTTCTACAACTTGGAATTCTAATGCACCATCGTCAACTAAAATTTTTGCACCTGGTTTTACATCTTGATATAAATTCTTGTAACTAATTGTTGTTTTTGTTTCATTTCCAATAATATCATCATGAACAAATGTAAATTCTTGTCCTTCATTTATAGTTACTTTTTCATCTCCAGACTCTAATTTTCCTGTTCTAATTTCAGGTCCTTTTGTGTCTAATAATAAAGCAACTGGTTTGTTTAGTTTTTCTCTTACTTTTTTAATTGTTGCTATTTTTTCTGCGTTTTCTTCGTATCCTCCGTGTGAAAAGTTAATTCTTGCTACATTTAGTCCTGCTTTAACTAAGTTTGTAAACATTTCTTCACTTTCACTTGCTGGTCCTATTGTACCAATGATGTTTGTTTTTCTTAAAACTTCTTTCATTTTTTTATTCCTCCCTTATTTCTTAAAACCAGAGCCTATTATATCACACTATAAGAACGGTTTTCAACATTTTTTTATTATTTTTTGCACAATCTTGAAAAATTATACTTCATTTTCAAGATTTAATCTGGTTTGCTTTTTATTTTCCTTAATGCTATATAGATTTTTGTATACGCCAAAGTTAATCGCTTTTTTATTTAATAAATTTCAATAGTTGCATGCAAGGTCTTGTCATCTTCGCTTTTTATAACAATGATATTTTTATCATTTTCCTTTACATATTTGCACTTTACTGTTTCTCCTAATTTTATCTGATTTTTATATTGTATTCTAATATGATTGAATGGTCTTTTATTATATTCTTCTTCTGGCAAAGCCTCATAAGCTAAATATAAATAATATAAATTATGCATATGACCAATGATGTCAATATCTCTTCTTCTGGCTGTATAGGTTGTTTCACTTATATATTCCTTTGGTTCTCTTAATTTTTCAATTTTCTTATCTTTAAAAACACATTTTCCTACTTCAGACTGATATCTATCTGCAATTTCTGGTTCAACTCTTGCAATCTTCGCTGTTTTGCTATCTACCAAAAGCCATTTTGAAGTTGCTATCGCACATAAATTATTTTCTTCATCATATACTTCAAAATCACGAAATGCATAAAATTTTTCTATTCCTCTAGACCATGTGTGAATTTCCAACACTTGTCCATATTTTGGTCTCTTTAATACTTCTAATTCCCAATCTAATAATAACCAATTCACATGCGTTTCTTCTGTTGTGTTGACGCCAATTCCTACACTGTCAGAATGATATGCTGCAATATCTTCTAAGTACTCTAAAATAGCAATATTGCTGACTTCATTTTTTGCCCATACATCTTTTAATCCTATTTTAAATTTTTCCTTGTATATCATGTTTTTCCTCCTTCTGTGATTTGGGGACGGAGATGATTTTGGGGACGGAGCAAAAAATCATCATTTCATTCCCTAAAAAGTTTTAAATTAAATATTCTTTATAAAACGATGATTTTTTGCTCCGTCCCCAAAATCATCTCCGTCCCCCAATTGGACATATTAATATCCTGGTTTTTTTAATAATTTGAACATATTCTTTTTGTATTCTTCTACACCTGGCTGATTAAATGGATTAACTCCTAAAATATTTCCAGACATTGCACATGCCTTTTCAAAGAAATAAATTAATTCTCCTATATTTTCTTCGTCTAGTTTTTCCATTTCTATGACAATGTTTGGAACATCTCCTGATACATGTGCTTTTATGGTTCCTTCCATTGCTTTTTTATTGACATAGTCTAATCCTTTTCCTGCTAAATAATTTAAGCCATCTAAATTATCATCATCTGGATTAATTGTAATATCTGAGTTTGGTGTTTTTATACTAATAACTGTTTCAAATAGGTTTCTTCTTCCTTCTTGAATATATTGTCCCATTGAGTGTAAATCTGTTGTAAAGTCAACCCCTGCTGGGAAAATTCCCATTTGGTCTTTTCCTTCACTTTCTCCAAATAATTGCTTCCACCATTCTGTGAAATAATGCATTTTTGGCTCATAATTTACTAGGATTTCTGTATTTTTGTATAATTTGTATAAAATATTTCTTACAACTGCATATTTATAACATTCGTTATATTTTAAATTTGGGTCATCAAAACGAGCTTGTGCTGTTTGTGCTCCAAGCATTAATTTATCAATATCTATTCCTGCTACTGCAATTGGTAATAATCCAACTGCTGTTAATACAGAATATCTACCACCTACATTATCTGGAACAACAAATTGTTCATATCCTTCATTTTGTGCCAATGTTTTTAATGCTCCTTTTGCTTTGTCAGTTGTAGCATAAATTCTGCTTCTTGCTTCGTCAATTCCATATTTATTTTCTAAGATTTCTCTAAAAATTCTAAAGGCAATCGCTGGTTCTGTAGTTGTACCAGATTTTGATATAACATTTACTGAAAAATCTTTATTTCCAATATATTCAATTAGTTCATTAATATAGTTTGGACTTAGGTTGTTTCCAACATATAAAATTTGTGGATATTTTCTTTGTTTGTTTGGTAACATATTATAAAATGAACTGGTTAATGCTTCAATAACCGCTCTTGCTCCTAAATATGAACCTCCAATTCCAATAACCACTAAAATGTCAGATTCCTTTTTTATTTTCTTTGCTGCTTTTTTAATTCTTGCAAATTCTTCTTTATCATAATTGGTTGGTAATTCTAACCACCCTACAAAATCTTTTTCATCATTTGCTCTTCTGTGCAAATCTTTATGTATATTTTCTACTTGTTCTTTGTATGTTAAGATTGTTTTTTGTGTAATTCCTGTATGTTTTAGGTTTAAACTGATATTTGCCATATAATTACCTCTTTTCTTTATTTTTATTATATGGTTATTATATCCAACTTGCCATTATATTGCAAGATAATTAAAAAATAAAATTAGATAGATAAAAAAATAGAGACTGCCAAACTGAATATTCTTTCAATTTGGTCTGTCCCTTTTGGTTTCATTTTGAAACGATTTGGCACGTCCCCAATGTATCATTTCATTATCTCATCTATGACTTTTGCCAAGTATTTCATGCTGGTTAAACATTGTTCTAACGTATTTCCTGTTGCACCAACTTCCATAATATTTGCATACTTTCCTGTGTGTTGGTTATATCTCGAAGTTGTAAGCATGATTGGTTTAAATAGCCCTGGATATAATTCTTCTGCTTTTTCTTGCAATTTTATTGCAAATTTTAAGTTTTGATTCCAATTTGGGTGCCATAGTCCTCCTGCATTTGTTCCGATAACAAACATAATTTGTGCTGCTTCTTCATCTCCAATTCTAACTGTTGGTGCATAATCACTTCGACTTCCTATGGCATCTCTATGTAAGTCAATAATGATATCAGATGGATTTGTTTGCAATAAACTTTCTACTGTTTTTAATGAATTTGTATAAGAACCATTATATGATGGATAATCATGGTAGCTTGTATCATGAATTACATTATATCCATATTGCTGTAATTGTGTGGTAAGTTCTGTTCCAACTCTTGTAACTGTAAAGTTTAAGTCTGTTGTTCTAAAATTTCCTGTTGGTGTATATGGATATAGTTCGCTTGATGTGTAGCTTTCACAACTATGCGTATGAAAAATCATAATGTTTTTGTTATCAATTGTGATATCTGGTGTTAACATTTCTTGTGTTAATTCATAGTCTGTTTGATTTTTTATTTTGACATTCCCATATTGTGCATTATAACTTTCTGTGATTGGATTATTTGTAATCACTTCAGTTGTTCCCCCTGTTTCGGCTAATTCTACACCTTGCTTTTCTTCACTTGTGTTTTCTGTTTCTCCTCCTTCTGATACTTCCGCCATATTTTGAATTTCATCTATGGAACTGATTTGTGTTTCTAACATAGATTTTAATATATCATTTTCACTTAATTTCTGTTTTTCATTTTCTTCATTATGATTAATAGATGCTACAACAGGAAGTGTAGCATCTAAACAAGACAACAGGCTATGATTGGATATTTCGTTTGTTACATTTTCTATTTGTTGTGTCACTTCTTGCGTATTTTCCTTTGTCCCTGAAAAATAATTGCTGATACTAAAAATTAGTAAGATAAATACAAATATACATATAATATATTTTACGATGTCTTTTAATCTTAATACTGTAACATTAAACATATACTTTTCTCCTTTGTCCAAATTCCTATATATATGTATATGCAAAAATTTTAAGAATATTATTAAATTTATATATTTTATTTGTACAATTTAGCATTAAACATACTTTTATTATTTAAAACAAATCACAAATAAATAATTAAATATAAATTTACTATTAATAATTAAATAGCATTTACAAATTTAAAAAGTATATAGAAATATTTAAGTATGTCGCAAAAATTAACCACAAGACATAAGGAATTAGCAAAATTCCAGATAATTTATTTTGTTTATAAAACTGATAAGTCATACAAATAACCAATACATCTAAAATGATAATCCATAAGACAGATAATAACCTAAGTTCAAAAACAAAAAATAGAAATGTCCATAAGTAGTTAAAAAACAATTGTGTATAATATAATTGTTTTGTTTCTTTTGATACTTCTCCTTTTTCTTTTAAAAGTGTATACGATATTCCGATTAGTAAATAAATAATTGTCCATGCAATTGGAAATACGATTGCTGGCGGAGATAATGCTGGTTTTACTAAATTATTGTAATTAATAGCATTGGAAGTAATAATGCCAACTATTCCTCCAATGATTAGCGGTAATAATGCATGAATTATTTTTTTAAATTTCTCATTACTTTTTATAAAAAATCCCTCCTTTTTTATTTTATTGTTTTTACAAACAAAGCAAATCTCTCTTAAAAATTTTATTTTCAAAATGCAAAATTTATGATATACTATTGATTAAATCTTGTAACTTATTAATCTTTGTATAATAGAAAAAAAGATTGGAGGATTTCTATGTTTGAATTACGGAGATTAACAAAAACGGTAAAACAGTATGTATATTTTTTTCAAAATGAACTGAATCGCTTGTATGAAGCAAATATTAATTTATATGTGATTGAACCTGTTTTCTTGTTTAAGCCTTTTGTTTTCATTATTATGAAATTATTAGAAAAAATGATGGATACCAAGAGTAAAAACATATTATTGGTCAAAAGATACCAAAAATATTTTAGAGATTTCTTGGAAAATTTGAAAAAAATGAAATACTTATGCGATTTATAAATTGCATATCATCGGATAAGGACCCTTAGAGCTCACGCTCCTTGGGTCCTTTTTCCTTCAAGAAAAAAGAAATTCTTCCAGCAAATTATTAAAGTCGGTTATTTCATTCATCAGTGCATCCGGAATACCCTTATAGTCTACCCTGTCATCATATAGCGCTACACCTATATATGTATATAAGATTGCGATTCCGATAGATTTATGTAGTCTTGTATCCAGTTTCAGATATGGACATATCGGAATATATTCCAATATATATTCCATTTCCAAATTTTTTGTGTCAATTGCTTGTAACACTTCTAGCAAGTCTACATATGTTCCGTATTCCTTTCTTTCAGGTACAATTTCAAGGAAAGACTCTAAATTTTTCTCCAACCGTGCCTTTTCCTCTACAATTTTTTCCCATTGTTTCCTTTTTTCTTTTTTCATTAATATAAGCTCCTTTCTATATTATAATACAGCTTCCTCTACTTAGGTTTATACCTATGAGACTTAATTATTATACTACCAATTTACATAAATTTCAACAATATATTAAATATTCGACATTTTTGCTACAAAACCCCACCTGGCCCAAATTGTCTCATTCTTCTTTTACTAACACATTTTCATTTCCAATTATCCATCTAAAGACGTCTAATATTTCTTCTGTTACATACATTTGCCCACAACTTTTGTTTTCATCATTTACTTTTACAAAAACAGGCATATTGTTTTTGTCTCCATTAAAATATTTGATAGCACCTCTTAATTTCTTTTTTTCTTCTTCGTCAGCTTCTGTAATATTTAACACCAAAATTTTGTGTTTTTGTTCTCCAAAGTCTTTGATGTCATTGGCTACAATTTTTGTTGCGTCGTCTTCACGAATGCTTAGTCTTCCTTCTACTAATACGATATTTTCTTCTGCTAGGCTGGCTCCTGCTTTCAAATAGGCATTTTCAAATACGATAACTTCTGCTTGTCCATACAAGTCTTCTATTGTGACAAATGCCATAATCTTGTTATTTTTTGTATATTTCTTTTTGATTGATGTGATAATTCCTGCATATTTAACATGGTCTCCATCTGCGAATTTTGGTTTTTCTAAGTTCATTTCTTGTCCATCATATTGCATTGAGGAATTTTGTTCATCAATTTCTTTCATTTGCATTGTATTGATATTGGTTTGTTTTTCGATTTGACTTCTTAATTTTTCTAATGGATGTCCTGATATGTAAATTCCTAGCATTTCCTTTTCTGCTGATAACATTTCTTTTTCTGACATTTCTTCATGCTCTTCAAATACATATTTCTTTTCGTTCATTTCTTTTTTGTCTTCTTCTGAACCTAATTCAAACATTGATACTTGTCCTGAAAATCCCTTTTTCTTTCCACTTTGAATGGTATCTACTATACTTTCAAATGAAGCAAGTAAGGTACTTCTGGTTTGTTCAAAATTGTCAAATACCCCTGCTTTTATTAAACTTTCAATACATTTTTTATTGACTGCTTCATCTGCAATTCTTTCGCAAAAGTCTGTAAATCCTTTATATTCTCCATGCTTATTTCTCTCTTCTACAATATTATCGACTGGCACAGTTCCTACATTTTTGATACTACCTAAACCAAATCGTATTTTGCCGTCTTCAACTGTAAATTTGGTACTACTTTTATTGATTTCTGGTTTTAAGATTTCAATTCCTAGAGATTTACATTCATCAATATATTGTGGTACTTTATCTAAGTTTCCCAGATAACTATTTAAGGTTGCTGCCATAAATTCTGCTGGATAATATGCTTTTAAATATGCTGTTCTGTAAGCTACTACTGCATAACATGCAGCATGTGATTTGTTAAATGCATATTTTGCAAATTCTGCCATTTCGTCAAAGATTTTATTAGCTGATTCTGCGTCAATTCCATTTCTTACACAACCTGGTACAATGACATTTCCATTTTCGTCTACTTGTCCATTGATAAAAATTTCTCTTTCTTTTGCCATAACATCTAACTTTTTCTTTCCCATGGCTCTTCTTACTAGGTCAGCTCTTCCTAAAGAATAACCAGCTAAATTACGAACGATTTGCATAACTTGTTCTTGATATACCATACATCCATAAGTTACATTTAGAATTGGCTCTAAGCTTGGATGTGTATATTCATTATGCCCAGGATGTTGTTTTCCTTTAATATATCTTGGGATTTGGTCCATTGGTCCTGGTCTGTATAGAGAAACACCAGCGATTAAGTCTTCTAAACAGTCTGGTTTTAGTTCCTTCATGAAGTTTGTCATTCCCTGTGATTCAAATTGGAATATACCGCAAGATTTTCCTTCTTGCCATAATTTATATACCTTAGGGTCTGCCATTTCTTTATCAAATTCGACTTTAATTCCTTTATCTTTTTCCACCATTTCAATTGTATCTTGAATAACGGTTAGTGTTCTTAATCCCAAGAAGTCCATTTTCAATAGCCCTAATTCTTCTAGAGTTGTCATGATATATTGGGTAGAAATTTGTCCATCACGAACATACAAAGGCACATAGGTGTCAACTGGGTCTTTGGTAATAACAATTCCACAAGCATGGGTAGACGCCTGCCTTGGCATTCCCTCTAGTCCCATTGCGATATCCAATAAGTTTTTTACTTGTGGGTCATTTTCATATTTTTCTCGCAATTCTATGTTTTGCTCTAATGCTTTTTTAATGGTGATATGTAATTCATTTGGTATCATTTTTGCCAATGTATCTGCTTCTGCATAAGGCACATCTAATACTCTTGCTACATCTCGAATAACCATTCTTGCAGACATGGTTCCAAATGTAATAATCTGTGAAACATGGTCATGCCCGTATTTTCGAGATACATAGTCGATAACTTCTTGTCTATGTGTATCACTAAAGTCGACATCAAAATCAGGCATACTAATTCTTTCCGGATTTAAAAATCTTTCAAACAGTAAATCATATTTCATAGTGTCAATATCTGTAATTTCAATAGCATAGGCAATTATAGAACCTGCACCCGAACCTCTTCCTGGTCCTACGGAAATATTGTGTGTTTTGGCATAATGAATAAAATCCCATACAATTAGGAAATAGTCAACATATCCCATTTTTTTGATAACACCAATTTCATATTCTGCTCTATCTAGAATTTCCTTACTTGGATTTTCTCCATATCTCTTTTTAATACCATCATCACATAACTTTTTAAAGAAATCAAAATGCGTTGGATATTCTGGTGGTACATCATAATTGGGTAATATGGTATGTCCAAACTCAAATTCCACATTGCATTTATCTGCAATTTTTACCGTATTTTCTATGGCATCTGGAAATGCACTAAAATATTCTGACATCTCTTCTGGAGATTTGACATATAGCTCGTCTGTATCAAATCGCATTCTGTCAGGGTCACTCATTCGTTTTCCTGTTTGAATACATAATAAAACTTCATGATTATAGGCATCTTCTCTTTTTAAATAGTGTGCATCATTTGTAGCAACTAGTGGAATATCTAGCTTTCTGGCTAATTTTACCAATTTCTGATTTGCTAATACCTGTTCTTTAATTCCATTATTTTGGATTTCAATGTAATAATCCTCGCCAAAGACTTTTTTATGCCATAAAGCAACTTCTTCTGCTTTCTCCTCTTGGCCGTTTAATAAAGCTTGGTTAACCGCTCCTGCTAAACAAGCACTTAGGCAAATTAAGCCTTCATGATATTTTTCCAATACTTCTAAATCTATACGCGGTTTATAATAATAACCATCGACAAAACCGATAGAAACCAATTTACTTAAATTTTTATACCCTTGATTATCTTTTGCTAACAAAATCAAATGATAATAGTGGTTATCAATATTAGGCTCTTTATCAAATCTGCTTCTAGGCGCTACATAGACCTCGCAACCAATAATCGGCTTTATCCCTTCTTTTTTGCATGCTTTATAAAAGTCAATCGCACCATACATAACCCCATGATCTGTTAATGCCATTGCCTTCATTCCTAATTCTTTAGCTCTTACTGGTAAGTCTTTTATTCTATTTGCTCCATCTAATAAACTAAACTCACTATGTATATGTAAATGCACAAAATCTGACATTTGCTTTCCTCTTTTCGTAATTTTTCTTGAACAAATCGGAAAGCCTTAACAATTTTATATTAATTTTATATTTTTTCCTTGGCTTTCCGTAAATTTGTTCTGTGCCAAATCGTTCAATTTAACACCCGTCTCCTAGTAAACTTCCATTTTTACTTCTTTACCTTTAAATGCATATACTATTTTCGTTATGTTAGTAAATCCACGCATCTTTAAATCGCTTTCATATCCTTTTTCTTCTATTTGTTTTTTTGCATTTTCAATTGTATCTTCTATCGTTTTCTCTTTGTCCTCTTTATATACTTTAAATTCCATGATAAAACTATTTCCATTTTGATCTTTTGGTTCTAACATGATATCATATCTTCCAATTCCTGATTCTCTATTTGAATTCACATAGTATGTGTCTTTTAGTCCTACTAACATACCTAACACAAATGCATGATAAAAGTTTTCTGCTGTATTTTCCCCTACATCCATATAACTAAACATTTCTTTTACTAAGATTTTGAATTTTTCTTCAAATTCTTCCAAATTTAATGTTACTAAATCTTTTAATATACTTTTTAAGTCATTTCCAATAACTTTATTTCTAAACCATTCTGTTATGATTTGTTGGAATAATAATTTGATTTCATAATTTGGTAGTTTTACTTTATATATATGTTCTGCTAAATTAACTACCTCTGTTACCTTTAAATAACCTGTTCCTAGCATTAGTCCCCAGATATTGTCCTCATTGTTTTCTATTCCTACAATTACTGTTTCTAAATTGATTGGTACTTCTATTTCTTCATCTTTTAATAATTTCTCTATTTTTTCTTTTATCGTACTTGAATTTTTTAATACTAATTTTATTAAATCATTTGAACTTGTATTTACCCAATATGGCATTAATTTTTTATCAGTTAAATAATTTAATATACTCCATGGATTATAGATTCCTTCTACATTTCCGATTGTATATCCATCATACCATTTTTTGATTTCTTCTTTTTCATCTTGTACATCAAAATCTTGTATAATTTTATCCATTTCTTGTTCTGTAATTCCAAAATCATCTGCAAATTCATTATCTAATACAGTAAAAACTTTAAAATTATTTGCTCCACTAAATATACTTTCTTTGGCTACTCTACTAACACCTGTCAAAACTGTTTTCTCTAAATATGGATTGTCTTTAAATGTTGTTCCATAAAAAGTTTTAAAAAATTTAACTGCCTCATCATAATATCCTTCTACATAAGCATTTTGTAAAGGCACATCATATTCATCAATTAATAAAATAACTGGTTTATTATGATATTGATACATAATTCTAGACAACATTTTTAGTCCATTCATCAAATCTACATCTGTTGCATTAGCAGCTAGTATTCGATTAAATATATTTTTTTCGCCTTCTGACATTTCTCCATCTAAAACATATCGATTTTCATAATATACTTCCATCATAATCGTTTTTAACTGCATTATCATCATTTCATAGTTCATTAATGCTGCATCTTTTAATGTTACATAAATAACTGGATATGCTCCTAATTTTGAAGTATATATTTCATCTTGTTTCATTATTTTCAAACCTTTAAATAATTCTTCGTTATCTTTTTGTCTACAATCAAAATAGTATTTTAACATACTCATATTTAGGGTTTTTCCAAATCTTCTTGGTCTTGTTACTAGTATAACACTTGATTGATTATCTATTATATCTTTTATATACATTGTTTTGTCTATATAATAATTATCTCTTATTATAATAGATTTAAAGTCGCTTACACCTATTCCAATTCCTTTCATATACTGCCTCCTTTACTATTTTGGTATTTTATAATTTTTATCTTCTTAACACTATACGCATTCTATCATAGATAATAATCGAAATCAAGCTTAGGAACGTGCTAAATCCTTCCAAAAGTTACTAGCTAGTGGTACAAAAAATTAGCTAGTAACTTTTGGAAGGATTTAGCACGTTCCCGACATTTCACTTTTTTCTTCCTACAACTGCAAATCTTCCATCTTCCACATGATAAGAACAAGTAGATAAAGTAATTAGCTGGTCTCCATAGCTTGCTGTTGCATCAATTGAATACAAAGAAGCATTTTTTGCATTTTTTACAAACGCATTATATTCTTCTTCTGATTCACTATTAATGAAAAAATAATAACGAAATACATTTTTCTCTGATTTATAATATACTCTTGATTTAAAAACAGATATAATCTCATATTCTGCATCTTCGTCTGCTGTCGTAAAACGAATTATTGGATGCTCTTGATAATAGCTTTTCTTTTCATATTTTAATAATTCTTGAAACATCATTCCATTGCCTAAGTTATGACCATATATGAGCAAATTATTACTCGGTATATTCCAGTCATAATCTGCATTTAAGAAAATGGAGCCATTTTTTGATTTTTCCTTTTTGTAATTATGTGTCATATAATAACTATTGTCTGTTCCTTGCAATACAGGATAATTGATATTGGTATTTTCAATTTCTAACCAACCTACAATGTCTGCATTTTCTTCTTGTAAGCTTCTTACTTGCAACATTCTTTCTGTTTCCTGGTTTTGCAAATCCACACTTTCTTCTGAAGTTGCTCCGTGTATTTTCTTCTGCTACTTCTTCAATTGTTCCTTTTTCTTCTGATGATATATTTTGTGTTTCTCCATTTCCTGTTTCATTTTGATATATACTAATTGCATTTAATAAATTGCTTTGTTCTTTAGCTTCTTGTTTTAATGAGAAAAAATTGATAACATAAATACTTGATAATATGATGAGTACTGTCAGCAAAAAATAAATTAGCTTATATATTTTTTTATGGTTTACTTTTGTATCATTTTTCATAATCTTATCTTCCTTTATCAAAATAATATGACTTTAAATATTGTTCTTTTTATCTTAATTTTATTTAATAGGAAGTCCGCATGACTTTCCTAATATATAAAGGATAGACGTTCTGCCTATCCTTTCATTGTTTTCTTTTTCATACCAATCATAACAGTTGATGACAATATAATTGCTAGCACTGCTAATCCTAAATAGTTTTTCACACCTGTTTTTGGTGTTTCGTCTTTTACTTCTGTTTCTGGCTCTTGTACTGGTTCTTCTGGTACAGTTGCTTCTACTGTAGAAATTTTTGCATAAATAGTTGTATCTGCATTTAAAGCTTCATTAAAATTAAATTCTGTTGTATAATCTGCACTTGCATAATATCCGTCGATTTTTTCATTATCTTCTAATACAATATGTGATGATACTAAATCTGCTGTTATCATTGTTCCTTCATTTGCTGTGAAACGAATTTCTTGCTCATTAGCAATAACTGTTACAATAACTTTTTGTTCATCTGCATTACCTGTTACTTTATCTGGTACAGATGATTCTGCAACAACATTATTATTTTCATCTGTTAAGACAATACTATTATCTGTTAAAACTACCTTGTTAGTTGTATTTGGTGTATTTGTAATTGTAAATTCAGTTAAACTATCATTTTCAGCCACTCTTACAACATTTTCTGTTGTATCTGATGTTAAAACACCATTCATGGTTAATGTTGGATTATTTGTTGCAGCTGCTCCTTTTGCAATTTCAATACCATTATTGGCAGTTGTTCCATTATATCCTAAATGTAAATCGATAATTTCTACATTACCACCATTGGCAAGAACACCACCATATTTGAATCCTGTAATAGAAACATTATCTAATATAACAGTTGCACCATCATAAGATTGCACACCATATTTTGGTCCATTTTGTAAATTAACATTTTTTAATGTCAATTTACCAGCTGAAAATTGTGCTGTAAACATAGTTTGATTTCCTGATGTTGATGTCCAATCGCTAGAACCTGTTATTGTGTATCCATTACCATCAATAATGATTTCTTTTTGGATAACGATTGGTGCTGTGACAGTTATATTATTTTGTAAAGTTATGGTTTCTCCATCACTTACACTAGATATCGCACTAAGTAAAGAACTTTCATCAGTTACAGTTGTTGCTGCTTTACTGAAGTTTGGTACGATTAACGAAATAGCAAATATTGCTACTAAAAATAGAATGAATTTTATTGTTTTATTCATTTTTTCACCTCCACTAAAATCTATTTTTTCCTATTTTCTTTTAATTATTTACAAATTTACTAATAAAAATTTTCCATTTTTTTGTTTAATTGTAGAAGTTTCCTTTTAAATGCTTTCATTCTATTTTATATATTTTACATAGCCTGTTTTATCTGAGTCTGTTTGTGTATAATTTGTTGTTATATATTCTCCAACATCTGCAATTTCCTCTTTTAAATAAATTATTTCAGCAGAATTTAATAAATTTCCACATGCGCCACTTGTGCTTAAATTTCCTGCAATCTCTGAAGAATTTATTGTTACATTTTTTAAATAACTACAATTGTTAAATGCACTAAGCCCTATATTTTGTACACTTTCTCCTATTACGATACTTTTTATATACGAACTATTAAAAGCAAATCTATTTATTTGTTTCACATTATTTGTTATTACAATATTTGAAAGTGACCATGTGTATGCAAATGCACTTTGATCTATTATTTCCACTGTTTCTGGAACAACAAAGTCTCCTGTATGTCCTCTTGGACATAGTTTTAATACTTTTCCATCTGCCGAATACAAAATATTTTCTTCAACTTTATATACAGTATTCGTATTATCTATATTAATTTCTGTCCAGTTACCACATTCACCAAAACTAGTTACGCCCCAACAATCATTGTTATTTTTAAATGTTACACTTTTTAAATTATCGCAATGCCAAAAACTATAATTTCCTATATTGGTAACATTTTTTCCAATTACTAAATTTTCCATATTATTAGCTCTATTAAATGCATACAAATCTATTTTCTCTACATTATCAGAAATTTCTAAATCATATATATTACTACATTCTCTAAATGCACTTTGCCCTATTCTGGTTACTTTTTTTCCATTATATGTTTCTGGTATTTTCAATACCCCACTAATCTCTTTTTCCTTTAAACCATTCCCATAGGTGCTACTTCCATCTCCAACCATATAACTAACAATTTGGCTTTCATTTGTCGTGATATTTCCAGATTGATCTAGTCCTGTAAAAACAAGCGTGTCCTCATTATTAAAAATTAAATAATATATAAAGGTAATGGTAGTATCTTCTGTAATCTCCCCAGTTATGCTTTCTTCATGAGGTATATATCCTGCTATTTCAGGTGCTTTTTTTGAATATTGATCTTGTAATATCATATATTGATATTCTGACAATAGTTGATTTTTACTATCAACACATTGTACTGTTAAAACTTTCTCTCCGTTTGTCACTTTAATATATTCAACATCTCCATTTGCATTAACCGTATAATATCTTTCACTTTGAATAAATTTTACTATATATTCTTCATTATCTCCATCTGACACACTAGTTATACCATCGCCTAAGTCTTTATTTAATTCTTCTTGTAGTTCACTTCTAACTACATTTCCATATTTATTTTTACCCATAGCCTCTACTGTCGCGGTTTCTACTGCTTCTTTTTCACTATCAATTTCTGCACTTTCTTTTGCTTTCCCTGCGTTTTGAATAAGTCCATTATCTCCTGTTATAGCACTTATTGTTATTCCTGCTAGGATTAATAGAACAATTATTGTTATGACTAAAGCCAATATTGTAATCCCTTTTTCTGTTTTTACTTTTTTGCTCCCTAATTCTATATTTTTATTTTGTTCCTTCTTTTTCACTTGTTCTTCATTTTTTATTTTTTTCATCCTCTATACCTCTTTCTTTTGTTTTTTCTTTTTATTCTGATAAATTATTTACTGTTAGTTAAGTACTCTAAGAAACATTCTAATTTGTAAAAGCATTGATATAAAGGCATTTTAAGCATGTTTTCTTTACTAGTTTCTTCTACATTTTTATATTCACTTTTATGCAAAAGTTTTCTCGTTTTTTATTGACTTTATAATATTTTATTGTTATTATAAACATGAAAAATTTTTCTTAGAGTACTTAACTCTAGGAAAATTTTTATGTACAAATACTTAGAAATTTCAATTTTTATAAATCAAATCATGTAATTCGTAACACATTAATTTTTTTATAAAGTTTCTTATAATTCCTTGCATTTCATAATTATTCATGATATAGTGTTAACATAAGTTTTTTGGTTATATTTTTTAATCTTAAATTATATATTTGTTGTTTTTTATTATTTTATTATTCTATTTATCAAAAAATTATATCTATATATTTTTAATTATTCTGTCAAATCTATATTTATAAGAAATCTTCTTTCCACTTTTCATCTAATTATATTTATTGAAATTTTTTTAGCACATATAGAAATTTGTTGGCAGAAAAATTATTTTATCTTATATTTTATAACTTTCCATAAAAAATATTTATCTATTTTACTATTTTTATTCTATATTCCACAATATCTTTCTATTTTTATTCTTTTTTCTAGCTTTTTATTCAAAAAACTAATATTTAAAATTTTTATCAAATAATGTCAATTTTTTATTCTAATATTATATTGTATAACCAAAAAAATCTGTTAAAATGAAAGGAGAAAATTTATTGAACCAAACAAGTAATGTAAAAAAAGTAGATATACTACCATTATCAAATGATTATGTATTTAAAAGAATTTTTGGAAAAGGAGGCAATGAAAGAATATTAAAAAGCCTATTAGAGGCTATATTAAAAATTAATATACAAAAAATCGAAGTCAAAAATCCAGAAATTCCAAAAGAAACAATAAACGAAAAATTAAGTATATTAGATATAAAAGCAGAAATTAACGAAAATACTATTATTGATATTGAAATGCAGATAGGAAATGCAACAGCTATTGATAGAAGATTAGTTGTATATAATGCAAAATTAATCGCAGGAGATATCAAAATATCACAAGAATACAAGGATGCAAAAGATACCATAGTTATATGTATCGTAAATGATTCTATTATAAAACGAAACTCATACTTAAATTTAGCAATGTTAAAATATGAAAAGACAGAAGAAATAAGATATGTAGACATGGGATATGAAGAAGAAGATCAGTATTTCACAAAGATGTGTAAATATTATATAATAGAATTAGCAAAGTTTAAAAAGAAAAAGCCACGAGTAGGAGATTTATTAGAAAAATGGTTATATGTAATTGGGGGCGATCAAAAAATGATAGAAGAGTGTAAAAATGATAATGAAGAAATTAAAGAAGCAGTAGATCAACTAACAGAAATGAGTGCAGATGAATACGCAAGAGAATTATACGAAATTAGAGAAAGAAGTAGATTAACCTATAATACCGAAATGAACGAAGCAAAAAGAAAAGGGTTAGCTGCTGGCTTAGCCGAAGGACGAACTAAGGGTCTAGCCGAGGGAAAAGCTGAAGAAAAAAAAGAAATTGCTAAAAAAATGAAAGCAGAAGGATTGGACATAAAACTTATTCAAAAGATAACAAATTTATCTGAAGAAGAAATTAAATCTTTATAGAAAAAAATCTAGCTTGGCTAGATTTTTTCTATTCAATTGGAATATATTTCTTTTCTGGTAATTCTTTTTTATCATCTTTTTTAGGTACTTCGATAGTTAATGTTCCATTTTTAAATTTTGCTTTAATTTCGTCCTCAGTTACATTATCTCCTACATAAAAGCTTCTTGAACATTCTCCTACATATCTTTCTTTACGTACATATTTTCCTTTATCTTTTTCGTCATCTACTTCTTTATTAACACTTGCATGTACAGTTAAATATCCATCTGATATTTCCATTTTAATATCTTTTTTTTCATATCCTGGCAAATCAATATCAATTAGATATTTATCTTTCTTTTCCTTAATATCTGTTTTCATAACCTTACTTTCTGTTCCCTCAAAAAATGGATCTCTAAACATTTCATCAAATAAATCAAAATGATTTCTTCTTGGTATCATCATCATAATAATCAACTCCTTCAAATTATATTTATGTGTTGACACCTTGTCTTCGGTAGCACATATTTAGATTAAAAGTACTTTTATCTTTTTACATTTATAATTATATACCTATTTTTAGCAAAGTCAATAGGAGAGTGCTAAAATTTACAAAACTTTCACATTTCTCTTCTAACTGGCTTATTTCTCGTGTTTTCTCTTTATATCATTCTCAATTTTTCTAATTTTTATGCAGACTTTTTCCTATTTTTGTGTAATAAAATTATTCTATTTTGGTATAAAAAAGTTTTTCCTATTCACACCTTCTAATTCCAATAACTTTATTTTGTTCTTAATTCCCCCTGCATAACCAGTTAGACTACCATTTTTTCCAACCACTCTATGGCAAGGTATAATAATAGAAATCGGATTATGTCCAACAGCATTTCCTACTGCTTGTGCAGACATAGATGGTTTATTTAATTTTTTAGCTACTTCTTTTGCTAATTCTCCATATGTTGTTGTCTCTCCATATGGTATTTTACATAGCAGATTCCATACACATTGTCTAAATGCATTTCCTTCCAGAGCTAATGGCAATTCTGATATTTCTGGTCTTTCTTTTCCAAAATATCTGTCTAGCCAGTCTTTTGTTTTCTCTAATATTATTATATCATCTTTTAAAATTGCTTCTTTTTCAATTTTATCTAAATAATACTTTTGTCCTTCTATACATAACCCAATTAAATTTTCTTCATTACTTGCAATGAACAGTTTTCCTACTGGTGATTGATAATATGTTTTATATACCATACAATTTTCCTCTCTTTTTTATAAATACGTGTAAAAGACAAGAACTTTCATTCTTGCCTTTTCTAATTTATTAATAATTTTCGGCTTTAATTTCAAAATATGCTTTTGGATGGCTACATACTGGACAAATTTCTGGAGCTGATTTTCCAATAACGATATGTCCGCAGTTTCTACATTTCCAGATTCTATCTCCATCACGGCTAAATACTAATCCACCTTCAACATTTTCGATTAATTTTTTGTATCTTTCTTCATGTTCTTTTTCAATTTTTCCTACTTCTTCAAATAAGTATGCAATATGGTTAAATCCTTCTTCTTTAGCTTCTTTAGCCATTCTGTCATACATATCTGTCCATTCATAATTTTCTCCTTCAGCTGCTGCTTGTAGGTTTTCCAATGTAGATTTAATTTCTCCACCTTGTAATAATTTGAACCACATTTTTGCATGTTCCTTTTCATTTGCTGCTGTTTCTTCAAATATAGCTGCTATTTGCTCATATCCTTCTTTTCTAGCTTTAGATGCAAAATATGTATATTTATTTCTTGCTTGTGATTCTCCTGCAAAAGCCTCCATTAAATTTTTCTCTGTTTTTGTACCTGCTAAATTGATTTCCATTTTAATTCCTCCCTATTCTTTAATTTTTGATTTACAATCTTCACATATTCCATAAAGCTTTGCATTGTTTATGAAATATTGTTTCCTAAAATTTCTCTTAAAATTAGGAATAGTGCTTAATTTCAGCCTTATCTTATATCTTTTTTTTGTGTTTGTCAAGGAAATTTTGTAAAGATTTTATGAATTCTCTCAGTTTCTTATCTTCCTTTATAATCCTAACTACTTTATACTTAAACTTCTATTTACACTCATGCATTTTTTATATTTAAAAGATACAATATTTTTCACAAACCTTGCTATTTTTCGACATTTTATGTTATAATGGTTTTCATAAATATATATAAATAGGAGCTGATCTTGTATGGATTTATTAAAAGAAAAAATTAAAAAAGATGGTATTGTTATTAATGAACATGTTTTAAAAGTTGACAATTTTCTAAATCATCAAGTTGATACAAAATTAATGGATTCTATTGGCGAAGAATTTGCCAATTATTTTAAAGATAAAAATATTACAAAAGTTGTTACGATTGAATCTTCTGGGATTGCACCTGCTTACTCAGTAGCTTCAAAATTAAATGTGCCTTTTGTTATTTTTAAAAAGCAATCCTCTGCTATTTTAGATACAGAAACCACTATACAAACCCCTGTCCATTCTTTTACCAAAAATACAGATTACATCTTAATGGCTTCAAAAAAATATTTGTCTGAAAATGACAATATTCTCATTATTGATGACTTTCTTGCAAATGGACAAGCCGCTATGGGAGCATATCGAATTTTAAAAGAAGCTGGTTCTTCTGTTGCAGGTGTTGGAATTGTGATTGAAAAGTCTTTCCAAGATGGAAGAAAAAAATTAGAGGATTTAGGCTTAGATGTTTATTCTTTAGCAAGAGTTTCTAAGATTTCTTCTAATGGAATTGAATTTTTGGATTAGGCAAATGAGACAATTAGGGCCAGGTGGGGTTTTGTAGCAAAAATGTCGAATATTGTCATTTAAGGTTAAACCTTTTCTTATGACAATATTAGACATTTTTGCTACAAAACCCCACCAGGCCCTAATTGTCTCATTTGCCTAATACAAAAATTCAATTACATTAGAAGAAA